>NZ_LIST01000017.1:0-9182 GCF_001280455.1 Halorubrum tropicale
GTCCGAGACGACGACCTGATCGAACTCGACCACACGCTACCGGTCGGGGGTAACAGCGACGTCGGAGACGGTGTTCCAGAATCGGTCGAGGAATCGCTCGCAGCCAGCGGGTACACGCTAACCGGCGACGCCGGCGGGGGGCGAGATGAGTGAACTCCAGTACTGCGAGATCTGTGGCGACGAGAAGCCGGCTCATCTGGTAGATCGTACGACGGTGAAGCCGATCGACCCGCTGGAGGCCGACATCTGCGAGAGCTGCCAGCACGTCCACAACCACCGGCTCGACGAGGACGTCTGTATGAAGTGCGGCTCCGAGATGGACGGCGCGGGGTTCTACCTCGAACTCGAGCACCCACTCGGCGCCGAAGACCTCCAGGCGAATCGGTGTGGAGGTCTCTGTGGCGACTGCGCTGGCTGGATCGGGACCGAGATCACCTTCAAAGCGATCGAGGCCGACGAGGCCGCGCTCCAGGAGCTCGTCCGACTCCTCGACAAGCACCACGACGCACAGACTACTGACCAGCCTGATTCTGAGGAAGATGACTGAGAGAGACGACGCCATCAACACGATCCGTGAGCAGCTCGAGAACGGCACCCGCGGCGGGAGTGACGCCGACCGAAAGGTGCTGCTAGACTTCAGCGACGAGCTGTTCCTCGTCCCCAGCGAGGTGGGCGGTCACCGGCACGAGAAGCTCCTCCGGCACAACGTCCGGATGGCTGAGGAAGCCGGCGGACTGGCTGCCGCCCTCGAGGAGCGTGAGGCCGCCGAGGAGATCGTCCGCTGGATTCACCAGACGTACGACAACCCCGAGACCAACAAGGACTACCGAGTCGCCCTGAAGCAGGTAGGGCGCCGTGTCAGCGAGGAGAACGGCGACGAGCCGCCGGCGTCGATGGAGTGGATCCCGTCGGGGACATCGAACACCCACGATCCGACGCCGGACCCCTCGGACATGCTCCGATGGCAAGCGGACATCCTGCCGATGATCGACCAGACGACCAACTATCGCGACGCCGCGGTGATCGCCGTCGGCTGGGACGCCGGCCTTCGCTCTGGTGAGCTCCGGTCGCTCACTCTCGGGGACGTCACCGACCACAAGCACGGCTATCAGGTCACCGTCCAGGGGAAGCAGGGCCAGCGGTCGGTCGTCCTCGTTCCCAGCGTTCCGTTCCTCCAGCGCTGGCTCGGCGAGCACCCGGGCGACAGCCGGGACGACCCGCTCTGGAGTCATCTCGATCGTCCTGATGACCTGTCGTACCAGGCGTTACGCTACGGCATCCGAGAGGCGGCACGCGATGCTGGCGTCGAGAAGCCGGTCAGCTTCACGAACCTCCGGAAGTCCTCAGCGTCTCACCTCGCCCGGCGTGGGATGAGTCAGGCCCACCTCGAGGACCATCACGGCTGGGTCCGTGGGAGCGACATCGCGTCACGGTACATCGCGACGTTCGCGGACGACACGAACCGTGAGGTCGCCCGGCTCCACGGTGTCGACATCGAAGAGGAGGATGAACCCGAGGCCACGGCGCCGGTCGAGTGCCCGCGGTGTCACCAGTCGACGCCGCGAGAGAAGTCTCAGTGTATCCACTGCCAGCAAGCGCTCACGAAGGCCGCGGCGATGGAGAATCGGGAGACGTGTAAGTGGTGCGGTGAGCCGATCGAAGGCTACCCGGAACACCTCCCGGACTGCTCAGTAGTGGACGTCGGCGGTGGCGGTGGCCGAGGTGAGGCACCGTGACGCCCGAAACGTCGACCGAGGAGGAGAACGAGGCAGGCTGGGAGGCGGGAGGCCGGCGGATGCTACAGAGCAGAGCCGGCATGCTTCGCTCCCAGATCACCGACGCGTTCTACGACGTCGAGGAGGCCGCCCGATCCGGCGAGGAGATCACCGAGGAGGAGGTTCGGGAGCTGCGGTCCGCCCTCAATCAAGCCCGGATTCACGTCGAAGAGGAGCTCGCGCCCATCGCCGGCGTCGAGTCTTTCGGTGGCCCACTTCCAATGTTCCCGAACCGAGCGCTGCGGGAGATGTTGGGCGAGACGCTTAGAGACAGCGAAGAAGACGACGGAGGCGACGATGAGTAGCCAAACAAGGAACTCGGTGACTACGCGCCCCGGCAGCGTCACCTCGGTCGGTGTCGACCTCGGTGTGAAGCGGCTCTTGGTCGCGGCGCCGAACAGTGCCGGTCCGGACGTCAAGGGAGGCCTGGTGGCCGGCGGCGAGGTAGAGCGCGGGCTCTACAACGCGCTCAGCGACACTCTCGATCGACTCGACGACCGACCCGAGGACACGCACGAGGCCGAGCAGCTCGCGATCGAGCAGTGTCGGGCCATGCTCAACCAGCAGTTTGCCCTGGCGGCCGCGTCTCTCGTCGAGTACGCCGAGCAACAGGACGCTGACATCGTCGTCCTCGAGGACCTCACGTTCACCAGTGGGACGCTCACCGAGTGTGCCCGTGGGGCGACGGAGGCAGCGGAGTGGGTCCTCCCCGCGTTCCGCGAGAAAGCCGAGTCCGTCCTCAGGGCGAGGGGCTTCCAGGTCGAGCGCGTCACCGCCGAGAAGACGACTCAGGAGTGTCACGTCTGTGGACAGCTCGCGCAGGTCGGAAAGGCGACCATCCGCTGCGAGACCGAGCACTGCCCGGTCAGTCGCGTCTGCCGGGACCACAGCGCCGCCGTGAGCATCGCGAAGCGAGTCTTCTGAGCGCGGCGCTCTCGGCCTTTTCAGCCCTCTCACGAAACAACCTCATGAAGAGGAGCGCGCGGCTGCCCGAGGCCGCTGAGCGTCGACGTCGAGGAACAACCCCATGGGCAACGTCCTGCGCCGAATCGCAGGACAGCACCGAGATGTCCGTATTCGACCCCTAACGATTTAGTGATCACAGCGGCCACTTCATGGACAGGGATGCCCCAGACTGTCGGGAAGAGCCTCCAGCTGGACGTCGGTGAGCTCACGGACGCCGCCGACGGCAGCCCCAGCGGGACGGCGTCGTGGGAGACCGACGACGAGACCGTCGCGACGATCGGCTGGCGGTACTTCTCCGGTCGCGACGGTTTCTTGCTGCGCTACACGACCGGCGGTGGACAGCTCCGGGAGCCGACTGACGTCTCTGACTTTGTCGGGCTCGAGTACACGCCAGCCAACTTCGGCGGCGAGCGGCCCTGGTTCACCTGCCCCGGCTGCCGAACACGCCGAGGAAAGCTCTACAAGCCACCACACCGCGACCGGTTCCGCTGTCGCGAGTGTCACGACCTCCTCTACGAGTCGCAGACCTACACCTCCAAGCTCGCGGAGCCGTTCGACGAGGCCGACCGGGCGAAAGAGCGCGTCCAGCAGGAGGGCCTGACAGAGGACGCGCTCCGCGATTTCTACGAGGCGCAGAAGAAGGCGGCGGAGGTGACGAACGATCGGATCGCAGACTCCGACTACAGCGAACACGTCGACGACGTCGAGATGCCGGAGCCGTTCGAAGAGTGGGCGCGGCAGCTGTTCGAGGACATCGAGCAGCGCCTCCTCGGGCACTACTTCGTCCACGGGCAGTGCGAGGCGACGGCGAAGTCAACCAGCGCACGGTGCCGCCAGCCGGCGACAGGCGAGCACGGAAAGTGCTACTACCACGGCGGCGCGGATGGCGCTGGCGCTCCCCAGGGCAACCAGAACGCCACCACCGACGCCGGCTGACACCCGTCCCGAGCGCCGAGCAGGGAAACATCACCTTCCGATTTGCCACGGTATTTATGTAAAATCCGACCACAAGAGCAGCCTGTATGGGAGGCTTCGGCTCCGGTCGCGACCGCTACGCGGACACGGCGACGGTCGTTGAATCGCTCTCGGTCGACGTCGCCGACCTGAAGGAGTATCTCGAGTTCGGCGAGACCACGCTCACCTGGCGCTGGGGCGACGCCGACGACCCGCGAGCACGGATCAAGCTCGCGACCACCGGTGAGGCCGTCGTCGACGACGTCGACGCCGACGAGTCGACCGCCGCCGATCGCCTCCAGGAGCACGGCGCCGGCGCACCTGCCCGGTGGGTCGAGTTCGTGTACACGGCGACGCCCGCCGGCGCGACCGAGTCGGTCGACGTCGAGGACAAGGTGCGCGTGGCCTACACGGCGCCGCCGATGGGCGGGCTGCGACCGTGGTTCAAGTGCCCCGGCTGCGGCGAGCGTCGCGAAGCGCTCCACCTGCCGCCGTGGGACGACCGGCCGGGCGAGTCGGCGCTCCGGTTCCGCTGTCGCGAGTGTCACGAGCTCGGTTACGAGACCTCGCGCGCCTCGGGGACGAAGATGAAGGAGGCGGAGGTGCGGTACAGGCGAGCGTTCGCCCGTGCCGACGCCGAGGGACGACGGCCACACCCGAACCAGACACCCCACACCCCGGAGCGGCCGAGCGGGCGCCACGAGTCGACGCACGCCGAGCTCGTCGAGGACGTCGAGCAGGCCCGCGCCGAGTGGAGCGCGTCGTACCACCGCGGGCTCGCACGCTACTCCCCAGGCGACGAGCACGAGGAGTTCGCCGAGGCGGACGCCGAGCAGTTCCTGGAGTCGTGACCGCCGCCGCTCTCGACTGACCGGTTTTCCCGCGGCGTCGCGCGCGTGAGCGCCGGGCATCGACACCGAACACGATCAGTTCTCGGCGTCGCCCAACGCGCGCGCGAGGCGGCGGACCTCATGGCGGACGGCGACCCCATGGCAGATCGTCTGGTGGTTGTTCAACGAGGTCGCGACCATTTTTTTCAGGTTCGCGCGGGTGCGCGCGGGAGCAGCCGGCGCCGGGGGCGTCCGACGCGGAGGGCATGAAGACCGGAGGGCATGAAGCCCCGCCTGAGGCGACCGCCAGGAAGGGCCGCTCAACCATTTTTCGGACAGGCCACACGCGCGCGAGTGCTGGCTCAGATGCCGATCACTTCCGCCGCCTGCGTCGGGACTAAGTGCGACACCTACCGACAGGCGCCTATGTCCACCGCAGCCCCCAGCGCGGAGGCGATCGCGAATCGGCTCGGCCTGGAAGCGAGCCGGCTCCAGCAGTTCGTCGAGTTCCATCCCGGCCCCGGTGTGGACGACGTCGCCCGACTCGGCGACGTGGCACCCGCCGAGCTCGACGCCGGCGACCGCCGGGACATCGCTCGGTGGATCGACGACGTCCGCGAGAAGCCCGATCCCGAGGAGGTGCCCGGCGCGAGGGTGCGGTTCGACGGCGACGAGATGGGCTACGGGAACGACGTCTGGTTTGACCACCACCCCGAAGTGGAGCGCGAACCGGTGACGCGCGATGGTGACTGACGACGGGCGCGACGACGATCTCGACACCGGCGTTCCGGATAGCGACCCGCGGCACATCGACCCGGCCGGCGACCTCGCCGACGCGGTCGAGGCCGGCGACCTGGAGCTGGAACTCGACGACGAGCAAGACGTCGACGAGCTACGCGAGTTCCTGGAGCGAGCCGAGGCCGGCGAGTTCGACGCGGACCCGAGCCTCGAGGCCACCGTCCGCATCGTCCGGTCGCTGCTCAACGACGTCGAGGAGTAGGCGGCGAGCGTCACCAGCCAGCCGATCGAGGAAACAACACAACCCCATGGACGCCCCAGCGCCGATCTCACAAACAACACACCTCATGGAGGACCGGCTGGTGTTGGTTAAGACGTGGGGAAGTGTTGGTTAACCACGACCGCGGTTAACTTCCAGCCCGCCCCGAAGACTCTCCCGTCCGTTGTCCCTAACCCGTCTCATGTCAGCGAACACCGGCTCGGACGGTGAGGCGGGGGCGGTCTCGGCGACGGGGAACGGTCACCCCTACAGCGTGGCCGACCTCGTCGAGGACCTCCGCGACCAGCTCGGTGAACTCCCGGCGACGGCGTCGATCGTCTACCTCGTTCTCCGCCAGTCGAAGACCGCGATGTCGTCGAGGGAGATCGCCGACGTCACCCTCCGAAGCAGGTCCTCGATCCACCGCGCCGCCAAGCGCCTCCATGAGGTCGGTCTCATCGAGCGGCGCGCGTCTCCTGATCAGGGTCGGTCGCAGTACGTGTGGCGCCCACTCCCCGTCGACGACGTCGCCGACCGACTCGACACCGACAGCTGATCCGCTGCGCCAGCCGGCGCCGCTCTTCCCGTGAGCGCGTCGGCGGCCCCCGGCGACGATCTCTTCGAAGACGTCGACCGCGTTCGGTGAGCCGCGCGTTCGGCGGCCGCGGCGTTCGCCGGCGAGCCGCGTTCGGGAGCGCCGGCGTTCGGCGGGCGATTCCATCGGCGCCGCTGTATGAACACGCACTCGCGAACCGTCGTAGGTGGCGAGGGGTGTGTAGGGGTGAGGGTCGTTCCACCGCTATATGTAAGGACTCCGAGGAGTGGTTACCCTGTCGGGGGTATGTCGACCCCCGGGGATGACCGCAGTAGGCGCGCTCTATCCTCCGGCATCACCAGCGTTCGGGGGGTGTCGTCGGGGGCCCCTGCCCCCTCCCCCCGGGAGAGCCAGAATCGGAGCGCTCTCTGTGGGGGAGGGGGTCGCGCGCGCGTGTTTACTCAGAATCGAGGCCGATCCCGAAGCGAGAGACGCTGTACCTCCTGAGAACTGCGTCGACCCCCGGGGGTCGACACCCCCCCGACACAGGGTAACCACCTCTCGGGAACCTGATACTACTCCGCGCCGGATCCGCCGCTGGGGTGTACACCCCACCCACCCCTCCCCACCGTGCGCGGAGTCTCCGAAAGCCTTAATACGCTATCCCTACAATGTAGGGATAGAGGCGGAGAACGCCTCAGTGAATCCCATGGCATCTGCGGAGAACGCGGCTACGGCGGTTGAACCGGCTGGAAACACGGACCTCAACGACCGCGAGGTCCGCGCGCTGACCGAAGTGATGACCGCGCTCGACGAGATCGGCGACGTGCGCGGCGCCGACGACATGTACCTCGTCGTTTCCCATAGCGGCAAGGAGTACACCGTCGACGGGCGTTCGGGGGCTTGTACCTGCCCGGACGCGGAGTACAACCTCGGTCCTGACGAGCTTTGTAAGCACGCTGAGAGAGTCGCCTTCGCGACGGGCGAGAAGCCGATCCCGGCGTGGGTCGACCCGGCTGATGTCGACGAGCAGCTTGGCGACCACGTCGACGGCCACCCGCGCTTCGGCGGCGCGCAGTAGGCCGCCGGCGCGGTCGCTCGAACCGTTCGGATCACCGGCTGCCACGAGGCAGATCCGCCGGTTGCTACGAGGCAAAAGCGACCGACGGCGGCCGGTCTCCGAAAGACTTATTACGTTATCCCTACAATGTAGGGATGGGGACGGAGGGAATCCCGTCCCGGTGAATCCCATGGCAATTCGGACTGACGCGGCGTCTTCGGACGCCACCGACGGGCGCGAGAGCGCAGAGCTGTACAGTACGCGAACGGAGCGCGAGACGGAGGCCGTCGACGGCGGCGTCCTCGTGTGGGCGGTCGAGTACGAGCGCCGGCGCTGCGGCTGGGAGCAGACCACCCGGACGCTGACGGCGCTGAAGGCCAACGACTACGACGCCGTTCGGTCGGAGCTGATCCGCCGCGGCCTCCCCATCGGCGCGCTCCACAACGAGACGGTCGAGGAGGTGGCCTGAGCGATGTCCGACGATCACACCCTCACGCTGACGGTGCGCGGGACCGCCCGCTTCGAGACGGCGACCGAGGCCGACGGCCTCGGCACGATCACCGCGACGGAGACGCGCGAGGTGACGGCGGACCTCGACGTTGACGGCGATCGGCTCCACAGCAGCGACCTCGCGACCACCCACCGCTCCGGGGCGACCATCTCGACGAGCGACGTGGCCGAGATCGTCGCCGGCGAGCTCGACGCCGCCGCGGTCGACGTCGACGGCTGGGAGGTCACGCTTTCGGCCTCGCTCGACGACTGGCAGAAGACCGTGCTGGAGGCCGCCGAGAAGCGGCGGCAGTTCGAGAGCGACCAAGTCGACACCGCGCTCGACGTGCTGCTGTCGCTCCACGAGCGCCACGCGAAGACGGACCGTCCGATCTACGCGGCGCTCAACATCGACGAGACGTACGGCGCCGGCCGTCGCGAGGAGCTCCTCGGTCGGCTCGTCGACGAGGGCCCGGACGCCGAGGCGACGGCCGAGGCTGAGGAGGTGGCCTGAGCGATGACGCGACAGCAGGTGACGTACACGGCTGACGGACTGGACGGGGCCGTTCACCACGCGGTCGGCGAGCGCGAGGCGTGGGACGTCGACGTCGCCCGGGAGGTCGCCGCCGAGGACCTCGCCGAGCGCGGCGCCGGCGTCGGCGCTGCGGAGGTCGACGTGCTGGACATCCGCGACCCCGACGTGAAGGAGGTGGCCTGAGCGATGAGCCGCCGTTCCGTTTCGTCGGCGAAGAAGCAGGACGACTTCGCGACGCGCTTCGCGGAGGACTTCGAGACCGACGCGCTGGCCGATCGGATCGCCGACGACCTCGGCGCCGACGACCAACTCGCGCGGCTCTGCGACGCCGCGGCCTCGGCGAGCGCCGCCGGCGAGCTTCGGGCGAGCTACCACGGCGAGGACGCCGACCACGTCGAGGATGTCAAGGAGGCGTGGGGGATCCTCTCCCACGTCGCCCGACAGCGGGCGCTGGAAGTAGTCGCCGAGGCGTGCGCCCGGACCATCGACGAGGGTGACGAGTGGGTCGAGGCCGGTCATCGCGACGCCGACAGCGTTCGCGAGGCCAAGTTCGAGGCCCGCACGTGGCTCCAGTACCACACGAACGAGGCGGCTCGCGTCGGCGTTCTGGAGGTGCTCTGAGATGGTGACGTTCGACCGCCGCGACCAGTTCGAGGACAGCGACTCCAACCTCGACACGGTCGCCGCTGAGGCGCACCGACTCCACGAGAGCGAGGCGTTCCGCGAAGACGTCCTCGACGCGCTCGGTCCGGTGTTCAAGCAGCACCTCGACTGCGAGGCCGTCGACGCCGAGGCGGAGGAGGTCCTCCGCGAGTGGTTCCGCAAGGACGGCGCCGGCGGGCTGTTCCAGATCCGGAACCAGATCGTCTCGAACCATCACGCCGACCTCGCGGAGGGTGACATCATCCGGATGGTCAGCGCTCGCGACGGCGAGACCGTCATCCCGTACGTCGTCCGCGCGGTCGACCCAGAGGACACGGGCGTGAGTGTGGTCCGCGTCGACCCCGACGACGGCACCCGGCGCATCTCCGACCTCAGCAC
>NZ_LIST01000012.1:0-27741 GCF_001280455.1 Halorubrum tropicale
ACTCCACGTCACCGGAGAGACGGGGGCCGGTAAGTCCAGCACGCTCAGCGTGCTCTGGCAGCTGCTCGGGATGGATGGGGAGCCGATGGCGTGCGACGACACCAAGTTCGCACTGATGACGTCGATGGCCTCCACGAACTCTATCCCGATGTGGTACGACGAGTACAAGCCGGGAGACATGAAGGACTGGGAGGTAGACCGCTTCCAGAACTTGATGCGCTCGACCACGCGAGGCGGTGTCGCAACCCGCGGAAACGCTGACAAGTCGACCGAAGAGTACCAGCTGAAGGCGCCGCTGATGATCTCGGGCGAGCAGTCCATACAGGGACCGGCTGAGGAGCGCCGTAGCATTCAGACGCGCTTCCGAGATGGCGTCAAGGAGCCCGGTTCGCCAACCAAGAAAGCGTTCGCTCACCTCACGGGGATGGCCTACGACGCCGGTGGTGAGACGAGAGAGCCCGAAGGGTACGACCTTGAACAGCACGCTTTAGCGTACTACCAGTTCGTGCTCCGGCAGGACGCCGAGACGTTGAAGAACATCTGGAGGGAGTCTCGTGACCACGTCCGAGATCTCCTCACTTTGAACGATGTCACCGGTGTGGACGACCTCCCCCGCCAAGGGGTCCAAACTGTCCACTTCGGGATGAGCCTCTACCGCCGCTTCACGGAAGAGATGGCGGCTCAGGCCTCGATCTCTCCGGAGGAGTTAGACCTTCCCACGATGGAGGAGATCAACGACGCACTGCTCTACATCGCAGAGCAGTTCGGCGACGGTGGCTCCCGTAAGTCGCACATGGATCGGTTCCTCGAACTCACCTCGCGGGCGGCGACGGAGGACTACTTAGAGGAAGACAAGCACTTCGCCCTCGTGAACGAAGGGAAGCCGGATGAACAACTAGCGCTGAAGCTCTCAAGCGTCCACGACCGGGTTTCGAAGTACGTCCGCGATCACGGCCTCGATGGGGAAGACCTGCTAAACAGCGCGAAGGACTACCGCGACCGGATGAGAGAAGCCGCGGACGACAACACTTCGTACGTCGTTTCGCACTCGCAGAAGACGCCGCCGCTCGCGCGGTGCGCCCGGATAGATACCGGGATGGCCGCGGAGGAGTTGGAGTTCAGCCGGCTTGCTTTCGGTGCTGAACCGCGTGACGACGGTGACTCCGCGGAGGGCGATAGCGACGGAGATGACGGAGGAGACGGCGGTTCGACCCCGAACGCCTTCGGCGCACAGGCCATCCAAGATGTCGCCGAAGACCCGACCGGCTACGCCACGGTAACCGTTGAGGTCCTCACCGCACAGCAGCCAGATAACGAGAACGCGCCAGCGCTGAGAGCGACAGTCAAGGACCGGACCTCAGCCATCGACGTTATATCGTGGAACGACCCCGACGCGCTGCCTGAAGACGGAACGTTCGTACTTGAGAACGTTCAGGTCGGGAAGCACGACGGTCAGGTACAGCTAACCATCAGAGATGGAGTTACTGAGATATCCTCTGTTCAGCAGGGAGTGGGGTACATCGAGTCTGTCGCTGGTGACGAAGGTCAGGCACAAATAGACGACCAACCGGCCGACCAACCGGCAGCATCGGACGGTGGCCAGACAGCTACCAGAGACGGCGAACTTGCGTACACTCAGGCAGTCGCAGAGACGGTTCGCGAGGCTGGAGAGCCGGTCGGAGTCGCCTACATCATCCAGCACACGGAGGGGTCGCCGGAGCCACTCCGAGAGGCGATCGACGCCGCTCGCGAGGAGGGCAAGATAACCAAGGAGGGAGACGACAAGTACGTCGCCTAACTCCGCCACGGAAGTTTCAGACTCGCCTCGGTCGCGGCTTCGACGTCGTCGACGCGACCTTCGAGCACCGCGATCCGAAGTTCGAGATCGTCAGCGAACTCTTGCTCGTCCCGCACACGCTTCACCGTCTCCTCCGTGAACTTCTGGTGCCGCTCTTCGAGGTCGGCGATGCGCTCGGTGAGCTCGTCGCGCGCCTCGGAGATCTCGGAGCGGAGCTCGTCCATCTCTTCCTCGACCTCTTCGGACCGCTTGACCGCGTCCAACGACATCGAGCGCGCTGATTTTGAGTCGGACTTGATGCTCTTCACCTTGTACTCGACACTCGATACGTTGGATTTCACGTCTCGGACGGTCTCTTGGAGCTCTCCGATCTCGTCTTTCAGGTTGGAGATCTCCCTCGACGCGGCGCCGGCGGTTCCCTCGACGGACTGGATTCGCGAGAGCATGCCGTCGACGCGCTCGGCAGCGCGCTCGGCTTGCTCGGCGGCGGTCTCGGCGTCGGCGGCCAGTTCGCGGACGACGCCGACGGACTCGACGGCGTCGCGGTGTTCGTCGAGGAACTGCTTCCCGAGCGGCGTCAGCTCGAAGATGCGCTCGTCGCCCTTGCTGTCGACTTCGTAGGCGAGCCCACCGGAAATGAGGTGCTTGTCCATCCGGTATCGGACGCGTCGGAGCGCCCCATCTTCGACGTCGCCGACCGCGGCTGCGGCGAGACCCGTTGTGCCGACAGCGCCGCGTTCTTCGAGCTCCACGAGCGCTCGCTGTGACACCTCATCAACCCGATAGTTCTCACCGTGCGCGATAGCTGGCATACCGTTTCAGGCGCTCGCCGCGACCGTGAAATTTCCGCCTATTCTCGTCCTAACCGCCCGTTGCCACAACCCACTATGGGCCCCCACATGGGCGAAGAAGGGGGGTGGGCCCAGAGTGGCGACTGCTCGGAGAGTGATCTGGAGTCTGTCTGATACCTGAGTGTTCGTCGGCGTCGACGAGTCGCCTGCGCGGTCCGCGGGAGTGGTTGACACCCTCTGTAGGTTTATATACGGTACCGGTCGAGGTTGGGTTAGGCACAGGTTGGCGCCCGTGTGAAAACGGGGCCTGGTGCGAGCACACCGACCCCTGTGCCACCTAGCAGATGGCGATTCGATGTACGCGCCTTGCCGGTGTTAACGCTGGCGAGGCTCCGACGGCAGTGGCAACGCTCTCGAATGTGGTCGCGTGCGGCGTCGAGCGACGCGTTTCGTCGCTGGAGGTGGCCTGATGGTGCGGCACTCGAAGCAGGACGCGCTGTCGGACGCGGAGTTCGAGCGCCTCGTCGACGCCGCGTACGAGCTCGACGAGCCGTACGTCTCGCAGACGCTGTTCGTGTTGTACGTCTCGGGGCGCCTCGGCCTCCGCGCCGGCGAGCTCGCCCACATCAAGGAGTCGTGGGTGGACTGGGACCGCCAGCAGATCAACATCCCGCGGCACGACCGGTGCGACTTCGGGAAGAACGGTGGGTACTGCGGGTACTGCGAGCAGCAGGCGCGGCTCGCGGCAAAGTGTAACGAGGATCTCTCGTTCGATGAGGCGCTTGAGGACAGGTGGCAGCCGAAGACCACGACGGGTGCCCGGGCGGTGCCGTTCGGGTGGAACGACGAGATCGTGTCCGTCGTCGAGGCGTTCTTCGAGATCTACGATCGGTGGCCTCGCAGCCGGGCGGTGGTGAACCGCCGGGTCACGAAGGTGGCCGAGGAGGCGGGGATGAAGTCGGACGAGGTCTACCCGCACGCGCTTCGAGCGACTGCCGGAACGCACCATGCCTATCGCGGTCTCTCGACGCTGGCGCTCCAGTCGTTGATGGGCTGGGAGCGGATCGACACGGCGAGGAAGTACCTCCGCGTTTCGGGTGGAGCGACAGCAAAAGCGTTGGAGGAGGTGTACGAGGACGACTAGATCTGTGAGGCGTGCTTGCCGATCGCGTCGCGCCATGAGTCTTTGACCTCGGGATCGACGGCGGCGAGGCCGGAGATGATGAGGACGCGGACGATTTCGGAGCGGTCGACGTCGTCGTCGATGGAGATGTCGAACTCGTCGCTGGCCCGCTCGACGAGCTGCTCGGCGCGGTCGGGGTTCTCTTCGAGCGCGTCGAGGAGGGCCGCGATGTCGCCGTCCCAGATGGAGACGGAGCGCTGCGCGCCGGACTCGTTCCGCTCGGTGACGGCGTCGAGGAGATCGTCTTCGAAGCCGTCGTCGACGCTGGTCATCGATGCTCGGTCACCGGTTCTGGTCTGCTGTCGAAGTTGATCTACGTCTTCGTCGGTCATGTGAGTCGCTCCATAAGCTCCGCGGCGTTCGTACGGTACGCTTCAATCGCGCGCTCGGCGGTGGCAGACGGCTCTTCAAGCGCGAAGAGGGTCCGCCCATCGAGTTGTGCGTTCCGGATGTCTTGCGACGAGCAGACCTGCGCCGGCGCGATGGCGTCGGGGTACTCGGCGCCGAACTCCTCTTGGAAGTGGCGGCCAGCTTTGGTCTGCGCGTCGATGCCGTTGATCATCAGCATCGCGAGTTCGATGGTGATCCCCTGATTCTTCTCGATTCGTTCGAGGTCGCTCCGTAGTTCGGCGGCTTGGTCCTCTTCGAATGACCCGGGAAGGACGGGTGCGACGACGTTCTGGGCGGCCCAGATGCCGTTGTAGCTGACGTTCGAGGTAGAGCCCGGGAGGTCGATCAGGACCACGTCGTACCCATCTACATATCCATTTAGGAAGGCATCAAGCCGGGAGTATCGGTCCGCGGCGTCGTCGATGTTGCCGAGCAGATCGTCGAGTCCGTCAAGCTCGCGGTGTGCGGGGATGATGTCGGGGCCTTCGCCAGTATCCCAGATGAGCCCCTCGACGGCGTTCGGGACCTTCTCCGCGATCGCCGGCCACTGGTCCTGGAAGACGGTTGCGATGTTGGGCCAATCGTCGTCTGCGGCCTGAACGTCGGGCCAGATGCCGAAGTGCTTCGCGAGGTCGCCCTGCTTGCCTGCGAGGTCGATGAGCAACACGTCGTGCCCCTGCTCGTGGAGCGCGACGCCGAAGTGCGCCGCGGCGGTTGTCTTCCCGACGCCGCCCTTGTCCAAAAAGAACGACGCCCTGACCGGATCACCTCTTGATGTTCCCATATCTGATTATCTTTATCCACCCATAAATGCGTACCGAACAGCTAAATGAATCTCCGTGTGAAACTCTATATGGGGCTTTGTGGTTCCATAAATGGCGCTGTAAGTCACTTTTTCGCGCCACTTTCTACATACAGGGAATCATCTTGGTTCCCACAAAGGTTTATGTAGATGGATTGAATACTCAGAGGTGAGCACCGCCATCCCGGCCGAAAGAATGCGGTACACACGCCACGGGCGAAGTCCCCTCTGGCCCCGCGACGGTTCACCTGAGCGCGTTGGTCGTTTGTCTACGACACACGGCATGGGCCGGGCGCGGTGCTACACCCCTACCCGCATCATGGCGCGATGCCGGCGGATCGAATCCGCTGTGTGGGCCTCCTACCGTTGAGGTAGGGGTGAATATCGAGATGGACCTACCACCCGAGATGGAACCGGACTACGAGTTCTGGCCCGACGGCTGCTCGATCCGCGCCGTCGACGACTGCGGCGGCGGGGCGTGCGAGTACTGCCAGCGCCTGCTCGACGAGCTCGCCGAACGCGAGGCGGTCGCGGCGGGCCAGGAGCCGGCGACGGCGGACGGTGACGCGTCGCTGGCAGCGTTCGCAGCGGGACAGGCCGATGACTGACGAGACTACTGAGACCATGACATCGATTTCGACTTTCGACGACGTGATCGAACAGCTTCACAAGATGCGCGAGCAGAAAGAGAACCCCGAGGACTGGTATTTCGTTCAGGGCTCGCAGGTGGGCGAATACTCCATCCAGGACGCAGAGAGTCCGGACAAGATCCCGGAGGACCAGTCCGAACTACCGCCGGAAGCCCAGGATGCGACGGAGGCCGTCGACGGCTTCTACCAGATCGGAACGCAGGGCTGGGGTGCGGACGCGTTTGTTGATGACATCAATTTCGTCGGCGAGGTCGGTTTTTCCGAGACGAAATCAAAGATCAACCGGCGGACGAACGGCCTGCTGTTCGTCCACAAGTCTCGGCTGTCGGATATGGCGATTTCTATCGCTGAGGACGGCGAGGAGGTGCCGGCCGATGACTGATCGCGTGATGCTCGACATCGAGACGCTCGGGCTCGATCCGGGCGCGACGATAGTCGCGCTGGCAGCGGTCAGGTTCGACGCGGACGGCGTCGGCGACACGTTCCAGCGGTCGATCTCGATGACGAGCTGCCAGCGGGCGGGCCTCACGATCGACGCGGAGACGCTCGACTGGTGGCTCGCGCAGGACGAGCTCGCGAAAGAGCAACTGAGCGGCGGCGATCGCCTCGCGGACGTGCTCGAAGACTTCGCCGAGTGGTACGGCGACGCCGACGAGATCTGGGCGAACAGCCCGTCGTTCGACTGCGACATCTTGAGCGCGGCGTACGACGCGGTCGGCCTCGACGAGCCGTGGGACTTCTGGAACGAGCGGGACTTCCGGACGCTCTCGTCGTTCGAGGCCGCGCCGGAGCCGGAGCAGGCGGGCGTCGAACACGACGCGCTCGACGACGCGGTCCATCAGGCCGAGATCGCGGCCGAGACGCTGCGGCGGCTCGGCGAGCCTGAGGTGAAAGCATGACTGACGAGAAGCACACGCTGTTCATCGTCGAACGCGACGATCTCGACGACGCGGTCCCGTACCAGGTCACAAAGGCGGAACACCCGCCGGACTCCGAGCAGGCGAAGGCGCTCGAAGGCGTCATGTGCCAGCTCGTCGAGGTGGCCGAAGACGAGACGGGAGCGCCACACCGCCTGGTGAGAGAGGTCGACACGCCGGCGGTCACGCAGTCGCACTACGAGCTCCACGAAGAGCGGATCGAAGAGGAGCGGCTCGTCACTGACGGCGGTCAACGCGAGGCTGAGATTGATCTCTCCGAGCGCGAGCCACCGAAAGAGGGGGATGTCACACTCACTGAAGACGAGATCGACCTTCTCGTCGAAGTGCTCCCTGGAGTCGTGGCTGAGGAGAAGCGAATCGAAGCCCGGCAGATGATGTACAAAACCGGACGTGGAGAGCGTCTTGAGCGCGTCATCAAGAAGTTAGAGGAAGTGAAACTCGAACGCCGCGAGGCGGAGGTGGATGATGCCTGAACAATCCGACGGAGATGAAGATCACACCGAGTGCGCGGTCTGTGGCTACGAACCCGACCCTGACCGAATCCCCCCGCACTACGTACTGTCGCTCGACCAGGAGGACATATCGCGGGAGACGGTTGAATCGTACCCCTTCGGTGGATCGCTGTCGGTGCCGTTCGCGTGTTCCGACGAGTGTTGGTTAGACGCTCAGCAGGACCCTGAATTAGTCACGGACGGCGGTCGCGATCAATCCGGAGACGGACTTGAACGCGAAGCGAACGCGATAACGTCGGCGTTTAACGAGGCAGCGGCCGACTACAGCCCCGATCTGACGTGGTACGGGATGGGCGTCAATCACGACAGCGGACAGCGACAGTTCGTGATGGAGGCCGAGAGATACGTCGACCCTGACGGACTTGAGGCAGTTCGTGAGGCGGGCTGGAAGATACAGTACATCGAGGCGCATAACCACGAATTCGATGACGACGTTGTAATATCAATCAACTTCCCGGTTCGGGAGGTGGCGGATGTCGAGTGATACCGCCGATGCGGACGCGGCGCGGCTCGAAGCGGACCGCGCAGCGACGGCGGGCGACCACGGCATCGGGCCGTCGTACCGCGTCCTCGAAAGCCTCCGCAGCCGCGTCGAGTACGACCTCGGCGACCTCCGCGACCAGCTGAAGCTCGCCTGCGAGCACTACCCGCAGCTCGGCGGCCGGACGGTGACGGTCGCGTCTCGGCGGTCGCCCGGCGCGGACCACTCGCACTTCACGCCACACGCGAGCGCTGAGCCACTCAACCGCATCATCCGTCTCCCGGTCGAGACGCGACCGTCGTATCAGACCGTGTTCCACGAGTTGGCGCACCTGGAGATCTACGAGCGGGAGCGGTTCGGCGCGGCGCTACCGGCGTCGAGTGAGGAGTTCACCTCGATCTACACGGTCGCGCGGATGCCCCACGACGTGCTGTACCGCGATGACATCGCGTATCTCGGCGAGCCGTCGGCGCCGAAAGACGAGTGGCCCGCGATCTGCCGGCAAGCGCTGGAGTACCGCGACCGGAACGGCGCGAACAGCCACTACATCAAGCGCTGCCGCGAGTGGCTCGGCGTTGTTTAGTAACCCGGCGACAACCGACCGTTTTCACCCACTCTGGCAGAAACTATCCGTCTTTTAATACCCCTGACTGTGTGGGCAACACCATGGCGACGATCATCTACGCACGCGTCTCGAAGGCCGACCAGAACCTCGCTCACCAGGAGGACAACCTTTGGAAGTACGCCACCGACAACCTCGGCGTCGACGGCGACGACATCGACGTCCTCTCAGACAAGTCGACCGGTACCGACACCGACCGCTCGGGCTACCGCGAAATGCTGGCCCGCGTTCGCGACGCCGACGCCGACCGCGTGATCGTCCGCGAGATAACTCGCCTCGGACGGACCATGCGCGAGATCTCCGAGAACGTCCACGAAATCGTTCAAGACCACGGCGTCGGGCTCCACGTCATGAACGACCAGCTGGAGGTCGAGCCCGGGGACGAGCTGACGATGCGCGACAAGATGCTGCTGAACGTGCTCGCGTGGTCCGCCGAGCTCGAAGCCAAGAAGATCCAAGAGAACACACGCGCCGGTCTCCGAGCCGCCGAAGCCGCCGGCAAGTGGGTCGGCCGACCGCCCTACGGCTTCTCGACTGACGACGACGGCTACCTCCAGCCAACCGAGAACTTCTCCAAGGCGCGCGAAGCGATCATCGCAGTCGAAGAGAAAGGGTGGTCCGACCGGAAGGCCGCTCGCCACAGCGGAGTCCCACGGCGGACCGTCCCGAACGTCGTCGACCGAAAAGATCTCTACCTCGAAGAGCACGAACCGCCCGAGAACTGACTACGCCGCGCACCGCCAACGCGCAACCCGCTCCTCGGCACGCCAAGTGTAGGGGTCGCGGGCTCGAAACCATGCCGCGCCGCGACTACAAGACGACTTTACGCTCGTACTGCGGCTGGCCGGCCGGGATCTCCTCCTCGGTGGTATCACCGCAGACGTCACAGCGGAACTCGACGACTCGAACGAACCCCTTGGTATCGACGACGCGCTCTCGCGTGTAGAAGTGGCCGCCGAGCGCATGGGCTGCTCGAACGAGTATACCGTGACTCATCTGACCGGGGCGAGACTGACCGGACCGTCGTCGCCGTCCTCGTCGTCGGCCTCGAAGACGATGTAGCCCTCTTTGACCTTGTCGTCCTCCTCACCGTTCTCTTCGACGAGGCCCCACTCGCGCAGCAGGTCCTTGGGAACCGTCACCTGCCCGCTGCCGTTCCCCGCCGGATTCAACTTCCGAATCTTTCGCATATCCGACATTATCCATTCAGGTTATATATAAGTTCTGTACCGTTCAACGAATCTCGTAGATCTCGCCCGACGTGCGAGATTCCCGGGGTATAGGAGCCGAGAACGCTGATTTTGCGGTTACACCATGAAACAGGTGTGTACTCCGCGGGGTGGTCGCCATTGTGAGCGATAACCCGAGCGCGGAGACGGCCGAGAAGCGGCGTGCGAACAGCTGGCGGACTCTTTTCCGGACACGAGGGCGCGATGGGTGACTCCGTCGCGAACATCTGCGCGAGCGACAGGTTCCGCGCGTATCTCCAAGAGTTCCGCAAGCGGCACCCGCTCGACACGGATCTGGCGGCGAAGTACGGCTTCCTCACCGACATCGAGGAACACTCTGACTCAATGACACAGCACACTCGCGGCACGTTCGGAGGACTCGCATGAACATCAAGAAGACGGGACTCGCGGCGCTGCTGGCGCTCGCGGTCCTCACGTCGATGGCGGTACCCGCAGTCGCACAGTCCGGCGCGGAGCTCGCAGACAAGGAGGTGACCGTCGACGGTGACACCGAGAGCGTCTACCTCGAAGTCACGAACACCTCGGGAGACAACCTCAACTACACGGTCTACGGCATCTCGGACGGCCTCTCGACGGAGGTAGAGGCTGGGAGCATTTCGTCAGCGGACGAAAACGACACGGCACGGCAGACGTTCGCGGTCGACTCGGAGAAGTACGACTCGTACCGAGTCCTCGTCACCGAGGACGCGAGCGACTCCGACGAGGAGTCCGCGGACAGCATCGAGATCGGCACGACGGTTAACCAGGCGAGCGGGGGCGGCGTCTTCGCGGGCGTCGGCGGCGGCGGACTGTTCACGCCGCGGAACATCCTCATCGGCCTAGTCGTCATCGGTGGCGCCTACGTGGCCGGCTTCCTGGACCCGCTCAAGAACGCGCTGGAGGGATAACATGGCTACCCTCTCGCTTGGAGACGGTGGCGGCGTGGACACGCTGAACGGTATCGCGAACTACCTCTCTAACGGCGGGAAAGCAGCGACCGTCCTGAGTGCGTCAGTGATCGGCCTGATCACGTCGCCGTTCATCGCGATTGTCGACATCACCAACGCGATCACGCAGTTCGCGACGTCGCCGTTCGAAGGCGCCGGCGAGTCGATCTCGTCGCTGTTCGACGGACTCCTCACCGCGCCGGCAGCGCTGATCGAAGCGGGGTCGCGTATCTCGGAGGACGCGATCATAGCAGTGTTCGGCGAGACGATCGCCGGTATCCTCGCGCTACCGCTAACGGTAGGACTCGCTCTCTTGAGCTTGTATTTCCTTGCGACGTTCCTCGACGAAGAAGAGACTGGGAACCTGTTCCCGGGACTCCCGTTCGACGTCCCGGTGATCGGCGCCGACGAGGAGGCGACCGACGACCAATGACCAACTCGTCGCCGAGGACTCGGGAGGTGAGCGCCGATGTCTAGCAGCGGCGACAGCGGCCTCCTAGAGTTCATCAACGGCGACACGTCTGGCACGAACCCGATTGTGGACGCCTCGAACCCCGTCAACTGGGGAAAGCTCGGCAAGGCCATCTTCACGTCAGTGATCGCAACCGTCGTTGCGGGGGTAACCGATTTCATTTCGGCGGGAGCGGACGCTTTCGTGTCGATTGTCGGCGGGTTCGCCGGCTTCATCGAGGGGTGGGAAGAGCCCCTCGGAGCAGGCGGCCGGCCGACCGTGGACTCGCCGGGCTTCATCGAGCTCACGATCGGCGCTATCGGGACGGCGTACTCGAACGCGTTCGCGTTCAGTACGTCGAACTTCGGTATCCTCTCGCTGCCGATCAACGTCGCGATTGTACTCGCGTCGGTGTACGTTCTGAGCGTCGGCCTCCAAGCAGCAGCTGCCCGGCTCATTGGTGGTGGGTGACGTGGCTGCGAGTGAGAGTAGCGCCAGTGACGGAGGCGGTGACACGATCATCCCTGGAGTGCTGTATCGGTTCGCGAGTGCTCCGCAGGGGTTCATTCTTGGGGCGTTGCTGGAGCCGCTGATAAGCGGCGTTGACAGCCTCGTTACTCAGGTGCTCGACCTCATCGTCCTCGTCTTCCAAGGCGATGGGCCGGGACTCGTCGGTACACTCGGACTCGCCGACATCCCGCTGTTCATCGGTGACACGCTCATCGGCGTCGGCTCGGCGCTCGGTGGCTCCGCGATCGAGGGGACCGGCATCCTCGGAATCGTCGACACGATAATCGAGGCGCTCGTGTCCTTCGCGACGATCGGCGGGCCGCTCGCGCCGATCATCCTTGCCGGCGAGGTCGTCCTCGTCGTGTACACGGTCGCGTTCATCGGGCAGCGAATCATCCTGGTCATCGCGGACGCGGTGCCGGGACTCGCGGGGATACTCGGAACCTGACAATGGCACCAGACGCACTGAAAAGTCCAGCAGCGGTGGTAACTGGTTTGTTCGGCACTGTCGCGGCGGTATTCAACATCCCGCTCGTCGACCAACTCGCGCTCTACGCGTGGACGAACATCAACCAGTTGTTCTACATCAGCTCGCTGTTCAGCACGCTCGGCGAATCGAGTCCGCTTCCGGAAGGCTGGGGGACGCAGGCGGTGGTCATCACCGGCGCCATCCTCCTCATCAAGCTGCTCTGGGACGCGAGCAACGACCTCGAAGACTCAATCGACGATTCATGAAACACGAAACCACGATTACAGGCAGTACAGCGCGGTCAACGGAGGCGATGTAGATGCCGGCGATGAGCACGGAGGCCATCCTCGGATGGGTTATCATTGCGGGCTTCGCGTACGTCATCGGCGAGTACACCGATGTGCTGGCGTATCTCGTCATGTACCCGAAGAAGGCGTTCAAGCGCATCTTCGGCGCCGCGAACGCCGAACGCGTGCTCGGCGCTGGCGGCCTCATCGGCGGGATGTACTTCGGCCCCGCGGTGTGGGAGATTGGCGCCGCCGCGGTCGGCGGCCTCGTCGGCGGCAGTGCCGGCGTAATCGCGCTCGAAGGGCTCGGCTTCGAACTCACCGGCGGCGAGCTCGCGGCGGTCGGTGTCGTCGCGATCCTCGCGTGGGTGTTCGCATCGGTCCTCTCGACGGAGGATGACGACTGATGTCGGCAGTCGTGCCTTTCAGTCTCTCGCGGGGAGTAACCTCGCAGAAGCGGCTCACCTGTATCTGGTCCGCGAACGTGGCCGGGGCGCTCATCGCGAGCGGTGCTGCGAGCTTCATGTTTCCGACGGGAGAAAGCATCTTACAGGGCGCTCTAGCAGGCGTCACACTCGGAATCGCGGTGATCGGCTTCGTAGTGGCGTTCGTGGCCGGTGACCGGATGGACTCGCTCGACGAGGTGAGCGAATGAAGCTCACCACTCGTCGAACGATCCGGCAGTGGTTCCTCGACGCACCGCGGGGGACTGCGTACGCGCTCTACGCCGGGGGCGCAGGTGTCACCGCGCTCGGCTTCTTCGCCGACGCTGACAGCGTGATACTCGCCGGCGTTCTCACCGGGTTGCTGCTGTTCTTCCTGCGGGACAGCGTTCTTCCGGCCGACGCGTGCCCGAACTGTAACTCTCGGATCGACGTACACTCCCAGCGGTACTGCTCGACCTGTGGTGAACGTCTCGACGAGATCGAGGCGGCGCCGCCGATCGACGAGCGCGTCGACGAGCGCTTTCGGCCCGTCGGACTCGAAGAGCTAGAGCGGACACGACCGTCCGAACGCGCTCCGAGTCCCATCACGGACGGTGGTGAAAGCGACGAGCACGAGGAGGCCCGATGAAACGCGCGTGGGTCGTCGCGACCGCCGCGTTTCTCGTCGCGAGTGCGCTCGTGCCGGTGGCCGGAGCTGCCGTGGGTACTCAGACGGACGCCACGGCGGCCGTGGAGGCCCACGGACTCACTCAAACCGAGGAGAACGCGACGTGGGAGGCTCCCGGACCGTTCGACATCGAGGAGCTCCGGCGGAGCGGTAAGCAGCCGCCGAGTACGTCTGAGGCCGTGACCATCGAATCCGAGCGGAGCCTCGGCACCGGTGGCGCCTTCGTGAAGTACTCCTCGCTGTCGCTCATCAACTCCCAGAAGAAGCCGTTGACCTCGTCGACGCGGGTGGAAACGAACACGCTGACCTTCGAGACGAGCGCGTACGTCGACGCTGTGGGCGAGTACGAAGTCGTACTCGTCTACTGGACGCCTGAGACGACGACCGGGCCGAACGGCCAGCAGCGGACGTACGCGGCCGGACAGGAGGTACAGCGCGTCGGGATCGACGTCGAGAAGGGGCGAGACGCGTCGCGGATCTCGCTTCAACCGCACTTCGACGAGACGGTCCAAGTGTCGATGTGGCTTGAGCGCGACGGCGAGCTCGTCGACGGCGCCCGCTGGCGCTTCGAGCACCAAAGCAACCCGCTCGCGCAGTCACCAGCGTTCACGGTCGACTCTGAGGGCGACCTGTTCCGCTGGGGTGGAATTTACATCCTGCTCCCAGCGCTCGCCTCGTTGTTCGTCTCGCGGAAGATCGCCGACCACGTGTTCGACCGTATCGTGATCGGCGCGCAGAAGCCGCTCGGCTTCTGGCTCGTTCTCTCCGGCGTGATCTTCATCGGTGCGGCCGGGTTCGCGACATTCGCGACCG
Organism: Halorubrum tropicale; assembly: GCF_001280455.1. Classification (NCBI taxonomy): domain Archaea; kingdom Methanobacteriati; phylum Methanobacteriota; class Halobacteria; order Halobacteriales; family Haloferacaceae; genus Halorubrum; species Halorubrum tropicale. Next base: position 13,987 of record NZ_LIST01000012.1, read on the forward strand.
CGGCCGTGCTCGCGAACGCGCCTGCCGTTGTTGGGATAGTTGTCGGGCTCATCGGCCTGATTCTGATGCTCGGGCTCCGAGACGCCGACGCGGAGAAGGCGGGCTTCTTCCAGCGACGCCTCGACGATAACGCGGTCACGCCGACCGGCGACGAGGCGGCCTCGAGTCGGCTCGTGCCGAACCGCATCAAGACGGTCGTTAACCGCGGTGGGACGCTCTACGCGCCCGCGAAGGGCCTCTCTGCGATGCTCGCTCGCTACTGGGCTGACCCGGCTGCTGTCCCCCGAGAGGACTTGACGACGGTCGACGAAGGCGACGCCGACTCCGACCTCGAACGGATGTACGAGGTCGATCCCACGAGCGACGAGGTGCTCACCCACTCGCCGGCGACGCTGACGTTTTCGCCGTCGCTGACTGTGGACGTCGAGGACGACGAGCTTGAGGACCCGCCGGAGGGCGACGGCATCGCGGCGCTCCCGGCGGCGATCTCGACGAGCCTCTCGAACGTCTCGAAGAAGCTCAACTGGTCGTTCCTCGGCGTGGCGGTCGGCGGTGGCGCACTCGCGTACTTCGCCGGCATGGCGGTCTTCGGCGCGCAACTCGTCGCTGCCACGCTTGCGCTGCTCCCGGTTCTCGTCGCCGGTACGGTCGCTGTCGACGGGAAGATGTCCGTCGAGCCGGCGCCGTACCACTACTCGGACGTGCGGGCGACCGTCGCGACCGAGCGGCAGGAGTACGTCGCCCGGCGGACCTTCGAGGACCTCCACAAGCAGATTCAGGACATGGACTGGCAGGCGCTCGACCGCGCTCAGTCGACGGTTCAGACCCTGCGAAATGAGATGTCCGAGAAGATGGACAACATGTTCGGCACCGACATGGCCGAGGTGGCCGAGTCGTCGAGCCCGGATTGGGACGACGATGGAGACGGTCCGCCGCCGTGGGCAGGCGACGCGGATGCGGATGCGGGGGTGGCGGACGATTAGCTCCGCCAGTTCTCCCGACCCGCTCGGGTCGATTCTCTCGATGCAGCGAGAGGACGACGATCAGTCCGCGGAGAAAGCCCACGTCCCAGCGCTCCCGACGCTTCGGGCGCAGCAACGCAAGATCCGGTCGCTGCTCCGCTCCGGGTTCAAGAGTCGTCACGACGTCCTCGTCTGGTCGCACGTCTCGGCCGCGATCTCGGTCGGACGCGTCCCGGACGACTGGTTCAGTCACCTCATCAACGACCAGTGGACCGTCGCGGCGTGTCTCGACTCACACGCGAAGCGAGAGCGGCTCTGTGGAGATACGGCCCCATCGCCGTCTCAGGCGCGCACTGAACGGACGCGCATCATCCAGGACGTTCTCTCGCCGGCGTTCCAGAAGGCCGTCGACGTCATCCGCGCTCAGTCTGGTGACTTCACCGACGAACAGGACGGCGTTCGACACGTTGACCGTCAACGGTTCATCGCGATGCGCCCGCGGCTCCACCAGCGCGTTGTGGACCAGCACCGAGCGCTCCGAGAACCGTTCGGGGAGACGGGAGTGCGCTCGCAGGCGGACGCGGTCGAGTGGGCGGATGAAGTCGCGTACGCGGCTTCGGGGCACCTCCCGCGAGACTTCACGGCGAAGGTGTGCAACCCGATGAGCCAGTGGTGGACAGCGCTCGCAAACGAGCAGACTGCGGTCCTCGACTCGATGCTCGCACAAGACGTCCTCCCCGCGTGGAACAGTGCGCTGCGCACGGCTGCCTCGAACGCAGAGGAGCTGGCGAGCGGCACAGTCGCGTCCTCAACTGGAGGCAACATATCTTGAGCAACTCTGCTAACATCCCGGACGACATCCCGGTGGACTCGGCGGACTCGATGCTTGAGGTCGTACAGGATCCGGAGTACCTGTACGAGTGGCTCTCAGGCCTCGAAGCGACGAACATCGATGCGACTCGGGAGGTCCAGAACGACAAGCGACGGCACAGCATCGGCGAGAACCTGGTCCGGCACATGGAGATGACGCCGTTCCCGAAGCTCCTCGACCGACTGGAGCGGACGCCGGACCCGGTCGAAGGGACGCCGCCGCACAGTACGCTGCGACATCCGCGGGCGATGCTCGACGCGATCGTCCACACCTCGGACATGGACGGGTTCCGGCTCGACTTCGAAGACTTCAGCGGCCTCTCCGACGCCCGTAAAGGCGTCTTCGAGTACCTCACCGACCCGGACACAACCGTCGACGACAGCGACCTCGAAACGACCGGTGGCTCGGACGCGTTGATCCACGGCCCGATGGGGCGAGGGAAGACCACCAGCGTGTCGACGTTCATCGCGCGCTGGATGGAGGTCAACGGCGAGGCCGTCGTGTGGCGCGGAACGCCACAGCGGACCGAGTGGCTCCCGCTCGCTCCGTGGGCCGTCGTCTGTCTGCCGGAGGGTATCGAGTACAAAGTCCAACTCGCCCCGCCGGAGGACGACTCAGGCTTCGCCGAGACCGACTTCGAGCCGATCGAGGTCGACCTCGAAGACATCGTCTGGCGCGTCGAGCGGTACAGCGACCTCGACGACCTGAACAACAACGTCCTCATGTCGGGTGCGTTCCACGTCGTCTACCCCGACCCGCGGTTCCGGGGATGCGAGCGTATCACCCAGCAGGCGTCGGAGTGCCCGCCGCTAGAGTACACCAGCGTCTGGGAAGCAGATCGGGCGAAGCACGACCCCGAGCTCGACGACAAGCAGGTGACGCCGACGAGTCACTGGTGGTTCAGCTGGCTCGTTCACCACAACGTCAACGAGAAGCGTTCGATGCGGACGACGTGGGTCTGCGACGAGGCAAGCAACCTGTTCAAACACCACGCATCGAACGCCAACGGCGGCCTCTCGACGAAGATCGACGCCGTCAGTCAGCAGTACGTCGACTTCCGCCGGAACGGGCTGTCGTTCGTGCTGCTAACACAGAAGCCGAGAGAGATCTCGTGGATGATTCGAAAGAAAATGCGCTGGGGAGTCACCCTCTCTGGCACCGACAACCCCACCGGTAGTGACGAGATCATCGGTGTCCGACCACCGATGAGCAGCGAAATGACGTCGACGTGGAAGCTCGGTCGCGGCCTGTTCTGGACCAGCGGTCAGTACACCGAGTTCGGCTGGGACGATCTTCCTCGTCGATACAAGGTTCCGGGGAAGCTCCGCATCATCTCGCCGGAAGTTCGGAGAGTGAGCGCCAAATGAAACCAATTTCAATCAACCGCCGAAATCGAGTCGAACCGAGTCAGCCAAGCCATTACGCGCCCGCGCGTGCGCCAACCCCCCACATCCCCCCGCGATGGAGGTCGGCATGAACATCGACGACTACCTCGACGATGAGCAGCTGAAAGTCGTCGGGTTGATCGGCGTCGTCATCGTCGCGATGGCCGCCGGTCCGATACTGCTCGCTCCGTCGGACGACAACGAGATCGAACCGAACAAAGGGACTGTCGTCACTCCCGACGGGACGGAACTGCAGGAGGTCGACAGCACCGTTGACCGCGGGCCGCTCGGCGGACTGAACGCGATCCCGACGTCACACCTCCAGGACGACGAGAGTCCGACGGTCCACGCCTCTGCCGGCTCGCAGACGATGCGCGTTGAGACGACGACCGTCAACGGCGACCCAGCGCTGAATCTCTCCGACGAGCGGACACACGACGGTCGGTGGGTCTCGGTGCCGACTGAGTGGTTCAACCGGACTCAGGGAGAGGTTCCGGGTGTCGCGCGCATCGCTCACGAGGAGAACGGCACCTATACCGAAGCGATACAGGTGCGCGGCGACTCCGCAGCGTTCTACGTTCGCGGCTTCTCAACGAACACGGTCACCTTCGGCGGCGAACTCGTCATCCGTGACCAGCCGGCCGTCGACGGCACTCGTCACACCTACCAACTGGACTCGCGTGACTCCGTGGACAACGTGTCGATCAATTTGACGGGCGTGGAGAACACGCAGACGGCGTCGACGAGTGCGTCGGTGACGGGATCGGGATCTCTCTCCACTAATGTTGGTGGCACGACGGCACCTAGTGACGAGTCCATAACATTCGTCGGTCAAGAGACGACAAGCAACGGATATCAATCGTGGTCGGGTGTGTCGGCAGGCGAGTCACTTTCGCTGTCCAACCCCGGTAACGTCGACCCGGTTGGGCCGGATGGGTCAGGAGATCCGGAGGTGACGATAACAAAACTCGACTCGACTTATACGGAGTGGGATGGCTCGACAGCGGGCAGCAATTACGTTTTCGGCGATTACACGGAATCAATCTCATCTCAAACTCAGTTTGACAACCCACCGGATGAGATTAAATCGCTCAAAGTCGAGTTAGATATCACCCCAGACAGCGGGACGGTGAGCCTTTACGCTAATCAAAACGGACTGGATGGATCGTACGGCGACGGGACTCATCTCGGTGACTTTAATTATAATGGTGGGACTCAGGCTCCAGAGTTTGTCCTTCCAGAGCCGTATGTGACAAACGGGCAGTCGGTGACGATCGAGGCCACGTCAAGCGGATTTAGCAATCAAGGTCGAGCGTTTGAGTCGTCCTCCGGTGGATCTGGCTCTGAGAACAGCCTGTCGGGGGCGACCAGTCCGGAGTTGGCGTGGACACTTAATCCGGGGTCGCAGTCTGCATCCGTGGATCTCTCGACCTCATCGGGAGCGTCGTCCTCGACAACGGTCGCGGAGGGATCGTCGGAGACTGTAACGCTTGATATTGGGTCGAGCGACACGTCGATCTCCACGAGTGGCTCGGGATCGCCGCTGGATATCTCGGTGGCGAAACAGGACGTGACAGCGACGACAGATCCATCGGCAACCGTCGGAGGATCGACGGTGTCCCACTCGGGCATCCTCGGCGAGGGGGAGACGACGACAAAACCGATCACGCTCTCGCAAGGAACCAACACGATCGACATCTCGACCGGCGGATCTGTCGGAGCTGAGGCCTCATGGCAAGAGACGACTGAAACAATCGATCCCGTCGTGGACGTGAACGGCAACACCGTCTCCCACAGCGGCACTCTCGCCGACGGTGAGACCGTGTCACTGGACGCAGACCCGTCGTGGCTCCGAGACGGTCAGAACAACGTCACCGTCCACGTCGGCGACGGCTCCTACTCCGGCGACGGTCCCGAGCCGCAGGTCGACGTCGAGTACCGCCACGACCTCGAGTCGCCGCGGACCGTCGACTACGAGAGCGAAGCGCTCTCCGAGCGGTACAACATCTCGAAGACGTACACGACGCCCCGAGCGAACGCCACGCTCACCGTCCCGCACGCTCGAACCGTGCTCTCGATGCGAGCGCTCGACTACCGGTTGAACGAAACCGGGAGCTGGTCAAGCGTCCCGCAGTCCGCGGCGAACCTGTCGGGAACCACGCTCGACATTGACGTGTCGGCGCTCGCCGGCGACCCGGTGCCGGAGGGGACCACCGTCGAGGTCCGCTCCACAGGCTCCCGCGTCGACGCGCACGACTCCGAGATCTCCGTCGTCCGCGCGACGCCGGTCGGCTTCGACATGGACTCTCGCATCCGGCTCGACTCGTGGAACTCCGGCAGCTACCTCGAAGTCGGCGAGACCCCACAGAGCGGGCTCGTCTACTACGGCGAGAACGAGAGTTATAGCGCCGAGAGCGACTACGTCGAACTCTACAGCGACGGGTCGCAGCAGTTCTACGCGCCGAACGCGAGCAGCGGATCGCGGCTTACTCTGAACACGCTCTCCGCCCGCGTCTCGCCCGAGCGGAACTCCATGCGCGTCCGCGTCCCGGAGAGCGTCAACGCGACCAACACCGAGTTCGTCGTCGAGCCCGCCAGCGTCGTCGGTGACTCGTGGACCGCCGAGTACGTCGCCGGCACCGACGGCCAGTGGTACGCCGTCGTCGACGGCTCCGGGAACGAGCTCGGCTCTGCCGAGAAGCCGGACGCGATCGAGGTGAGTCGCGACGACGTCGGCCTCGTGTCGATCGTGCCGACCGAGGAGCCGAGTCAGTCGACGGACGGTCCGGGTGGCGGCATCTTCGCGGCCGCTACGACCGGGAACCTCCCGAGCCTCATCGTCCTGTTCGGCAGCGTCGGGATGCTCTTCGTCGCCGGCACGCGGCCGGAGAGTTCGCGAGAAGCGGTCGAGCGGTTCGCCGGAAGCGTCGGCGGTCTCGTGGGCCGCGTCCCGCGCATCGGTGGCGCGCTCGAATCCGCCGTCGAAGGCGGCCTCTCATCGGCTGGCAGCGGGCTCGTGACGGTCGGCGAGAACAGACTCCTCACGGGCGCTATCGGCGTCGCCGTCGCCGTGGCGGCCAACGAGGCGGGGCTGTACAGTATCGGACCGGAAACTGGCGCCATCCTCGCGGTGGGTGGGATCGCTGTCGGCTCGCTGTTCCTGCTCCGGGAGGCCGACGAGTTCACGACCGCGCGGTGGATCGCGATCGTCGCCGTCGCCGGCGTCGTCGCGCTCCAGGGCCTCGGCGAAGGCGACCTGCTCGCGGAGTTCGTCAACTCCGACGCGTTCCTCATCGCGATCCTGATCGGCGGCTACGCCGTCATCCAGCTGGTCCGTGAGTACCGCGCGAACAACGGTCCCGACGACGACCGGCCACAGGTGATCGTCGGTGGCCGGTTTAGAGACAGCGGCGACGAGGGGTCGGACTGATGAGCTTGCTCACAACCTCCGTATTCGGGGTTCTCCCCTCGATCCGGACGATGATGAAGTGGGCGGCTATCATCTTCGCTGCCCACTTCGCGTCGGCCGCGTTCCGGTATGTAGCGCTCGCTACTCGCAGTGTCGATCCGGCGGTTCTCGACCCGTCTGGAGTGGTCGCAGTTGCCTACGTCTCCGGCTACGCTCAGGCGCTGCTGTTCATGTCCCTGCTGTACTACTTGCCTGAGGCGGCGAGCGGGTGGGCCACGCTGGTTCGAGACCACGCCGTCGCGCCGCTCAAGCGGAGGGTCAGCTGATGAGCTGGCTCCTCGAAGCGCTCGGCGCGCTCGGCGCCGGAGAACAGGTACTCATGGGCTCCACGCTGCTCGTTGTCGGCTTCTACCTGTTCAAGGCCGTCAAAATCGGGAAGGTGGTCGGCGACCTGTTCAGCTCGGCCGCCGCCTACGCGATCGTCGTCGCCGTCGGCGCCGGCCTCGCGATCGCGCTCGGGTGGGTCGACCCGAACGTCGGCGCCGCGACTTCGCAGGTGAAGACGGCCGCCGACGCGATGTGGTCGGTAGTCGGCGATTGGGTGATCGACCAGACGATCGGGAGGCTCGGCTAGCATGGCGCCGTCGAACGCGAGAGAGGCGCTCACGCACCCGTCGACGTGGGTCGGCGTCGCGCTGATCGCGGCGACGTTCACGATGCCGCTGCTGCTCGGGATCCCGGAGCCGGAGGCTCAGATAGCGGTGACATGGGCGTTTCTCTCCGGGTTGTTCGTGGAGCGCCTCGCGGCCATGTAGGTCTCGGACGCTGCTTCCATCTTTCTAAGTATTATAAGCCCACCGACAGATGTAGCGGCCATGAAGCGACGAAAAGCGCTGCTTACGGTTGGCGGTCTTTCGCTGCCCGGCTTGGCCGGATGTACACAGGCGAATGTCGGAGCGACGGGCGGGTCTGCCTCAGCGGATATGGATGGACCGATAAACGACATCGGAATAGAGATCTCTGACCAGACGCGAGCGTTTGCCATCAAGTATGAGTTAGACGACTACGCCACGGCCTTGGTCGAAACGGCTGAAGGCGAGGTCGTGAGCGAGGCAACGGCCAGTCCAGAAGGAAATGAGGTTATACTCCCTTACCAGGGCATGGGTGCTGGCGAGTACAAGTTCGTCATCAGACGGGACGGTGATACAGTTGACACCGTCACAAGAAGCTTTTCAGGACCAGAAGCGCAGATTTTGTCGGTCACGGACACATGGGACGAAAGCCGCCTAGATGGATTCGACGCTACCATCGAGAACAGCGGTGATATGCCAGTACTCATTGATCGTGTCGGCGTCGATCTGGAAACGAAAGACGAGGTAGCCTACGGCTGGAACGAATTTGTCGAGCCGGGTGAGACCACTACTGTCGGCCTCGATTTCAACAACTATCAACTCCAGTTTGCCGAGGGGGGCGATGTCGGTATCGAGGTGAGTATTGAGACAGCGTCCGGGACTACCTCTAAGACAGTATCCCACAGTCTTGAGCCCGCAACGCCCGAGTTTGAGAGTATTACACCGCTTTGGAATGGTGTCTATCTGAACGTGATCGAAATGACACTGGAGAACACGGGAGATGTACCTTTAGAAGCCTACGCTGAGGCGTCCTCCACAAGTAGTACTGTTGAGTCTCACGAGTTCACAATCGATCCCGGCAATCAAAAAACAATACAAGCTCGCAGTCGGGGGTTTGAACGGCTCTACGAGGCCGAGGCTGGCGAGTCCCCGACAGTCAGTATCGATGTTGCCGTCTACTCAGTGGAAGGCGAGACACTACTTACCGAGACTGTGACGACATCCCCGGAGTAGGCTACACTTTCACTTTCACCCCGCTTTAGAAAACCCGCTTTATACCACCATCATGTAGGCGAGGCTATGCCTCGTCTCAAGATCAAACTGGAGTCTCGCCGCGACCGCTGGCGGTTTCTCTGTCCTGAGGGCCATCGCTCGTGGGAGCCCACGAACGAGCACTTCTGGTGCGCGACCTGCGCCAGAGCTCACAGCGACGACGTCGAGCCCTCGTTCAACCAGCTGCGCGATCAGAAAACAGACGACCTCCTCGACCGCGACGAAGTCGAACTCCTCACCGACGCCGGCCCCTATCGCGATGTCGCCACCGACGCGGGGGTCTGACCAATGTCAGCCGTCGAGCTCCGAGGCGTCGAGATCTCCCGCGAGGTAGGCGCGTCCTTCGTCGGTGATCTCGTAGTAGCGCCCCTTTTCGTAGGCCAGCGTGACAAGTCCCAACCCGAGAAGCCGCTTGAGACGGCGCTTTGTCGTCTTCTCCACGAAGTCGACCTCCTCGGTCCGACTGATGTTGAAGTGGATCACTGCGGGGGGCTCGGCGACGCCAACATCATCCAAATATTCGAGGATGATGTCATCCTTCTCGTTCATCCAGTAAGCCCTCCGCCTGCGTGCCATCTTGCTTGCGTTCTCTCATCGCTCTCCATAAGTTTACTACATGACTTTTTGAATGTCATAATAGTGGCATCCTCATGTTCCGGTATGAGAACAACACTTATTAGACTACCGCCATATCGGTTAGCCAACGGCTACCGGGCGTGCTCGGAGGGCAGAAACTCTCCGGGCCGAGCGTTGCCCCGCTCAGACCCGGTGGTCTCTGGAAGACCATGCGAACCAACGAAACCCGGACTAATAAAGGTCCACAGAGCGCGGAAGAAGCGGTTGGAATCGACGCTCGCGACGTTCTCGCGGGCGAGACTGACGACACGACCGTCCGGCAGGCCGTGGAGGTCGGCGATGACCTGTGACGTCTGCGGATCGCGGTGTCACGGCCGGCGCTGCTCGATCTGTGAGGGCATCGCGAGCGCCGAGGACCAGGTCGTCGACGCCGAGACGTTTGAGTGCCCGTCCTGCGGTCGCGAGACGTCGGGCGAGGACGTCGACTGTTACCGCTGCCGGGGTGACTCCGATGACTGACGACAACGTCCACGCGAACAGCGTCAACGCCCAGCTTCGTCGCGCTAAGGAGGAGGACGACCTCCCCAACTGGCTCGACGAGAAGCACGATCTCGACGACGGGGACGACGACGAGGACGGTGATACCGATGAGTAAGGCACAGCCGACGCTCTTCGACTTCAAGGCGGACGCTGAGGGCGACGAACAACCGGAGCAGGACACCGAGGCTCAGTCGCAACGAGAGGCCGCTGGCTGGCGCGTAGAGCCGCCGCGGTGTCAGTGCGGGGCTGACCTCCTCGAATGGCACTCGAAGGCCGAGGCGCGCCGGATGGTCCGCCAGTTCGGGGATGCGGACGGCGAGGCGATAGCGTGTCCGTCCTGTACGAGCTACTCGCACCCGAGCGGTGAGATGACCGGCGTCGCAAGGGCCGTGCGCATCTCCGACCGGCAATCAACTGTCGAGCCGCTGAGCGCGTCTGAGGAGGCCGCCGCTCGCTACCGCGAGGGAGGGCGCTGATGTCGACGACGCCAGAGTGGATGGAGGTCGACCTCCGCGTCGAGCGCGACGGCGTCGACGCCGCCGAGGCGCACTATAAAGAGCGGCTGTCGGACGTCGACGCCGCAGCCGACCGTCATCGGCGGTTGCTGTGGAAGCTCAGCCGCGTCCGCCAGCTGCGGGCGATGGGTGATCACGATGAGTAGCCGGTCCGCCGGCTCATCGAGTGACGTTCGCGGCGGCCTCCGCGATCTCGATGAGCACGCCAGCTGGCGCGAGGTCTACCTCGCGTGCCATGTCCAGGTGGGCGTCGATGAATAGCTCGCTGAACGCGGGTAGTGGTGACGAGCAGATCTGTTTCGAGGAATCCATGCTACGAAAGTTGGGGAGCATTTATGTTGAGCCGGGGAGGAACGTAGAGCATACGCTAAAGAAAACAACCCACCGCAGGAAGGGGGGGCTCACACGAGCCACGGGCGCCAACCTTTGCGCTCGTGTGAGTTTCCGTGTCTCTCTCTTCCTCAGCGACCCACATAAGCCTGACTCTCTCCAGAGTTGCGGCTATAGCGGTCGCGACGTCTTCGGGCGTCGGTGGAGCTCGACGACACACGATATGGACGATCTCCACGCGCAGACGGTCGATGGATTGGTTTGTGGAGCGGCGGCTGAGTCAGTCTCCCGCGAACAGATAGATCGATTTCACGGATTTCACACCTCGATTTCTGAGGTGGGAAATGAAAAACCGCAAGACGGCAAAAGCGAGTTCACGGATTTCACGGATTTCACACCTTCTGAAATGGGGGTGTACGTAGCGAGCCCGCACCCGCCCGCCCGCAGCCGCGCACGGCTCAACACATACACCCCTTTCAGTAGGTGTGAAATCCGGGAAACGCGTGAAATCGCAAGAAGGCGGAGGGGTAAATCACCCACTTTTGACACCCCGGGTGTGAAAGGTGTGAAATCACCCGTCGGAATTGACATGGAGGCGACACTATGAGCGATGATTTAGAGTTGGAGACGGTTCGCGAGCACTACGCCCGCATCGCGCCGGTGATGGAAGAACTGGCCGACGTCGATGGTAACCTGACCATCGGGTTGAACGACTACAGTGGCTGGTACGTCCGGCGCGACCAGGACGACTTCGATCTCATTGAGGAAGGGTACGACCAGGAGGCGCGGTGCGCGACACTCGCCACCGACTACGACACCGTCCAGGGCCGGATCGAACGTGCTCTCTACACCGTCACGACCTACAAATCCCGAGACGCCTTTGTGGACTGGGAGCCGTGTACGTTCGAAGACGGAGAGACGAAATGGCGGAGCAGCAGCCCGACGCCCGGGTACGGAGATCTCCGTGGCGTGATGGCTTGGGGTGACATCGACCTAGCTGACGAGCTGAAGCCGCAGCGCGGCGACCTCGATGAGCACACCCAGCAGGTCATCGACGAGACGCTAGAGGCCTACATCGAGGAGTACGCCCGCCTCTACGGTGACCGAGATGCCGTCTTCGGATTGGACAGTGTCGGCGGCTCGTACATCATGGGCGCTCCCGCAGCGACGCTCCCGATCGCGGACCTGTTCGACGAGGACGCGGACGCACGCGAGCGTGTCATGGAAGCGTTCGTGGACCGCTCCAACGAGTGGCTGAAAGAGGCACAGAACCGCGTTGAGGACCGTGTGGAAGGAGCGGCTGAGGTCATCGATCCTGACTGGGTGAACAACTGTAACAGGCAGTACAAGGCTCCGCTGTCGCTCCACACGGACCACGACGCGGTGGTCGTGCCGCTGAACACGGATGCACCGTCGTACGACCTTGTTCCGTTCGACGACGTCGATGACGACCTCGTGGAGGCGACGGCCAGCTGGGCAGCCGACCTCACGAGTACCCAGTACCGCGACCACGCCGAGACGTTGGTGAAGCGGCTCTGGCCCGACGAGTACGAGAAGTACGATTCGTGGGAGGCCGCGCTGAAAGGGTGGGCCGAAGAAGAGCAGAAGCGGGAAGAACAGGCGGAAGAAGCTCGTGAACGAGCGCGTGAGCGTCGCCGTCAGAGAAAAGAGCAGATGGGGGGCGGTGTCGGTGGAGCCCCCGTAACGCCGTTCATTAGTGACGTCTTCGATGCGTTGGATGCGCTCGATGTTGAGGACGTAGCCTCCCGCACGGTGGTCCATCAATGGACTGATCGCGCTAGCGGGAAGAGTGACAACTCGGGTAGCGGTAAGCGCGCGTTTGTCCCTGTTTGGGGCCCTAACGCCGAGAGCGGAAACGCGAACTTCGTCGTCGAAGGCGAGGGGATCTGGGTCGATACGGGCGATGACTACAGCGGTGGTCCCGTGAAGATGGCCCTTATTGCCGAAGAGAACTGGGACCGGGGCGCGACGGCGTCTGGAGAAGACTGGCGGAGGGGCGTAGAGTACCTACGAGAGCTGGGCTTTGAGATCCCCGTTTGGACCCCTGACGCGAACTCTCAGAACGCTGACGGCGATGAGTACGGGCAGATGCCCTACTGGTCGGTACGGAAGGCAGCCGTCGCGCTGGGTGTGGTCCCAGAAGACGCCTTCATCCGCGCCGAGTCGGAGCGGGGCGGCTACCTCCGCTTCCCCGGAAAAGAGACGTACAATCACGCGCTCGCCGCCATCGAGGACGCCGGCCTCGAACACGGCCGGGAGTACATGTCGTCTGACGGGAGCCGTCCGGAGGACTTGGAGCAGGCGGCGGAGGAAACCGACCGAGACGCCCCACCAGCACCTTCGCCAGACCCACAAGACGACCGTAGCGCTGAGGTTCGAAGCCCTGAGCAGGACGACGGAGACGACGACGGCGGGTCGGACATCAACAACTTTGGTGCGTACTCGGAACTCGAAGTCAATACCGGTGGCTACGGCTACTGGCACACGAACCACGACACCGGCGAGACGTACTTCGAGCGCGTCACGAACTTCACGATCGACGTGGACTCGTTCCTCTTCAACGACGGCGAGCGACTCATCGATATGACCGTTGTGCCCGCAACGGGCGAGGAGTCGTACGATCTCACCGTCGCTACGAAAGTGTTCAACGACGCGCGCCGGTTCCGAGACAACATCGTGACGGGGCTCACGACCACATTTGAGGGTGGTCCGTCGGATCTGAACGAGCTCCGGAAGCTCGTGGGAGGTCAAGATGCGCCGGTTCGGACCGGAACGCACCATATGGGCCTACACCCGGATGCGGGTGAGTTTGTGACACCGAAGGGCGTTCTAACTGCGGATGGGTGGCTCGACGACCCAAAGATGTCCTACATCGAGCGGGAAATCAGCGCTGAGCGAGCATGGGGTCTGAATCCGGACGAGAACGACGAGTACGATCCCGAAGAGGTGGCCGAGATCCTCCAACTTGTCCCTCAGTCACGGTTCAGCGAGCGGTTCATACCGGCTATGGGCTGGATCTACGCGGCGCCGCTTCGCCCGCACGTTCAGGAGTGGGAGGGGCAGTTCAACACACTCCACGTCACCGGAGAGACGGGGGCCGGTAAGTCCAGCACGCTCAGCGTGCTCTGGCAGCTGCTCGGGATGGATGGGGAGCCGATGGCGTGCGACGACACCAAGTTCGCACTGATGACGTCGATGGCCTCCACGAACTCTATCCCGATGTGGTACGACGAGTACAAGCC
>NZ_LIST01000013.1:0-15453 GCF_001280455.1 Halorubrum tropicale
CACCTGCCGTCCGAGATGCTCGCTCGGTCGCGCCGGTTCGGCCACGCTGCGCCAACAGCGTGGTCGGGCCGTACAACTCCTGCTGCGAGGACATGAACTCTAAGAGCCCTCGCTCTGCGACGTGCCATCCCCGTCGCTGAAGACCTCTCTGAGGAGCTCGTCGTAGCTCTGCCCCTCGTACCGCTTGCTCGATTTCACGAGCTTTCGGGTCTCCCTGCTACAGGGAATGGATGATTCAGCTGGCATTGCTCACATGTCTCATTAAAGCCCGTGTATTAAAGTCATTACGGATGTTTGACCCACCATGGAAAACCTGAATCCGGTTACGGGCCGAGGTGGTGAGCCGACATGAAGAAGCACCTGTTCGGCCACGAGGCGCTCGACCGGGATCGTGGCGTGTTGACGCCTGCTGATAGGGAGTTCCTACGCACCGAGGGAAAAAACCTCGGCAGTGAGCAGTCGCGACGGAACACGCGCCGGCGGATCCGGAAGCGCATCCGGAACGCGATCATCGACTTCGACCTCATCGTCCGGCTGCTGAACGACGAGGACCGCGCGCTCGTGTTCGAGGAGGAGGAGGACCACTGGGACCGCGTCTTCCAGGCCGGCCAGAAGGCGATGATCGAGTTCCTCTACGCCGGCCTCGCCGACGCCGACGAGACGACGATGGACTTCGAGACCGTGCTGAAGTCCGGCGTCCACGACGCGGAGCTGGAGCGCCACGACGGCCCGGTGTTCGTCGACGTCGACTTCGGCGTCGAGACCGACGTCCAATTCGACCTCGAGGACGCGCGGGAGCGCTTCGAGAACGGGTCGGCGCTGACCGTCGCGGAGATCGGGGCGCTCATCGCCACCGGCACCGTCGACGACCCAGACCAGATGGCAGAGCTCGCAGAGCTCGCCCAGGAGAGGGGCGTCGTGGAGTCGTCGGTGTCGCCGATGCAAGCTGCCTACGCCGCGGAGGCCCTCGACATCGACCCTGTCGGCTCGGAGGGCGTGCCGGTGCTCGCCACCGACGATGATGAAACGGCCGACGCCATCGACATCATCACCAGAGGAGAGCCGCTGATGCTGCTCAACGCCTTCGAGAAGACCGACGAGGTCGACGCTGACACCGATGAAGGGGAGGACGTCGCCCCCGTTGAGCCATCAGACTGACGCCTTCCAGACCGCCTTCTTCCACCATCACGCCAGCAGCGTGCCGGCGTGCCGGCGCCGACGTGACGTCACCCCGTTATCGATCTGTTCCGCGCAGGCTGCCGGCACCGTGACGTCAGTGTGCGGTCGCTGATACGTCTCGTTGACGGTGGACTGCTGGGCCTGTCGGCCTGAGGCCCGTTGTCCCTCTTTCTCTGTCGCCGGAGGCGACGCCGGGCTATAATCGAGCCGTAGCACCTATGGCCGGAGAGCCGTTACCGCCCCGCCGAGACCCTATGGCAGATGATACATCTACCGATGAGACGCCGGTGCTCGGACAGATCGAAGAGGAGATCAGCGAGACGCGCGCCGACCTGCTGGCGGTGCTCGGTCGCGCCGCCGACGCCGGCGACGGCGGGCTGCCGACGGGTGCGCTCCGTCGTGAGGCTGGCGTCCCCAGCGGGAGCATCGGCTACCACATGGACGCGCTCGAAGCGTGGGGACTCGTCGACGTCGTCGGTCGCGAGCAGGAGGGTGGCGGCGACCCGTCGAAGGTGTGGGCGCTGACTGACCGCGGGCGGGAGTTCCTCGACCGGCCGGCGGCCCACCGGCTGCCGACGCGTGAGGAGGTCCGGGCGCTCCACGACCGCGTCGACGCGCTGGAGGACGAGCTCGCAGAGCTGAAAACGGCCTACAACCAGATGGCCGACATCGTCGAGGACCTTGCCGAGGAGTCTTAACCAACACGGTGGGCGGAGGGCGGCGATTGTAGTTAACGACGGCGCGGCAGCCGCGGCCCACGCCACCGTCGGCCTTCCCGGCAAGGTGTTCGCGGCGTTTCTGGAAGGGCCAACGCAGGCGTAGGCTCTCGCGGAACTCCCCTCGTCAGTCCTCGAAGCGGGGGAGTGACACGTCGCCGTCGTCGTCTTCGGCGTCGTCCTGCCCGCTATCTGACGCCACGGTGGCGTCAGTCTGCCGCCGCGCCGCCGGCGAACGGTCGCCCGCCGAACGGTCGGCGGCCGAACGCGGCTCGTCCGAACGCGCGCCGTCGCGACCGGCGGCCTCGTCGAGCGGCAGCTGCTCGCCGTCCTCGTAGATCCGGAGGTCGGCCGGCATCTCGGCATCCGGCGGGACCACGAGGACGTCCCACTCACCCGGCGTCGGCGGGCCGTCCTCGAACGCACGCTCGGGGATGACCGGCTGCTTCACGGCCGCCCACTCGTCGCCCGGCTCGGCACCGTCGGTCGTCGCCGGATAGCGGCTGGCGTCTTGGAAGACCGAGGCGGCGTCAGGGAAGCGCGCGATCGCGTCGCCGGCGTCGTCGCGAAGGACGTACGCTCCGGTGGTCTCGTCGCGCGTCCAGATGGTCTCCCGGCAGGTGGCCGGGCGGAGCATCGTCTCGCCGTCGATCCGGAGGTTCCGCGAGTTGTAGAACCGGGTCTCGCCCGTCTCGTCGAACGTCGTCCGGTACGGCGGCGACATCAGCGTGTTCCACACCGTCGGGGCGACGCTCTCGCGAACGGCGAAGAGGCAGCGCTGGTCCTCGTTCACAGCCTGCGCGAGGTTCCGCACCGTCTGGGCCGGCTTGGACTCGCCGGTACTGCTCTCGGCCTCGACCGCCATCTCACCAGCGTCGGAGAGGCGGGCCAGCATCGGGTGCGCCGCCTCGAACTCGTCGAGGACCTCGGCCTCGCGTTCGCGACGCTTTCGAAGCGAGAGGTCGGCGAGCTCTGCCTCGGCCTCGGCGAACACGTCGACGTCGGCGAGCGTGGCGACACCGTCAGGAAGGTTGTGGCCGTCCTGCTCGGGGAGCCGGACCCGAGCGCCGGCGCGGGTCAGCGGGTCGTACACGTCCTTCAGCAGCTCGCGATGCTTCGCCCCGCCGCCGCTGGCGGATGCCCCTGTCTCGAAGATCGGCGTCTTGCCGCGGTCGGTACACCGGAGGTGGACGTCGTCCTCGCGCACCTCGCGCTCGACGAGGTCCTCGGGCACCTGGTCGACCAGCCCCCAGAGGCGCGACTGGTGCTCGACGTCGACGCCGTCGCCCAGGTACTCGCGGATGCGCTCGGCGACCGCCTTCGACTGGACGAACCCGTCCTCGGCGCCGGTCTGGATCGCCTCGTCGTAGACGGCCTTACAGATCAGCGCCTCGCGCCGGTCGGTGAGCTCGAGATCGTCGGCGTCCGAGAGGCCGGCGGTCTCGCCGGCGCCGGCGGCGTCGTCGACGTCGGTCGCAAAGTGAGACTCGCGCTTCTGCTGCTCGGGCGTCGGTCGGTCGCTGCCGTACCGGTCGATGCTGCGGCGCTTGAACTCGCGGAGTTCCTCGTCAGCCATCCCGCCCGGCGGCCGCTCGAACAGCCCGCCCTCAACCCGCTGGCGGACATCGGCGACCGGGGGGAACGCGTCCACCTTGTACGAGTGGGTGAGCTCGTCGTTGCCGTCGTGGGTCCGCATGTAGAACCGGTACTTCGAGAGGTTCACGAGGTCCTCCCACTCGACGTCGGGCGAGTGCTGCGCCTGTATCATCCGCGCGTCGCGCTTGCCGCCGGGGTTGTAGGTGATGAAGGTCTCGCACTGGTTGGCGATCGCCTCGGCGACGCGGTCGGGGAGCTGGTTCGACGGGTTCTGACAGGAGAGCGTCAGCGGGAAGTTGAACGCTCGCGCTTCCGACAGGATGCTGTGGATGTTCGACTCCCGGGTGACGATGCTGTCGAACTCGTCGACGATGACGTGGAACGGCGGGCGCGCGTCGGGGTCGGACTCGCGAGCGGCCACCCACGCCCGGCGGATGAGCGCCGTCGCGAACAGTCGCTTCTCGGTCTCGCCCGACGAGGGCGCGTTCCGAACGACGATCACCTTGCCGTCCTCGACGGCTTGCTGGATAGAGACGGTCGACTCGCGGGCGCTGATGAGGTTCCGGATGGCGTCGTTCTGGACCCATTGGTCGAGGCGACCGGCGAGGGGTTCGAGGTCTTCCTCCTCCTGGTCGCGGATGCGCTCGGCGGCTTCCTTGATGAAGTGGATGCGCTCCTCGGCCATCCACTCGTAGAACTGGTCGCGGTTCCCCGGCGCCGTCACGACGAACGCGAGGTCCAGCAGCGTACAGGTGCGATCGGACTTCGCCATCCCACGGATCAGCGTCCGGGCGACTCGGTTCATCAGCGGCCCCCAGTAGTTGTCGTCGCCGCCCCCGGCCTGCGCCATCATCGCGACGAGGTCGTCGGTCAGCGCCTCGACCGCCGTCGCGAACGCCCGGCTCTCGGGTTCGGCGTCGCCGGGCACCTCCAGGAAGTTGAAGCGAACCTGCTGGTCGAAGTCGTCGGAGAGGTCGACGAAGATGAAGTCCTCCTCGGCGCGGTCCTCCGGCCACTCCCGGATGAAGCGGTCGACGTCGCGCCCTTTCGGGTCGAAGATGAGGCCGCCGTGGCCGCGGCCGACGACCTGCGAGGCGAGGTTCACGAGGAACGTGGTCTTGCCTTTGCCCGTCCCGCCGCCGACGAACTGGTGCGTTCGGAGTGTTCCCGGTCGCACGCCGGCCTCGACGTCGTGCTTCGCGCCGAACCCATACCAGTACGGCTCGTCGACGTCGTCGGCCTCGAGCATCGCGAGCTGCTTGCGGCCCTCGCTCGCGCCGGCGACGCCGTGGCGCTGGTAGTCGAACCGGGGCGTCCCCGGCGGGATGCCCTCGCCCGGGCGGGACATCGACCACCGCATCTTGTTGGTGGAGACAAACTCCGCCTTCGGGACGTTCACCAGACCGGCGACCTCGCGCTGCGCCTTCACGATCCCGGTCTCCTCAAAGGCACGGTCGGCGGCCGCCACGATCTCATCGCGGAGCTCGTCGCCAGCGAGCGGCTGGGGGATGAACGTCTGCTCGGCGTTGTTCTCGTAGAAGTTCCTGAACATCCCGGCGGTCTTCGACGCGCGCTGAACGGCGACGTCGGGGTCGTCGCTGACGGCGAACACGCGGAGACAGAGGTGCCATCCCTTCTCTCCCTGCTGCTCCTCGAGGAGCTTCGCGACCTCCTTGTCGACCTTCGACGGCGGGTGCTCGACCTGCTCGAACGTGATCCGTTTGCGGTGCCACTTCACCGTCGGCTCCCGAAGGTTGTACGCGAGGTCCTTCAACGAGGGCGCGCCGTCGACGTTGGGGTCGTCGGCGTCGACGTCAGCCACGCCGCCGCCGTTCGCGACGCCGCTGGTCCAGCTCCGATCCTCGGGTCGGAACACCACCTGGACGACGACGTCGGCGTCGGTCTGCGCCTCGTCCTGAACGCCGACCATCTCTTGGAGGATGGAGCCGGTCGGGTCGGCGAAGAAGCCGTCGAGGTCGATGTTCTTGATCGGGTAGAGCGTGTAGCGCCGGAGCGCCAGCGTCGCACCGGCGACGTACTGGCCCTCACGAGCGGGCAGGAACGTCGGCTCCCGGCGCTCGATCTGGGAGTCGGGGTACTGCTGTTGGAGCTGTCGCTCTAGCGTCCCGTCGAGCGTGTCGTCGCCGGCGAGGTACTGGAGGGAGGCGACGCGATCACCGCCGGGCTGCTCGGCGGCGTAGCGCATCTCGAAGGCGTGCGCCGGCGAGACGTTCGCCTCGTCGAGGCTGAACCGCGGGCTCTCCGTCTCGACCGTATGGAGCGACTCGAGAACCTCGTCCATCGCCTCGATCCCGCCGTTGTCCTTGTGGGGACGGACGGCGATCGCCTCGCGTGGCGTCTCCGGGCGCGTCGCCTCGACGAGCTCGTCGTCGACGACGACCGGCTCGTACCCAGTCTCCTCACGGTCCGCCGTCGACCGGAATGTGTCGAGCAGGCTCATGCTCAGTCGGCCACCTCCGCGGTGCCGTTCCGACTGGCGCGAGCGGCCCACTCCTTGGCGCGGTCGACCGGTACGTCAGCGGCGTCGGCGACGGTCACCGGCTCGACGTCGGCCAACTCTTCGACAGTCGTGATGCCGGCCTCGCGAAGGCGGTCGGAGTAGGTCGGCCCGATTCCCCGGATCGCCTCGATGTCGCCGCCCTCGCCGTTCTGCGTCCCGTTCTTCGACGCTCGAACCCCTGCCTCGACGCCGGACGACGCCGCTTCTCCACCGCCGCGTGGGGCAAAGTCGACGCCGGCGTGACCGCTCAGGTACTCGCGGAAGGGGCCATCGCTGTCGGGGTCGTACGTGAGCACCGCATCCTCCAACGGCGACGCCGCGACCTGAAGCCGTAGCCAGCCCGACATGTCCTCGAACGACACCATCCCCTGCGAGTAGCCGAGGCCGGCGCTCCCCGGCGTGGCTCGTGACCGGACGAACTCGCGCTGCGAGGCGTTCATCCCGAACCGCTGGCCGACATCCTGAGAGAGGTTCGGCGTCCGGTAGAACTCGACCGTCGAACACTGGCCGAGGATCGTCTCGCGGTGCTCGCTCGCCTCGTCGCCGGCGCCGCCGACGAACTCTTGGGGCGACTGCGAGACGAACCACATCGCGGCCTCGTAGTGCCGCCAGTGACGCGCCGCTCGCTGGAGCCAGTCGATCATCTCCTCGGAGTAGAGCAGGTAGTGCGCCTCGTCGACGACGAACATCGTCTTCTCGGGCGCTTGCTTCACCGCCTGGTACACCTGCCCGAGGATGAGGTGGAGCATCGTCGACTTCTCGGCGGCGCCCTGGCCCTCGATCTGCTGGAGGTCGAGGTACGTCACCGAGCCGGGGGTGATTCGAGCGTCCGACTGGCCGACGAGGTGGCTGTACTTCCCGTGCTCCTTGAACCCGGAGAGCTTGTCCAGCAAGCGGCTGGCGGCCTTCTCCTTCTCTTCGACCTCTTGGTCGTGGTCGGTGTGCGTGTAGTCGGTCGGGTTTTCCAGCATGTCGCCCAGCGTCTCGAGGAACTCGTCCATCGTGGGCGACGTCCGACCGTGGGTCGCCGGGTCGTCGCGCTCGATGCCGGCGCGAGCGTACGTCGCCTCCAACGCCTCCTCGATCGTCGCGACGAACGGGCCGGGGTCGATACCCTGCGACCGGAGGATCCCAGCGATGAACTCGCGGGCCTCGTCAACTTTCATCCGGTAGGGGTCGATGTCGGCACCGTCGAGAACGGCGTCCGGTGTCTCCCGGATGTCGAGCGGGTTGATCGTCTGCGTGCCGTCGACGACGAAGCGCTCACCGTTCGCGAGCTCGGTGACGCCGCCGAACCCGCCCATGGTGTCACAGAGGATCAGCGTCCGATCGGGGTCGGCGAGCCACCAGCGGAGCGCGCGCTTCCCGACGCTGTAGGTCTTCCCGCTGCCGGACTTCGCGATGGTCAGGAGGTGGGGCGCGCCGCCGCGCTTGAACGGGTCAGCGATGACCTCGCTGCCGTTCTGGATCGACCGGCCGAACTCGACGCCACCGTCCTCGTCGATGGTCGCCGCGCAGAACGGGAACGCCGCACCGAGCGTCCCACCGAGCGTGAGCGTGTAGCGGTCCCGCGTGGAGATGGCGTCGTACTCGTCGCGACCGGTCGGCGAGGCCGCGGCGAACAGCTCACCCTGCCGGGTCTCCGGCGACAGCACCAGGAGGTCCGCCGGCGCGCTCTCCAGCCGGTCGCGAACGCGCTCGACGTCGTCCTCCAGGGCGCGCCGCTTCGCGACGTCGAGCGTCAGCTCGTCCTCGGTCGCGAGGCCGTCGTCGATCTCCTGCTCGGCGCGCTCCAAGGCCCGCCGGGTGCCGGCGCGGACGGTGACGTAGCCGGCGAGGTCCCACGGCTGGCTGTTCGTCTGGCGGACGATCTCGTACATCTTCACCAGCGACTCCAGCGTGTCGTCGGCGGCCATCGCCGAGATGTCGGTGTCCTCCTCGCGTTCGAGAGCGCTCGCGTCGACCTCGGCGATCCGATGCTCAAGCTCGTTCACCGTCGACCGCTTGTCCCGCGACCGGGCCCGAAGGCAGACGTCCAGGTCAACGTCGCGCATCGTGTAGAGCTCGCGCAGGAACCGAGCGCCGGGCTCCGTCGGCCACGAAGCGACCCAGAAGGTGCGGCAGTACTGCTCACCGACCCGGGTGTGGCCGTCGCAGACGTCGTAGGTCTCCGGAGAGAGGGCCTCGGCCATGGTGTCACCCTCCGGCAGCACAGCGCCGCCATGAGCCGGCCCTACGAGCGCGTCACGGACGCGCCGGAGTAACCCGGCCTGTTCATCCTCCGGCTCGTCGAACGCCTCCTCGGGCGACTCCACGCGCTCCTCGCCGACGACTGCGTCGGGGTCAGTCTCGGGCTCGGCCTCGACCGCGCTCGGGCGCTGTGTCGGGTCGACCGGCGCGCCGTCGTCGCCGACCCACGGGAACACGGCGACGTCCACCTCCTCGTCGACGGCCTCGGGATCAAGCTCGTGGCCGACGCCGGTCCAGTAGCGCGCCAGCAGCAGCGCGTGCTCGCCGGCGCCGATCCGCTCACCGTCGACGCCCTGGACGTTGCCGAGGACGTCCTCCTCGACCGTCGCAAGGCGTTCGTACAGCTCGCCCCGGCGTCGGGACCGCTCCTGCTCGCCGGTGTTGTCGCCCGGCGTGAGGGCTTGGAGGAGCCGCTGGCCGCGGCTCTCGACGCCGTCGTCGCGCGCCGGAGCGTCGACCTCCTCGGGCGCGACCTCGACGACGATGTAATGCTGCCAGTCGCGAGCGCGCCATCGTGGCGCGTCGACGTCCTCGGCCCACTCGGCGATGCCGTGGAGGACCTCCCGTGCCGGCGCCCACTCCTCGTCGGCGAACGTCTCGGAGAACGCCTGCTCTCGGTACTTTGCGCCGACGCGCTCGGGGTCGAACTCCGTCGTGGAGCTCCAGAAGCGGAAGTCGAAGTCCTGGATGTCCTCGTCGATGCCGTCGCTCAGCTGGCCGACCATCAGGTTGGCCTCGCTCTCGCTCTGTTGGTCGGTGTTCCGCCCGCCGACGCGGACCAGGCCGACCATCCGGCCGTCCTCCATCTCGGCCGTGCCGTCGGAGTAGATCCGACGCACGCCGTGGACCGTCTCGTCGACGACATCGTCGTGAGACCACGGGTAGAGACGCCGGTTCGCGAAGTGCTTGCGGATGGTGGCGAGCCGGTCGGCGGGGGTCGTGTACTCGTGGGTGCCGAGCACGAGCGCGATCGCGGCGACACCGGCGAAGAGCGCCGTCGCTGCGGCGCCCGCGAACAGCGCTGTCCGGTCGGTCGCTGCGCCCCACCACGCGGTGCCGGCGAGCGCGATCGCCGGGAGCAAGTAGGTGAACTCGCGGATGGGGATGATCCAGAGCTTAAGCCGCGTGTCGATGTACGGCGGCACCAGCTGTGCCGGGTCTCGGTCCACCTCTCCGGTATCGGATATGTTCTCAGTCATGGTCTACTGGTAGGCGCGGTCACCGGTCACGTAGTCCGTCCGTCGCTTCTCGCGGTCGTCGCTGCTGCCGCTCTGCCCGCCGCCGTCGTCGCTCGGCGTCGACTCCTGGTCGCCGTTGTCGTCCGCCGTCGACGAGCTCGAAGAGCCGTCGCGACTGCCGCGGCCGAACCACCCTCGGATGGAGCTGAAGCGCGAGGCGTCAGACGAGCGAGAGCCGCGCCCCGATTCACGGAAGCGTTCGCGAACGCCGCTCACACGCTCCCGGGCCTGTCGGGTCCGACGTCGAGCGCGGTAGCCGCGGGGCATCCCGAGACCGACCGCTGCGCCGACCGTGACCTGCCGGAGCATGGCCGCCGGGAAGAGGATCAGCGCGAAGGCGATGCCGGCGATCGTCGCCATGAACCCGAGGAAGCCGCTGATGTTGCTCCCCCACGGCAGCTCGAACACCAGCCGGAGGATCATCGACTGGCCGACCTGGAGCGTGATGAGCCCGCCGTACAGGTACAGCACGAAGTTCCCGATGGACTCGAGGTAGCCGCCGAACGGACGGAGGGCCCAGCCGACCGGCCAGAAGAACACGACGGCGTGCGCCAAGAAGTACTGCGCGCCGAGGACGAGCAGCCCGATCAGGATGATGGTGAGGTCGACGGCGGCGAGGACGACGGCGAGGACGATCCCGAAACCGAACCGGGCGAAGTTGCCCGGCGTCGCGACGAACTCGGAGCCCGCCGGCGCGAGGGCGAGGCCGAGCTCGGAGCCGATGTGAAGGCCCAGCGGCGCGACCACCCACGTCGCCAGCACCATGATGGTGCTGAAGGTGACCTGCTTCAACGCCGAGCGGCGTTCGCGAGCGTCGCTGTGACGGAACGCCCACGTCCCCACAATGATCAGGATGACCCCGGCCAGCGCGAGCGAGTAGAAGGTGGCATCCCAGACGCCCGGCCAGAGCCCGTTCGTCGGCTCCGTCCACGAGCTGATGTCGGTCGGCTCACCCGGCGCCGGCATCCCCGACACGAGGTCGCTGACGTAGCCGGTCGCGGTCTCGGCCGCCGTGAGCAGTTGCTCGGTCAGCCACTCGATGCCCGGCTCGATGAACCAGTCGACCGGGTCCGGGAAGTCGACGTCGACGATCGCGTCGCCGCCTCCGCCGCCAGCGTCTCCACCACCACCTCCCCCGCCACCACTGTCTCCTCCATCGCCGGCCCCGCCGTCACTGCCGTCCGACCCATCGCCGCCGTCGGAACCGTCACCACCACCGACGGGCTCGCTACCGCCGCTACCGCCCCGGTCGATCAGCGGCGTCATCGACAGCAGCACGGGCAGAGCGGTGGCTCTGAGGAAGGCGGACGCGGCGGCCACGGTCAGCGTGAACGCTCCCATCAGATTCGTGGAGCTGGTCCTACAGCGGGACGCCGACGATCAGCTGGGCGACGACGTCGACGGGGGTGATGACGAGCACGTTCCCGAAGTTGACGCACGAGAGCGTGTCGATACCGCCCTGGTCGAGCGCGACGCCGAAGATCGGCGGGAGGAACGCGCCGCCAAGCGTGATGCCGGCACCCTTCAGCTGGTCACGGCCCTGCTGCTTCTTGTCCGTCCGGGCGCTTCCGAGGTTGTTCCACGCAATCGCCCCACGGAACGCGGACAGCAGCACGAGCCCGACCGTGATCAGGCCGAGGACGAACGTAATGAGCGAGCCGAGGCCGGTCTCGCACATGGCGCTCGCGGCCTCCTCGGCGGCGCTCTGGGCGGCCACCGGCGCGCTCAGAAGCGACGTCGCGACCAGGCCGACAGCGACCTGGCGGAGCTGCCGGGACGACGGCGTCGGTGTGCGCTCGGTGAGCTGGAGGGCTGTTCTCGACACCGCCTTCATAAACGTCGTAATTCGTCGGAGGGGCCGGCGTGCGCGGCCGCCCTCCGGCGGCGCGTCGCTCGACATATGTAATCGGGGTTACCAACTTGAAACTTACATACTTGTTGGAGGATGGGTGACAGGATTGAAGCGTCGCCGCCCCGGACGGTTCGGCAAGCTGATGTCTCAGGACGACCGCCGCGGGACGCTCGCCCTCCTCTGGGAACGGCTCCGTCGCCCCCGGCAGTGGGTGCGGTACATCGCCGTCGCCGGGACGGCTTTCTTCGTCTCGCTGCTGTTCATCGTCACCGTGCGCCCGCTGCTGGCGCCACTCGTCGGCGGGGACAGCTACGGCGTCGTCGTTGCCGGCTGGATGCTCGCGACGTTGTACGTCCTCCGCGTGTACAGCCGGCGCGCCCTCGCCTGACTACTCGTCGAGGAGGTCGTCGGACGCCGTCTTCAGCATGAAGTTGATGGCGGCGTTCCGACTCGGGAGATGGTACTGCTCTTGGACAGCCTCGACATCGTCGAGGAGATCCTGCGGGGTGCGCTGCGTGAGCCGCACCCGCCCGTCGTCGTCCTCCTGGCCGTCGCCGGCGTCGTCCTCGGCAGCGTCTTGGTCGTTCGCTTGGTTCTGCTCGGCCTCGTCGAGGATGCTGTCTCGTGCCATGGGTTTGGTGGTAGTGTGACGTCAGGGTGGTGTCGCGTCGGCGTCACTCCGACGCCTGATCGCTGTCGGCGTGGGGGTCGGCGTACTCGATCTTCTTCGCGATCTCGTCGGTGATGGTCGCGTCGTCGACCTCGGCGTACCGGTAGGCGCCCAGACCGATCAGGTCGCACACTGCCGCGATGATCACCGCCGGGACGCCGTCGCTCCGCTCGTAGACGACGTCGAGGGCGCCCTCGGTGAGCGGTTCCATCGGGAGCGACGCCCACTCGCCGTGGTCGACGTCGGCCGCCGTCGCGACGCGTCGTTTGTAGAGCTCCTCTGCTTGGTCACGGGTGAGCGGTTCGAGTTCGAGCTCGTAGCTGACCCGGCGCTGGAACGCTCGCCCGTCGCTGCCGAGGCCGCCGATGGCGTCCCACTGCGAGGTCATCCCGGTCATGATCACCCGGACGCTGTCGAGGTCGTTCAGGAACTGGATGACGTGGAGCGTGTCGCTGTTGTTCAGCCCGAACTCGTCGACACCCAAGAGGACCTCTTGGTCGCGCTCCTCGAGGGCGTTCGCGACCTTCCGCTCGGTGAGCTTCGTCGACGACGACTTTCCGACGTCCAGCTCGTCGGCGACGATCGCGATCAGCTCGTAGGCGGTGACGTTGTGCTCGCCGATCCCGACAGTGGTGAACTCGTCCGCGTACGACTCCAGGAGCATCTGGAGCAGCGTGGTCTTGCCGACACCGCTGTACTGCGAGTGGATGAGCACGGGGCCGGTGTAGTCGCGGATGTGGTTCGCGATGTCCGCGACACTGTTCTCGCTCGGGAGGACGTACTCGTCCATCGAGGCCTGCCGG
Organism: Halorubrum tropicale; assembly: GCF_001280455.1. NCBI lineage: Archaea > Methanobacteriati > Methanobacteriota > Halobacteria > Halobacteriales > Haloferacaceae > Halorubrum > Halorubrum tropicale. The sequence continues at coordinate 12,826 of NZ_LIST01000013.1, forward strand.
GCGAAGGGGTTCGACGCCCAGCCGAGGTGTTCGAGGTAGCGTTCCAACTCCGACTCGGTCGACTCGGCGATCGACTGGATTCGGTCCATTGCCATGGGAGTGACATCTCATCGCAGGCAGAGTGACGTCAAAAAGGTTTGTCAGACTGGCGCCGGATCGACGCCGGCGGCGGGGTTACCCTTCGGCCATCGCACGTCGGGCGCGCTTCGTCGGCTCAGGTAGATCCGGGAGTTCTTGGATCTTCCGCTGCTCGTACGTCCCCCACTCCTCGTTCCGGACTGTGAGCCGCTGTCCTCGCTCCGGCTTCCGAGCGCTCGACTGTTTGAAAAAGAACGCGACGTCTTGGTCGCGACACTGCTGGAAGATATCCCTCGCCCACTCGTGGTCCATCTCACGGCGGACGTCGTCCGGGCCCGACTCGCCACCGACGATGACCCAGTCGTATCCCTCCAGATCGACCTCCCCTAACGGCCCGATGAGCGGCTCGCACGAGAGGAACAGCGTCTCCGCGTCGCAGTCCCGGAGCAGGTCGACGCGGTCGACCACGCGCCCGTCCTCGACGCTGGTCCCCATCCAGACGTTCGGCGGCCAGGCGAGGTCGATGTGGGCAGCCCGGCCCGGTCGCTTCGTGAGGATCTGGAAGACGTGCTCGGGACAGTTTCGCATCACGGCGAAGACGTCGCTGATGAACTCGTCGGAGACGCGGCTGTGGAACAGGTCGCTCATCGAGTTCACGAAGATGCGCTGCGGCTCATCGAGACCGTACGGCTCCTCGAGCTTGTCCGGGCGCACCGACACGTTCGCCTCGGCGTGCTCGTTTGTCCACGGCTCCTCTGTGTGGCCGTACTGGCGGGAGATGCGCTCAGCGTAGCAGTTGTCGCACCCCGACGAGACCTTCGAACAGCCGTGGACCGGGTTCCACGTCGTATCAGTCCAAGCGATGTTGCTCTCCTGCATCGTGCTCACCCTCCTCCGCCGGCTTCCTCGTCGCAGACGTCGCACACGAGCTCGCCATCGGCCTCGGGATGGTCGGCGTTCGCGATGACCGGGTCGTCGTCGACGATCCCGAAGTAGCCGCACACCGAGCAGGTGGCGGTCGCCTCGTCCGCGTCGAGCTCGAGGCCGAGGCCCGGCCCGATCGTGGTCGGGTCGTCGGGCTGGCGCTCCCGGAACTCGGCGACGACGCGATCGTCGTCGTGGGACATCAGCTGTCCTCCGCCTCGTCCCGGTCGACCTCGACCGTCCGCTCCTCGGAGCGCTCGAACGCGACCAGCTGGTCGCCGGCCCAGACGCTGACCTCGGCCGGCTCGTCACCGCCGACCTCGTCGTCGCTGATGTCGAGCGCTTCTAGGACGTCTTCAGGGAGCACCAGCCGGAGCGTCTTCCCGCCAGCGCCCTCCTTGCGGACGTTCCTCGTCAGCGACTCGCTGCGGCCGTCGGCCGTCTCCGGAGATCCCAGCGCCGGGACCATCCCGAGCTCCTCGACAGCGAGCGGGTCAAAGCGGAACGACCCACCGTCCTCGAGGCCGGCGGCGCGGACCGCCTTCGTGATCGAGACGATCGCGGACCAGTTCTCGTCGGTCCCTTCACGGCGGACCTTCGCGGTCTGTACTTCTCGGATCTCGACGTCGGTGTCGTCGGTCATGGGTTGCGTTGGTGCCATTGCCATGGGGTTCACCCGGCTTTGAGGCGGGAAGCCGGAACCAGAGGCCCGCGCACCGAATCGAACGGCGACGACGTCGGCGACGTCGCCCGACCACGGCGCGGGTTTCACTCGGCACGCGGGGTGTCGTCCCGCGCTACTGGGTCACCTCCACCGGGTTCTCCGCGGAGACCCACGCGTCCTCCGAGGCGCGCAGCGTGAGCTCGTCCTCGTCGGCGATCGCCTCGACGTCGTCCTCGCCGGCGTCGCCCTCCTGGTCGTCGGCGTGGGCGAGGGAGATCTCGAACGCGCTCATCGCTTGGCCTCCAGCTCGTCGCGTGCCTCGACGAGGCGGGACGTCCAAGCCGCGGCCTCGGCCACGGTGACGCCCGGTACCTCGCTCCAGTCGGTCGCCTCGTGCGCCTCGATCACGGCGTCGAGCTGCTCGCCGGCGTCGTCCGTCTCGGGGAGTTCCGCACTCGCCCCGGGCTCGGTGCTGTCGGCGCTCACCGACCGCCACCTCCGTTGGCGGCGCCGGAGACCGCGCCCAGGTCGACGGCCGGGGCGTCCTGAACGGCTGCGACGCGCCGAAGCCGAGACCGCGGGTAGGCGTAGCGCTGGTGCCCGTCGACATCGAGGCCGCTCCCCTTCGGGAAGATGACTCGGATGACGTCGTCGTCGGTCGGGTAGTCTGGGTTCGCGTCGGCCACCGTGCGGCCGCCGTCGACCTCGTAGTTGTCGGCGGGGACCGGCGACAGCCCGACCACGAGCAGGCGGCGCGGCTCGTTCTCGTTGTTCCGGTCGGCCACGTGGTCACCGACATCGAGCGCCGGGAGGCCGTCGTCAGTCATCGCCCACACCCCGTGCGAACTGCGGGCTGATGGCCCCGATAGCGTGCTTTGCGTAGCTCGTGAACACGGTTTTGAGACCGAACTCCCACGCGAGAACGCCGTAAATTGCCGTGTTGAACGGGTCCGGATCGAGCT
>NZ_LIST01000015.1:0-11369 GCF_001280455.1 Halorubrum tropicale
ATGGAGGAGGTGGGCGATGGGTGCTGAAGCCGGGACGCCCAGGGTGAGCGCTGACCCGAAGGACGCCCGTGGGTGTGACTGCGACGCCTCCGGCGACGTGCGCCGAGTCGTGACGCCAGACGGCGCCGTGGAGGTCGGTCGCCTCTGTCGGAGGTGTCGGAAGGACTACTGGAGGGTCACGTCGTGACCCGCGACGACCTCCGCGAGGAGATCGCTGAGGCGACCGAGGCCGCCCTCGAGCTCCATAGTGACGACGACCCGAGCGTGGCCGGCGTGCTGCCGAAGGTGATCGAACGCGTCGACGCCGATGTCGAGCTGGAAGAAGCTACGCCCGTGGTCGAGGCGGTCCTCGCCGGCGAGGAACCGGCGGGAGCAGATGTGCGGACCAACGGCCACGCCGAGACCGGCGGCGACAGCGAGGCCGTGAGCGCCTCTCAGGATGACGTGACGCTGGACCGAGGGACGATCCGCGAGCACTACCGACAGGTCGCCGACGCCGTCCGCCCCCTGGGCGAGCTCGCAGGGAAGCCGACGATGCTCATCAACGACAAGGTGGGCTGGTACGTCACCCGTGAGAACACCGACCCCAGCGAGGAGGAGCTCGGCCGCTACGAGAAGAAGCGCCGGGCGCGGGATTTCACCAACGACTACGACCGCGTCGTCGAGCAGGACGTCGAGCGGACGCTCTACGCGCTCACGTCGTACAAGCGACCCGAGGCCCTCGACCACTGGGAGGGCGCCACCTACGACGACGAGGCCGGCGCCTACGAGTACCTCAACGAGAAGCCCTCGCCCGACAGCGAGGACATCGCCGCCGTTGCCGCGTGGGGCGACATCGACCTCGCCGACGAGCTGAAGGCGCAGCGCTTCGACCTCGATGACGACACCTACGCCACCGCCGAGGCTGCTCTGGAGGCGTACGTCGACGCCTTTGCGGAGCTATACGGCGGTCGCGACGCCGTCTACGCGCTCGACAGCGTCGGCGGCGCGTACATCTTCGGCGCGCCCGAGGCGACGCTTCCCATCGCCCGCCACTTCGCGGCCGACGACGACGCCCGAGCTCGCATCATGGAGGCGTTCATCGAGCGGTCGAACGAGTTCCTCCAAGAGGCCGAGCAGCGCGTGAACGAGTCCGTCGACGGCGCTGACGAGGTCGTCCACCCGGACTGGGCGAACAACATCAACCGTCAGTACAAGATGCCGCTGGCGCTCCACGGTGATCACGACGCGGTCGTCACCCCGATCGACGTCGACGACATCACCTACCGCGAGCCGACGCCGGCGACCGCAGTGACCGAGGACCTCCGCGCCTCGGCGAAGGCCTGGTGCGAGTCGCTCACCAGCACCGACTACGAGGACCGCGTCGACGATCTCGTCGCTGCCCTCTGGCCCGAGGAGCACGCAGAGGAAGACAGCTGGGAGGCCGCCCTCGAGGCGTGGGTCGAGGCCAAGCGCGAGGCCGAGCGCGAGGAACGCCGGCAGCGCGAGGCCGCCCGGAAGCGTCGCGAGGAGCGCCTCGACGAGCTCGGTGGCGACCTCGAAGGCGCGTCCATCACGCCGTTCATGAAGGACGTCTACGACGCGCTCGACCGCGTCGACACGGGCGAGGTCATCCGCCGGTACGCTTCCGACGCGTGGGACACCGGGATCGACAGCTCGTCGAAGACCGAGTTCGACCCGTCGTGGCGGACGTCGTCGAGTGGGTCCTCCTGCTACGTCGACCATCAGAAGAACACCTTCGGTGACCCAGCCTGTGGCGGCGGTGGCTACGCCGCGAAAGCGATGGCTCTCGGCCGCCGGATCATCGGCCCGGGCGAGTCGGCCGCCGCCCAGCAACTCTCCGGCGAGGAGTGGGGCAAGGCCGTCGACGAACTGCGCGACGCCGGCTACGACGTGCCGGTCTGGACGCCCGAGGCTGGCTCCACCGCGCGCGACGGGTCCACCTACGACCAGATGCCGCTGTGGGCGCTCCGAAAGGCCGCGGTCGCGCTGGGCGTCGTCCCTGAGGAAGCGTTCATCGAGCGCGAGGGCGACGATGGCGGGACGTACCTCGGCTTCCCCGGGCCGAAGACGTACAACAACGCCCTCGACGCGGTCGAGGAGTACGGCCTCGAACACGGTCGCGAACGCGCCGACACCGGTCCGAGCTACCCGACCTACGACCTCTTCGAGGACCGCGACAGCGTCGACGTCGGGCTCCATCTGGTGCCGTTGAACGGCAAGGAGGCCCGCCTCGAGGTCTACCACAACGACCAGCGCGAGTACACCGAGACGCTGGACCGGGGCTTCTGGCGCAGCGGGACGAAGCGAGGTCGTGTCGCCGGCCGTGTCATCGACGAGGTCAGCGGCATCGACCAGGAGCTGCTCCGGGGCGCGCTGAAGGACGCCCTCGCGCAGGTCGCGCTCGACGAGGACGAAGACTGGTTCGAGGAGGCGATGCGGTCGCAGCGCGAGGAGGAGCTCCGCGAGCGGACCGAGCGCGTCGTGTGCTACCCCGGCGCTGAGGACGCTGAGTGGCTGGTCACGATGCGCCCGGCGCCGACGTCGCCGGAGACCGAGTCGCGGACACTGACCCTCGACTCCGGTCAGCTCCACAACGCCGACCCCGGCCACTTCCAGCAGCTCCACATCGGCATGTTCTATGAGAAGGTCCAGATCGACTCTGCCGAGTGGGCGAACCTCACGGACTACTGGCTCTCCATCCAGGAGATAAAGGAGCGCGAGGCCGACACGCGCCTGGAGGCCGCCATCGAGGAGTTCACCTCAACGGTCAACAAGATGCGCGTCTGGGCCGACCCCGAGGGCTTCGACTGGGACAGCCGGAACGGCCTCTACGTCGAGGACTTCACCGAGGACAACCGCGACGCCATCCTCGTGCCCGGGGCGTGGATGGAGTCGTGGAAGTACGACAACGACTACGGCGAGATCAACTTCTCGAAGGAGCTCCGCCAGCGCGAGCTCGCACTCCGCGGGAGCGTCCGCCGGACGATCAACAGCGCCCGCCGGATGGTCTGGCCGATCGACGCCGAGAAGACCGACTGGACCGCGGACGACGCGCTCACCGCCGTCGACGAGGATGACGAGGACGCGAAGCCGGAGGGACTCCGCGAATGACCCACGTGACGAAGCTGGTCGGTGCGCCCGGCAGCGGCAAGACGACGAAGCTGCTGGAGTTCGCGGAACGCGAGGCCGAGGAGCACGACACGGGCGTCGGTCAGATCATGTTCTGTACCTTCTCCAAGAGCGCCCAGCAGGAGGCGACAGAGCGGTTCATGGACGTCTACCCCGACTCGTCCGAGGAGACGATCGAGAAGCGCGTGAAGACCGTCCACGGGGCGTCCCTCGTGGCCTGCCTCATCGACGGCGACCTGGAGCGCCGGAGCCACAACAACCTCGACCAGCCCGGCCAGCTGCTCATCCGCCGGAACAACGACCGGGACGCGCCGTACTTCGGCTGGTTCTTCAAGAGCGAGTTCCCGCACGTCCACTACGACCCCGACGCCGACGACCCGATCAAGCGCCTCGGGGACGGCGAGGACGCCGAGACGCCGACCGGGAATCAGGTGCTCGCGCTGTACGACTACCTGAAGAGCAAGAACCTCGCGCTCGACCAGTTCTACCACACCCCCTTCTACGACGATCTCGACCTCGCGCCCGACGTCGTCCTCGACATTCTGGAGGGCTGGGAGGACTTCAAGGAGGAGAACGACCTCATCCAGGACGCCGACTACGTGAAGAAGGCGCTCGACGACGGCTGCCACCCGCCGACGGACGTGCTGATCATCGACGAGTTTCAGGACCTCTCCCCGCTCCAGTGTGAGCTCTACGAGCAGTGGCGCGACGCGGGCGGCCTCGACCGCATCTACATCGCCGGCGACGTCCACCAGGCCATCTACGGCTTCCGGGGGGCGAACCCCTCGTACTTCCGCGAGACGCCGGCGGACGAGGTGATCCACCACGAGGAGAGCAAGCGCTGTCCCGAGCGGATCGTCGACGCCGCCGTCCCGGTCGTCGCCCCGCCCGAGGAGCACGACGTCTCCCGGGTGAGCGCGTGGCGCACCGGCGGCCAGGTCGACCACGTTGGCGCGTCGACGCCCGGCCACCTGGGCGAGCTCGTCACCGATGCCCTCACCACCCACGACGAGGTCTACCTTCTGGCCCGGACGAACCGCCAGACTGGGAAGCTCGCCTACGGCCTTCGCGACGCCGGCGTGCCGTACCTCGGCTTAAAGCCCGACGGCCACCTCCGACGGTGGGAGCACCCGATGCCGATGCTGCTGGCGGCGTTGCGAGCGATCGACAGAGGGCGAAACATCCCGGTCGCCGTCGCACAGGCGCTCCTCGAGCGCGCGTCGTCGGCGCCGGCACGCGAAGAAGCGAAGCAGGACGCCGCCGCCGGCCGGCTCCGACCGGACTCCACGCTGTCGCGAGCGTTCACCGCCGACGAGGTCAGCGAGTGGTTCCCGAACGCCGACCGAGGCCGCGACATCGTCCCCCGGCTCTCGCTGCGGGAGTGGCGACGCGAGCTGCTCGCCGGCGCGCTGCGGTCCGGCGCCGTGAACGACCCGGGCGACGTCCGCGTCGGCACTATCCACGCCGCGAAGGGGCTGGAAGCACCGTGCGTCTTCGTGTTCCCAGCGTACTCGCGGGCGCAGCTGGAGCGGTTCCAGAACGGCGCCGAGGCCGAGGAGCGGCGGCTGTACTACGTGGCTATGACCCGCGCTTCCGAGTCCGTGCGTGTCGTCCACGACTACTTCGACGGGCAGGAGTTCCCACCGCTCGAAGCAGTCTAAGAAAATCCGCGAGAAAACTTCTTCGCGCTACCCTTCCCACTCCCAGGTGCTGATCCCGAGCTCGCCGGCCATCTGCTCGATCTGTTCTGCCCCAACATCGGGATCATCTCCCCAGACGCTACTCCGGAGACCACTCCCCCCGCCCGATCCCTTGATCAGCTCACCAGCCTCGGTGAACCGCCAGCCTCCGGGGTCGCCCTTGAGAACGGCGACGTCCGCTGCCCGCCCAGCGAGGTCTCGGCAGAGCTTCGTGACCGAACCTTTGTGAGATGCGGCCTCGATCTCCTTCGCGATCTGCGCCGACGAGAGCGCCCCATCAGCGCCGACGAGGACGTCGAGAACCTCCGCCGCGTCGATCGTCTTCCAGGTCATCCCTGCGATGCGGTCGGCCTCTTCGGCCACAACCGCATCGAGCTTCGCCTTCGTGAGCATGTTGTACTTGGAGACGACCGAGAGAACAGCCTCTCGCGTCACGACCTCGGCGGTGTCGAACTCCTCCACGGGACCGTAGATCGACCGGAAGAGCGATTCCTGCCCCTTCGTGAAGGGCTTGTCACCCTGCGGAAGCAAGTTGCCCTCCACCTCGACATCGGCGACGAGGTCGTGGATCAACAGGTGGTAGACATCGAACACACTGATCCCATCCGACTCTCGCCCCCCCAGAGCGTCGGATACGTGAACTGGGAGGTCCTCTGCCTTGAGGATGTCTCGGATGCGACGGTGGATGTCGCCTCTGACGGCCTTCCACGTCTCCCCGGCCTCGCGCATCGACTGGAAGCGCTCGCGATCGTCCTTGTCGTACCCGAGCTTCATGTCGTGCCGGTGGTCGAAGTACTCCAGCAGCTCGGCCATCGGATCCTCTTCAGGCTCGTCGAAGAAGCTCGCCGGGGCCCGGAGGTCGTAGTAGAACCCACGGACTAGCCCCCAGGCCATCTCTTGGAGTACCGTCTTCTCGCCCGGCCCTTCGTCCGGCACGATCGTCAACCGCTGGAGCATCTGACCGACGTCTCGTGCGAGCTCGGCCGGCGCCGACGTCGGGCGTCCTCCGTACGACGGGTTCTCACCGACGGTGAAAGCCTCGACGATGTCGTCCGGAGTTGGTTCGTGGTCCGTTCCGGCGAACCCGTCGACGGTCCGGAACGTGCTGGCCGGCGTGTTCTCCCACTCGTCGAACCCGGCCAGCGCTAACCACGCTTCCTTCCACTGGTCCTCGTCGAGGTAGCCGTTCTTCGCGAGGTGCTCGACGTCGCTCAGAAGGTGGTCGAGGCGGTGGCCGAGCTGCTCGGCTTTCTCCTCGACGGCGGCTTCGAGTTCGCTCTCGCGGTAACTACCCGTATCACCGCTGGCAACGTATTCGCGCTGACGCTTACTCAGCCCGTACGACGGCGGGCGGCTATACTGGCTTTCCGTAGCCTCTGGTTCAGTCACATGTAGAGGTTCATTTTCGGACATTTAAATATACCTGTGGTTGTACCTCTACAATATGGGTGGCAGCCCGCACTCAACCGAGCCGGCCCCGGCACAAGCGGCGACCAGCGCCGACGTCGTCGACGCCGTCGTGGCCGTCTACCAGAACGCGGGCGATGACATCACCGCGGCGACGGAGTCGGTCGCAGCAGTACAGGAGCGGCTTGGCACCCGCGCCCGAGAAGCGACCCACCCAGTAGGAAACCAGACCGAGCACTAGCGGCACCCGATTCACAGAAACCACATCTATGCCCCGGAGGACCAAGACGTTCGACCTGGAGGAAGAGAAGCGGCGACTGAACGAACAGCTCGACGAGCTCGCAGACAAAGAGGCCGAAGACATCAGAGCCGAGCAGGCCGAGGGCCAGACGTCCACTCCCCAGTGGGATCGGCAAGAACGGCGCGAGGAAGCCCAGCGCCTCGAGCAGATGCTCGTCGGTGTCGAATGGGCTCTCGACCCAGACAACGAGGACGAGATCGATCCGATCGAGGAGGTGACGCTGGGCGCGCTCAACGCCGCCGAGTACGGACTAGTGTCTGACTACATGGCCGAGCAGGTCGACCAGTTCCAGGGCCCGACCGAAGATGGGCGCGGCGAGCAGATGCGGCGGGCGATCTTCGCCACTGGGGCCATCATCGAAGCGCCGTTCATCGACGACGACGTCCGCAACAGCAACATCAGCGAGAAGTACCGGGAGGTCGCCCAGCTTGCCCCCCAGTTCGTCTACTGGCTCGAACAGCGCGGCGACGAACTCACGACCCCGGAGGTGGAGGGAAACGGGTTCGCGACGCGGGTCGAGGACAAGATGACGGAGGAGACCGCGCCGCCCAGTACGCCTTCGCCAAAGCACTCCTGATGCGCTACGGCCACGCCCCCGCGGAGATCGACAAGTACGCGTGGTCGGACATCGAGAACTTCCTGAACGCCCTCCCGGTGATTCAGGAGCGAGAGAGCCCGTTCACGGGTGAGTAACCATGTCAGATTTTTCAACATCAGTAACGTTAGACGTCGAGGTCAGCCAGGCGAGTCTCAGATCGACCAGAAAAACGGTCGAAGACGCGCTGGGTGACGTAAACGTCAGCACAGCCAGTGGATCGATGCCGAGTAACCAGTCCCCGTCGACGTCTGGTGCGATGATGGCCGGGTCGCCCTCGGCAGGATCTGACCGTCAGTCGTGGGGCGAGCACATCGACCTGAATGAGTACCGGAACGAGCTGCTCGAAGACCTGAACGACAAGATGGAGGACGGGAACTTCGACCGCGCATCCCGGCTCGGGAGCATGGGTGGCGGGCTCGCCCTCGGCGGGATCGCGCTCGGAGCGAGCGCGCTTTCGAACGTCTTGAGCAACTTCTCGTGGCCGTCGCTGCCAAAGCTCGAACAGCCCGGGTGGCTGCCGCCCGAGCTTCCTGAACCGGGGTGGCTGCCCCTCGGCGTCGACGAGCCAGAGAGTGTCCCGGTCGAGGAGCCATCGCCTGTGCCCGTCCAAGACCCATCTCCGATGCCGGTCAGCGAACCGGATCCGATGCCGGTGGCTGATCCTGATCCGATGCCGGTCGAGGATCCAAAGACGATGCCGGTCGAGGAACCGTCGCCGATCCCGGTTGAAGAGCCCGACCCGATCCAAGTCGAATTCGGCGTCCCCGACGTCTCTGGGGGCGACCTCCTTGGCGGACTGCTCGCCGGCGGCGCCGCTGTCGGTGGCGGTTTCCTCGGCCGAGAGTTCCTGAAGCGCGGCGGGCCGGGGTCGATGCCCGGCGGCGCCGGGGCTGGATCGAGCGGATTCGGCATCCCAGCGCCCAGCTTCCTCATCGGCGACCGCGCCGCCGAGGCCCAGCGTAAGGACCGTGACGAGCGGGGATTCATCGACCGGAAGCTGGCCGGCCTCGTCGACGGGCTCGGCGGAATCGGCGGGACTCGCATGATGCTCGCCGGCGGCGGCGAAGGATCTCTCGCGAACCTCGCTGGACCTGTGGCTAGAGCTGCTCTTGATCCCTCACCTGACCGAAGCTCCTACAGCCAGAGCGCCAGCACGAGACGGCCTGCGTCGCCGAATGTTGAAAACAATGTGAGCGCGGATGTTAGTCCGAATATCAGGATCAACCTCAGTACGGACCAGCTCGTCAAAGAGGTCCAGAGAGAATTCGACAAGGCCATGAGCGACGTCCGAAGCGACCTTTCGAACCAGATTGATGCTCTTGAGGCAGACTTGGAAGACCTCAAACGCCAGATAAGAGGGGGGCGCTAATGACCCGGACACTCAGAGAGACCCCGACACACAACAGCGCCCGCACCCTCTTCGGTTATTGGAGCTTGTTGTAAGCGGATACGGGTGTAGTCTTTCAACACCTGCCTACTGCTTAAGTCGGTCCGAGCAACACATCAGCACATGAACAGACGTGCGTACGTGGCCCTCGGGACGACGGCGCTCGCAGCACTGTCTGGGTGTGTGGGTTCGAGCACCGGCGAGGATGGGGGCGAGGCCGGCGCTGGAGGCGACGCCGCCTCCGATGACGTCCCGGAACTCGACGTCGGCGGTGAGCATCTCGCAGACCTGTCTCACCCCGACGCCGAGCTCGCGACGCACGCCTTCGAGTACGTCGGCGAGTCGACGCAGCCGTGGGCGGTCGTGGGGACCGCCTCACACACGCAGGAGGCCCGCGCCGACCTCCAAGTGAGCGTCAACTTCATCGACGAGGGCAACACGATCATCCGCGATAGCTACGACCTGATCACAGACGTCGCGAGCGACCAGTCAGCAGAGTTCATCGTTGAGTACGCCGGCGACGATCCCGAGCGCGTCAGCAAGTACGAGATCGTCGTCGACGTCCGGTGACTCCCACCCCCAACCCGACCGTCTTGATCACCGCCACGCGCGTTCGGTGAGCCGCGCGTTCGCCGACCGCGTTCGGCGGCCGACCGCGTTCGGGCGCCACTCGTTCGCCGCCGGCGACTGCGTGCGCGGCGGCAGACTGACACCACTACGACGCCGCAGTGACGCCAGAACGACATCGAACCGACGGCGGTGTGCCGCCGGTGCCGGCGCGTGCTACCCCTCGATCAGGTGGTAGTGCGCGGCGTCATCCTCGTCGATGCCGTCGCCGTTCGGGCGAGTGCGGGCGTCTCTCCGCTCCGCGTCGTCGTAGCCGTCGATGCGCTCCGCGATGAACGCGACGGCGTCGTCGCGGTCGTCGAAGACCTCGGACTCACACGCCCGCCGAGTGTAGACGCCGACCAGCTCGTCGTCGTCCCACTTCGGATCGAGCCGGGCGTACGACACCTCGGCGATCCATTCGGGTTCAGGCGGCTGATAGGGGCCGACGTAGGCCCGTGCCGGGAGTTTCACAGCGTCGGGGTCCTCGACGGTCGCGCCGGCGTCGCGAAGGTCCTCGACGGAGACCTCGCGAGCGAAGTCTTCTTGCCCGGTGCGCGGGTCGTGCCAGCGGACGCCGGGCGTGCTGTTCGCTCCGTATCGTGCGTCAGGTGCGAAGTATCGATCGTCGGTCATGTATGAGAGTCCTCCGAGGAGAAGCGGACGGTTCGCCCGTCCGCCGGTTCGCCGCCGTCGGCGACGGCGCGCGACGGTGGGAGATCGAGACTCAGGCCGTGGTCGGTCAGCGCCGCCGCGAACGGTTCGGTGCCGCCGTCGCGGAGGTAGACCTGCCCCCGCACCTCGCCGTCGTCGTCGAGCCACACACGGACGGACTCGACACCCGGCGCTGCGCGGAGCGCTCGGCGCGTCGCAACCAGTCGATTCACTCGCTCGTCGAACACCTCAGCCGGCATCCCGGCTGGCTTGCCCGGCGGGCGAGCGGTCGGATCGCGTGGGTCCTCTGTTGCCATGGGAGTCACCGGGGACCTCTGTCCCCGTATCCCTACTATGTAGGGATATAACCATAAAACCACCGGACGGAGTCGGGATCACAACTTTTATTGTTGTATCCCTACAAAGTAGGGATAGGGACGGAGGGAGACCTCCTCCCGGTGAATCCCATGGCAGGACACGACGACGAAATCGAGACCGAGGTAACGACTGAAGACGAGTTCTGTACGCTTCAGGTCCGCACGAAGCGGGGCGAAGGCACCCGCGATCAGGACCGGGTGACGGCCACGCTCGGCCGCGACTCGCTGGAGGCGATCGAGGAGGACCGCGACGAGTTCATCCAGATGGTGAAGGACACCGCCGAGGAGGCCCGCACCATCCAGCCCGACGCCGGCGAGGAGGACGATGCGTAACGAGCCGGTCGGCGTCCGACGCCTCGACCGGGCGCCGGTGATGACTCCCGACCGCGAGCCGCCGGGTGAATCGCACTGGTGCGAGGCCGTCGGCTCGCGCGTCTACGCGCTGAAGTCGGAGTGCCCGCACGGTTGCGCCGGTCGGCGGTAAGCGTCACCCGCCGCGCCGGTGATCGTCGCCGTCACCGGAGCGCCCGTCGCCGCGTTCCTTCTTGCGCGTTCGGTGTTCGAGCAGCTGCCCGCCCGCCGGTTGCTCCTGATCACGCTCTGATACGGTCAACCCCACGGCGGCGCTCCGTGTTCCAATCCGGGGCGGGCTTCTCACCGAACGTTTTTACAGGGCGGTCGGGATAGTTGGAAGCGTAGAGCGTTCCGCTCTACTGAGAGCCCCTCCCCTGAATCACCATTGCCATGGGATTCACCGGGGCCTCTCTACTACCATCGCGAGCGCTCGCTTCGGAAGACGTCGACAGCGTCGCTCGACACTACGCTTCCGGTGGACCACCCGGTCCGCCTGTCGGCGCTTCTCCAGCTCGTCGACGATCGCCTCCAGCACCAGCGCCGCGCTCGAAACCACTCATGACGGTCTCCATGGTACACCTTCAGACGAACGTCGTGGTTTCCCCGAAACTCGGACGTTCACTTTCTTACCCGCGGGGTGTGACCCCCCACACTGGTGCCACCAGATGGTGATTCAGGGAATCCCGACGTTCACGCGACCTCGTGGCTCAAACCGGAGCAGGTCGAGGCGATGCGAGATGCGTGTCTCTCCGGGCGCTTCCCCACATATCTACAGGACAGGAACGAGGCCGCGATCGCGCTGCTGTACGACGCGGGCCTCCGCGCCGGCGAACTCTGCGGCCTCGACGTCGAC
>NZ_LIST01000002.1:0-542953 GCF_001280455.1 Halorubrum tropicale
AGCGGGCAGTACACCGTCGACCTCGCGGAGGGGTTCCCGCTCCTGACCACGAAGAAGATGGACGGCTACCGGTGGAACTCGCTCATCCACGAGGTGCTGTGGTACCTCTCGGGCGAGGAGCACATCCGAAACCTCCGCGAGGAGACGAAGATCTGGGACGCGTGGGCCGACGAGGAGGGGACGCTCGACACCGCCTACGGTCGGTTCTGGCGCCGCTATCCGGTCCCGGAGGACGACGCCGCGCTCCCGGGCGAGACGTGGCCGGACGACGCGCACCGCTGGGTCACCGTCGAGGAGGACGCCGACGGGACGACCCGACGGACCTTCGACCAGATCCAGTACGTCCTCGACACGCTGGAGGAGAACCCCCACTCGCGCCGGATGGTCGTGAACGCGTGGCACCCGGCGAACGCCGCCGTCTCGACGCTGCCGCCGTGTCACTACACCTTCGTGGTGAACGTCCAGGACGGCCGGCTCAACCTCCACCTCACGCAGCGCTCGGGCGACATCGCGCTCGGCGTCCCGTTCAACATCGCCGCGTACGCGCTGCTCGCGAACGCGCTCGCCCAGCGGACCGGCTTCGAGGTCGGGGAGTTCGGGCACACCGTCGTCGACGCGCACGTCTACTGCGGCCGCGGCGACCGCGGGAAGTGGTACGCGAACAACCTCAGGTACGTCCAAGAGCGGATCGCGAACGTCGAGAGCAAGGAGGCGTACCTCGACGTGAAAAGCTGGGTCGAGCGGACCGCGCCGGACGAGCCCAACGGCCAGGAGGGGTACGACCACGTCCCGGGCCTCCTCGAACAGCTCTCGCGGACGCCGCGCGACCGACCGCGGATCGAGATCGCGGACAAGCCCCTCGACGAGCTCACCTACGAGGACGTCTCGGTGGTCGACTACGACTCCGCGGACGGCATCTCGTTCGCGGTCGCGGAGTGATGGGGGACGCCGACGCGCCCGGGTCGGAGCGCGACGCCGGCGCGCCCGAATCGGAGGGCGACGCCGATCCGGACGTGGTACTCGTCGCCGCCGTCGCGGACAACGGCGTGATCGGCGACGGCGGCGGGATGCCGTGGCACTACCCCGCCGACCTCGCGCACTTCAAGCGGCTCACGACCGGGCACCCGGTGATCGTCGGCCGGAAGACGTACGAGCGCATCGCCGAGCGGATCGGCGGGCCGCTCCCCGACCGGACGAACGTCGTGTTGACGACGCGTTCGATCGGCGACGCCGACCTCGCCGACGGCGCGGTCGTCGCGCACGACGTCGAGTCCGCGCTCTCGCGAGCGACCGCCGACGCCGCCGAGCGCGGGGTCGACGCCGTCTACGTCATCGGGGGCGCGACCGTCTACGCGGCCTACCTCGACCGCGCCGACCGGATGGTCATCACGGAGATCCCGGAGCGACCGGCGGGCGACACCCGCTTCCCGGAGTGGGACGCCGACGCGTGGGCCGAGCGCGACCGCGAGACCGACGGCGACCTCGCGTTCGTCACCTACGAGCGGTGCGACGCGGAGTGACGGGCGCCGGGACGTGGCTTTTCGATCGCCCTCGGACCGCCGCTCACTCTAAGAACCGCGACTCGGCGTCGCCCGGGGGCATCATACACCGGTCCTTCTTCCCGAACCAGCGGTACCGGTTGTCGGCGACGAAGTCGTACGCGCGGTCCCGGACCGCTCGCGGTACGAACCGGAACGGGGAAAGCAGCCGGTAGGCCCCGCCGAGCCCCGTCGCGATCCGGATGATCGCCGCCGACTTCACGTAGCTCTCGCCGTCCTCGATCAGGACGACCGAGTCCAGCTCGTCGGTCGCGAGGTCGTGTTCCGCCAGCAGCGACCGTCCCACGTCGGACTGGAGCGAGGCGAACCGGTACTTCCCCTCCGGGTCGCGGGGGAGGACGAACTGTACGAACCCGCTACAGAGGTTACAGACGCCGTCGAAGAGCACGACGGCGGCGTCGTCCGGGATGTCCTCGTCCATTGCCTGACGGACGTACGCGGCCGTCGCAGTTCAGGATTCCGGTGGAGGCGGCGCGAGGCGACGACGGTGCCGTCGCACGGAAAACTTATACGCGTTCCTCGTCGTCACCAACAAGTTGGAACGCAAGACTATGGCTGGAACCCCCTCCGACTCGACCGCCCGGTCGCGGCTCTCGGCGGCCGTCCGACGCCTTGGAGACGCCGTCGCCGCGCGCGTCTCGGTCGACCGCCGCGCGCTGGCCGCGTTCCGGATCGGGCTCGGAACCCTGTTGATCGTCGACCTGCTCCTCCGCTCGCGCTCGTTCACCGCCTTCTACACCGACGCCGGCGTCTTGCCGCTCCGAGCGTTCGCCTCCGACTACGCGACGAACAACTCGCTCCACGCGCTCTCCGGCGAGCCGTGGGCCGTCGCCCTGCTGTTCGCGCTCGCGGGCGCCCTCGCCCTCTCGCTGGCCGTCGGGTACCGGACGCGGCTCGCGACGATCGCCTCGTGGCTGCTGCTGGTCTCGCTCCACGCCCGCAACCCGATGGTGTTGAACTCGGGCGACACCCTGCTCCGCATGCTGCTGTTCTGGAGCGTCTTCCTTCCGCTCGGCGCGCGCTGGTCGGTCGACGCCGTCAGGCGCGCCGACCGCGAGGGCGGCGGCGACGGCGATTCGCCGTCACCGAGTTCGGGCGGGACCGCCGTTGCGAGCGTCGCCACGATGGCGGTGCTGCTACAGATCCTCGTGATGTACCTGACGAACGCCGTCCACAAGTTCGCGAGCGAGCCCTGGATGAGCGGAGAGGCGGTCGCGTACGTCATGCAGGCCGACCAGTTCACCTACCTGCTCGGCGCGTACCTCGCCGATTTCACCGGCCTCCTGCGCGTGTTCACGGTCCTGTGGGTCGCGCTGCTGTTCGCGTCGCCGCTGTTGCTCCTGTTGACCGGGCTCCCGCGCGCCGGCCTCGCCTCGCTGTTCGTCGGCATGCACCTCGGGATGGCGGTCACGATACGGGTCGGCCTCTTCCCGATAATCGTCGTCGTCGGCTTCATCCCGTTCCTCCAGACGCCCGTCTGGGACGCCCTCAAACGGGTAGCCGACCGCCTGAACCTGTCGGCGCCGCTCGCGCGCTGGAAGGCCCGCTCCGAGTCCCTCGCGCGGACCGCGCTCTCCGCCGGCCCGTCGCTCCCCCGCCCGGCCGCGTCTGAACGCCTCGATTCCGTCCGCGGCAGCGACCTCGGCGCGGGCCTCGCCCGCGGGCGCGTCCTCTTCACGACGGTCCTGCCGTACGTCTTCCTCGTGTTGATCCTCTTATCGAGCGCGGCGTCGGTCGGCTACGCCGAGGTGCCGGAGCCCGCCGACGAGGCCCTAGACGCCGCCGAGATGGACCAGTCGTGGCAGATGTTCGCCCCCGACCCGATACACACGACGCGCTGGTACGTCGCGGCGGGCACGCTCGAGGACGGGAGCGAGCGGGACGTGTTCCGCGACGCCCCGGTCACCTTCGACAGACCGGCGCGCGCCGAGACCACCTATCCGACCTCGCGCTGGCGGAAGTACCTGAAGAACGTCTACGGCGCCGACAACGAGAACCACCGCTCGTACCTCGCGAACTACCTCTGCGGGGAGTGGAACCGCACCCACGAGACGGCCGTGGAGAACGTGACTATCTACCAGTCGTACGAGCGAACCAACCCCTACAACGGGACGGTGGAGGCCGCGAACCGGTTCGAGCTGATCGAGTACGACTGCTCGGGCCCGTTCGTTCAGCGCGACTGAGCCGCGCCGACGGCGGTGTTCGGCCCCGCGTCCGGCCTGTCCCTGCCCCGCACGAGCGTCAGGAGCCGTCGCTCGCGGCGTCCACGGGCTCGACCTCGATGAGACGCGCTATCTCCTCGGGGAGGCTCTGGTCGTCCGTCGGCGTCTCGACGGTCACCATCCCGAACGGCGCCACGTCGACGACGGCGAGCTCGACCCCCGGGCGGACGCCGGCGTCGGAGAGGTAGCGCAGCTCGGCGTCGCCCTGGTGGCGGATCCGGCGGACGACGACGCGGTCGCCCTCGGCGGCGTCGACCAGTCGGACGGTGTCGTCCGCCGTCGGCAGCGAGAGGTCGGCGTCGGGGATGGGGTCGCCGTGCGGGTCGACCGGCGGGTTGCCGAGCGCCTCGGCGATGCGGTCGCTCAGCTTCTCGGAGACGTGGTGTTCGAGCCTGTCGGCCTCGTCGTGGACGTCGACCCAGCTGTAGTCGAGCTGCTCGGTCAGGAACGCCTCCAAGAGCCGGTGGTGCCGGAGGATCTCTAACGCGACGACCTCGCCCTCCTCGGTGAGCGTCACGCCCTTGTACTCCTCGCGGTCGACGAGCCCCCGCTCTTCGAGCTTCTTCACCATCGAGGAGACGGTCGGCGCGGTGACCTCGAGGTAGTCGGCGAGGGCCGAGGTCGACACCCGCTCGCCTGTGTCGCGCTCGATGGCGTAGATCGATTTGATGTAGTCCTCCATCACCGCGCTGATGACGTCCGACGACGCCCTCGGTCCGGGCCCGTCGTCGGCGTCGGTCTCGGGGCTTCCGCCCGCTCCGTTCCCGTCGCCCGCGTCGACGCCGTTTTCGTCGCCCGCCACGGTCAGTCACCCCCCGCTCCGGCGTCCGGGGCCGCGTCGTCGGTCTCGATGCTCTCCATCTCGGGGACTTCCCGCCCGCCGCGGGCGGACTGGACCTTCCCGACGGCGACCGCGCAGACGTAGATGCCCACGGCGACGAGCACGATCACCCCGCCGGCGGTGACGCCGCCGTAGTAGGCGACGCCGATGCCGAGGAGGACCGCGAGCTCCGCTAAGACGACCGAGACGACGAGCGACTCGGTGAAGCTGCGGGACACCTGCGTCGCGCCCGCGACGGGCACGACGAGCATCGCCGCCACGAGGATGACGCCCATGATCTGCATCGCGCCGACGACGACCATCGCCGTCAGCATCACCATCACGCGGTTGTACCAGTTGACGGAGATGCCGGAGACGGCGGCCGCGGTCTCGTCGAAGGTCACGTACAGGAGCTGGTTGCGGGTCACCGCGACCGTGCCGACGATGACGACGAACAGGACGAGCAGGATCCCGGCGCTCTGGGGTGACACCGTCGAGAGGCTCCCGAAGAGGAACTGGTTCACGCCGACCGCGAGCCCGCCGGCGTTGAGGCTGATGAGCGTCGTCCCCAGCGCGAACCCCGTCGAGAGGACGATCGCCATCGAGACGTCGTTGTACGCGTCCGTCGTCTCGGAGATGAGCTCGATGAACAGCGCGGCGATCATCGCCACGACGACCGCGGTGAGGTACGGCGACACCCCGAGGTCGATGACGGCGTTGAGGAAGAGGCCGACCGCGACCCCGGCGAACGCCGTGTGCGCCAGTGCGTCCCCGATCAGCGCGAGCTGGCGGTGGACGAGGAAGGTGCCGATGAGCGGCGCCATCACGCCCACGCAGAGCCCGACGAGCACCGCCCGGTGCATGTACCGGTAGCGCGGGTTCAGCATCTCCAGGCCGGAGAGGTAGTACGCCCAGTCCATCAGCCAGTACCACTGGGCCAACACCCAGCGGAGGGCGGCGAAGAGGGCCTCCCCGACGCCGGCGAGGCCGCCCTGTAACGCGAGCGCCGCCGGCTGCGAGCCCGCGGCGAGGGGCAGCGACTGGTCGGCCGCGGCGAGGAGCCACGCGGCGAGCGCGGCGGTCAGCGGGTCGCTCATTCGGCACCCCCGGCGAGGAAGCGCGCCTCGGTCCCGAACGCCCGCGCCAGGGCGTCGCTCTCGACGAACTCCTCGGTCGGGCCGTCGAAGTAGACCTCGCGGTTGAGACAGACGACGCGGTCGGCGTGCTCGACGACCGCGCCGAGGTCGTGCTCGATGAGGACCACGGTGATCCCCGCGTCGTTGAGCGCGTCGAGCAGGTCGTAGAACGCGTCGACGGACTCGGCGTCGACGCCGACGGTCGGCTCGTCTAACACGAGCAGGTCGGCCTCGCCCGCCAGCGCCCGGGCGATGAACACCCGCTGGCGCTGGCCCCCGGAGAGCCGCCCGACGCGCCGGTCGGCGAACGCGCCCATCCCGACGGTCGCGAGCGCGTCGTCGACGACCGCCCAGTCGGCGGCCGTGAGCCGCCCCGAGACGACGTTCGCGGCCCACCGCGCCGTGCGGACGGGGTCGTCGGACAGCCCGTCGGCGAACGCGCCGTCGGCCAGCCGGTCGAGCCCGAGGTACGGGAACCGGCCCATCTTCACCACCTCGCGGACGGTGATCGGCATGTCCCGGGCGGCGCTGGCCTGCTGAGCGACGTAGCCGATCCGCTCGCCGTCGTCGAACCCCGCCGCGTCCTCGCCGAACAGCCGGGCCGTCCCCGCGTCGGGCCCGAGCAGCCCGAGCATGAGCCGCATCAGCGTCGACTTGCCGGAGCCGTTCGGCCCCACGACGGCGACGTACTCGCCGGAATCGACCGTCAGCGACACGTCCTCGACGACCGGCGTCGCCGTGTAGCCGAACGTCACGCCGGCGAGGTCGATCACCGGCTCCGCCGCGCCGGCGGCGCCGGCCTCGGCCGAGCGGTCGGCGCGCTCGACGACCGCCGCCCGGTCCGCGTCGTCCGCGCTCATACCGGCTCGAAGTTCCGCCACTGTTCGACCCACCCGTCCGTCGGCGCCGCGGCCTCGGGCGTCTCGTTACCCAAGACGATCTCGAACGTCGGCATGTTGATGTTGTACGCGATCTCCTCGTACCCCCAGTCCTCCGCGAGCCACTCCTCGCGGATCCCGGCGTACGGCGTGACCGGGAAGTACGCCTCGACGGCGGTCTCGCGGACGAGCTGCTGGGCCGGGCGCTGCGACTCGAAGACGCCGTTCGCGATGTACCGGATGTCGTTCTCGCGGATCACTCGCGTCGCCTCGCGGATGTCCGCGGGCTTGACGTCGCCGCTCGCCGCGAGGCTCGTGACGAGCGGGCGCATCCGGACGCCGTACCGCACGCCGATGTACTGGAAGGCGTTGTGCGCGGCCAGTTGGACCACGTCGCGGTCCGACCGCTCGAACATCGCCTCGTAGTCGGCGTCGATTCGGTCGAGCACCTCGCTTTTGTACCGGGCCGCGTTCTCGCGGATCGTCTCGGCGTGGTCCGGGAGGAGGTCGACGAACCCCTCGGCGATGTTGTCGACCGACCGCTTCGCGCGGAGCGGGTCCAACCAGAAGTGCGGGTCCTTCCCGCGCTGGGCGCCGACGCCCTCCTCGTCGCGGTCGAGCGACGCCGCGAGGTCCACCAGGTCGATGCCCTCGCGGGCGTTTATCAGCGCGGTGTCCGTCCCGTCGGCCTCGACCGTCCGGATGGCGCGGTCCGCCCACGGCTGGAAGTCCTCGCCGACGTGGACGAACGCGTCCGCCTCGACGATCCGCCGCGTGATGCTCGCGTTCGGCTCCCAGCCGTGGCCGTGGAGCCCCGTCGGAACGAGGTTCTCGACGGTCAGCGGGGTCCCCTCGGCGACCTTTCGCCCGAAGTCGTAGAAGCTGAAGAAGGAGGCGACGGCGACCGGCCCGCCGTCGTCGCGCTCGGCGCGTCCCGACCCGACCGGCGCGCTCGGGAGCGCCGTACACCCGGCCGCCCCGGCCAGGGCCGTCGCGCCGCCGATGCGAAGCGCGTCGCGCCGCGTCACCGACCGTCCGTCGTCCGCGTCGGATATCATATTACATACCACATCCAATTATTAGGCTCGTCTAATCCTAGCCTTCTGCGTATATATACCCCTTTCGGTGAGGATGGCAGGCGTCGGCGTACCGGAGTGTCGGCGGAGCGGTCGGCGGGCGCCGCTCCGCACCGTCTCACCCCCAGTCAGCCGTCGAGGAAGGTCGTGCCGCGTCCGATCCGGGTCTGGTACGCGCGCGCTTCGATACCGGCGCCGGCGAAGCCGTCGAGCATCGCGGCCGCGACGTCCCGGCGGTCGCGCTCGCGGCAGGCGGCGATCACGGCGGGGCCGGCGCCGCTGACGGTGACGCCGGTCGCGCCGGCGCCGAAGGCGCGCTCGCGGACGTCGTCGTAGCCGGTGATGAGGCGGGCGCGCTCGGGCGTGACCACGGGGTCGCTCATGCCGGCCCCGACGAGGGCCGGGTCCGAGCGGCACATGCCGACCGCGAGCGTCGCCGCGTTGCCGACGGTCTCCACGAGGTCCTCCATCGAGGCGCTCTCGGGGACGACCCGGCGCGCGTCGCGGGTCGAGACCGCCACGTCGGGGAGACAGACGACGAGGGGGATCGCCGCGTCCACCGAGCTGGTCCCCTCGGCGGTCGTCACGGTGAACCCGCCGAGGATCGAGGGGGCGACGTTGTCCGCGTGCGCGACCCCGGAGACGACCGCCTCGCCCTCCGCCGCGATCGGGACGAGCTCCTTCCGGGAGCGCCCGCGGTCGTACAGCCGGTTGAGCGCCACCGCCGCGCCGGCCGCGCTCGCGGCCGAGGAGCCGAGCCCCGAGGCCGGGCGCACGCCCTTGTCGATGTGGATCCGCGCGGGCGCGTCGAGCGCCTCGACGACGGCGCCGACGGTGTTCTTCTCGGGGTCCTCCGGGATGTACTGCGCGCCGACGCCCGTGACCTCGATCGTCGTCTCGGCCGCCTTCTCGACCGTGACGACGTCCGCCGGTCGCGAGAGGGCCGCCCCGAACACGTCGAAGCCGCTCCCGAGGTTCGCGCTCGTCGCGGGGGCCCGTACCGTTACCATGGCGGGGAGTGTCCCCCCCGGAGCAAAAAGGAGCGGGATCGAACAGATACTGAGACGGGGACCGAATCGGTCGCGGTCGGGCGGAGAGAGACGGGAGAAAGCGGCGTCGCGGGCGGTTCGAGCGGACGGCGCGGTCGGCGGTCGGTCAGCGGCGTTACCGGGCCATCGTCCACAGCAGCGCGCCGACGAGGACGAGCGGGACGCCGAGGAGGATGAACGTCGGCGGCATCGTCGTGTACGGCGCCATCAGGAAGACGACCCCGAAGACGGCCAGGATCGACGCGATGACCTTCTGTGACTTCAGCGGCGCAGCCCCCAGGAGCGACACGAGGAGCCCGAACAGGATGATGTGCCCGAGGTGGTAGTCGAGCAGGAACGTGTCGATGACCAGCGGCGAGAGCATTCTTGGCCGAAGGTCCGAGCGATTCGCGCATTAAAGTTCCGTTTCTCGTGGCCCGGGGCGCTCGCCGCGTGCCGATAGTATAAGGGTCGCCGGTGCGACCGGGGACCGTGCGACTCGTTCAGGTCATGATTCCGGCGGGCAAGCGGGCGGCGGTCGTCCGCGCGCTCGACGACGAGGGGGTCGACTACGTCGTCACCGACGAGACGAGCGGCCGGGAGTACACCGCGGTCGCGACGTTCCCGCTGCCGACCGCCGCCGTCGAGCCGGTCCTCGACCGACTCCGGGAGGCCGGGATCGACGAGAGCACCTACACCGTCATCGTCGCGGCCGAGACGGTTATCTCGCGGCGGTTCGAGGCGCTCGAGGAGCAGTACGAAGAAGACGCCGACCGCGGCGGCGACCGGATCTCCCGCGAGGAGCTTCAGGCGAAGGCGGACGACCTCGCGTCCGGGCTCGGGACCTACGTGCTGATGACCGTCATCTCGGCGGTGATCGCCACGGCGGGGCTCCTGCTCGACTCCCCCGCGACCGTGGTCGGATCGATGGTGATCGCGCCGCTCATCGGGCCGGCGATGTCGGCCGCGATCGGCACCGTGGTCGACGACGAGGCGCTGTTCCGGCGGGGCGTGCGGATGCAGGTCGTCGGCGTCGCGGTCGCGGTCCTCGCGGCGACGCTGTTCGCGCTCGCGCTGCGCTCGCTCGCCTTGGTCCCGCCCGGGCTCGACCCGCTGGAGCTCGCGGAGGTGTCGGAGCGGCTCGCGCCGAACGTCCTCGTGTTGGTCGTCGCGGTCGGCGCCGGGGTCGCGGGCATCGTCTCGCTGATGACCGGCGTCTCGGCGACGCTCGTCGGCGTGATGATCGCGGTGGCGCTCATCCCGCCCGCGGCCGCCGTCGGGATCGGGATCGCCTTCCGGATCCCGCGGCTCGTGCTCGGCGCGGGCGTCATCGTCGCCGTGAACGTCCTCTCGATCAACCTCTCGGCGCTCGTAATGTTGTGGTACGAGGGGTACCGCCCCCAGCGGTGGTTCCGCGAGGACGACGCGCGCTCGGCGTTCCTCAAGCGCGTCGCCGTGCTGGCGGTCGCCATCGCGCTGCTCTCGGTGTTCCTCGGCGGCGTCACCTACGAGTCGTACGTCGCCTCGACCACCGAGGCCGACATCCGCGCGGCCGCCACCGACGAGCTGACCGCGGTCGACTCCGAGTTCGAGCTCCTCGAACTGAGCGTCGAGCGGACGGGGACCGTCCCTCCGCTCGAAACGGACCGGGTGGTGGTCACCGTCGGCGTTCCGCCCGGCAGCACCGTCGCGGGGACCGCGCCGGCGCTCGATGACCGGATCGAGTCGGTCGTCGACCGCGAGGTCGACGTGGAGGTCCGCACGGTGACCGTGGAACGCGCCTGAGACCGGCGGCGCGCGGCGGGACGCCGCGGTGGGGCGAAGAGGAACTACTTTTTACGGGGGTGCCGTGAGACCCGCCAGTGACCGACTCACAGCAACCCGACGACGATTCCATGCGGGAGGTCGTCGAGCGGTCCCGGAGCGGGGCGCCCGCGGTCGGCGAGGCCGTCCGGGACCGCTTCTCCTCCGACGAGGTGTTCCAGCGGATCATCGCGGCCGCGGACGAGGAGGTGACCTCGGGGAGCCGTGAGCTGTTCTTCAGCGGGCTCGCCGCCGGGCTGGCGATCACGATCACGTTCATGCTGTACGCGTCGCTGACGGCGGCGACGGACTCGCACCCCATCCTGAGCGTCCTGCTGTACCCGCTCGGGTTCATCTACATCATCATCGGCGGCTACCAGCTGTACACCGAGAACACGCTGCCGCCGGTGGCGCTCACGCTCGAACGGCTCGCGAGCCTCCCGACCCTGCTTCGCCACTGGTCGATCGTCTTGGCGGGCAACTTCGTCGGCGGCGCGATCGGGGCCCTCGTCCTCTCGTACGGCGGCGTCTTCACCGGCGAGACCGTCGACGCGGCGCGGTACATCTCGCAGGGCGGCTTCGCCGTCGACTTCGTCCCGCTGTTCTTCAAGGCCGCGATGGCCGGGCTCATCGTCGCCGGCGTCGTCTGGGTCGGCTTCGCCTCCACCGACTCCGTCAGCCGGATGCTCGTCGTCTACCTCGCGTTCCTCGCGATCCCGCTCGGCGACCTCTTCCACGTGGTCGTCTCCTTCACCGAGGTCCTCTTCCTGTTCTTCGAGGACGGTATCCCGCTGTACGGCGCCGAGATCAGCCTCCTCGCAGGGCTCGTCGGGTTCGTCCTCCCAGTGCTGCTCGGGAACACGATCGGCGGGGTCGTGCTCGTCACGCTCGTCAACTACTTCCAGACCAGCGAGGAGCGCCTCGAAGAGGCGCGCTTCGAGGGCATGAGCCGCCGCCTCACCGTCCCGGAGTGGGTGTTCGGCCGCGCGGCCGGGCGCTCGTACGTCCCCATCCTGGACGCGACCGAGGCCACGCTGTTCGCCGGCGAGGGGTACCGGATCATGGTGCCGATCACGAACCCCCGGACCGACGGGCCGATCGTCGAGCTCGCGGCGCGGCTCGCGAGCAGCCACGAGGACGGCGTGGTCCACATCGTCCACGTCGTCCAGGCGCCCGAGCGCATGTCGCTGTCCTCCGGCGACGCCGGGCGTCGCATCGCGGACGTCTCCGCGGAGGGGATGGGGAACCTCCGGTCGACCGCGGCCGACTACGACGTGGACGTGTCGACCTCGACGGTCGTCTCGCACCGCTCGTTCGAGGAGATGTTCAACATGGCGCGCCGGACCCGCCCCGACGCCGTGCTGATGGGCTGGGGCGACGACCAGCTGTGGAGCGCCGCCCG
Source organism: Halorubrum tropicale (assembly GCF_001280455.1). Classification (NCBI taxonomy): domain Archaea; kingdom Methanobacteriati; phylum Methanobacteriota; class Halobacteria; order Halobacteriales; family Haloferacaceae; genus Halorubrum; species Halorubrum tropicale. The sequence continues at coordinate 11,925 of NZ_LIST01000002.1, forward strand.
CGCCGAGCGGCCGATCGACGAGCTCACCAACCAGCTCCCCTGCGACTTCCTCATCCTCAACGAGCACGAACTGGACACCTCGCGGATCCTCATCCCGACCTCCGGGGGCCCCGACTCGGCGCTCAGCGCCGAGGTGGCGCGGGTGCTCGCCGAGACGACCGGCGCCGAGGTGACGCTGCTCCACGTCGTCGACGACCCGAGCGACAGGGCGCGCGGCGAGGCGTTCCTCGCGGGCTGGGCCGACGAACACGGGCTCGACGACGCCGAACTCGTCGTCGACGACGGCGGCGACGTGGAGGACGGGATCTGCCGGGCCGCCGCCGACAAGACGCTCGTCATCATCGGCGCCACGGAGAAGGGGCTGCTCTCGCGGCTCGTCTCGAACTCCCTCCACCTCGACGTGATCCACGACGTCGACGCCTCGGTGCTGCTCACCGAGCGGCCGAGCAGCCGGTCGCTGCGCGAGCGCCTGTTCGGCTCCGGTCGCCGGGCCACCGACCTGTCTCCCGGGGTCGAGCGCGACCCGGAGCGGTCGGCGGGGACCGACGTGCGGTCGATCGAGGACCACGAGGCGGACGCCGGCGACCACGCGGACGCGACCGGGAACGGCGAGGCGGACGGCGCCCTCGCCGATGTCGGCGGGGCGTCCGCCGACGCCGACGGGGCGTCCGCCGACGCCGACGGGGCGCCCGCCGCAGACGACGACGGCCCGGAGGACGAGCAGCCGCACCTCGACGACACGTTCGTCGCGGACCACGACGCGGCGGACGAGGAGGCCGCGGAGGAGGCGGACGCCGAGCGCGACGGCGACCGATAGGCAAAACGGCTCTTTGCGTTATCTGCGGTTTATACGTCGTCCGGGCGCGAACGGTCGCGTATGAACAGGCGACTGACGGCACTCATCGGCATCGCGGCGCTCGTCGCGCTGGCCGGCTGTGCGGGGTTCGCGGGCACCGCCACCCCGACCGGCGGCGACGACGCGCAACTGGAGCGGAGCATCGAGGTGACGGCCACCGGCGAGGCGGCGTCCGCCCCGGACCGCGCCACCCTCCGGGTCGCGGTCACCGCGACCGGCGGCGACGCCGAGGCGGTCCGCGACGAGCTGGCCGCCGGCGAGGCCGACCTCCGCGCGGCCCTGACCGACTGGGGGCTCGACGAGGAGGCGATCCGCACGGAGCGCTACGACGTGCGGGAGGCCTACGAGACCCGGGACGACCCGAACCGGACGCGCTACGAGGGCGTCCACCAGTACGCGATCGAACTCGGCGACGTCGACGCCGTCGGCGAGGTCGTCGACGTCGCCATCGACGCCGGCGCCGACCAGGTCCAGCGGATCCGGTTCGGCCTGAGCGAGGAGCGCGAGCGCGAGCTCCGCGAGGAGGCGATCACGGCGGCGATGGCGAACGCCGACGACGACGCCGCCGTCCTCGCGAACGCGAGCGACCTCGAAGTGGTCGGCGTGTACGACGTCTCCACGGCGCAGTCCGGCTCGACGCCGTTCGTCGCGGAGCGCTACGCGGCCGCCGGCGGCGACGCCGGAGGCGCGTCCACGAGCGTCCAGACCGGCGACGTGACCGTGCGCGTCTCGGTGAACGTCGTCTACGAGGCCGTCCCGGCCTGACCGGCGGCGACCGCTCTCTTTCCGTCCGACCCGGCTCGGTTACTCCCCGTCGCGCGTGGGGAGGTCTGGCTCGAAGCCGACCGCCTCGACGGCCATGTCGAGGACGGCCTCGACGTTCTCATCCTCGGTGACGCTCATCGTCGCGTCGACGGACTCCGCCTTCACCGCCTCGAAGCGGTCGTGTTTGTTCGCCACCGTGAGCAGCGGCACGTCGGCGCCGAACAGCTCGCGGACCTCCTCGCGCAGCTCGATCTGGACGTCGAGGGGGTAGCCGCAGTCCCCGGAGGGGTCGATGACGAAAACGACGGCGTCGGCGAGGTGTTCGAGGGCGCTCACCGCCTGCCGCTCGATGTCGTTGCGCTCGTCTTCGGGGCGGTCGAGCAGGCCGGGCGTGTCGACGATCTGGTACCGGACGTGGTTCCGGTCGAAGTGGCCGATCTGGACGCCCTTCGTGGTGAACGGGTACTCCGCGATCTGGTTCGACGCGCGGGTGACGCGGTTGACGAACGACGACTTCCCGACGTTCGGGTAGCCGGCGACGACGATGGCGGGCTCGTCGGGCCTGACGTCGGGGAGGACCTTCAGCTGGTCCCGCGAGTCGCCGATGTAGCGCAGGTCGTCTTCGATCTGGTCCATTACGTCGGCCATGCGAGCGAACGCCTGCTTCCGGTGTTTCCGCGCGGTGTCGACGTCGGAGTTCCGAATCTTCGTCGTGTACTCGTCGCGGAGGTCCTCGATCTGGCGGCTGGCCCACATCACCTGCGAGAGCGCCTGACGGAGGCGGTCCACGTCGACGATGGCGTCGGCGAGCTCGTAGTAGAACGGGTCCACGTCGAAGCCGAAGTCGGGCCACGAGGTGACGACGTTCTCTAAGTTGTCGGAGAGCACGTTGCCGGCGGTCCGTAGCATCGACTCCTGCGCCTCGTGGCCGCGCTTCGCGCGCCCGGCCCGCGACGCCCGCGAGAACGCCTTGTCGACGAGTTCCTCCGCGCGCGGAGTCGTCGGGAGGCCCTCAAATATCATTGTTACCCGCGTTTCACCGCCGACGCGTATAAGAGCGTCCGTTCGCGGACCGCCGCGACACGGCGGCACACGGGCGGACGCGGGGTCTGTGGGGACAGCGGGAGCGGCCGGCGCCGAGGGACCGCGTCTGTGATGAACGATAGTCATCTTCTACGCTCATATTTCGAGATATATTTATGCTTCAGAGAAATACAACCGCTCATGGCACGCTCGTTCACGCCGACGTCGTACGAGGACCTCGACCCCGACCGTCGCCCGAGCCTGGCGGCGGCGCTGGTCCCGGTCCTCGCCGTCGTGGCGTTCCTCGGAATCGGCTCGGCCCTCCTCGGCCTTGACCCGCACCCGCCGCTCATCTGGAGTATCGCCTTCGTCGGCGCCTTCGGCCTCTGGCTCGGCTACGACTGGGAGGACCTCTTCGACGGCATCGCCAACGGCCTCGTGATGGGCCTCCAGGCGCTGCTCATCATCTTCACCATCTACGGGCTGATCGCCACGTGGGTCAGCGCCGGCACGATCCCCAGCCTGATGTACTACGGGTTGGAGTTCCTCTCGCCGACGATATTCCTCCCCGCGGCCGCGGTGCTCGCCGCGGTCGTCGCGTTCGCGATCGGCTCCTCGTGGACCACGGTCGGGACGCTCGGCGTCGCCTTCGTCGGGATCGGCGCGGGGCTCGGCGTTCCCGCGCCGATGACGGTCGGCGCCGTCCTCTCGGGCGCGTACGCCGGCGACAAGCAGTCGCCCCTCTCCGACACGACGAACCTCGCGGCCGGCGTCACGAACACCGACCTGTACGCGCACATCCGCCGGATGCGGACCGGCACCGCGATCGCCTTCGGCCTCGCGGTCGTCGGCTTCGCCGCCCTCGGCCTCCGCACGAGCGGCGACATACCGACGGGCGAGATCGCGGCGATTCAGGGCGGACTCACGGAGGCGTACGCGATCACCGTCCTCGCGTTCGTCCCCCTCGTCGTCACCTTCGGGCTGGCGCTGCGCGGCTACGCCGCCCTCCCGACCCTCGTCGCCGGCGTGTTCGCCGGTGCGTTCACGACGATGCTCCTCCAGGGAACCGGCTTCGTCGCCGCGTGGGAGATATTCATGTACGGGACCGCGCCGGAGTCCGGGTCCCAGACGGTGAACGACCTCCTCGCCACCGGCGGGCTCACCGGCTCCGCGTGGACGATCACGGTCGTCGTCGCCGCCCTCTCGCTCGGCGGAATCTTAGAGCGGACCGGGGTCCTCGCGGTGATCGCCCACGCGTTCGTCTCCGGCGTGCGGAGCCCGGGCCTGCTCGTCGGGGGGACGGGCGTCTCCGCGATCTTCATCAACGCGCTCACCTCCCAGCAGTACATGAGCATCGTCCTCCCGGGCGTCACGCTCCGAAACGCGTACGACGAGTTCGGGCTCGACACCGACCAGCTCTCCCGCGCGGTCGAGGCCGCCGGCACGCCGACCGGCGCGCTGTTCCCGTGGCACGCCGGCGCCGTCTTCATGGCGAGCGCCACTGGCGTGCCGACGCTGGCGTACGCGCCGTACTACCTGTTCGCGTTCCTCTCGCCGCTCGTGCTGTTCGTCATGGCCGCGACGGGCTACACGCTCGACGCGAGCCCGGCCTCGGCCGACCCCGCCGCGACCGACGCGGCCGCCGCGCCGGGCAGCGACGACTGACTGACGCGCGCACCGACCGGCCCCGCGTTCGACACGTTTACGCGGCCGCCGCGCCGTCCGTCTCACATGAGCCTGGAGGTCGCCGTCGCCGCCCCGTTCAAGACCCGGGCACAGGACCGGCTCGGCCAGGGGGAGTTCGTCGTCGCGCTGTCCTTGGAGCGGGAGTGGTTCTCGCCCGACCAGGCGAAGCGGCTCGTCGACGTCGCCGTCGGTCGGGGGCTGCTGGCGTCCGAGGACGGCGACCTCGTCCCGCAGTTCGACCCGGCGGAGGTAACCGTCCCGGAGGGGTTCGTCCCCGACGAGTCCGTCCTCCGCGAGCAGTCCACCTTCGAGAGCGCGCTCGACGCCATCGTCGCCGCCGGCGTCGAGAAGCAGCGCGCGGTCGCCGCGATCAACGAGCGCCAGCGGGCGCTCGCGGTCACCATCGAGGCCGCCGCGGTCCTCTACGCCCGCGAGCAGGGCGCCGCGGTCGACCGGCTCGCGGCCGACGTGCGCGAGGCGCTCGCCGCCGACGCGGGCGACGACGGGACCGCGGAGCCGACCGACGCCGACGACCCGGAGGTCGCGTGAGATGGTCGCCGACCGCCTCGACGACGGCGTCCGGATCGCGCAGCTGCTCGCCTCCGAGGTGACCGGCAACGAGAGCGGGCTCCGCGGGCTGACCGTCGCCGACGCCGACCGCGACGTCGAGCCGACGCCGGACGGCGCGCTGGCGTACCGGATCGCCCGCGAGGCCGGCGACCCCGTCGCCGAGGTGTACGTCCAGCCGGACCGCGCGCGGATCGAGGCGCTCACGGCCCCGGACGCGGTCGCCGACGCCGCGGCGGCCGCGGGCCTCCGGGTCCGCCCGAAGGCGGTCCGCCCGCCGCGGACGCTGGTGTTCGTCGAGGACGGCGCGGCCGTGAAGCGATCGCTCGCGGTCCTCGAAGCGCTTCGAACCGGGCCCGACGCCGAGTGATCCGCGCCGGGTGAGAAATTGTCGCCGACGGGCGGGGGAGCCCGTCTCGGGGGTCGCTACTCGGGCTGTCCGCCGTCGCCGACCGCGACGCTCGGGCCGGGCGCGGCGCCGGGGTCGGCCCCCTCGCCGGAGACGTCGAACTCGCGGACGAGCGCGCCGAGCCGCTCGGCCTGCTCCGCGAGCGACCCCGCCTCGCTCGTCGCCTCGCTCATCGCGCTCAGCTGTTCGTCCGCGGCCTCGGCGACCGCGTCGGCCTCGTCGGCCGTCGACCCGCTGATGTCGGCGACCTCCTCGGCCATCGAGACGGTCTCCTCCGTGCTGGCCGCTTGATCGTCGGTGGCGCGGCTGATCTCGCGGATCCCCTCGCCGGCCTCCGCGGCGTTGTCCGACACTCGCGCGAACGCGTCCGCGGCGTCGTCGACGGCGTCGGCGCCGGCGGCGATGTTCTCCTCGGCGCTCCGGACCGCCTCGACGGTCCCCTCGGTCTGCGACTGCGTGGCGCCGATCAGCTCCTCGATCTCCGTGGCCGCGTCCTGCGTCTCCTCGGCGAGCTGTTTCACCTCGTCGGCGACGACCGCGAAGCCGTCGCTCCCGCCCCCGCCGCCGCCGGCGCGGGCCGCCTCGATGTTCGCGTTCAGGGCGAGCAGGTTCGTCTGCTCGGCGATGTCGCCGATGAGGTCGACGATCTCGCCGATGTCCTCCATCCGCTCGTCGAGCTGCTGGACGGTGTCGGCCGCGCTGTCCAGCGCCTCGCGGGACTCCTCGACGCGCTCGATGGCGGCCTCGGCGGTCTCCTCGCCGTCGTCGGCGATGTCGGCCGTCTGCTCGGCGACGTCCACGACGGTCTCGGTCGAGGAGGCGACCTCCTCGATCGTCGCCGAGAGGTCGTTCATCTCGTCGGACACCTGCCGGAGCATCTCGCGCTGCTCGTCGGCGCCCTCGGCGATCTCCGTGACCGACTGGCTGACGACCTCGCTGCGGTCGGCCGCGGTCTCGACGCCGTCGACCGTGTTCGCGCTCGCGGTCGACACCTCCCCGGCGAACGAGCGGACCTCGCCCATCGCCTCGTCGATGTCGTCCATCATGCCGTTGAACGCCTCGCCGATCTGGGCCATCGCCTCGCTCTCGCTGTCCGCGTCGAGCCGGACGGTCAGGTCGCCGTCGGCCGCCCGGTCCATCGCGGCGCTGTACGCGTCGGCCTTCGTCTCCAGGTGGCTGTTCAGGCGTTCGACCTCCTCGCGGCGCTTCTCGACCTCGGCCTTCGCGGCCTCGACGTCCTGGATCTCGGACTGCTTCTGCTCCGCGAGTTCGAGCTGCTCTCGGGCCGCCTCGCGCGACTTCTCGATCGAGTACCAGTTGACCATCAGCGCGCCGACCAGCCCGAGCACGAAGAAGGCGTGAATGCCCCCCCAGATCACCGGGTTCTCGATCGCCGCGGTGTGGTTGTAGACGAGGCTCGAATCGATGAGGCTGAACGCGCCGTGGCCGACCGCCACGTACAGGACGCCGACGGCGAACGGGAGCCAGTCCTCGTACAGCGCGAGCACCCCGACGAACACGAAGAAGCTGAAGTGCGCCTCGATGTATCCGCCGGACAGCTTCACCATCGCCATCGAGACGGTCATCAGGCTGAACGCCGTGAGCACCGTCCGCTGGCGGCGGTCGAGCTGCGACAAGCTCGCCAGCCCGGCGGTGCCGAGGATGACGGCGACGAACCCGCCGAGCATCCACAGCGGCGTCGCGGGGATCTGCGCCCCGGTGATCGATTCGGTCCCGCTGTACAGCCCCATCGCGACCAGGAACGGCACCTGGATAACGGTGGCTATCAGGATGTTCCGGTGTCGTGGCTTCCACATCTCCGTCGGCATCGAAGTGCCGTCCGGGACGTAGCGGAGCACCTCGCGCACCTTCTCCGTCAGCCCGCCCGATCCCCCCGCGTCGACCCCCGTCGCAGTCTCTGCCATATCTGTCGGTTGTCGTATATCATAAAAGCACATCGCCTCCAACTATTATCGCTGATATCGTCGTTTAGGCTCTGAGGGGCCGGAAATTAAGACAATTGGTGGTGTCTAGTTGACACCAGCTACCGGCCGCTATTGCCCCTTCTTCGGCGATAGTCGAACGTGTTCGCGGACGCGAGCGGTGTCGCCCCGGTCGCCTCGTCGCCCTCGGCCGGGTGACGCCGCCGCCGGCGCGGCCGACGGGTTTTACCTTCGGCCGGTCCGCGGTACGGTCGTGACGCTCGATCCGATCCACGTCGAGAACATCGCCCGGCTCGCGTACGGCATCGGCGGCGACGTGGACGCGACGGACCACGACGACCTCGCGGAGCGCGTGTGGCGCGAGTGGCTCCCGGAGCTCCGCGCCGACGGCCGAGTCGTCGTCGAAGCGCTCGGCGACCACGAGCGCCGGCGCGCCGCCATCGACGACGTGGCGCTCGCGGCGCGCCCGTACGAGACGGTCCACGGCCTCGATTCGGGGACGATCAACCCCACGACGTTCAAGAACGGGCTCGTCGTCGACGTCGCGCACGCGGCGATGGCGAGCTCGCCGACCGACCTGGACCTCCACCGCGACCGCACCATCGTCGCCACCGTCCACGCCGGCGACTCGACCGCCGGCTTCGACAGCGAGTGGACCCGCCGCGACGAGGGCCACACCCGCCAGCGCGTGTTTCACGTCCCGCGGGTGAACCGCTACGCGGAGCGGGTCGTCCACGCGCTGGCCCTGTACCTCGCCGAGGGGACCCACGCGCTCGACCACGCCGACGAGGTCGACGAGCTCCTCGTCCTCGACGGCCCCGTCTACCCGAAGGAGCTGTTCACCTGGGCCGACCGCGACCCGGAACTGGGCGCGCTCGCCCGCGAGGCGAAACCCCGCGCGGTGGTCGAGAAGTACGTCCGCCTCGTCGAGCGGTTCGTCGAGCGGGACGTGCCGCTGGCCGGCTTCGTCAAGAACCCCGCGAGCACCACCGCGGTCCGGGCGCTCGCGCGCGCCGGCGTCGAGTCGCCGTGGCCGGACGACACCGCGCTGTTCACCCGCCTGCTGGAGCGGCGCGAGCCGGACGGGGACGGCGTCGGCGGCGCGGGCGCCGCGGGCGACCGCGACGCGGACCGCGGCGCCCGCCTCGACGACGACCTCACCTTCACCACGTGGTTCCGCAGCCGCGGCGGCGCGGACGCGCCGATGGCCGCCGACGGCGACGCGCTCGGCGTCGAGCGCGAGCTCGACCCGGCGCTGTACGAGCCGACGTTCATGGTCGTCTACGACCCCCGGACCGACGTGACGTACAAGCTGGAGGCGCCGTACGCGTTCGCGCGCGATCCGGCGACCCGCGAGCGGCTGACCCGACAGGTGGTCGCGGAGGTGGCCGCGACGCGCGGCCCGCCGGAGCCGGTCGCGAAGGCCGACGAGCTGGCCCGGATCTCGGCCACCGAGAAGGCGGCGCTCCGCCGGAAGTTCGAGGAGCGGCTCGGCAGCGACCAGCAGGCGACCTACGACGACCTGCGCTGGGGGACGGACGGGTACTGAGACGCGGTCGACTTCGTGTAACGAGCTGACTCCGTGACGACGGCGAGACCTCCAAATCCCCAGCCGCGAGGCCGCCGCACACTCGCTGTGCTCCTCGCTCGTTCGCTTCGCTCACTCACTGCGGTGCTTGCGTCGTCTGCGACGGCCTCGCGGCTGCCCCTCTGAGTCCCGCCCCGCACTGCGCCGCACGGCGCCTCACGCCTCCCCAGCCTCGTCGCTGGCGGCGACCGCCGCCAGCGACTCCCTCGCGCGTGCTCCTCGCGGCCGCCGGTGGCGGCCGCTCGCAGGCACGCGCCACCGCGAAGGTGATAGGTGTCCGTAGGAACGTCGCTCCGGCCCTCAGAGCGCCTGCGAGAGCAGCACCACGTAGATGGCGGCGTTGTACACGCCGTGCGCTAACCCCGGGACCACGACGTTGTCCGTCCACTCGTAGAGCGCGCCGAGGACGGACCCGAGCACGACGACGACGCCCACGTACGCCCACCGCTCGGCCGGGGTGCCGGAGACCGAGGGGAGGTGGATCAGGCCGAACGCGAGGCTCGCGATGAGCACCGCGGGGACGGCGTCGAACGCGCGCCGGACGCCCCCTTGGACGACGCCGCGGAACAGCAGCTCCTCGACCGGGCCGACCACCGCGAGCGACACCGCGATCATCGCGAGGTAGTAGGTGACCGGGTCGCCCGCGGGGACGACCGCCTGGTTCTGTCCGGTCGAGAGCCCGACCTGATCGAGCGCGAACAGCGCGCCGTACTGGAACGCGAAGAGGACGGCCCCGCCGCCGACGACGATCGCCGCCTGGCGCGCGTCGGGCCGGGACGCGCGGGCGAGCTCCCACTCGCCCGTGATCGCGAGGTACCCGGCGACCGCGACCGCGAACCCGCCGAACTGGAGCACCGTCCGGAGCAGTTGGTAGCCGGTCGACCCCTCCGCGACCAGCCCGATCGAGACCGCCAACTCCGCCGCCGGGACCGTGATCGCGCTCGCGACGAGGAGGGCGAACACGATCGCGAACAGCGCGCTCGCGACCCGGAGCACTCGCTCGGCGACCGCCGAGCCGGGTGCGTCGTCGCTCATTGGAGGGCGTACGGCGCCCCGAGGCTTAGACGCACCGGATGTCGCTCGGCGGTCGCCGCGCGTCTGACTCGGGAGCGGGCGCGGAAGTCACTCGATCCGCAGTTCGCGCTTCTCGTCGACCGCCTCGGCCTCCGCGAAGTCGCCGCCGCCGAGGAGCCCCCGGGCCGCCTTCTTGCCCCACTCGACCGCGGGCTGCGTGAACGTCGAGACGCTCGCGAGCTCGCCGTACAGCACGCAGGCCGCCTCCATCCCGAACAGCAGCTCGCCGAGCGCGCGCTCGTCGACGCGGTCGACCTCGACGCGCACGTTTGGGACGCCGGCGGCCGCGAGGCTCGCCTCGGTCGCCTCGAACTCCGCGTCGAGCAGGTCGCCGAGCGACGAGCCGCCGAGGTACGCGAGCCCGTCGAGGTCGGTCTCCGGGATCGGCGCGTCGGCGCGCTCGGTCGGGCGCACGAGCGTCACCAGCTTGTCCGGCGGGCCGGCGCGGTACAGCTGGAGCTGGGAGTGCTGGTCGGTCGCGCCGAGCGCGCGGGCGGGCGTCTGCCCGAGCCCGTCCTTCCCGAGGCTCTCGGCCCACAGCTGGGCGAACCACTCCGCGAACGTCTCCAGCGACTCGGCGTACGGCATCACGGCGTTGGTGAGCGCGCCCCGCTCCGCGAGCGCGTACGTCGCCGCCCCGTAGGCGTAGGCGGGCGACTCGTACAGCGACCCCGCGAGCGCGTCCATCCCGTCGCGGCCGCCAGCGAGGACGGCCTCCACGTCGTGGCCCTGGAGCGCGGCGACCGCGAGCCCGACCGTCGACAGCGCCGAGAACCGTCCGGGGACCCCGTCGGGGACCGGCAGCGAAGGCAGGTCGTGGCGGTCGGCCAGCTCTCGGAGGTTCCCCGTCTCGCCCGTGGTGACGAGGGTGCGCTCGGTCCAGTCGACGCCCGCGTCGGCCATCGCCTCGCGGACGACGAGGAAGTTCGCGAGCGTCTCCGCGGTCGTCCCCGACTTCGAGACCACGTTGACGACGGTGTCGTCCAGCGGGAGGCCGGCGAGCAGGCGCCGGGCGTCGTCGGGGTCGACGTTGTCGAGGACGTAGGCGTCCACGTCGCTCGCGAGGGCGTTCGACAGCGTCGCCGCGCCGAGCGCGCTCCCGCCGATGCCGACCGTCAGCACCGCCTCGGGCCGGTCGAACCCGTCGACCGCGGCGTAGATCGCGTCCGGGTCCGCTGTCTCGGGGAGGGTCAGGGCGGCGTACCCGAACTCGTCGTCGGCCATCCCGGTCGCGATCCGCTCGTGCGCGGCCGCGACGCGGTCGTCGAGCCTGTCCAACGTCTCCGTCGTGAGCCCCGGGGTCGTCTCCAGGGCGTTACCGAGGTCCACTCGCATACGTGTCTCACCGCGCGAGAGGGACTTAATAACCGCCGGCGGACGGCGGTCGCCCGTCGCCCCGCCGCCGGTCGGCGCGACGCGCGAGCGACGGGGCTCGGTCGGCCCCCGGTCGATCGGCGCTCGATCAGTCGGCGGCCGCGATCGGTTCCTCCTCCTCGCCGAGCGCGGGTCGACCGACCCAGCGGTCGAACGCCAGCGGACCGGAGCCGAGCGTGAACACCGCCGAGGCCATGCCGAACAGCGCCACGTGCGCGAGGACCGGGTCGTCGGGCAGCCCGAACAGCGTCGTCGTGAACAGGGCGAACGAGAGGGCGGCCGCGCCGCGGGTGAAGAAACCCGCGATCAGCGCGAGGCCGACGGCGACCTCGGTCACGCCGGCGCCGACGACCCACAGCCCCGCGTCGACCGGCACGACCGACGTGAGGTCGTACTTCTCGACGACCTGAAGCGCGCTCCCCGGGTCGGCCAGCTTCTGGATCAGCCCGAGGTAGACGAACGAGACGCCCATCCCGACGCGCAGCACGGTCGGCACGTAGCGCCGCAGCGGTCCGGTCGCCTCGTCGAGGAACGACTTCAGGTGGTGAACGGGGTCGACCCGACCGTAGTACGACCCGGGCGTGCTCGCGACCTCTAGGAGCATGTCGTCGGCGCTCGGCCGCCCGCCGCCGAGGATCCCCAGCGCGACGAACACCGGGACGTACTCCACCGCGAGGACGACGAGCGGGTCGACCGCGACGAGCACCCACGCGTACGTCAGCAGGCCGACCGCGGCGGCGATCCGGGTCGCGAGCCCGAAGAGGAGGGCGAAGCCGAGCCCGATGAACAGGAGCCGGAGGAGCGGGCTCGCCGCGGGGTCGAACGAGAGCGTCGGCGCGAACAGGTACCCCTGGAAGCCGGCGCCGACGAGGGGGAGCCCGACGGCGAGCCGCAGCATCCACGGGACGAGGTCGCCGTACCCGGCGAGCTTCTCCCGGAGGACGACGACGTCGACGATGGTCGGGCGCACCCGGAGGTACGCGGCCAGCCCGGCGACCGCGACGAGCCCGGACCCGGCGAAGAGGGCCGCGTTGAACGGGTCCGAGAGCACCTCGGCGACGAACGCCGCCGCGTCGAGCGGGTCGCCCGAGTCCTCGGTGACGTAGTCGACGTGGGCGGCGACCGGCCGCGCGACGAGCGTCGCGAGCAGTGCGACCGCGGCGGCGGCGACCGATCGGTGACGAACGGACATGCCCGCGTTACGGGCCGGACGCACCTAACGCTATTTCTTCACGAACGTTCGTCAAAGGGGCTGAGACGGTCGGTTCGTCCCCTCGGCGGCGGGCGTTACGGCGCCCGCGCGACGACGCCGAACGTCTCTGTCCGCGTCGCCGCCGAGGCGACCTCGAAGCCCGCGGCCTCCAGCGCGGCGACCGCGTCGGCGGCGGCGAACCGCTCGTCGACGGGCGGGCCCCGCTCGCCGTCGCCGTCGGCCGACCAGTCGAACGTCGCGACGACGCCGCCCGAGCGCACGACGCGCGCGAGCTCCGCGACCGCCGCGTCGCTCGCGAACTCGTGGTACGTCATCGTCGAGACGGCTCCGTCGAGTTCGCCGTCCGCGAACGGGAGGTCCTCCACGTCGCTCGCGACGAGTTCGACGTTCTCCGGCGTCCCCTTCTCGCGGTACCGGTCGTGCATCTCGCGCTGGACGTCGACGCCGTAGACGGTCTCGACGTGCGGCGCCACGTCGTCCGTGTAGAAGCCGGTGCCGCTGCCGAGGTCGGCGACGACCGCGGCGTCGGCCTCGACCAGCGGCCCGACCAGCTCCTCCGCGGACACCCAGCGGTACCGCCCGGGGCGCTCCAGCCGGTCCGCCTGCTCGGCGTCGAACGTGTGGAATCCCATGCGCGGTCTTGTCCGCGGAGTACTAAAACGCGTCCGGTCGCGCGGTGCGGGACCGCCGACTTCCGCCGCGACTCACCACTCCGATTCCAGCGCGTCGAGGAGCCGGTCGACCTCCGTCTCCGTCGAGACCGCGTGGACCGACACCCGGACCCCGTTCGGGTGCGGGAGCGAGCGGACGACGACGTCCTCCTCGCCGAGCCGCTCGACGGTCGCATCGGGGTCGTCGACGTCGATCGTGACGAGTCCCGACTCGTAGGCTCGCGGGCTGAGGAGCCGGTCGTCGGGCACGCCCGCCTTCAGTCGGTCGGTGAGCGACTCGATCCGCGACTCGATCGCGTCGAGCCCGACCGCGTCGATCGCGTCGAGCGCCTCGACGAGGCCGACGTGGGCCGCCGCCGTGGTCGTCCCGATCTCGAACCGCCCCGCCGCCGGCTTGAACTCGATCTCGTCGCCGGTCGGGTCCGCGACGCTCCGGTAGCCGACGGCGCGGGGCGCGAGGTCGGCCGCCGCGTCGCGGTCGACGTAGAGGAACCCGGCGCCCCACGGGCCGAGCGTCCACTTGTGGCCGGCGGCCGCGACCGCGTCGGCGCCCCACTCGTGTACGTCCATGCGCATCTGCCCGGGCGACTGGACCGCGTCGACGAGGGTGAACGCGCCGGCGTCGTTCGCGACCTCGACGAGGTCGGCGACCGGGAGTCGGGTGCCGTGCGTCCACGTGATCGCGCTGAAGCAGACGAGGCGGGCGTCCGCGACGGCCGCGGCGTACTCGTCGCGGTCGAGGCGACCGTCCTCCGTCTCCAGGACGCGCACCTCGACGCCCTCGCGTTCGAGACGCCGCCACGGGAGGACGCCGGCGGGGTGTTCGAGGTCGGTCCGGACGACCACGTCGCCCGGCTCCCAGTCGATCGCGCCGGCGACGCGGTTGATCCCGTCGGTCGTGCTTTCGGTGAGCGCTATCTCTTCGGGGTCGGCGCCGACGAACGCGGCGATCCGTTCGCGCACCCGGTCGTACGTTTCGAACGCGCGCTCGTAGGGGTCGGTCGTCGCGGAGCCGTACTCGTGGTCCTCGACGAACGAGGCCGCCGCCTCGACGACGTACTCCGGGCTCGGGCCGTGCGCGCCGAAGTTGAAGTACGCCGCGTCGCCGAGGGCCGGGACGTCCGCGCGGAGCTCTCTGGGGGTCATACCGTCGTCGTCGAGTCGAATCGTTCTCATGGTGTCGGTTTCGGCGACTCGGGCCGCGGCGGATCGGCCGCCGACCGCGCCCCGGCTGCTTCGGCGTGCTGCGCGTTCGGGACGGCTCAGGCGGCGTGCTTCTCGATCGCGTCGGTCAGGGCCTGCTCGGACTGCGCGCCGACCATCCGGTCGACGAGTTCGCCGTCCGCGAACACGAGCAGGGTCGGGATGCCCTGGACCCCGTACTCGCCGGCCAGCGCCTGGTGGACGTCGACGTCGACCTTCAGCACCGCCGCGTCGGTGTCCGCCGCGACCGCCTCGACGGCCGGTTCCATCATCTGACACGGGCCGCACCAGTCGGCGTAGAAGTCCACGAGGACGACATCGTTATCGGCGACGTGCGCCTCGAACGCGTCCGCGTCGGTCAGCTGGATCGGTTCCGCAGGGGCCGCTTCTGTCGAACTCATACCCACGCCTACGCGCCTCGACGTGATAATGGTTTTGGATAGAACTCACAATACTACGAGACACGACCCGCGTCGTCACTCCGGCCGGGTCGCGGTACGAGCCGGCCCGGCCGCTGTCGGAGCCGGAAACGACGCTGACCGGGCGACCGCCCGAACGCGGCGCGTCGGAGTGCTGAGAGAAACTGAGAAATGCCGGTCGGCGGCGACGCGGCACGCGCTTCGATTACTGGATGTGGCCTTCGCGGCGCAGCTGGTCGGCGTCCTCGTCCTCGTACCGCCACTCGACGTTCGCCTTCTCGTCCTGCCAGTCCCACGGCTCGGCGAGGACCACGTCGCCCTCGCTGATCCACGTGCGGTACTTCATGCGGCCGGGGATCCGACCGAGGCGCTCCACGCCGTCGGCGCAGCGCAGCTGAACGTGGTTGCCGCCGAGGTGTTCCGTCACCACGGCGAACACTTCGTCGTCGTTGGGCATGCGGAGGTTCTTCCGCCCGGATTCTTCGCTCATACCACCCGTAGTGCGCTCGCCCGTATAAGTGATGGGAGACGCGTGTGTACCCCCGTCATGCGGTCTGTTCACACGATTGCCGCGTCGCGGGCGGGGCCCTCACTCCGCGTCGGTGACCGCGGCCGAGCGGTCGTCGCCGGCGGCGGAGGCCTCCTCGCTCGGCGCGTCCTCGCCGGGCGCGCGGCCGCCGAACGCGGCGTCGACCTGCGCGAACGTCTCCGCCTGCGTCCCGGAGTTGTCGACGACCACGTGGTCGGTCGCGATCTCGTCGAACAGCTCCTTGAACCGGAGGTGGATGTCGAAGTCCGCGTCGCTGATCCCGTCGCGCCGCTCGATCCGTCGCTCGACGACGGCCTCGTCGCAGGCGACCTCGACCAGGTCGAACTCGGCGGCGGCCGCGGCGGCGGTCTCGCGGGCGTCCGCGCGGAACCGCGCGTCAGCGAACGTCGCGTCGAGGACGACGGCGTCGCCGGCGTTGACGTCGTCGCGGGCGCGCGAGAGGAGTTCGGCGTAGACGGCCGCGGTCTCCGCGTCGGTGTACTCGGGGTCGTCGAACAGCTCCTTGCGGATCACGTCGGTGCGGCGGATCCGGCCGTCGACGCGGTCGGCGACCCGCTCGGCGACGGTCGTCTTGCCGACGCCGGGGAGCCCGCAGACGACGACCAGCCGCCCGGACGGCGACCCGTCGTCGGTAACCGAAGCGGCCGCGGTCGACGCCTCCGAAGCGAGAGAATCGGACGCGTCACGCTTCGAAGTCGGCGATTCGCTCCGGTCCGGTCGTCGGCCGCCTCCGTCGCTCATCTACCCGTACCCTCCGGGGTGACGCTAAAGAAACTTCGCATCGCCCGCCCCCGCGAGCCCCGCCGCGCTCCGCTTCCGGTCCGTGCGGCGCGGCGCGCGCCGACCGCCCGAGCGGTCAGGCGTCCTCGTCGGACGGCGGCCGCTCCGAGAGCCGGTCGAACCGGTCCTGCGCCGCCTCCGAGCGCGCCTCCGTCCGCTCGGGATCGTAGGCGGCGGACTCGATGCGCTCGCCGTCGAGAGTCACCGAGAGGACGGCGTCGGCGCGTCGCCCGTCCGGCGGGAGCCGCGCGGTGTCCACCACCGCGTCTCCCACCTCCTCCCCGTCCCGCTCGAAGAACACGGTCGCGAGCCCGTCCTCGACGGCGTCGACGACCGCGGTGTACTCGCCGTCCGGGAGGTCGACGTCGCTCACTCGTAGCTCACCTCCAGCACGCGGTCCCCCTCGGCGTTCGAGAGTATCACGGTGTCGCCGGCGTTGTTCCAGACCGGCGACCCCGCCCCCCAGTACAGGTCCCTCTCGGTGTCCGCGCCGCTCCCGGTCCGCAGCGTGACCGTCTCCCCGGCGCCGAGCGCGAACCCCTCCGGGAACTCGTAGCTGTGGCCCGCCTCGTCCGCGACGGTCCACCCGGACAGGTCGATCGGCTCCCCGCCCGTCTTCTCGAAGACCACGTACTCGTCGTTGAGGTTCTCCCCGTCGGCGCCCTCGGCGTCCGCGTTGATCGCGGCGACCGCCAGCGCGTCCGCGCCGGTCGCCGTCCCATCGTCCCCGTCGTCGCCCCCGGTCTCGCTGTCGGTCCCGCCCGCGACCGGGTCGCCCCCGAGGCGAGCGCGCTCGACGACCTCGCCCCCCGCGCCGGGCTCGATCGGTTCGGCGTCGCGGAGCGCGAGCGGGTCGGTGGGGGCGTCGCGCTGCGTCCGCACGGAGACGCCGCTCCCGTCGCTCACGAGGACGACGTTCCCGTGCGTCGCGGTCCAGTACGTCGGGATCGACCGCTCCGCGAACCGCCGGAGCACCTCCTGGGTCGGGTGCCCGTACTGCGAGTCGTACGCGCTCGACACCACGACCGCCCGCGGCGCCACCGCGTCGACGAACGGGCCGCTCGACGAGCTCGACGAGCCGTGGTGGCCGGCCTTCAGCACGGTCGACCGCAGCTCCGCGCCGTACGTGTCGATCAGGTACGCTTCCTGGTCGTCTTCGGCGTCGCCGGAGAGCAGGAAGCTCGTCTCGCCGTGCGTGAGCTTCAGCACGATGCTGTTCTCGTTGCGCGCTTCGCCTTCGAGGTACGGCTCGGGCGGCCCGAGCACGTCGACCTCGACCGCGCCGAACGAGATCGCGTCGCCCTCGCGCGTCTCGTACAGCGTCACGTCGTGTTCCTCGACGGCGTCGAGGTACTCGGCGTACGTCTGCGTGCTCGCGGCGATCCCGGGGTCGTAGACGGCTCCGATCCCGTCGGCCTCCGTCTCGTAGTACCCGATGATCGCCGCGTTGCCGCCGATGTGGTCCGCGTCGTTGTGCGAGGTGACGAGGTGGTCGATCCGCGTGACGTCGTGTCGCCGGAGGTACTCCAGCACGTACTCCCCGTCGTCGTTGTAATGTCCCGTGTCGACGAGCATCGTCTCGCCCCGCGGCCCGCGGATCAGCGTACTGACCGACTGTCCGACGTTGATGTAGTGGACCTCGACGGTCCCGTTCCCCGTCTCGGCCGCGGTCTCGTCGCCCGTGTCCGGCCCCGTCGGCGCCTGATCGCCGGGCGCCGCGCCGGCACAGCCCGCGAGGACGACGATCCCCACGACCAGGAGGACTTCGAGCGCACCCCCTGTTCGTTTCATATCTCCTTAATGCGCTACACAGGGAAAGAGGTACGTGTCCGGTACCGGTCCTGACCGGCCGGTCGACGGAGTCGGCGGTGCCGCCTTTCCGACAGTCTACTCGATCGACGGTTCGTGGATTTCATCGGTCGGTGGTCGATCAGCGGTCGGTCGGCGGTCACCCCAGCGGTGCCCGTCGCCATCTGAGAACACAGTAATCCGAGTTCCTTCGACGGCACACACGTCTCTCGCCGTCGTGCGGTTTTCGGGTATAAGGAAGTGGGTTGGGGCAGATTTGAACTGCCGGCCTCCTCCATGTCAAGGAGGTGTCATAACCGGACTAGACTACCAACCCGCATGGGCTTGCTGACGCATCTTCTCGTTTCCGAGGGACGTAATTGAACCTTTCGTTTCCGCCCGCCCGCCGACGCGGATCCAAGCGCCCGATCAGGAGACGGCGCGGCGACGATTTCGGGTTCGGCCGGGGTCATCCGGCGTCGTCTCGGGCCGTCCGGGGTCGAGCCCCACCGACCTCGCGCGGCGACCTCTCGGCCGCCGGCGCGGTTCCGACCGGTTTTACCCGTTCGGCGAGAGTCCGTGGGTATGGTCGACCTTGCCGCCCGCACGGAGAGGCTCGACGCGTACCTCGCCGAGCGCGGGCTCGAAGCGGTCTGGTTCGCGCGCCCGAACGGGTTCGCGTGGCTCACCGGCGGCGACAACGTCGTCGACGACGACGCGACGACTGGCGTCGCGGCCGCCGGTTACGACGGCGAGCTCCGCGTAATCTCCGACAACATCGAGGCGGAGCGGCTCGCCGCGGAGGAGCTTCCGGACGCGTTCGCGGTCGAGTCGTTCCCGTGGCACGCCGACTCCCTCCCGGAGGCGGTCGCCGAGCGCTCCCCCGCGCCCGCGGCCGCCGACTTCGACGTGCCGGGCTTCGAGGCCGTCGACGGGAGCCGGCTCAGACAGCCCCTCACCGACGACGACGTCGAGCGGTACCGCGAGCTCGGCCGCGAGGTCGCGGCCGCCGTCGAGACGGTCTGCCGGAACCTCGAACCCGAGGACCCCGAGTACGAGGTCGCGGCCGGCATCGACATCTCGCTCGCCTCCCGCGACGTGGACACGCCGGTCGTCCTCGTCGGCGGCGCGGAGCGGGCGCAGTCGTTCCGCCACTACACGCCGACGGACGCGGCGCTCGGCGACTACGCGCTCGTGTCCGTCACCGCCGAACGCGCCGGCCTGTACGCCTCGATGACGCGAACCGTCGCCTTCGACGCCCCGGACCGGTTCGAGGAGCGCCACCGCGCCGCGGCGCGCGTCGCGGCGACCGCGGTCCGCGCTACCGAGGCCGCGGCGGCCGGTGCCCTCTTCGGAGGCGACGAGGCTCCCGACACCGCCGGCGACGTCTTCGGCGTCATCCGGGACGCGTACGACGCGGTCGGCTTCGGCGACGAGTGGGAGAACCACCACCAGGGCGGCGCGGCCGGCTTCGCGGGCCGGGAGTGGTTCGCGACGCCCGGCGGCGACGAGCCGGTCCGGTGGCCGATGGGCTACGCGTGGAACCCGACGGTTCAGGGGACGAAAAGCGAGGACACGCACCTCGTCGCGCCGGAGCTGACCGAGCGGCTCACGAAGACCGGTCGGTGGCCGACCCACGAGGTCGAGCCGGTCGACGTCGGAGGACTCGACGGCGAGCCCGTCGAACTGGCGGCGCCGGTCATCCGATAACGGCGCCTCCAGCGAGGCGCTGGCTCTGGGTATCCCGCTCCGGACCGGGGTGCGCGCCGCGGGTCAGTAGACGTACTCGCTCTCGTCGATGCCGACGTAGTCGCCCTTCACCCGGCGCTTGTTCCACTTGTAGCCGAGCATCAGCTTCAGCGACTCCCAGCCGGACCGGTACGGCTGCGAGAGGAGGTTCCCGCCGGCCTCGGCGGCGAGCATCGCGTCGGCCGCCCCGATGACGCGGTTCCAGTCGTCCGGGCCGTAGTCGGCGACCATGTCGGCCATCGTCACGTTGCGGACGACCTCGTCGCCGATCGCCTCCTTCCAGCGGCGGTTGTAGGCGGCCAGGTCGCCCTCGGCGGCGAGTTCGCCCGCGATGGCGCCGGTGCGGACCGCCACGTGGTCGCCGCCCTCGTGGAACGCCGAGGTCGTCCCCATCGCGCCGCCCGCGACCGCGATGCCGGCGTCTACGGGCGAGTCGATCGGTCGCGTCGACGAGATCGGGTACGTCTCCGTCCCGTTCCGCTTTCCCGCCTCCTCGACCAGCGGGAAGTCCTCCTCGACGTCGTACTCGTCGCCGTACTGCCACTCCAGGAGGCGGCGGACGTACTCGCCGCCCTGCGGGATCGACTCGTCGTCCTCGCGGAGGAGGGCGTACTCCGAGGCGTCCACCTCGTCGATGTCGAGGCCGATCGGCATCGTCAGGCCGACGCGGCAGACCCGGTCCGCGTTCGGGAAGATCCACGGGTACGCGGTCTCTCCGGGCATCACGCCCCACCAGAAGACGATGGCGTCGTTCACCTCCTCGAACACCTCCTCGGGGACGCGCCGGTACTCCTGGTAGGCGATGTGGTTCGCCGTGCGGGAGGCCAACCGCTCGGAGGCCTGCGCGTCCGCCGGCAGGTACTCGTCGAGGACGCGGTTCGTCACCGTCCGCTGCGGGCCGTCGGCGAGGACGACGAAGTCGGCGCCGACGCTCCCCCCGTCCGCGAGGTCGAGCACGTGGCGCGGGCCGTCGTCGACGGGCGCGACCGAGAGGTCGGTGTCGACCCCGCGGACCGAGGTGCCGACGCGGTACTCGGCGCCCGCGTCCTCGGCGCGGTCGCGGAGCCAGTCGTCGAAGCGGGCGCGCTGGAAGGTGTAGCCGAACATGTCGTACGAGGACTCGATACCGGTCGAGGTCAGCGTCGCCGCCTCGTCGGGCCCGCGGAACTCCGCGCGGCTCAGCTCGCGCTGAACGACCCCGTCGTCGAACTCGTCGGGGTGGATCCCCATGATGTCCACCCAGTAGTCCAGGATGCCGGCCGCGTCGGTCGAGTCCGGACCGAGACGGTCGCGGTCGGCCCGTGGGACCCCCTTCTCGATGACCAGGGCGTCCGCGCCGCCGGTCGCGGCCGCGTGCGCCGCGGACGACCCGGCCGGCCCACCGCCCACGATCGCGACGTCTACGCGTTCCATACACCGAGAGGTTCCCGTCCGGCTATTAAATTCACGGTCCCCGGCGCGGCGCGAACCGGCTCGCCGTTCCTGCGCGGCCGCGCGGCGCCGTCCCCCCTCCGCCGACGCCGGTGACCGATTGATCATGTTCGATTATCGGTAGTAAGAGCGCCGGAGAGACACGTTTTTACGGGGGACGGGGATTCATCCGGCACACAAATGGCACGCGAGACGTGGGCGACGCGAGCGGGCTTCATCCTCGCCGCGGTCGGCAGCGCGGTCGGGTTGGGGAACGTCTGGCGGTTCCCGTTCATCACCGGCCAGTACGGCGGATCGTCGTTTCTGATCACCTACTTGGCGTTCGTCGCGCTGATCGGGTTCCCGGCGATCCTCGTGGAGTTCGTCATCGGGCGCCGGACCGACCGGAACCCGGTCGGCGCGCTGCGGGAACTCGGCAGCGGCGTCTGGGGGTCCGCCGGGTGGCTGTTCGTCGTCACCGGGTTCATCATCCTCTCGTACTACAGCGTCGTCGCCGGCTGGTTCCTGCGCTACACGCTCATCGGGATCACCGAGGGGTACACGCTGACCGACCCGGCCGAGGCCGAGGCGCTGTACCAGACGGTCTCGACGGGGCTCGACACGCTCGTCTTCCACGCCCTGTTCATGCTGCTCGTCGTCGGCATCATCGCCGCCGGCGTCAGGCGCGGGATCGAACTGAGCGTGAAGGTGATGATCCCCGCCATCCTCGTGCTCCTCGTCGGCCTGGCCGGATACGGGTTCACGCTCGACGGCGCGAGCGCGGCGTACGCCTACTACCTCTCGCCGGACTTCGGCACGATCGCCGCGAACTGGACGGAGATACTCCCCGCCGCGGCCGGACAGGCGTTCTTCACGCTCTCGCTCGGGATGGGCGTGATGATCACCTACGCCTCCTACCTCGGCGAGGACCGGAACCTCGCTGCCGACGCCGGGATCATCGCGACGATCGACACGCTCGTCGCCGTCCTCGTCGGCTTCGTCGTCTTCCCCGTCCTCTTCACGGTCGGGATCGAACCGGGCTCCGGCGGACCCGGCGCGATCTTCGTCAGTCTCACGGCCGCGTTCGCCGGGATCCCCGGCGGCCGGATCCTCGGGATCGTCTTCTTCGGCATGGTCGGGATCGCCGCGCTCTCGTCGGCGATCAGCATCCTCGAAGTGCTCGTCTCCTACCTCATCGACGAGGTCGGCGTTGCCCGCGTCCCGGCGTCGGCCGCGCTGGGCGCCGCGGTGTTCCTGCTCGGCGTTCCGGTGACGGTCGACTCGATCTTCCTCGGCCTGTACGACGGGCTCGCGTACGGCATCCTGCTCGTCCTCGGATCGCTGCTGCTCGCGCTGTTCGTCGGCTGGGTCGTGCCCGGCGTCGGTCGCGAGGAGCTCCGGACGGGGATGGGCGACGCCGCCGGCTTCGACGGCGCGTGGATCTGGGTCGTTCGACTCCCCCTCGTCTTCGTCATCTTCGTCTCGTTAGTCCTCGGCGTCACCGACTACGTCGGCTTCCTCACCGGCGGCTTCGCCGACTGGCTGGCCGCGCGGTAACCGCGGGTCGCGGGGGTGTCGCCTTCCCGCCTTAGACGTGTTCCTCGCGCGGCTGGACCACGACGAAGCCGTCGGCGCCGTCGAAGCGCATCTGGTAGCGCTCGCCCGACTCCTGGCCGATCATGTCCGAGAGGCTCCGGTTGACCTCCACGTCCGGCGACGTGCCGCCCCACGCGACGGTCGCGCTCGGGTCGGTCGCCACCGGCGGTTCCAAGACGATCGGATCGCCGTGCGTCGTGATCGCGACGTAGCCCGGGCCTTCGAGGTAGACGTTGCTGAAGCCGCCGGCAAGCGCGCCGGCGAGGCTGTCGATGGTGTTGATCTCGTAGGAGAGCGACTCCTCGAACGCGAGCACGTCCTCGCCGTTGACCGTGATCGACTCGCCGGCGCCGAGTTCGATCACCTGGACCTTCTTACCGTCGTCCGCGAAGTAGACGTGGCCCTGCCCCTCGACGGCCATGATCGGCGTCCCCTCGCCGGTGGCGGCCTCCTTGAGGAAGCCGGTGATGCCGCCCTCCGCGGAGGCCTTCCCGGTGAACGACACGTCGCCGGTGAACGCCACCATCGAGCCGGCCTTCGCCATGACGGTGCCGTCGACGTCGACGTCTAAGGTGTAGCTGTTCTCGCGCTGGAAGGGTTCCGCGCTGTCCGTCGGTGCGTTCGCGGCGGTGAATTCGTCTAGGTTCATGGTACGGGGACCGAACCGCAGCGGTTCGGCTGTACGGGAATTCCGCGCTATCGGTTAAGAAGGTATGGGGCGGCGTGCGAGCGCCTCGCACGGGGCGCCCGCGACGCGCCCGGGCTCAGTACACGACCAGCGCGAGGTAGAGCTGTCCGATCCCCGCGACGACCATCACGGCGCCGGCGATCCGCTTCAGCAGGCCGGCGTGGGCCATCACCCGGTTCGCGTTGCTGACGAGGCCGACGCCGGTCGCGACGGTCGTCGCGGCCATCAGGACCGCGACGGTGCCGGCGTAGATGCCTACGAGCAGTACCGCCGTCTCCAGCGGGAGCGCGATGGCGCGGGCGACGACGCTGAGGAACACCGGCGCCACGCAGCCCGCGCCGGCGAGCGCGTACCCCGCGCCGAACACGCCGAATCCGAGTACGCTCGACCGCCGCTCCGGCAGCGGCACCGACACCGACGGCGCGCGCCCGGCGACCACGAGCAGGCCGAAAGCGATCAGTAGCGCTCCGACGAGCGTCTCGAACACGGTGATGTTCGACAGCGTCGAGTAGCCGACTCGGACAGTCGCGCCGGCGAGCAACGCGAACGTCGCGAGCACGCCGACGGCGGCAGCGATACCTCGAACTCCCGCCCCGACGACGGACGCGGAGTCGGCGTCGACGGAGTTCACGTAGAAGCCGACGTACCCGGGTAAGAGCGGGTACGCGCACGGCGAAAAGAACGTTGTTACGCCCGCAGCCACGGCCAGCGGGACGTTCGTCGCGAGCGAGATGTCGGTCATGAGTCGGGTCGCCGCGTCATCCGTCGAGCGCCCGCTCGATGCCCGCGACGAACTCGTCGGCGGTGTGCGTCCCGGAGGTCGCCCACCGGACCCGTCCCGAGGCGTCGATGGCGCGGGCACTGGGATACCTCCCGACGTCGAGCCGCGCCGCGAGTTCGGCTGAGACGTCGGCGGCGACGAGCCAGTCACCGTCGTGTTTACGCCACCAATCCACCACCTTGTCCTCGCTAATCCTCTCGCCGACGGGCTCCGTCGTCACGGAGACGAACAGCACCTCGTCGCCGATCCGATCGTGGGCCGCCGCGAGGGCCGGCATCTGCTCGGCGCAGGGGGGACACCACGTCCCGAAGAAGTCGACGAACGTCGGCCGGCCGGGCGCGGGAAGCGTCACCTCACCGCCTCGGCTCCCGGGCGCGTCGACCGTGTCGAGCGTCACCGGCTCGATCGGCTCTGGAGCGTCGCCGCCCCCGAGTGCGTCCGGGACCCCGCCGGTCGCGACGACCCCGGCCCCGCCGAGCGCCCCGGCGCTCGCGAGCCCCGCCAGCAGGTGTCGTCGCCTCACGCCGTGACCACCCGCCGGAAGTCGTCGACGATCCGTTCCACGTCGGTCGCGGGGCCGCGCGGGTACGCGCGCTCGACGATCCCACGCTTGTTGACGAGGAGGATGAGCCCGTAGTGCGGGAACGTGTACTCCAAGCTCTCGTAGTCGTTGTCGAACGCCTTCTCGATCTTGAGCCCGAACTCCTCGTCGAACAGCTCCTGGCCGCGCTCGTACGTCTCCGGGCGGAGGAAGTGCCAGTTGCCGGCGTCGAGGTCGACCCCGCGCTGGTCCGCGTACTCCCGGAGGACCTCGGCGGTGTCGCGCTCGGGGTCGAACGTGGTGGGGAGGAACGCCGCCTCGTCTTCGAACCCCTCCTCGGCGGCGACCTCCTGCGCGCGCCGAAGGCGGAGGATGAGGGCCGGACAGACGCCGTCGGGGCAGTTGGTGTAGAACATCGTCCACAGGAACGCGCGCTCGCCCTCGAACTGCGCCGTCGATATCTCCTCGCCCGTGATCGGGTCGGGAACGGTGAATTCGGGCATCTCGTCGCCTTGGATCGGGTGGACCGGGTCTCCCCGAGTCTGCTCCGGCGGGCCGAGGATCGTCCCCTCGGGACCGGACTCGCCGAGGACGCCGGCACAGCCGGCCGTGGCGGTCGTCCCAGCGACGGCGCCGGAGGCGGCGAGCGAGCGGAGGAAGTTGCGGCGGTCCATGTCGTTGCCCGACCTACGTGGTCGCTCGTAAATGAACCCCGCGCCTGGTGGCGCGCGATGAACACGACCGATATCGCCCGGAAAGCGGTCCCAGCCGCCGTGAACGGCCGCTCCGGTGCGATCAGACCGGTGGACAAACGTCCGGAACCCCCGTGGTACCGTGACCCTCGCAAGGGTTATCCCCCAACCGGCTGTACGTTTATTCGCAATGGCAAACGGTAAGGTTGATTTCTTCAACGACACTGGCGGCTACGGTTTCATCTCGACTGACGACGGCGACCTCGACGACGACGAAGACGTGTTCTTCCACATGGAAGACGTCGGCGGCCCGGACCTCGAGGAGGGGCAGGAAGTGGAGTTCGACATCGAGTCGTCCCCCAAGGGGCCCCGCGCGACGAACCTCGTCCGCAACTAACCCTTCACACCGCGGACGACGCGTCCGCACGAACCACCGGATTTCGGCCGTCGCTCGACGCGATCGGCGCCGTCTCCGTTTCTCTCACACGTATCACGCCTCCGCGAGCGGCGGCTGATCGCTGCCGCGCGACGGCCGGCCCTCGCGGAGCGACGCGATCGACCGTTTAAATACGAGCGCGGGCCAAGTCGGGCCCAGTGAGCGATCCGATCCCGACCGGCTGCCGGCCGGTCGACGAGCTGTTGGGCGGCGGCTTCGAGCGCGGCGTCGTCACGCAGGTGTACGGCCCGCCGGCCGCGGGGAAGACGAACCTCGCGCTCGCCGCGGCGGTCGAGGTCGCGGCCGGCGGCGACCGCGCCCTCTACGTCGACACCGAGGGGCTCTCCATCGACCGGTTCGAGCAGATGGCCGCCGGCCGGCTCGACCGGGGCGACGGCGACGAGGACCTCGAAGCGCTCGCCTCGCGGCTGGTCATCTCGGAGGCGTACGACTTCGACGACCAGCGCGAGGCGGTCCGCGACGCCGAGGAGCTCGCCGAGGAGGTCGAGCTGATCGTGTTAGACTCCGCGACGGGCTTCTACCGGCTGGAGCGCGCCGGCGACACTCAGGGCGGCGAGTCGCTCCGGAAGGTCGCAAAGCAGGTGACCCACCTCCTCTCTCTCGCCCGGCGTCACGACGTCGCCGTGGTGATCACGAACCAGGTGTTCACCGACCCGGAGGGGGACCGGGACCGCGCGCTCGGCGGCAACACCCTCAACCACTGGACCGGCGCGATCCTCCGCGTCGACCGGTTCCGCGGCGGGAACCGCCGCGTGACCCTCGAAAAGCACCGGTCGAAGCCCGCGGGCGACACCGCGACCTTCCGCATCGTCGGCGACGGGCTCGCGGAGGGCGCGGACGGGTAGCCGACGCGGCGAACGGCCGCGGAAGGCGGAGAAGAAGAGGGCGGTCGGTGGACCGGACGGCGGCCTACCGGCTCACAGCTCGCCGAGCTTCCGGAGGAGCTGGCCGCGGTACTCCTCGTCGGCGTTGACGCCCTTGATCTCTAAGACGTTCCGCTCTAGCTTGTCGAGCGCGACGTGGAAGGCGTGCTCGGCGCCGTACCCCTCGCCGGAGCCGCCGACCTGCCCCTCGTTGGTGCGGAGGCGGATCTGACACTGGATCAGGGGCGTGCCGCGGAGCTTCTCCTTGTGCGCGTGGAGCCGGACGTGCGCGTGGATGACCTGCATCTCCGCGTACTTGTCCGCGACCTGCTCGATGGACTCGACGATGTGTTCGCGGGAGGTCCCCTCCAGCAGGTCGACGTTCGTGATCTGGACGTCCATCGAGTCCTGCTCGGTGAACGTGAGCGCGCGCAGCACGTCGGTCTTCGTCACCATCCCGGCGACGGTGTCGGCGCCCTCGGGGGTGACGACCAGCCCGGAGACGTCGTTGTCGAACATGCGCTGGACGACCGTCTGCGCGGTCTCGTCGTTCGCCGCCGTGACGACGGGGTTCGACATGATGTCGTAGACCGGGATGTCGAGCATCCGGTCGATGTCGCCGGCGCGGTCGCCGCTGCCCTGCCGCTCCTGGTCGCGGACGACGAACTCCACGATGTCGTTCGTGGTGACGACGCCGACGAGGTCACCCTCGTCGTCGAGGACCGGGAGCCGGGAGACGCCGTTCTCTCGGAGGCGGTTGATCGCGCGGCCGACGCTCTCCGTCTCGCCGATGCCGATCACGTCCTCGGTGGCGATCTGGGCGACGGTGATCGCGTCGAGGCTGTCGATGACGGCCTCGAGGATCTGGTCGACGGTGACGATCCCGTAGAGCTTCTCCCCTTCGTAGACGGGCGCGATCTTCACGTCGCCCTCGACGAGGAGCCGAGCGGTCTCGCGTACGTCCTCGTGTCGGTCGACGGAGGGCGCGGGCTTCATCACCGCCGACACCTTCGTGTCGTCCTCCATGCGCGACCGCACCAGCTGTTTCTCGCCGACGACGCCAGCGTACTCGCCGTCCTCGACGACGACGATCCCCTTGGGGTTCTCTCGCTCGAAGATAGAACGGACCTTGGCGAGCCGCTCGTCGACGTCGACCTCCACGTATTCCGCGACCGCGATATCAGAGATGTTCATAGTCCACTCCGAGGGTTCGACGGGCCGGGTATTGAAAGTGCGGGAGTCGTCGCGCACGCCGACACGTCTCGCCCGTTCGCCGGAATCCGCCTGAAGGTATTTGCGTGTCGCCGACCAAGTCGTCGCGTGAAAATCTCGACCGCCCTGATCGCCGCCGGCGTCGCGCTGATCGTGATCCCGCTGCCGGTTCCGATCCCCTTCGTCGGCGTGATCGCCGGCGCGCTCGCGGTGCTGGGCGGGCTCTTCCTCCGCCTCTTCGGCGTGTGAGGCGCCGTCCACCCGGCGTGTGAAAGCTTTTTGCCCGTTACCCCCGCACGGGGATGCGTGTACGACGCCGTCGTCCTCGACAACGACGGGGTGTTGGTCGGACGGACGCCGTTCGACACGCTCCGCGAGGCCGCGTGGGACGCGTTCGTGAGCCTCGGCGTCGAGGATCCCGACCTCTCGCACGTCGACGACGTGGCCGTCGGCGTCGACCCCGCGACCCTGACCGACATCTGCGAGCGGTACGGGGTCGACCCGACGGAGTTCTGGCGGGTCAGGGACGAGACCGCCGCCGCGGCGCAGATCGACGCGGCCCGGAAGGGGCAGAAGACGCCGTACGACGACGTGGACGCGCTCCGCGCGCTCGACGCCTCGCTCGGCGTCGTCTCCTCGAACCAGCAGGAGACCGTCGACGCCCTCCTCGACCACTTCGGGCTGGCGGGCCACTTCGAAGTCGCGTACGGCCGCGAGCCCTCGGTGGCCAGCCTCTCGCGCAAGAAGCCCTCTCCCTACTACCTCGAACGCGCCCTCGAGGACATGGGCGCCGAGACGGCGCTGTTCGTCGGCGACAACGAGTCCGACGTGCGCGCGGCCGACAACGCGGGGATCGACTCCGCGTTCCTCCGCCGCCCGCACCGCCGGTCGACGGAGCTCGCCTGCCACCCGACCTACGAGATAGACGACCTCCACGACCTCGTCAGCATCTGCGGCCGCGCGCCGACCGACGGTCCGGCCTGACCGCCGGCCCTCGCGGACGACGCCGACCGACCGGGGCCCGACCGCAATCCTGAACTACGCGCCCGACGAGTCAGAGCCGTGTCCGCGCCCTCCGCACGCGTCGGGTCGCGCCGACGCACCGACCGAGACGCACTCGACGACGCGACCGCCCGCTACCGCCGCGCCGAGCGCGCGGTCAGTTGGACGCTCGCGCTGCTCGCCGCCGGCGCCGTCCTCGCGGCCGTCACCGCGCTCTCTCTCTGGCCCGGGGTGGCGGTCGCCGGCCTCCTCTTGCTCGCGCTCCGCGCGCCCGCGTTCCGGCGGCGCGGCACCGCGCGGCTCCGGACGGACGCCCCGCCCGCGACGGTCGTGCGCGAGTTCGCGTCCGGGAAACCGCCGATCCTCGCGTTCCAGTGGGCCGTCGCCGACGAGGTGCGCGAGGTCGACGACGGCCCGACCGACTCCGCCGACGGAGACGCGTCCGGAACGGCCGCGACGTACGAGTTCTCGTACCTCTTGGGGCTCAAGACGGTCGAGCTCGACCTCTCCGTCGACGCGAGCGACGGGGACGCGCTCGGCGGCGCGGTCGACGCGGGCGAGTCCGAGCGCCGCCCGGTCGCGACGGTCGAAATCGAGGGGACTGCCGGCGGGAAGCCGTGGGCGTCGTACGCGGTCGCGGTCCGCGAGGCGGCCGACGGCGGGAGCGTGGTCGACGTCGAACTGCGGCCGACGCGGCGGTTCGACCTCCGCCGCCTCCCGCAGGGACGGGTCGCGGAGCGGTACTACGCCGACGTGCTCGCCGCGCAGGGATACGAGGTCGTCGAGCGGTCGGTGTCGATGACGCGGTGACTCACGCGACCGGTTCGGCCTTCGGCGCGTCGACGACGGTCCGGGAGACGCCCTCCGCGTCGGCCGCGCCGCGGACCTCGATCCCGCGCAGTCGGAAGGCCAGCGCCGCGTCGTTCCGGGCCGCTGGCGACCGGGGGCGAAGGACGGTCTCGCCCTCGTCGCCGTCGTCGCGGACGACGACCACGTCGCCGTCCCTGAACGCGACGTACTGGACATCGCGGGTCGACACCTCGACGCGGGCGTTCTGGAGCGCCGTGACGCCGGTCCCGGCGAGCGCCGTCGCGAGCGCGAACCCGGCCACCTCGATCCCCTCCCCGGACCCGGCGGCCAGCTCGATCAGGGCCCCGAGGAGGGCGATCGCGCCCGCGACGGCCGACCAGCCAACCTCGCGTCCGACGGGCGGCGCTCGGCCGCTCGCGAGGCGCCTGACGGTCGTCTCGGCCACGCGAGCGAGCCCCTTCCGAACGCGGATCTCGTCGGGGGCGACCTCGACTCGTCCCACGGTCGTCGCGAACGACCACGTCCCGGTCCGGGTCACGCGGCGCGGGGATCGATCGGCGCTCGTTCGACGGGCGGCGCGGACGGAGCGGGTCCGGCGCGGGGGCCACGCGGAGGGCGGACTGACATCGTCGCCCCGGGCTACGAGCGCCGCCCACCTAAGTGATCCCGTGGCCTCCGGCGCCGCGTCGGATTGCGGTCGCCGACGTGACGGGAGGCTTTTGTCCGCGTCGCCCGGACGCCGGCGCATGGACCTCCCGCCGGTCGGCCTCGGAACGATGGGGATCGATGACCCGGACGCGGTCGCGACCGCGCTCTCGGTCGGCTACCGCCACCTCGACACCGCTCGGATCTACGACAACGAAGCCGTCGTCGGCGACGGGCTCGCCGCGGGGCTGACCGCCGTCGACCTCGATCGCGGCGACGTGACCGTCGCGACGAAGCTGTGGATCGACGACCTCCGGGGCGAGGCGGTCGCGCCCGCGGCCCGCGAGAGCGCGGAGCGACTGGGGGTCGACGCGATCGACCTGCTGTACGTCCACCGACCGCGCGGCGACTACGATCCCGAGACGACGCTGCCGGCGCTCGACCGACTGGTCGAGGAGGGCCTCGTGCGGAACGTCGGCGTCTCGAACTTCGAGCTCGCGGACCTCGACCGCGCGGTCGAGGTCCTCGGCCGCCCGCCCGCCGCCCACCAGACCGAGCTCCACCCGCTGTTCTACCGTCCGGAGCTGCTCGACCACGCCCGCGAGCACGGCTACCCCGTCGTCGCCTACTCGCCGCTCGCCGGCGGGCGGGTGCGCGAGGTCGACGCCGTAACCGAGGTCGCGGACGCGCACGGGACGACGCCCGAGGCGGTCGCGATCGCGTGGGCCGCCGCCAAGGAACCGGTCGTGACGATCCCGAAGGCGTCGAGCGAGGCGCATCTCCGGGCGAACCTCGCCGCGGCCGACCTCGACCTCACCGACGCGGAGGTCGCCGCGATCGACGCCGTCGAGCGCGAGGAGGAGCTGTTCCCCGAATAGTCGATCCATAAATTCGGATCAGATCTGATTCAAATCGGGCTAGATACGCACGATCCCGGTTCACTTTTACCTCGGGACCGCCGACGGTCGCGTATGACCGAGATCATCGACGGCGAGTCGGTCGCGGCCGACGTGCGCGGCGCGGTCGCCGACGAGGTGACGCGGCTCTCCGACGCCGGCGTCGAGCCGGGGCTCGCCACGGTGCTGATGAGCGACGACCCGGCCAGCGAGACGTACGTCTCGATGAAACAGCGCGACTGCGAGGAGGTCGGCATCGAGAGCTTCCACGTCGAGATCGACGCCGACGCCCCCGCGAGCGAGCTGTACGAGACGATCGACGACCTCAACGACCGCGACGACGTCCACGGGATCTTGGTCCAGCTCCCGCTCCCGGACCACGTGGACAAGCGGACGGTCCTCAGACGGATCGACCCGGAGAAGGACGTGGACGGCTTCCACCCGGAGAACGTCGGCCGCCTCGTCGCGGGCGACGCCCGGTTCAAGCCCTGCACCCCCCACGGCGTCCAGAAGCTGCTCGACGCCTACGACGTGGAGACGGAGGGCGCCGACGCCGTCGTCGTCGGCCGCTCCGACATCGTCGGCAAGCCGATGGCGAACCTGCTGATCCAGAAGTCGCCGACCGGCAACGCGACGACCACGGTCTGCCACTCCCGCACCGAGGACTTGGAGGGAAAGCTGGCGGGGGCCGACATCGTCGTCGCGGCCGCCGGGCTCCCCGAGTTCGTCGACGGCTCGATGCTCAAGGAGGGCGCGACCGTGATCGACGTGGGCATAAACCGGGTCGACGCGGACACCGAGAAGGGGTACGAACTCGTCGGCGACGTTGACTACGAGTCGGCCAGCGAGGTGGCGGGGGCGATCACCCCGGTACCCGGCGGCGTGGGACCGATGACGCGCGCGATGCTCCTCTACAACACGGTGAAGGCGGCCGGGCTCCGGCGCGATGTCGACGTGAACTTACCGTAGCGCTCGCCGCTCAGTCGTCGTCGGCCGCGGCGGCGCGGTTCCGGATCTCGATCCGGCCCTCGATCTCGGGGTCGATCCCCCGCTCGCGGGCGTAGTCGGCCAGCACCTCGTACTGGATGTCCGCCTCGTCGATCCGGTGGCGCTGGGCGAGCGTCGGGTACTCGTGTTCCGAGTGGAGCAGGTACTCGGAGACGGCGACCGTGTAGCGGGCGTCGGGGTCGATCGGCTCACCGCCGACGGTGGCCTCCAAGATCAGTTCGGCGTCGTCGTCCCAGACGACCCGGGCGTTCGAGACGTGGCCGTGCCACCAGTCGTCCTCGCCGAAGTCCACGTCGGGCGCGGCCATCTCGCGGAACACGTCGCCGAGCTCCGCGCCCGTGACCGAGGCGAGCGCGACGGGCTCCTCGAACGGGATCAGACTGATCAGGTCCGCCTTCGTCACGCCGCCAGTCCACGGGTCGCCCTGGCGGAGCCCGCCGGCGTTCGACAGGCCAACGTCGGCGTCGTGGACCCAGCGGAACGCGTCCGCGACGAAGTTGCCGACGCGGCACTCCCCGCCGTGGACCACGTCGCCCGTCCGCTCGATCGGCTTCTCTACCGTGTCGACGACCTCGCCGAGGTCGGCCGCGGCCATCCGCTCCGCGAGCGCGGTTTCGAGGCCGGGCGCGGGGTCGGCCCCGTCCGGTTCGTGGAGCGTCGCGGTCGGGGGGTCGGCGTCGAGGTCGATCTCGGCCACCGTCTCCCCGTTGACGCCGGGCCGGACGAGCAGCGTGTCGTCGACGACCTCGTTCCGGCGACTGTGGACGTGGCCGCCGAGGACCGCGTCAACGTCGAGCCCGCGGGCGAGGTCGTCGTCGCCCGCGCCGAGGTGCGAGAGGACGACGACGCGATCGAGGGGGTCGGCGCCGGCGGCCGCGCCCCTCTCGCTCGCCGGCGCCCCCCGGTCCCGGCGCTCGGCGACCGCGGTCCGCATCTCCGCGAGCGCGTCGCGCGCCGCGGCGACGGGGTCGTCGAACGAGAGGTCGGCGGCCATCGGGTTCAGCGAGTCCGTCGCGGGGTCGGTGACGCCGACGAACCCCACCGTCTCGCCGTCGACCTCGCGCGTCGCCCACGGGACGACGCCCTCGGCGCGCCCGAACGGCTCGCCGTCCTCGTCGCGGACGTTCGCGGAGACGAACGTCGCCGGCGAGTCGGCGACGAGGTCGCGGAGCGGGTCGGGCCCGTAGTCGAACTCGTGGTTGCCGAACGTGTCGAGGACGGTGTCGGTCGCCTCGTAGAAGTCGAGGACCTGCCTGCCGGTCGCGACCAGCGAGAGGACGCCCGGCGCGGTCGTGTCGCCGGTGGCGACGACCGCGGCGTCGGGCCCCGAGAGCGCGCGGATCCGGCCGGCCAGGCGGGCCGCCCGCTCGGGGGCGTCGAAGACGTTCTCGATGTCGGAGTAGTGAACGAGGCGGACCATTCGATGTGGGACGGGAGGGGCGAGCGGGGCTTAAAAATCGCGGAGTCGGCCGGCGCCCGCGCGGTCGGGCCGGGGGCGGCTCGCGCGCCGTCCGTTCCCCCGCCCGCGGTTTCGCCCCGTGATCCCCGCTCGCACACGCGCAGGACATTGAAAGCGCTTTTATGGATGTCCGGACTACGACGGGGCACAGCCTCTGTGGGGTCGATGATGTGCCGTTCCGTTAGGGACCGACCACGGGACGGACACGCGAGCCTACACGGAGGATAGGTGAACAACATATGCCCGTTTACGTAGACTACGACACCCCGGCGGACCTCGCGGAGCGATCCCTCGAAGCGCTCGAGGTCGCCCGAGACACCGGCACCGTGAAGAAAGGAACCAACGAGACCACCAAGGCCGTCGAGCGCGGCAACGCCGACCTGGTCATCGTCGCGGAGGACGTCTCCCCCGAGGAGATCGTGATGCACCTCCCCGAGCTCGCCGAGGAGAAGGGGATCCCCGTCGCCTTCGTCGACACCCAGGACGAGGTCGGACAGGCCGCCGGCCTCGAGGTCGGCTCGGCCGCCGCCGCTGTCGTCGACGCCGGCGACGCCGACGACGACGTCGAGGACATCGGCGAGAAGGTCGCGGAGCTCCGATAACCTCCCATGAGCGCAGAAGAGGGCACCGGCGACTCGACGACCGCGGAGGTCATCGAGGTCGTCGGCAAGACCGGGATGCACGGCGAGGCCATGCAGGTCAAGTGCCGCATCCAGGAGGGATCGAACCAGGGCCGGATCATCACCCGGAACGTCCTGGGTCCCGTCCGTCTGGGCGACGTGCTCCAGCTGCGGGAGACCCAGCGCGACGCCGACTCCATCGGAGGCCGATAACCAATGGTCGAGACACGCACCTGCGATTACAGCGGTGAGGAGATCGAGCCCGGCACGGGCACGATGTTCGTCAAGAAGGACGGCACCGTCCTCCACTTCGTCGACTCGAAGGCGGAGAAGAACTACTTCCTCGGCCGCGAGGCGCGCGACGTCGAGTGGACCGAGGAGGGCCACCGAGCCGGAGGCGACGAGCAGTGAGCCACCACGACGAGCGCACGTTCGTGATGGTGAAGCCCGACGGCGTCCAGCGCGGCCTCATCGGCGAGATCGTCTCTCGCTTCGAGGAGCGCGGGCTCAAGCTCGTCGGCGGCAAGTTCGTTCAGCTCGACGAGGAGCTCGCGAAGGAGCACTACGGCGAGCACGAGGATAAGCCGTTCTTCGACGGCCTCGTCGAGTTCATCACCTCCGGCCCCGTCTTCGCGATGGTGTGGGAGGGCGCGGACGCGACCCGACAGGTCCGCGCGATGGTCGGCGAGACCGACCCGACCGAGTCCGCCCCGGGCACGATCCGCGGCGACTTCGGCTTAGACCTCGGCCACAACGTGATCCACGCGTCGGACCACGAGGACGAGGGCGCCAACGAGCGCGAGATCGACCTGTTCTTCGACGACGAGGAACTCGTCGACTACGACCTCGACACCTCGGCGTGGGTGTACGAGGAAGAGGACCACTGACGCCGCTCGCGGATTTCGCTTTTCGCCGCCGCCCCGCCTCCGGAGAGCCATCGCTCGCTCGACACACCGCGTTTCCGGTGAATTCTCCCGGAGAGTTCCGCTCTGTCGTCCGGTTTCTCCCGACGGACCGCACATAAACGACAGCGACGGTCCCCCGCCGGCTCAGGTGTCGACCGCGATCGCGGTCCCGTCGTCGGTGACCACGATCACTTCGTCGCCGCCGTCGCCCGTCACGTCGGCGAACAGGGGCCCGCCGTAGACGACGACATCGGCGGGGCCGCCCCGGGCGAGCACCTCGCCCTGCTGGGTCATCGCGAGCACCTCGCCGGCGCGGTTGACCACGACCGGCGCGCGCTCGCCGTTCCCGTCGACGTCGCCCATCCGCGGCTCGTTGATCCGGGTCGAGGCGCCGTACTGCTGTTTCCAGACCACTTCGCCGTCGAGGAGGTCGACGGCCCAGACGCTCCCGGAGCCGCCGACGTACACCCGACCGGGGTCGGCGTCCCCCACGGCGATCGGGCGGTCCTGGAGCTTCACCTCGTACCGGTCGGAGCCGTCGCTCGTCTCGACGGTCTCGATGTTCCCGTTCGCGCCGCCGAGCGCCAGCACCGGTCCGTCGCGACTGTCCGCCGCGTTCCAACTCAGCGGGTTCACGCTCGGCTCGGTCGTCCAGCGCGTCCCGCCGCTCGCGTCGAGCATGTGGACCGTCGCGGGGTCGCCGGCTGTCGTCAGCACCGCCAGCCCGCCCCGCTCGCCGGCCTCGGCGTCGGGCTCGGCGACGAGCGGTCGCCGGGTCACCTCGCCCGACAGCGAGGCCTCCGCGACCGCGTCGCCCTCGCCGTCGACGACGAGAACGCCCCCGTCGGCCGTGACCGCGGCCACCTCCGCGCTTCCGTCGCCGGTGAGGTCGCCGATGGCGGGGCGGATCCCCGATGGGCCGCCGAGGTCGACCGCGAACCGCCTCGCCCCGTCGGCCGCGTCGACGACGACGAGCCCGCCTGACGCCGTGGTGAGCGCGACGACCGGGTCGCCGCCGAGGGTGCCCGTCGCGAGGCCGCTGACGCCGACGGGACCGTCGCCGGAGCCGTCCCCGTCGTCGCCGCCGCCGCGCTCGGCGTCCGGCCCGGCTATCGGCACCGTCCACGGGGTCTCATCGGTCCCGACGATCGTCGCGCGGACGACCCGCGACCCGTTCTCGACCGCGGGCCGGAGGAGGAGCGGGTCGCCGTCGACGGTCGCGACCACGGCGCCGCTGCCGTCGTCGCCGGCCGCCGGTTCCGACTCCCACACGACCGTCGTCCCCGTGGTGGCGTCGTCGACGCCGACGAACGCGAACAGCGCCACGCCCACGCCGGTCGCCCCGCCGGCAAGCAGGATCAGCGTCGCGAACAGGACGCGTCGGTCCATTTGAACCCCATTCGGGCGTCGCCGTGAAACGGTTGTCGGATGCGGCCCCCCGGCCCGCGTCGCGGGGAGTACTGCCCGGATCCGGCCCTACCGTCCCAGCAGCGTCCCCACGTGGTCGGCGCGCTCCTCGCCGACGAGGTCGCGCAGCGCGGCGGGGTCGCGCTCGCCGTCGGCGTCGACGAGGTAGACGGCGCCGTCGCGGTCGCCGTACGCGCCGTGGAGGTCGTAGACGAAACCGTACACGGTCGCGTCCGCAGCCTCCTCCCGCCCGCGGGCGAACGCGACCTGCTCGTGGACGTTGTGCTCGACGAGGCGGTCGCGGAGCGAGGGGTCGGCGTCGTCGCCCCGGTACTCGCCCGCCGCGTCCCCGCCCGTCTCGTCGGTCGCCCCGCCGACGACCCGCGGATCGCTCAGCCCGTCCTCGACGATCGGCAGCAGCGCCTCGACGTCGGCGCGGACGCCCGGTTCGCTCGGGAACTCGCCTGTGCGGGCCGCCGTGAGCGCGGCGTCGACGGCGCCGCACCCGGTGTGGCCGACCACGACGAGCACCTCGGTGTGGGTGTGTCCGAGCGGATACGCCACGCTCCCGTCGAGGACCCGCTCGCCGTCGACGACGGCGCTGACGCTGTTGCCGATGGTGCCGGACGCGAAGAGGTACCCCGGTTCGTCGACGGCGAACATCCCCTCCTGCGAGACGCGCGAGTCGGAACAGCAGACGGAGACCACGCCCGGCCGCTGTTCGTCGCGGTGCCGGTCGAAGGAGTCGGGCGACAGCGCAGCGACGTGGTCGTCGTTGCGGTCGAGGAGGTCGGCGAGTATCCGGCCGTCCATACCGTCCCGACCGCCCGCGGGAACAAAAAACGCCGTGCGCGGGGCCTCGCCGAAGCGGACCGCGCTCGCCGCGCGGGCAGCCCTCCTCAGGCGACGAGTCCGACGAGGGAGACCGCGATTCCGACGACGAACACCGCGAGGAGCGCGACCGTCGCGATCACGACCGCCGGGGCGAGGGCCTCCTCGTTCTCGTCGAGGACGATGTCTTCGAGGTTCTGCATGTTCGCCCCCTCGTCGCCGCGGGGTTTGAACGCTTCGACCGAGCCGCCGGACCGCGCGGCGTCGCCTCCGCCGACGTGTTTTAGTGCGTCCGGCGTGGCGGATACGCCAACACGATGCCACGCGAAGAGTACCAGACGAAGTTAGAGGGGCTCCGCGACGACGTACTCTACATGAGCGAAGTGGTCGCCGAGCGCCTCCGCAAGGCGCTCGACGCCCTCGAACGGCAGGACGAGGAGTTAGGCGAGGAAGTGATCGCCGGCGACGCCGAGATCAACGACCGCTACCTGGAGTTGGAGGGGCGGTGTACGGACCTCATCGCGTTACAGCAGCCGGTCGCGGGCGACCTGCGGTTCATCGCCGCCTCGTTCAAGATCATCACGGACCTCGAACGGATCGCGGACCTCGCGACGAACCTCGGGGAGTACGCGAAGCGGGCGGACCGCGAGGCGTTCCCCGACGTCGACGTTCAGCGCATCGGCGACGACACGCTGGCGATGCTGGAGGAGGCGATGGACGCCTACGCGGAGTCGGACCCCGAGCGCTGTTACGCGGTCGCCGAGGCGGACGACGACCTCGACGCCGCCTGCGAGGCCGCGAGCGACCTCGTCGTCCGCGACCTCATCGAGCGCGACGAACTCCGCGAGGAGGAGGACGTGGAGGCGACGATGCGGAACGTCTCGCGGCTCCTGCTCACGATCCGCGACCTCGAACGCGTCGGCGACCACGCGGTCAACATCGCGGCCCGGTCGCTGTACATGATCGAGAGCGACGACGCACTGCTGTACTGACCGGCGCCCGGGCCCCTCCGATCTTCCGCCGCGTCGACGGTCCGGCCGCTGTCTCCGTCACCGACCCGGCACAGTCCGCGCCGCCGGCTCGGAACCTGTCACCGAGCCTGACGCTGCCCCCCTGTTATATCCGTCAGACCGGCGATGTCCGACGCATGGTTCTCGGAGCAATCGTCTCGTTCGTCGTCGCGCTGCTGGTCGGCGGCCTGGGCATCTACGTCAGCGGTCGGATCGTCGCGGGCGTCGACGACTACTCGCACGCCGTGGTCACGGCGCTGCTCGGCGCCCTCGCCTGGGCGCTCGGATCGCTGATCCCGCTGATCGGTCCGGTCGTCGCGCTGGTCGCGTGGGTGTGGGTGATCAACTGGCGGTACCCCGGCGGCTGGAGGGACGCGGCGGTCATAGGACTCGTCGCGTGGGCCGCCGCCCTGGTCGTCATCGCCGTGCTGAACGGCGTTCTCGGGCTCGGTATCAGCGCGTTCGGGGTGCCCGGCGTCTGAACCGGCTCTCCCCTTGCGAACGCCGACCCTGGTTCGGGAGGGGCGACCTGGCGTTCAGGTGACGATTTCGATGCGGGCGCCCCCCGCGGCCCCCTCGTCGATGCGTACGTCCCAGCCGTGCGCGTCGACGATGCGCTCGACGATGGCGAGGCCGAACCCGCTCCCGTCCTGTCCTCGTCGTGTGGCCCTTCTCGAAGACGCGCTCGCGCCCGCGCTGCGTCGGCCGGCCTCGATGCTCTCGCTCGCGACCCGATGAGCCGGCGCGGTCCCGGACCGAACGCCGGCCGGAACGGCCGCTCCGGGATCCGCGGAACTCAGTCGGCGGCGGCGGGCGCCGTCAGGGCCTCGGCGCGCGTCAGACCGCGGCCCACCACGCCACGACGACCGCGACGCCGCCGAGGATCGAGCTCAGGACGGCGTGGCGGCGGAGCCGGTCCCGGAGCTGGTGACCGTCGGCGTCGTGGTCCGCGGCGTCGACCGGGCACGTCTCGCTCCCGGTGGTACACTCCGGCAGCAGATCGACGGCGACGTGAAGGAACACGCCGGCGGCGATGCCGAACAGGAGCCCGCGAAGCCCGCTCTCCGGCGAAACCCCGGCGATGCCGACCGGGAGAGCCACGATGCCGACCGCTGCCGCGGGCAACAGCAGGGCGATGACCGACTGCCCCCGCTCGGCGAGGCGACGGGCCGCGGCGTACCCGGCGGGCGCCTTGTGCGAGACGAGCGCGATACCGAGAACGGAGGTGAGCGAGGGCATCGCCGCGTAGATCGCGCCGATGATCGCACCGGCCGAGAGCGCGTGAACCGTCAGTTCAGCCGTCGTTCGATCGACGGGCAGCTCCCGATGTGTGAACAGGTGTCCGACCGTGTGGCCGGCGTACCCGCCGAGGAAACCGATCGCGATGCCGAGACTGCCGAGCCGGCCGTGCTGACCGAGTGCTTGGGGGATCAAGAAGAGCGCGGCGCTGGTCACCATCGCGCCGCTGGCCAGCCCGTACCCCCAGACCGGCTCCAAGGGGTTGCTGCTCCGCACCGCACGCGCTCCGAGCGGTGCGCCGACGGCCATCGCCGCGAACGCGGTCCAAGAGACCGCCACGAGCTTCCAGTTAACACCGTCGACTATCGCTGCCACCGACAGGAGTATGAGCGCCATTAGTCCCGTCGCTCCGACGGCTCGTTCCCGGACGGCCGTCGATCGATCCGTCGCAACTCGGGAGTGATGGTCTCCGGTCACTATTGTGCGGTAATAACTAAATTACCTGAATTAATAAAACTTCGGGGCACGTGTCTAAACCGGACGCGGACCCGCACCTACGGACCGCGGAACAGCCGCGATGACGGTTTGAACGGGGTTACACGGCGGATTACACCCAGAGGTAATCGGCGACGCACCCTCGCCGAGCGGGCCGTGATCTCAGTCGTCCGCCACGGCGGGGGCCGTGCTCGGTTCCGCGTCCGCTCCGGCCTCCTCGGGAGTCGGTTCCCACGTCAGGTCACCTTCGTACTCGAAGGCGCGGTGGTCCCGCGTCGGGTCGACGACCGTCAGCGACAGCCAGCCGTTGTCCAAGAGCCCCGCCACCGACTCGTTGTCGGCCAGGATCTCGGTGACGCGGTTGACCGGCGCGTGGACGACCGTCGAGAGCCGGAGGGGCAGGTGGTACGGCTCGTCGTCGGCGGCCATGACCGACTGGAGCGGGAGGCCGGTCATCAGGTCGCCCCCGTTGCCCTGGTAGACCCCGACGTTCCCGACGGGATTGTGCGTCACCTTCGACCCGCTGCCGTACGCCGCGTTGTCGACCGTCGAGAAGTAGTACTGCGCGTTGATCCACTGGGTGACGACCATCGGTCCGGCGAGGATCGCTTCGAGCGCGTCGCCGTCCGGGTCGGTCGCCCAGTCGTACGAGTGGAGGAAGGCGCGCCCGTCGAGGTCGAGGCCGTCCGTCAGATCGCGGGGTCCGACGACGAAGCCGGCGTTGCCGGCCAGCCCCCACTCGGGGCGCGTCTCGGCCCAGTCGCCGGCGCGGCGCTCGGTCTCGCGGACGCCCGCTCCCGCGGCGGCCCCGCCGGTGCGCTCGTCGGCGGCGCGCTCGCGGGCGGCGTCGAGGTCCGCGCGCAGCCGTTCGAGCTCGGCGGCGTGCGAGTCGGGCACGTCGCGGTCGTACAGCGTCACCTCGTCGGTCGTCGTGTTGTGTTCGGCGGCGAGGAAGACGGTGTCGTCGGGCACGTCGATCCCGCGCTCGCGCAGTCCGTCCCTGACCTCGGGGTCGTTACAGATCGCGGCGAGCACGCGGGCGCTCGGCCCGCCCGGGTTGCCGGCGCAGGCGCCGCAGTCGAGGCTGGAGTCGTAGGGGTTGTTCGCCGTCTCGGCCGCGTGGCCCGTGAAGACGACCAGGCGGCCGAACGACTCCCACCCCATCAGCTCGAACGCGGTCGCGGCGTACTCGACCCGCTCGTCGCGGGACAGCCCCGTCGGAAGCCCCTCGCCGTCGGCGTCGTGTCCGTGGACGCCCGGGTCGCAGAACTCGTGGTCGCCCGGAATCGCGCCGTCGGCGCCGCCGAGCAGGTCGCGTACCCGACCGGGGACGAGCGTGCGCGCGGCGAGCGCGAGCCCGTACCCGCTCCCGGCGCCCTCGACGAAGCTGAACGCGGTGGCGGGGTTCGACCGCAGCGTCTCGACCACCTCGCCGGCGGCCTCCGCGAGGCCGCCCCAGCGGTCGCGGCTCCTGCGCGCGGCGCCGTCCGTCGGGACCTCCTCGACGCGGTGCTGCGGGTCGAGGATCGGCGGACAGGCGTCGACGGACACGTCGGCGCCGTAGCCGCTGTACTCCATCGGGACGCCGAAGAAGCCGGCGTACCCGTGCGTCTCGTAGTCGCCGGTCGCCTCGACGTGCCGGCGGATCACCTCCGAGCGCGTGTCGATACAGAAGACCAGCTGGGCGTCCGGGCGACCCGACGCGCCGCCGTCGGCGCGCGCGCCGCGCTCCTCCCCGCGGGCCTCGCTCTCGGCGGCGACGCGCTCGACGAGCCCGTCGCGGTACGTCGCC
The DNA here is from genome assembly GCF_001280455.1 of Halorubrum tropicale. Classification (NCBI taxonomy): domain Archaea; kingdom Methanobacteriati; phylum Methanobacteriota; class Halobacteria; order Halobacteriales; family Haloferacaceae; genus Halorubrum; species Halorubrum tropicale. The sequence goes on from NZ_LIST01000002.1 coordinate 53,942, forward strand.
TCCCACGCGCTCAGGAACGCGCCGGCGATCTCGTCGCTCGGCTCGACCGCCGGCCCGTCGGTCTCGGGCGGCGAGAGGTCGACCTCGAGGGAGTCCGCCAGCGCGAGCCGCGCCGCGAGGTACCCCGTCAGCGTGATCGGGTACGCGGACTGCCACGCGCCGCCGTCGTCGGCGCGCCGCTTGAGCAGGCCGGTCCACCCGGGGAGCGCGGCGAACTGCGCCTCGAAGACGGCCTCCCACCGCTCGCGGGGATACGGCGCCAGCGCGGTCTCGATCGCCTCGGTCGGCGACGCCGGCAGGTCGGCGACGAGCCCGTCGTCGGGAATTTCGTCGTCGTGGCGGGCCACCGAGCGGAACGCGTCGTAGAACCCCGCCTCGCGGTTCGGCATCGACCACTCGGCCTGCCCCTCGTCGAGGAACGCCGAGAGCCACTTCGTCAGCACGCGGTCGACGCGGTCGGCGCCCGCGTCCGAGCTGTCCGCCTCGCCGGCGCCGCTCGCCCCGCCCGCGTCCTCGGCCGCCGCCAGCCGCTCCAGCACGGCCTCCGGGTCCATCTTGTATCCCCGGTCGGTCAGCTCCGCGTCGAGACGCTCCGGGTCGATCCGCCCCTCGTCGAGGGCCGCCCGGAACGTCTCCGCGCGCGGGTAGCCGCGGCCGCCGAGCAGGGTCGCCGCCCGGCTCACGGCCTCGTCGAACGGCAGGTCCTCGAAACCGGCGAGGGGGTTCGCGGTCACGAACGAGTGGACCGGCCAGACCGAGCCCACCGCGGTCGCGGCCGCGTCGATCTCCGCTTCGATGCCGTCGGCGTCGTCGGTACCGGTCTCAGTTGTCATTGTACTCCTCCGTGGCGGTCAGAACGGTGTTCGAGGCCGGTTGGCCCGCGTTCAGCAGTGCGACGTAGAGGCGCTCGCTCCGCTCGTGGACGCCGGTCTCGACCGCGACGTACGCCGCGAGGAAGGCGACGGCGACGACGGCGTGGACCGCGGTCAGCTCGGTCGGCGCGGAGACGAGCGGGAGCCCGGAGAGGACCCCCGAGACGGCCCGATACGCGAGCGCGTACACGCCGATGGCCGGGAGCGCGACGAGCGGGACCGCCGCGTAGCGGGCCGCCGTCGAGAGGGCGGTCTGCCGGACGGCGCTCCGGGCTGCGTGGAGCGTCGTGAGCGTCACGAACCCGGCGAGCAGCAGCCCGGTGTCGACGCTCGTCCCCTTCCCCGTCAGGAGCGCGAACGTCGCGCCGCCCGCGAGCCCCGTCAGCAGGACGACGACCGCGCCGACGACGCCCGTACCGCCGGCGTCGTGGCCGGTCGCTCCCGGGGCCGCGCGCTCGACCTCGTCGCCCGCGCTCAGGAAGTGGTACGCCTTGTAGAAGCCGTGGAGGATGAGGTGCGTGACGGCGGCGCCGAAGAAGCCGAGCCCGGCCTGGACGATCATGAAGCCCATCTGCCCGACCGTCGAGCAGCCCAGTTCGCCCTTCACGTCGGAGCGAACGGTCTTGAGCAGCTTCCCGCCGAGGGCGCTCGCGGCGCCGACGACCACGATAGTGAGCATCAGCCCGGTCTCGACGGTCACGACGGGCGCGAAGCGGAGCAGCAGGATCCCGCCCGCGTTGACGAACCCGGCGTGCATCAGCGCCGAGGCGGGCGTGGGGGCGGTCATCGAGGAGAGCAGCCAGCCGTGGAACGGGATCAGCGCCGACTGGATCATCGCCGCGAGGACGAGCGCGGCGCCGGCGACGAGCCACGCGGGCCCGCCGAGGGCGTCGGCGCTCGCGGCGACGCCGGATATGGTCGTCTCGCCCGTCGTCCGCCACAGCGCCGTCAGCGCGACGCCGAGCAGCGCGCTGCTGGCGAGGAAGTGACGCCGGGCGACGCTCGCGGCGGCGCGGGCCTGCGGCCAGCCGTCGACCGTGCCGACGAGCCGGGCCATCAGGAGCCCCATCGCCAGCCAGCAGGTCCAGAACAGCGCGACGTGGTCGGCCGCGACGAGCGCCATCACGGCGAGCGTGAACCCGAAGACGCCGAGGAAGAAGTCGGTCTCGTGGGCGCTCCCGGCCATGTAGCGGCGCGAGTAGCTGTGGACGATCCCGCTGAAGAACGTGACCACCACCCACATCAGGACGGTCAGCCCGTCGACGGCGACCGCGCCGGGGACCTCCCACGGTCCGCCGAGTCGGAGTCGGGCGACGAGGACGGCGACGCTCGCGGCGAACAGCGTCCACGCGAGCCGTGTTAGTGCGACGGGAACGGGCGACGCGTTCGCCGTCTCCCGGAGCGCTCCGACCGTCCGTTTCGAGGTGCGTCCTGACATCGTTCGAGCCGTCACGCGACCGCCGCCGGAGTCCGGACCGCGTCCGAATCCGAATTCGGTCGCATCTACCTGCTTCAGAGAACGTAACGTCTATTAAAATTGTCTGTATTCACAATTCGTTCGCAGATCCCAAATTAAAGAACATTATGTTTATTGACTCGCGACCGCACAACGGACGAGCCCGGCCTTCGGCCGCGCTCGACTTTCGCCCGCCCGGCGTCGCCACTCAGGAAACCATAACGTCCCCCGGTCCGGAGGGGCGGTATGGAAGAACTCTCGGGGACCGTCCTCGCCGGCGAGTCGTTCGAGCCGGTGCGGGGGCGGGTCGTCGTCGAGGACGGGCGGATTGCGGCGGTCGAGGAGACGGCCACGGAGTCGACTGACGTCGTGCTGCCGGCGTTCGTCAACGCGCACACCCACCTCGGGGACTCCGTCGCGAAGGAGGCGGCCGTCGGCCTCTCGCTCCACGAGGCCGTGGCGCCGCCGGACAGCCTGAAACACCGCCGGCTGGCGGCCGCCGACCGCGACGAACTGGTGTCGGCGATGCGCCGCACTCTCCGATACATGCGCCGGACGGGCACCGTCTCCGCGCTGGACTTCCGCGAGTCGGGTCTTCCGGGCGCGCGCGCACTCCGCGAGGCGGCCGAAGACACGGGCGTCGACCCGTTCGTCTTCGGCAGCGGCGACCCGGCGGTGCTCGACGTGGCCGACGGCTACGGCGCCTCCGGCGCTAACGACGACGACTTCGCCGCCGAGCGCGCCGCCTGCGAGGAGCGCGGCGTCCCCTTCGCGATCCACGCCGGTGAGCCCGACGCGACCGACATCCACCCGGCGCTCGACCTGGACCCGGACCTGCTCGTCCACATGGTTCACGCCGAAGAGGAGCACCTCGAACGGGTCGCGGACCAGTCCGTTCCGGTCGCGGTCTGCCCGCGCGCGAACGCGGTCCTCGGCGTCGGGACGGCGCCGATGCGCGACCTGGTGGACCACGCGACCGTCGCGCTCGGCACGGACAACGTCATGCTGAACCAGCCGTCGATGTTCCGCGAGATGGCGACCGCCGCGAAGCGGTTCGACGTCACCGACCGGGAGGTGCTGCGGATGGCCACCGCCGCCGGCGCCGAGATCGCCGGGCTCGACTGCGGCGTCGTCGAGCCCGGGCGGCGGGCGGCGCTGCTCGTCCTCGACGGCGACTCGGACAACATGTCCGGGACGGCCGACCCGGTCAGCGCGGTCGTTCGGCGCGCCACCGGGCTGGACGTGAAGCGGGTCGTCGGCTGACCGCCCCGGTCAGTCGCCCTCGTGCCGCTCCGCGTCGAACCGCCCGAAGGGGGTGGTCTCGTGGGTCCGCACGAGCACCTCGTCGGCGACCGTGACGCCCATGTCGAGGAGCGCCTGCGCCACGGGCGTGATGTCGCTGTCCGACTCGCCGACCACCGTCACGAGCAGGTTCTGCTCGCCCGTCACGAGCTCCTGGACCGACACCACGCCGTCGATCTCCAGGATGTCGGGGATGAGCTCGCCGCGCTCCGGGATCGACGCGGTGCAGTAGAGCAGCATCCGGAGCGGGTACCCCGACCGCTGGTAGTCGACGCTGGCGCTGTACCCCTTGATCACGCCCTCCGACTCGAGCCGCTGGATGCGCTTGCGGACGGTGCTGTCCGAGGTGCCGGTCCGCTCCGCGATGTCCCCGGACGACGTGTTCCGGGCGTCGGCCTGGAGCGCGTAGAGGATCGCCCTGTCGACGTCGTCGATCGCGCCGTTGTCCATACCCCGTCGATAGGCGCGTGTCGCTTTATACGTTGGCGCGCGGCGTCCGGCGGCGCCTCGCTCGCGCCGATCCCGACGCCTACATACGGACTCCGCCAGTGGGTCGGGTATGGCGCCCTACACCGTGGACATCGACGTGCGGTTCCGCGACATCGACGCGCTGGGTCACGTCAACAACGCCGTCTACGCGACGTACGTAGAGCAGGCGCGGACGCGATTCTTCCGCGACGTGCTCGACATCGACATCTCGCAGTCGTCGACCGTGCTGGCGTCGCTGTCGATCGACTTCCGTCGCCCGATCGAGTTACCGGACGAAACCGTGACGGTCACCGTCGAACTGGCCGACTTGGGGCGGTCGAGCGCGACGATGACCCACGAGATCCGCGTCGGCGACGCGGTCGCCGCGGAGGCCGAGGCGACGGTCGTCGCGCTGGACCCGGAGACCGGAGAGCCGGCGCCGATCCCTGAGGAGCACCGGGCCGAGATGGAGTCGTACCACGACCTCTGAGGGGCTCGGGGGACCGGGTCCCGCCGGCCGGTCCGCGCCGGACGCACACCTTCTTGACGCCGCGGACGGATCGATCGGTATGAGCGTTCGACTGTACGCCCTCGACGGGTGTCCCTGGTGCGAGACGGCGGCCGACGCCTTGGAGGAGGCGGGCGTCGACTACGAGACGGAGTGGGTGGAGGCGCTCCACTCGCGGCGGAACGAGGTCAAGCGCGTGAGCGGCCAGCGCGGCGTCCCGGTCCTCGTCGACGAGGAGCGCGGCGTGACGATGGCCGAGAGCGCGAACATCGTCGAGTACGTCGAGAGGACCCTCGCATGAGCATCTACACCGGCCGCGGCGACGAGGGCGAGACCGACCTCCGGGACATGAGCCGGGTGTCGAAGTCGAGCCACCGCATCGAGGCGTACGGCTCCGTCGACGAGGCGAACGCCCTCCTCGGGACGGTCCGACCGACGGGCCACGACGACGTCGACGACCTGCTGGAGACGATACAGAACCACCTCCACATCGTCCAGGCGGACCTCGCGAACCCCGACCCCGACCCGGACGACCCGCAGGTGGAAAGCGATCACACCGCGGAGCTCGAGGACCGCATCGACGCGTTCGACGAGGAGCTGGAGCCGCTCCAGTCGTTCATCCTCCCGGGCGGCGGCGAGGCCGGGGCGGCGCTTCACCACGCGCGCGCCGTCGTGCGACGGGCCGAGCGCCGCGTCGTCGACCTCGCGCGCTCGGAGCCAATAAACGAGGCCGTCGTCACCTACCTCAACCGGCTCTCCGACCTCCTCTTCACCCTCGGGCGGGCGGTCAACGCGCGCGACGGCGAGCCCGAGGAGTCGCCCACGTACTGAGTCGCCCCGAGCGCGCGATTTTTCCCCGTTCCCCGCGAGGTGGTGGTATGACGCTCGACAGCTACGCGGCGGCGGTCGACGGGCTCGACCCGGACCCCGGCGAGGTCGAGACGGCGGAGCTACTGGTGACCGACGACGTGCTCGTGAAGGCGTTCGTCCTCGGCCCCAACGCGGCGGTCGACCCGCATGAACACGCCGACGCCACGAACGTGTTCCACGTGCTGGAGGGGGAGCCAACCGTGGTCCGCGACGGCGAGGAGGCGGCGCTCGCGGCGCCCGCGGTGGTGCCGAACGAGCGGGGCGCGGTCCACGGCGCCCGCAACGACACCGACGAGCGAGTCGTGCTCACGGCCAGCATCGCACCCCTCCCCTGATGGACGGCGAAATCGATCCCGAGGCGCTGTCGGCGCTGCTGGACGAGGGCGACGGCTCCCCCGACGAGTCGCTGCGTATCGTCGACATCCGCGATCGGCGCGCGTTCGACCGCGGCCACCTCCCCGACAGCGAGTGTATCCCCTTCCCGGAGCTGACGAGCCGGGTCGCGGAGCTGGAGGGCGCGGACCGGATCGTCACCGTCTGTCCCCACGGCGTCGCCAGCCAGCAGGCGGCCCAGCTCATCGGGACCTACGAGGGCACGCAGGACGCGCGCGTCGAGAGCCTCCGCGGCGGCATCGAGGGGTGGCAGGAAGCGGTCGGCGAGCTGATCGAGTCGCCGGCGCCCGAGGGGGACGACGGCGCCGACGAAGGCCCAACGTCTCCCTTCTGACGCGGCCCGACCGCCCCGGGACCGGGCTTCTCAGACCGCGCGAACCCGAACCCGCCAGAAGTCGCGGAACGCGTCGTCGAGCGCCGCCTCCGGCTTCCCGGTGGCGTCGGAGACGTCGGTGACGTCGGCGCGGTCGCGCACCCGCCCGAGGACGCTGCGCTCGCCGACGGCGATCACGCGGTCGAGGTCGTTCGCGTCGGCGACCTCGGAGAGCGCCTCGGTCGCCCGGTCGAGGTGGTCGTCTATCTGTCCCTCGCGGCGGCGCTCGAAGCGCCCCTGCGAGAACCCACCCTTCGAGTGGGCCTCCTTCACGTCGCTGGCGAACCCCTCGAAGGCGACCCGATCGGCGCCCTCGTAGGTGCCCACGGCGAAGGTGTCCGAGCGGACCAGCGCGAACGCGAACCGGCCGGTCGGGCGGAACCACGACTCGTCGAGCCGGAAGCGGTCGCTCCACCGGTCGAACGGGTCGGGCGCTATCGGCGGGGTCAGGGCGACGCTCACCGCGCCGGTGTCGTCGGCGAGGACCACGGCCGGAGCCGCGCGCCGGACGAGCGCCGCGCGCTCGCCGAACCAGTCCGCGACGGTCGCCGGGACGGAGTCGGCGTCGGGGACGAACGCGGTCAACAGCCCCTCGGGGTCGTCGCTCTCGACGGCGCGGAAGCGGTCGAGCGCGTCGGTCAGCTTCGGTCCGCGCAGGTCGCTCACGCGCCGGAACTCGACGGACGCCTCGGTCCCCTCCGCGCGCTCCAGCCGCTCCTCTAGCGACTCGATCCGGTGTTCGAGCTCGTTGACGCGCTCCTCGGCGCGCTGGCGGTCGGCGACGGCGTCGGACCGGCGCTCCTCTTCGGCCTCCGCGCGCCGTTCGAGGTGTCGCTTCTCCTCCTCTAACTCCTCGATGCGCTCCTTCAGCTCGGCGCGCCCGAGCAGCCTGTCGATCATACCGAATCGGCGACCCCCTGCGACCTAAAAGGTGTGTCTGCGGCGGCACCTATTCGTAACCGAACGACGCTGTGGCGCGTGCCTGCGAGCGGCCGCCCTCGGCGGCCGCGAGTCGCACGCGCGAGGGAGTCGCTGGCGGCGCCAGCCGCCAGCGACGAGGCTGGGGAGGTGTGAGGCGCGGTTGCGGTGCCGTGCGGGGCGGGACTCAAAGGGGCAGCCGGGAGGCGGTGTTCACGGCCGAGCTGCTGACGCTTATTTATAAGCGAGCGGTTGGAAATTTGGCGGTGTTCGCCGCTCTACCGTCAGCAGTCACTCATAGCTGAGCGGCCGAGGACTCGAGAACGTTCTCCACCCCTCTCTGACCGGCTAGTTATGAACAGCAGCTACGATCGACGGGAAATCCGGAGTCACTTCTCGCGTATCACGCGTTCACGAACGGCTCCCAGCCCTCCCAGCGCAGCAGCTTCTCGGCGCGGTCCGCGTCCGCCAACAGCACGTTCCGGCGGTCCGGGAGCGTCTCGTCGGCGAGCTCCCGGGGAATCGCGAGCGTCCCGCTCGGCACGTCGTCGTCGCCGGCGACCGGAATGTGGCCGCCGCCGACCTTCATGACGAGCGGGGCGTCGAGTCGCTCGACCCCCTCGCCGTCCGCGTACAGCTGCTCGTTGACGTGCTCGTGGTCCGCCCGCTGGATGACGGCGCGCTCGCCGCCGTGGGGTTCCACGTACAGTTCCCCCAGGTAGTAGCCGCTCGAGAATCGCTCGAACATACTATGCGTGCTACTCTCTGCCATGACGGGATATAAGCGTTTCCCGCGACTCGCGCGCGCTGAGATTCGGCGGTGGCGTCCGCTACGGAGCGAGCACGTCGCCGTCGTTCGCTCGGTAGTACGCGGCCAACGGCGTGCCGCGCCCGCCCTCGGCCTCGAACAGGTCGGCGAGCCACGCCACGGCGTCCGGGTCGTCGTTCGCGGCGTACCCGAGGAAGTTGTCCCTATCGCCGTGGATCGCGAGGTACGCCGTCGTCCGCCCCTCGACGGTGCTCAGGTACCACGCGAACGGGAGGTCGGTGACGACGCTCACCTCCACCCCGGCCTCGACGATGGAGCGCGCCCGCTCCGGGCTCTCCGCGGCCAGGTACTCCGCGACCGACTCCGTCAGGACGTACGACAGCTCCAGCGACTCCTCGACGACGGTGCGGCGGTACAGCGTCGAAACGAACCGCTCGTCGTTGGCGGCGATCGATGCCCCCCGGAGCCGGTCGGCCGCCTCGACGACGCGCTGAAGCCGGGACAGCACCGTCGCCGGCGGCGTCCCGGCTATCGTCACCACCTCGGCGTCCGCGAAGAACCGGTGGTTCCGCGGCGACGACGGGAGCTCGTTGAGGACGCCGTTCGCGGTCTCGACGGCCTCCGCGACCGCGACCGCCTCGTCGACGGTGTCCAGGAGGATCCGGCCGGCGTACGTCGCCTCGTAGCCGTCCGCGCCGCGCTCGACGAGCCCGTCCGCTTCGAGGGCCCGGACCGCGCGGTTGACCGTCGACCTGGAGTGCTCGAACGCGTCGACGAGGTCCCGGATCCGCGCGGGGCCGTCTGCGAGGCGGACGAGGTACTGCCGACGACTGAAGGCGAGGTCGAGCACGAGTGAATTGTCGGACAGCCATCAGTAATACGTGTCGTTCGAGGAAGAGGTCTCGCCGCGTGCGGGCACCGGCGCGCGGCGCGGCGCCGCGCGCGCCGGGACGGCTACGAGTCGTCGCGCCGCGCGACCTCGTGGCGGCCGAACCCGTACCGGAGGCGGTTCGCGAGCCGCCGGGAGAACCGCCCCTCGTTCCGCGAGTCGAACCGCTCCGCGAGCGCCTGGTAGATGATCGGGACGGGCACCTCCTGTTCGAGCGCCTCCTCGACCGTCCACGTCCCCGTCGAGCCGCCGGCCACGTGGTCCGCCACGTCGCCGAGGTCGGAGCCCTCCTCGCGGAACGCCTCCTCGCAGAGCTCCAGCAGCCACGAGCGGATCACGGCGCCGTTGTTCCAGGTGCGGGCCACCGACTCCATATCGAGGTCGTAGCGCCCGTCGGTGAGCAGTTCGAACCCCTCGCCGTACGCCTGCATCAGCGCGTACTCGACGCCGTTGTGGACCATCTTCACGTAGTGGCCCGAGCCGGACTCGCCCATGCGGTCGTGGCCGCCCGGGCCGGTGGCCACCGCGTCGAAGACCGGGACCATCGCCTCGTAGGCCCACTCCGGGCCGCCGACCATCAGGGAGAACCCGGCTTCCGCGCTCGCGGGACCGCCGGAGGTCCCGCAGTCGAGGTATGCGGCGTCCGTCGCCTCGGCGCGGCGGACCGACGCCTCGAAGTGGGAGTTCCCGCCGTCGACGACGACGTCGTCGCCGTCGAGGTGGGGCTCTACGTCCGCCAGGGTGGCGTCGACGGCGTCGCCCGCGGGCACCATCAGCCAGATCCGCTTGCCGTCGGCCTCGCCCGACCCGTCCAGCCGCTCGCAGAGGTCCGCGACCGAGTCGGCCGGCTCCGCGCCGTTCGCCGCCGCCTCGGCGGTCGCCTCCGCCGAGAGGTCGAACGCGACCACGTCGTGGCCCGCCTCCAGCGACCGGTTCGCGACGATCTGCCCCATCCGACCGAGTCCGATGACCCCGAGTTCCATGCGCGAGGGGTGGCGACCGCCCGCCGTAGTGGTTCCGGTTCGGCTCCTCGCCCGCCTGCCCGCCGCGGCGCTATTCGCCCGCCTCGGCCTCGCGCTCCCCGAGGTGCGCGCGGAGCGCGTCCACGTCCTTGTTGCCCGCGCCGGTGTTCAGCAGGACGACGGTGTCGTCGGGGCCGAACTCGCCGGACTCGGCGAGCGCGAACGCCCCGGAGACCGCGGCCGCGCAGGTGGCGCCGACCTCCAGCCCCTCGCTCCGCGCGACCTCGATCGCGGCGTCGAGGATCTCGCGGTCGGTCGTCGCCACCGCCCCGCCGTCGGACTCGCGGACCGCGTCGAGGATCAGGTGGCTCGCGCCCGGGTCGGGGATCGCGATCCCGTTACAGGCCGTGTCGACCTCGTCGTCCGCGAGCGGCTCGTGGCGGTCCGCCCCCGACTCGTAGGCGCGGACGATCGGGGCACAGCCCGCGGCCTGCGCGGCGTACATCGGTACCAGCCCGTCGGTCCAGCCGAGGTCGCGCGCCTCGCGGGCCGCCTTGTGCATCCCCACCAGCCCGACGCCGCCGCCGGTCGGGTAGACGACTGCGTCGGGCGCCTCCCAGTCGAGCTGGGCCAACAGCTCCAGCGCCATCGTCTTCTTCCCCTCGTGGCGGTACGGCGTGACGAACGTCTTCGTCGAGTACCACTCGGGGTGCTCGTCCATCGCCTCGGCGTACGCCCGCCCCGCGTCGCCGATCTGCGAGTTGCCGTCGACGGGGTCGGTGACGGTGAGGTCCGCGCCGTGGACCTCCGTCATCGCCTTCTGGGTGAACCCCGCCCGGGAGGGGAGGAACACGTGCGCGTCGAGGTCCGCGCGGGCCGCGTACGCGGCGGCCGCCTGCCCCGCGTTGCCGGCGCTGTTCAGCGCGACCTCCGCCGCGCCGTGCTCGCGGGCCGCCGTCATCGCGGCCGCCTGCCCGCGGTCCTTGAACGTCCCCGTGGGGTTCGCGCCCTCGTCTTTCAGGAGGACGCGGCCGACCCCCATCGCGTCCGCCAGCGCCGGGCACTCGACGAGCGGCGTGGCGCCCTCGCCGAGCGACACCGCCGCCTCGGCCGGGAACGGGAGCAGTTCGTCGTAGCGCCACATCGACCCGTCCGGTCGGGCGTCGAGCGCCTCCGGCGTCAGGTCGATCCGGTCGTAGTCGTACTCGGGGTCGAGGATACCGTCGCAGTCGGGACAGCGGTGCGTCGCCGTCTCCGCGTCGAACGTCTCGCCGCAGTCGACGCAGGTCAGGCCGATGAACGCGTCTGTCGTCTTCATGCGCTGCGGCTCGCGTGCCGGGGACTTCGGTGCTGTGGTCGCGGCGCGATCCGAGGCATTCGGCGTCGCAGTCGCGGGTACTTATGCTCGAAACGAATGAAGGGGTACGCCGAGGGGGACCGTAGCCGTACCTCCACGGGAGATGCTCGCTCCAGCGACCGCGTTCGATCCGCCGCGGGAAGCGAGGTGGAACCGATGAGCCGAACGGAACTGCGGTTGGGCCTCCCGACCGGATCGTGGCTCGGGGACGTGTCCCGACGCGTCCCCGCGGCGACGCTCCGGGTCGCGGAGACGATCGCGGTCGACGGCTCGGCGGCGACCGACGACGACGGCCTGACGGCGACCGACGACGACGGCCTGACGGCGACCGAGGCGGACCTGACGGCGGCCGCGACCGTCCGCGTCGGCGGCACCGACAGGGACCGCGTCGAGGCCGCGCTCCGCGAGCACGACCGGGTCGACCGCGCGACGGCGGTCGAGCGCCGAGGGGACGTTCGCACGCTCCGGGTCGTCGGCCGCGCGCCCGCGTACCTCCCCGCGGCGCGGGCGGTCGGCCTCCCGATAGCGGCGGCGGTCGAGGTCGTCGACGGCCGCGCGGCGGTGAGCGTCGTCGGCGACCGCGACCGGGTCGAGGCGTTCGGTCGACGGCTCGCGGCCGACGGCGTGACGGTCGGCGTCGCCGCCACCGGGAGCGACGAGCCGGAGCGCACGCTCACGGAGGCGCAGCGCGAGTTGGTCTTCGAGGCGGTCAAGAGCGGCTACTACGACACTCCCCGGCGGTGTACCCTCACCGAGCTGGCGGCGGCGAACGACATCGCGAAGTCGACCTGTAGCGAGACGCTCCACCGCGCGGAGGGGCGGGTGATGCGTCGGTTCGTCGACGGCGGAGGGCCGTTCTCGGCGTCGGAGGCCGGAGACGTCGACGACGGGGGCGGCGAGAACGTTCCCACCGAGACGGCCGCGCTCGACGGCGAGGAGTCCGACGCGGCCGAGCGCGCCGGCGACGAACTCGACGGCGAGGAGTTCGACGCGGCCGAGCGCGAGGAGCCGGTTCGGTCCGCGGCGACCGAGCCGTGAGCCCCGCGGTCGCCGCGTCGGTCGCGGCGACTACTCCCCGTCGAGCGCCTGCCACGACAGCCGCGGGTTCCGCGCGGCGCCGACCTGGTCGATCCGGCTCGCGGCGGTCCGGCTCGGCGCCGCGTCGAGCGCCTCGTCGGTGTCGGCGTACGCGAGGTTGAACGCCTCCGCGAGGTCGTCGAGGGAGGACTCCCCCTCTATCTCGGTCGGCTCGGTCAGCATCGCCTCCGGCACCATCTCCGGCCACTTCGTCGTCGGCGGGTGGACGCCGAAGTCGAGCATGCGCTTGGCCACGTCGGCGGCGTCGCGGTCTCCCGCCGTCGCCGCGAACTCGTGGTGGAACGGGCCGAAGGGCACGTCGAGGTCGATCCGCTCGGCGAGGTAGTTGGCGTTGAGGACGGCCTTCGCGGCCGCGTCCGCCAGCCCCTCGTCGCCGAGGCGCGCGATGTACGCGTACGCCTTGATCGCCACGAGCCAGTTCCCGGCGAAGCCGTGGACCTTCCCGATCGTGTGCTCGGGCTGGAACCGCTCGTACCCCTTCCCGCCGTTCGTCTCGCGCACCCGCGGGGCCGGGAGGAACGGCGCCAGCTCGTCGACGACGCCGACCGGCCCGGCGCCCGGACCGCCGCCGCCGTGGGGGGTCGCGAACGTCTTGTGGACGTTGTAGTGCATCACGTCGAACCCCATGTCGCCGGGGCGGCCCCGCCCGAGCAGCGCGTTGAGGTTCGCGCCGTCGTAGTAGAGCAGCCCGCCGGCGTCGTGGACGATGTCGGCTATCTCCGCGATGTCGCGCTCGAAGAGCCCGACGGTGTTCGGGTTCGTCAGCATGAGCGCGGCGGTGTCCTCGCCGACCGCCGCCTCCAGCGCCTCCAGGTCGACGCGGCCGTCGTCGCCGGAGGGCAGCTCGACCACGTCGTAGCCCGCGGTCGCGGCCGTCGCGAAGTTCGTCCCGTGGGCGGACGCCGGGATCACGACCTCGGAGCGGTCGTTGCCGTGGTGCTCGTGGTACGCCTTCGCGACGAGGATGCCCGTGAGCTCGCCCGCGGCGCCCGCTGGGGGCTGGAGCGTCACGGCGTCCATTCCGCCGATCTCGGCGAGGGCCTCCTGGAGCCGGTACTGGAGCTCCAAGTTCCCCTGCGCGGAGCGCGCGGAGCGGTCGGGGTGGATCGCCGCGTTCGGGTCGGCCGCCACGTCCTCCGTGAACTTGGGGTTGTACTTCATCGTACAGCTCCCGAGCGGGTACGGCCCCGCGTCGATCGCCCAGTTCATCTGCGAGAGCCGGGTGTAGTGGCGCGCCGTCTCCGGCTCCGAGGGGTTCGGCAGCGTCAGCTCCTCGCGGGTGAGGTCGTCGGGGAGCGGGGAGTCCTCGCGCACGTCGACCGTCTCCTGGCCCTTCTCCGAGAGCAGCGGCTCGCGGACGCCCTCCCCCTCTCGCTCGTAGTTCGCCTGGTCGTGGATCATCAGAGCACCTCCTCGAAGGCCGCGACGAGCCCGTCCGTCCGCCCGGCGTTCAGGTCGGTGACGCACACCTGAAGCAGGTGGTCGCCGATCGCGTGGACCGCGAACCCCTCGGTCTCTAAGTCCTCGGCCACGGCCGGCGCCGGCTGGTCGACGCGCACCGCGAACTCCCGGAAGTGGTGGCGGTCGTGGACCGGCGCCGCGGCCCCGGAGAGGCCGTCGATCCGGTCCGCGAGGTCGGCGGCCTCGCGCACGCAGTCGTTCGCGAGGTCGACGAGCCCGTCGGGCCCGAGCGTCGCCGCGTGGATCGCCGCGCGGAGCGCGACCCACGCCTGGTTCGTACAGATGTTCGAGGTGGCCCGCTCCTTGCGGATGTGCTGTTCGCGGGTCTGGAGCGTCAGGGTGTACGCGCGGTCGCCGTCGGCGTCCTCGCTCGCGCCGACGAGCCGGCCGGGGACCTGCCGCAGGAAGTCGTCGCTACACGCGAAGATCCCCAGCCCCATGCCGTAGGCGGTCGGCAGCCCGAGCGACCCCGCCTCACCGACGACGACGTCGGCGCCGACCGCGGCCGGCGACTCGAGGACCGACAGCGCGACCACGTCCGAACCGAGGACGAACAGCGCGTCCGTCTCGTCGGCGAGGTCGCCGATCGCCGCGAGCCGCTCCTCGATACAGCCACGGACGGTCGGGCTCTCGGCGTACAGCATCGCCACGTCGTCGCCCGCGCGGTCCGCGAGGGCGTCGACGTCGGCGGTCCCGTCGGCCATCGGGTACGTCTCGACGGTCAGGTCGGCGCCGTCGCAGTAGTTCTCCAGCACCGCCCGCTTCCCGTCGCGGAGCTGTTCGGGGACGAGGACGGTGTCGCCGGAGGTCGACCGGACGCGGTCCGCGAGCGTCGCGGCCTCGCCGAGCGCGGTCGCGGCGTCGTACATCGAGCAGTTCGCGACGTCGAGGCCGGTCAGCTCGACCAGCATCGACTGGTACTCGAAGAGCGCCTGGAGGAACCCCTGGGACACCTCCGGCTGGTACTGGGTGTAGCTCGTGAGGAACTCGGCGCGGTCCGCGAGGTGGTCGACGACGCTCGGGACGTAGTGGCCGTAGTGTCCCCGGCCGAGGAACTCGGTCAGGTCGTCGTTCCGAGCGAACATCCGCGCGCACTCGTCGCGGATCTCGCGTTCCGTCCGGGGTTCGATGCCGAACTCGCCGTCGAAGCCGACGGCGTCGGGAATGTCGAACAGGGCCTCCTCGTCGTCGACGCCGATCTCGGCCAGCATCGCCGCGGTCTCTTCGTCGGTGTGGGGCGCGTACGGCGTGCCGTTCGCCCGGCTCATCGGTGCGTCTCGCCTCGTCCGCGGCGGTTCGGTCGTCTGTCGGCGGCCCGTCCGGGTTCGACTCGTCGGTTCGGGGGTGAAGTGAGGTCGGAAGGTGGCGTGGTCATATTCGTGTGTCGGATGGGTGTGTCGTCCGGTGTCCGCGGTCCGCGCTCCGGGGTGTCCCCGGCGTCACGCGATCTGGTCGTCGTACTCGTCGGCGTCGAGCAGGCCGTCGGCCTCGCCGTCCGCGGCGGGGGCGACCTCCAGCATCCACCCCTCGCCGTACGGGTCCTCGTTGACGAGTTCCGGGCGGTCGAACAGGGCCTCGTTGACCGCGACGACCTCGCCCGAGACGGGCGCGTACAGGTCGGAGACGGCCTTGATAGACTCGACGACGCCGAACGACTCGCCGGCGGCGACCTCGTCGCCGACGTCGGGGAGTTCGACGAACACCACGTCGCCCAGCTCGTCTTGCGCGAAGTCGGAGACGCCGATACGGACCGCGTCGCCGCCGGTCGTCGCCCACTCGTGCGATTCCAGGTACCGTCTGTCGTCGGGAACGTCGAAGCTCATTGGTCAGGGTCGCCGCGGTCCGCTCGGAGGCCTGGCCGCACGGGCGCCGGGCCGTCGGCGCCGTCGCCGGGGGCGACCCGTCGGTCGGCTGCGGGCGGCGTCCGCGATCGGATGGCGGTCCGCGACACGTGTGGATCACCCTTCCGGCGACGAGGAAATAAAAGGTGTGTTCGCGGCGGTCGAGCCGGGGATCGCCGGCCCGAGCCCGCGTCGCGCCGCCCCGTCAGGTCCAGCGGTCGAGCCCGGTCTGGACCTGCGACTCCGCGATGCGCTCGAACCCCCGCTCGACCTCGTCCGCGGCGACGCCCCACTCGTCGACGACGTACTCGCGGGCGGCCTCGACGTCCGGGTTCACGTCGGCGTCGACCGCGACGTCCTCGGCAGGGGGGTCCATGAACAGCTCTCGGACCGCCTCGGCGTTCTGGATCTCGGCGCCGCGCGCCTCCAGGACGCCCCACAGGTCGCCGTGTTCGCGGATCGACTCCACCGCCGTCTTCGGTCCGATCCCGCGGACCCCCTCGTTGAAATCGGTGCCGCAGAGCATCGCGGCGTCGACGAGCTCTTGGCGGTCCAGTCCGAGGTCGTCGAGCGTCGCCGCCAGGTCCATCAGCTCCGGGTCGCCCTTGCTCGTCAGCTGGCGGAGCGTCGTCGGCGCGCCGAACAGGAGGGTGTCGTAGTCCTCGCTGCCGGCGTGGTCGACGGTCCCGGTCGCGGCCATGTGCGCGCACTGCGCTTCCCCCTCCGCGGGCGCCTCGACGACCGGCACGTCGAGCAGTTCGAGCAGCTCGCGGGTCGTCTCCTGGATCGCGTCGGTGAGCCGCTGGGTGCGGGCCTCCAGGCGCGCCGCCTCCACGGCGTCGCCGCGCTCCGCGGCGGCGGCCCTGCGCTCCTCGGCCGCCTCGCGCTTCTCGCGCCGCTCGGCAACCTCGTCCGCCTTCAGGTCCGTGACGGCGCCGTCGAACACCATCACCGGGATCAGGTCGTGCTCGAAGAACTTCGGGAGCCCCTGGACGACCCCGATGAGGTTCGCGACCTCGACGCCGTCGGCCGTCGTGTACTTCTCGTCGCTCGTCCACTTGACCGTGGTCGTGAGGTAGCGGTACAGCCAGTTGTGCGCGTCGACGGCGACGACGCTCCCCTCGATGTCCGCGAAGGGGACGTCGCGGATCGACGCGAGGTCGCGCAGGTCGGCGTTTCCCATCGTCGGTCAGTGGGGCGCGCCGCTATTAAACGCCCTCCGGTCCCGGTCCCGCGCCGCCCGGTCCGTCTCCGCTGCCGTCCGGTCCGCCTCCGCTGCCGCCCGGTCCGCCTCCGCTGCCGTCCGGTCCGCCTTCCACCGGAACTCGCCTGCCGACTTCTGGGCAGTTTAT
Source organism: Halorubrum tropicale (assembly GCF_001280455.1). Taxonomy (NCBI): domain Archaea; kingdom Methanobacteriati; phylum Methanobacteriota; class Halobacteria; order Halobacteriales; family Haloferacaceae; genus Halorubrum; species Halorubrum tropicale. The sequence goes on from NZ_LIST01000002.1 coordinate 70,831, forward strand.
GTGCGTCACGCGCGTACGGGCCCCTGACTGAATGGTCTCCCCGTTCGAGGTGTTGGAGGTCGACGAGGACGCCGACGACGACGCGATCGAACGGGCCTACCGCGAGCGCGTCAAGCGGGCGCACCCGGACCAGGGCGGGTCGCTCGACGAGTTCCAGCTCGTGCGTCGCGCCTACCGAGAGCTGTCCGAGCGCGACGGGGACGGCGATGAGGGCGACGACCGGGCCGACCCGGCGGACGTGGACCTCACGAAGGGAGCCGACGCGCGCGAGCCCGCCTCGACCCGCGTCGAGTTCCTCGACTACGAGGCCGTCGTCGACTACGGCTGGTCGCTTGACGACGACGAGCTGTTCCGGAAGGCCGGCCACGCCGACCTCGCCCCCGACGCCCACGGTCGGCTGCTGGTCCACCCCGACGAGAGCCTGCTGGAGGCGGCCGAGCGGAGCGGCTTCGCGTGGCCCTTCTCCTGTCGCGGCGGCGCCTGCGCGAACTGCGCGGTGTACCTCGCGGAGGGCGAGCTCTCGCAGCCGACCGACCACATCATGCCCGACGACCTCGCCGAGCGCGGCTTCCGGCTCTCCTGTAACGGCTACCCGCTGACCGACGAGCTGTCGGTCGTGTTCAACGTGAAGCAGCGGCCGGAGCTCGACGACCTCATCCTCCCGCCCGGTCCGTTCACGCGCCGCTGAGCGCCTGCGGCGCGCCGCAAAAATCTCCGTGGTTGCCCCCGGAACGCCGAACGCCGGCGACCGCGGGCGACGCCCTCTCCCTCACCCCAGCAGGTACCGGAGCGCCGGCGTGTTTCGAACCAACTCCGTCTCCTCTAACGCCCGGTCGATCCCGACGATCCGGCCCGCGCCCCACGCGCCGAGGCCGAACAGGAGCAGCAGGTACACGAGCGAACTGTCGACGAAGTAGCCGTGCGCGACCGGGAACCCGTCCACGAGTCCGCCCTGCCACGCGGCGGTCCAGAACATCGACATCTGGATCGCGCCCATCAGCGCGGCGAACCGGAAGAAGACGCCGAACAGCAGCGCCAGCCCGATCAGGATCTGTCCGAACACGACCATCGGGTCGACGATAGCCGCGTAGTCCGCGAAGAAGAGGAACAGCCCCTGGAGCGGGTTGGCGTCGGCGACGGCGTTCTGGAGGAACCCGACCGAGCTCCACGCGAGCGGGTCGGCGAGGCCGCCCTCGAACAGCTTCGACAGCCCCGCCTGGAGGAACACCCACGCCATCACGACCCGGAGTCCGAGCATCGAGTACGCCAGCCAGGTCTCCGAGTAGTTGAAGTCCACGTTGCGGCCGAGCAGGTCTGCGCGAAGCGTCCGTTCCGACGGTTGTGTTGCCATTGTGTAACACCTCACGTGAGGAAGTTTCATACACCAGCAATAATCTACCGGCGGAGCCGATGCTCGTCGGTTCTACGCGAAGCGTAATTCAAAACCGCCGAACATATTCGCCTCGGGCTGACGGCCGAGAGCGGGGACGCCCGGACCGAACCGGCCCGGCGGCTCAGAACGACTCGGCGACGGCGGCGACGACGGCGTCCTCGACCGCGTCGCGCTCGCCGGAGAGGAACTCGATTTTGCCCTCGCGGACGCCGGCAGTCGCGATGTCGGCGTTCGGCGCGAGCTCGGCCGCGCGCTCGGCCACGTCGCGGACGGAGACGTCCGCGGTCGTGCGCACGTACAGCTCGTCGGTGCCGACGCCGACCGTCGCGAACGGTTCGCCGTCTACGCGCCGCCGGTGGAGGTCGTCGAGCAGGAGCGGCGTCGGCGGGAAGTCGTAGCGGTGGGTGTAGCCGTCGGTGTCGAGCAGCGCGAACTCGACGCCGTCGACCGCCTCGGTCACGACGTTCGCGTCCGCGGTCTGGATCTCGGTCTCAAGCTTCTCGCGGAACTGCTCGGAGACGTGCGCCGCGAGGTCGCCGCCGTCCGAGAACAGGAGGTCGGCGATGAGCTCCCGCTTGTCCTGGTACGACTGGTAGTACGCCTCCAGCGCGACGGCCTCGCGGAGCTCCGCGACGCGCTCGGCGTCGTAGCCCGCGTCGCGGGCGAGGTCGACGTAGCGGTCGGGGGCGTCCGCCCAGTAGCTCACGGCGGGCAGGTGCCGCAGGTCCTCGCGGACCTCGCCGTTGATCGCCGACGCCAGCGACGCGACGAGCGCGCCCGTCGAGAGCGTCTCGTCGCCGCCCACGTCGGACAGCTCCGGCGAGACGAGCGTGTCGACCGCGTCCCGGGTCTCCGGGTCCGCGACCGCGGCGTCGACGACGACCGCGTCGACCCCGTACACCGACAGCAGGTCGATGCCGTCGGCGGACTCGGTCGTCGAGCCCGCGCCGACGAGCAGGAACAGGGGGAGCTTCTCGTCGTGGCGGTCGCGGTCCTGGAGCATCCGCGTCGCGTCGTTGGTGGCCGCGTCCATCCCGTACACCGGCTCGTCGAGCGGGCGACGGGTGAAGTAGTGGTACTCGGCGTCGCTCTTCGCGTGCTCGTCGCGGATCAGCGGGAGCACGGCGCGCTCGACCGCGGCGCCCGCGACGTAGCCGTCGGCGGTGGCCGGGTGGCGGACGACGATCGGCCGCGATTCGAGGACCGCCCGGCGGACCGCCTCGGCCGCGTCGAGGAGGCCGTCGGCGAGTTCGGCGACCGTCTCGTCGCCGGCCAGCGGCTGGAGCCCCTCCGGCCGCGCCTCGTCCGTGAGCGCCTCGGCCAGGCGGCGGCGGACCGCCTCGGCCGCCTCGCCGTCGAGGAGGACGAGCGCCTCGGACTCGACCTGGATGTCGCCGCGGTGGCTCTCGACTTCCCCGTCGACCCGCACCGCGTCGCCGACCTCGACGTCCGGGTGCGCCCGGACGCCCGGCTCGACGAACGCCGCCACGTCGACGGCGCCGGTCTCGTCGCTTACCTCGAACACCGTCGGGCCGCCGGTCTGACGGACGCCGACGACCTCGCCCTCGATCCGGACCACGTCGCCGACGGCGTCCCCCAGCGTCTCGATCGACACGCGCTCCGGTTCCCCGTCGCCCTCGGCCTCCGGCGTCTCCTCGTCGCCGGTGGTCGCGACGTCGTCGGTCTCGGGCTCTGCGGATTCCGTCTCGCCCCCGGCGGGTTCCGTGTCAACCCCTGTCTCGTCGTCGGACTCCGCGGCCTCGTCCGACTCCGTCGCCTCGTCTTCGGGCGCCGCCGTCTCGGTGCCCGTGTCGGCCTCGGCGGGCTCTGCGTCGGCCTCGGCGGACTCCTCGACCGGCTCGTCGTCGCTCTCGTCGGTCGGCTCCGCGGTCTCGGCGGACTCCTCGGTCGTCGGCTCGTCGTCCGGGTCCTCGTCGGGGAGGTGTTCCCCGGAGGACTCCTGGACGAGGACGCCGCGGAACTCGCGGTCGGCCTGCCGGATCGACCAGGCGAGGTCGACGTTGCCGTTGTCGCGGACGCCCTTCACCTGGACGAACACGTCGTCGCCCGGCTCCCAGCTGAGGCTGTCGAGCCGGCGGTCGAGTTCGGAGCGGTGGAGCAGCCCGGTGACGCCCGGCGCGAGGTCGACGAACACGCCGAACTCGGCGTACCCGTCGACGACCCCCCGGTAGAACCGGCTCGGAACCAGGTCTTCGGGGGAGTCGCCGCGGAAATCGAACACGACGTCTTCCTGGTGCGAGTCGCAGACGCGACCGCCCCCGACGTCGGTGCCACAGATGATACAGGATCCCATTTGAGTACACCGAGAGTCTCGGGCCTAAAACGGTTGTCGAAAGCCCGCTGGCGGCGGCGCGAGCGCCCGGCGCGTCACGCGCCGAGCAGCGTTCGCGCGGCGGCCACGGCGCGGTAGCCGACCCCGTAGCCGAGCGCGGCCGGCGGCACCGCGGCGACGGCCGTCCGGAGCGGTCCCAGCCCGTGGACTTCGCGGAAGCCGACGAACAGAAGCACCGCCGCGTACGCGCCGCAGGCGACCCTGAGCTCCGGGATCGCCGGACCGGCCAGCGCCATCGGCGAGCTCGCGTACGCCACGGCCTGAACCGTCTCGCTCACGCCCCCGCGGTCCCGCAGGGAGAAATGTCCGTCGGCGATCTCGACGCTCGCGACGACGACGGCGACGGTCGCCGCCGCCGCGGTCAGGTGGAGGCCGACGGGCGCCGCCAGCGCGACCACGACGAGGAAGACCACGGCCTGCGAGAGCAGGGGCGAGGAGGGGACGACGACGGGCATCGCGGCGGGGTCCGACGCGATCCACCCGAGCGTGAACGCCGCGGCGACCGCCACCGCGAACGTCAGCGCGGGCGCCTGGTCGCCGGGCGTGATCCCGTTCGCGAACGCCCGCCGCGGCCGGACGAGCACCTCGGCCCACGTGCGCGCTATCCCCCGCGGGCCGCGAGGCCGACCGCCCGACGAACCGCTCATCCGAGAGGTCACGACGGCAGTTCGACCGCGCGGAATAACCCGTTTCCGGTTCGGTCCCGTCCGCGGAGTCGACCCGTGCGTTCGGGGAGGTCGCCTCCAGACTTATCAGCGCTGATACGCGGCGCGCAAACCCTTATAACGGCCCCCGCTGACTGTCGCTCGAATGGCCGCGTTCAGCAACGACGAGCGAGGGTTCACCCCGCTGGCGGGGACGGGGCTGCTGGTCGGGGTCGTCGTGCTGCTGCTCGCTCTCGTCGGCGCGGCGGTGTTCGGGCTCATCGACGGCGTCGCCCCGCCGGACGCCGAGTTCGAGGGGCAACAGCAGAACGGCTCCCTCGTCGTCGTCGCGCTCGGCCCCGAGCCGGTGCCGGCCGAGGAGCTGTACGTCCGCGGCGAGGACCCGGACGGCAACGTCCAGTTCGGCGCGTGGCCCGGCGACGGGATCGTCAGACCGGGCGATCAGGTCGTCGTGCCCAACGCGACCGGCAACGAGAACTTCGAGGTCGTCTGGGAGCCCGTGGCGTTCGACACCCGCGAGACGCTCGGCAGCTACAACGGCGAGGACTCCGCGATAGAGGAGTGGAGCGAGGAGAACGGGGGCGCCGCCGCGGGCGGCGCCGTGGGCGTCTGAGGCCGGTCGGCGTTCGACCCCCGGGCGACGCCCGCCCGCGACCGCTCACGCGACCGCGACCCGCTCGCCGCGCTCGTCGGCGCGCTGGATCGCCGCGAGGACTTTCTGGACCTCGTAGCCGTCCTCGAACGACGGCTCGAACGACCGCCCCTCGGCGACCGCAGAGAGGAACTCGTAGCTCTCGTGGACGAACGTGTGCTCCCACCCGATCACGTGTCCGGGGGGCCACCAGCGGTCGACGTACGGGTCCGACTCCTCGGTGACCAACACCGTCTCGTAGCCGCGGTTCCCCTCGCGGAGGACCTCAAGTTCGTTGAGTCGCTCCAAGGAGAACTTCAGACTCCCCTCCGTCCCGTGGACCGCGACCGTGTGGTCGTTCTTGTGGCCCGCGGCGACGCGGCTCGCCTCGAAGGTCCCGGTCGCGCCCGACTCGTAGCGGACCTGCGCGCCGTACGCGTCGTCGACGGTCACGTCGCGGTACTCGGTCACCTCGCCGTCCTCGTCGTAGACCGGGCGCTCGTCGACGAACGTCGTGAGCCGCCCCGACACGCGCTCGATCTCGCCGACGCGGCCGCCGACGAGGAAGTCCGCGAGGTCGATGGTGTGCGCCCCGAGGTCGCCGAGCGCGCCCGACCCCGCCATCTCGGCGTCCATCCGCCACGCCCACGGCGCCTCGGGGTCGACGAGCCAGTCCTGGAGGTACCGCCCGCGGACCTGTCGGATCTCGCCGAGCTCGCCGTCCTCGATCAGCCCCTTCGCGTGCCGGATCGCGGGGACGAACCGGTAGTTGAATGCGGTCCCCGCGGTGACCCCCGTCGCCGCGGCGGCGTCGCGCATCGCCGCCGCCTCCTCGACCGTCGGCGCGAGCGGCTTCTCGCAGAGGACCGGGACCCCGGCTTCGAGGGCCGCGATCGACGGCTCCGCGTGGACGTGGTTCGGCCCGAGGTTGTAGAGGACGTCCACCTCGTCGATCACCGCCTCCCAGTCGGTCGCGGTGTTCGCGAAGCCGAACCGCCCCGCCGCCTCGGCCAGCGCTTCCTCGTCGCGCCCGACGAGCGCGTGCCGCTCGACTTCGGGCGCCTCCGGGAAGAACATCGGGAGCCGCGCCAGCGCGTTCGCGTGCGCCTTGCCCATGAATCGATACCCCAGTACGCCGATCCGCAGTGGTTCGTCGGTCATTGTCGTGGATTCCTCGGTCGCCGCCTCACTCCGCCCAGTACGCCTCGCCGGGTTCCGTCTCGAAGACCGCGCGGTCGAGCACGTCGACCGCCTTCTCTAACCCCTCGCGCGCCGAGGTGAGCGAGTCCTCGTGTTCGATCGACAGCGCGCCCTCGTAGCCGACGATCCGGAGCGTCGAGACCACGTCCTTCCAGTGCTCCTCGCCGTGCCCGTAGCCGATCGAGCGAAACAGCCACGAGCGGTCGGCCTCCTCGGCGTAGCCCGTCGTGTCGAGGACGCCCTTCACGCGCGAGTTGGCCTCGTACACCCGCGTGTCCTTCGCGTGGACGTGGTGGATCGCGTCGCGCTCGCCTAGGAACCGGATCGCCTCCGTCACGTCGATCCCCTGCCAGTAGAGGTGCGAGGGGTCGAAGTTGGCGCCGATCCGCTCGTTGGTGGCCTCGCGCAGCGCGACCATTCCGGTCGGCTCGTACACCAGCATGTTCGGGTGCATCTCGACCGCCACGTCGACGCCGTGATGCGCGGCGTGTTTCGCCAGGTCGCGCCAGTACGGGACCGCCACCTCGTCCCACTGGTAGTCGAGCGCGTCGGCGTGCTCGGTCGGCCACGGCGCGGTCACCCAGTTCGGCGTCGAGTCGCCTGGCGCGCCCGCGGGGAGCCCGGAGAAGCAGGTCACCGTTTCGACGCCGAGCAGGTCGGCCAGCTCGATCGCCTCGCGCAGTTCGCGGTCGGCCGCCGCGGCCCGCTCCTCGTCGGGGTGGAGCGGGTTGTTGTGCGTCGCCAGCGCGGAGATCCGGAGCCCGTGCCCGTCGAGCAGGCCGCGCAGCTCGTCGCGCGCCTCCCCGTCGCCGAGGAGCCGCTCGCGGTCCGCGTGGTCCTCGCCGGGCCAGCCGCCGACGCCGAGTTCGACGGCGTCGACGCCGAGGCCGTCGAGGTACGCGGCCGCGTCTTCGATCGGTTCGCCGCCGAGGGGGACGGTCAGCACGCCGATGTCCATGCGCGGGCCTACACCGACGCCCCCGATAAGTGTTCAGGGGGCGCCGCCGGGCGGGGCCTCGTCCGGTCGACCGGCGGCCGCGCGGCCGTCTCCGTGACCGTGCGTTTCCGCCCCGCACCGCGTCGCTCCGCCGCGAACGGTCGCGTTAAGTTTGGCGTGAATTGTGGTAGACGGCGAAGGCTTCGAGCCAGTTTTGAGCTGTCTCTAGCGCGACATTGCTGAAACTATTCGCAAATGATGATGTTCGTCGTTCTATCTCCCAAAAGACACGTTCGATAGCATTCCGATTTCCATGTCGAATGATTTGAAATCGATACCCGTCTTCAGCAAGAACTGATCCAAGATAGTCTGCGTCATCGACGAGAAATTCGACGTTATTCAGCTGATAGCGCCGGTGTAGCTCGGTGAGAAACCATCGCGTTGTCTGTTTATTTGCGGTCGGATAGAGGCTCAAGTGAAGGATCTCGTTCGTCTGTGGATCAACCGCGGCGTACAGCCAGAACTTCTGGCCGTGGAGGCGGATCATCTTTTCGTCAACCGCGAGTTGATCCTCGGAGACGGTCGAGATCGGCTGTAGATCGGCCTTATGAACCCAGTTGTGGATCGCGACGTGACTTCGACTGATTCCAAACAGTTCAAGATGCTTACTTACCTCGCGCAGTGACATACCGGCTAAGTGACTGCGGATCCCTAGTTCAATCGCCCAGCGCGGCGTTCGATCTCGCTCCACAAACGACAAGTCGATCCACGTGATACGTTCGCTGAGGCGTTCGATTTCGGCCATAAGCACTCTGAAGTCGAGCGCCTCATCCTCTAAGTTAACGCGACCCCGCGAACCGCATGAGGTTTTAACGGGTGGAACGCGTATGACGGGATATGGGAATCCTCTCGCGCGCCTCCTACGTCGTCCGCTCGAAGGTGAACGCCCTCCTCAACCGGGCCGAAGACCCGACGGAGTCGCTCGACTACTCCTACGAACAGATGCGCGACGAGCTCCAGGACGTCAAGCAGGGGATCGCCGACCTGACGACCCAGAAGAAGCGCCTGGAGATTCAAAAGCGCAAGCTTGAGGAGAACGTCGAGAAGCACAACCGCCAGGCCCGCGAGGCGGTCCAGCAGGACCGCGACGACCTCGCGCGGAAGGCCCTCGAGAAGAAGAAGTCGAAGATGAACCAGATCGAGGAGCTGGAGGGCCAGATCGCCGAGCTGAACAACACCCAGGAGCAGCTCGTCGAGAAGAAGAACAAGCTCCAGAACCGCATCGAGGAGTTCCGCACGAAGAAGGAGACGATGAAGGCGCGCTACGAGGCGGCCGAGGCCTCCTCCCGCGTCTCCGAGGCCATGACGGGCGTCGGCGACGAGATGGAGGACGTGAGCCGCTCCATCGAGCGCGCCGAGGAGCGCACCGAGGAGATGGAGGCGCGCGCCGAGGCGATGGACGAGCTGGAGGACTCCGGCGCCTTCGAGGACGCGCTCTCCGACAAGGACAGCATCGACCGCGAGCTGGAGGGCCTCTCGACGGACAGCGAGGTCGACGCCGAGCTGGAGACGCTCAAGGGCGAGCTCGGGAAGAGTGAATCGGCCGACGACGGCGACGCCGTCAGCGACGAGGACGTCGACGCCGAACTGGCGGACATCGAGTCGGAGATCGACGCGGACGAGTTAGAGAGCGATCTCGACGGCGATTCGAGCGCAAACCTCGACGAGGAGCTCGACGTCGAGCTAGAGGAGTCGGAGTCCGACGCGGACGAGCAGCGGAACTGAGGTCCCGTCCCACCCGCGGTCGGTCCCCGCGGTCCCCGCCTCTCGGTTCTCGTTTCCGAGCCGTTCAGTCCGAGGCCAGGCGCGCGCCGGTCCCCGCGCGGTTCTGGTCCGCGAGTCGGATCTCGCCGTCAGCGAGGTCGACGCCCGCGTACGGGTCCTCGGCGAGCAGCAGCGATCCGTCGAGGTCGGCGTAATCGAGGAGCGGCGCGAGCTGCGCGGCGGCCGCGATGGACGCGTTCGCCTCGATCATACAGCCGCACATCACCTCGAGGCCGTGGGCCCGCGCGGCGGCGATCAGTCGCCGGGCCTCCGGGAGGCCGCCGGCCTTCATCAGCTTCAGGTTCGCGATGTCGCAGCGGTCGGCGATCGCGGGCACGTCCGCCGCGGTGACGCAGGACTCGTCGGCGGCGACCGGGAGTTCGGACCGCTCGTAGACGTAGCGGAGCCCCTCGGGGTTCTCGGCGGGGACCGGCTGCTCGACGAACTCCACGTCGCGGTCGGCGAGCCACGCGCTCTTCGCGACCGCCTCCTTCGGCGTCCAGGCCTCGTTGGCGTCGACGCGGAGCCGGGCGTCGGGCGCGGCGTCGCGGACCGCGTCGATAAGCTTGCGGTCGCGGTCCGTGCCGAGCTTGATCTTCAACACGTCGTACCCGGCCGCGACGGCGTCTGCCGCCTTCTCGCGCACGCGTTCTGTCTCGTCGAGCCCGACCGTGAACGAGGTCTTCGGCGCGTCGCTCGGGTCGAGGCCCCACAGGCGGTAGAGCGGGACGCCGAGCCGCTTCGCCGCCAGGTCGTGGACGGCGATCGAGACGGCGCAGCGGGCGGCGGGGTTGCCGTTCACCACCTGCCGGAGCTCGGCCTCGATCTCGCGGACCGCGTGGGGGTCGCCGACGCGCTCGACCGCGTCGAGGAGGGCCGGCAGCACCGCCGTCACGGTGTCGGCCGTCTCGCCGTAGTGCGCCGACGGCGCAGCCCCGCCGACCCCGCTCATCCCCGCGTCGTCCGTGATCCGCACGACCACGTTCTCCGCCTCGGTCTGCGTCCCGCGCGCGATGGTGAACGGGTCGTCGAGCGGCAGCGAGACCCGTTCGAACTCGGCGTCGAGGCTCATCGGCCGCCGACCCCCGCGTCGACGATTCCGTCCACGATTCGCTCCGCGCCGTCGCGGACGGGGTCGGCGGCCGGGACGCCGACCGCGTCGCCGAACTCGGTCACGGCCTCGGCGGCGGCCGCGTCGTCGCTCACGTCCTTCGTGTTGAGCGCGCCGGCGACGACCGCGGTCTCGCGGACGGGCGCCGCGAGGTCCTCGTAGAGGTCGACGTAGTCGGCCAGCGGCGGGAGGTCGAACGACTCGTAGCCGTGGACGACCTCGCGGCCCGCGGCGTGACACAGGACGAGGCCGTCCGCCATCGACCCGTGGAGGATGCCGCACGTGACGGCCGAGTAGGCGGGGTGGACGATGCTTCCCTGTCCCTCGACGACGAGCAGGTCGTGGTCGTCGCCGACCGCGACGAGCATCTCCTCGACGGCGCCCGCGGTGAAGTCGGAGACGACGCGGTCGATGGGGTTCCCCCAGCCGGCGATCATGATCCCGGTCTGCCCGGTGGGGACGAACGCGGCGTCGATGCCGCGCTCGCGGGCGGCGGCGACGATCTCCAGCGAGGCGGTCATCTTCCCGACCGAGCAGTCGGTCCCGACCGTGAGCACCACGTCGGCGTCCACGTCGCCGGACGCCCCGGTCGCCACGCTGAGGTCGTCGTCGGGCCTCCGCACGTCGATCAGGTCGACGCCGTGCTCGGCGGCCAGCGCGGCCAGGTCCTCGTCCTCGTTCAGGAAGTAGTGGAGGCCGCTCACCACGTCGCAGCCGCCCTCGACCGCGGCCTCGACGTCCGCGCGCCACGACTCGTCGAAGCCGCCGCCGATCGGCGCGATGCCGATGTACAGCGCGTCGAGGTCCCCTTCGGCCGCGTCGTGCGCCTCCGCGAACGACGAGACGATCGGCGCGTCGGAGACGTCGGCGACGTGGTCCGCCACGCGGTCGCCGGCGCTGTCGCGGTCGAGGACGGCGCACACCTCCTGGTCGCCGTAGCGTAACACGCCGAGCGCGGTCTTCGCGCGGTCGGGGAACTTCTCGTGGGCGAGGACGGCGATCCGCTCGTGGTCCATGATGGGTCGCTCGCCCCGGGAGTTGTTAAAAGAGTCGAGGGTCGACCGGGCGATCGACTCGACCGCGCCGATTCCGTCCGACGAGATCCGAACGACGGCTGCGACACTTATAACCGAACTGCGGTGGCGCGTGCCGGCGAGCGCCCGGAGCGAAGCGGAGGCCGCGAGGAGCACGCGCGAGGGACGCGGTGAGCGCTCGAAGAGCGCGAACCGCGAGGCTGGGGAGGTGTGAGGCGCGATTGCGGTGCGGAGCGGGGCGGGACTCAAATGGGCAGCCGGGAGGCGTTCGCCGCCGATCTACTGCCAGCTATTCATCAACGACCGACCGGCGACTACTCAAAAAGAACGACAGCGGACTCGGAAAATCCGTATCAAGCGCTGCCGTCGACGAACTGCTCGGCGCCCTCGTAGAACCAGTAGCCGTTCTCGCGCATCGCGCGGCCGAGCTCCTGGTGGAACTCGACGAAGTCCGCGAACTCCTCCTTCTCGACGTGCTCGAAGATCTCCTCGACGGAGACGACCGTCTCGAAGTCGATCCGGATCGGGTGGTCGCCGTACTGCTCGACGTACTCCGCCGCCGTCAGCGGGAAGTCCTCCTCCTCGTCGATCTTCTTCGCGAGCACGGCGTGGCCGTACTGCCGCATGCCCTCGCTCCCCTGCTCGCCGTCGGGGTCGTGTGGCCAGTCCATGTGTTGAGGTTCGCCGGATCGGGGATAGTGGTTTCGGATGCGGCGGTGGCGGTCGGCCGCGCTTCGCGCGGCTCCACACCCCGACCGGGCGCATAAGACACTTCACGGCCCCCGGTGTGACTCGCGACATGCGCCGCAGAGCCCTCCTCGCGTCCGCGGCCGCCGCCTCGACCGCCTCGCTCGCGGGCTGTCCCACGCCGCCGTGGACCGACGATCCCACTGAAATCGACGGCGCTGAGGTGACGTTCCGGCGCGAGTACGACGGCGAGATCGATGTCACCGGGTCCGGCGGGAACGACGTCGCTGAGGTCCGCCGCCGACTCGATGGCGACCCGCCGCGGCTGGTCGTGGCTGGCTCGCTCCTCGACGGCCCCCGACGCTGCTATCGGGTCACCCTGTTCGAGGCCGCGCTCGACGAGGGGACGCTCCGCCTCCGGATCGTCGCCGAGGACGACCCCGATTCGGACGTCAACCGCTGTTCGGACGTCGCCGAACCCCACCCGTACTCGGTCGCCGTCGCGTTCCCCGAGGCGCCCGTGCCGGAACGCGTCGTCGTCCGACACGGCGACGAGACGGTGCTGGAAGAGCGGGTCTGAAAACTCCGACCCCGCTCAGTCGTCGGCGGACGCGGCGCCGTCGCCCGCGGGCTCGATGTCGACCTCTATCTCCGCCGAGGCGGCCTTGTACTCCGGAATCTTGGCGCGCTCGTCGAGCACGTCGTTGGTGAGTCGGTTCGCGGAGGCGGCCGCGAAGTGCGGCGTGGTCCAGACGACGCCCTCCTTGATGTCCTCGGTCACGTCCGCGCGGACGGTGATCTCGCCGCGCCGGGACTTCAGCGTCACGTGGTCGCCGTCCTCGATGCCGTACCGCTCGGCGTCGTTCGGGTGGACGTCGACGAAGTTCTCCGGGTGCTGCTTCGAGAGCGTCGGCGACCGCCGGCTCATCGTCCCGGTGTTGTAGTGCTCTTCGAGCCGCGCGGTGGTCAACACGAGCGGGTACTCCTCGTCGGGGGTCTCCTTCGGCTCCTGGTGGACGACGCCCTCGATGCGGCCGAGGCCGTCGTCGGTCTCGAACGAGTCCGCGTAGAGGAACGAGTCGCCCTCGTCGCCCTCCTCGTAGCAGGGCCAGTGGATCCCGGTCTCGCCGAGCGCGTCGTAGGTCATCCCGTGCATGATCGGGCACACCTCGCGCAGCTCCTCGAACACGTCCTCGGGCCCCTCGAAGTCGAACTCGTCGCCGTCAAACAGCCGCGTGCCGACCTCACAGAGGATGTCGAGGTCGTGGCGCGTGTTCTCGTGGACCTTGTGGACGCCGCGCATGCGCTGGACGCGCCGGTCGGTGTTGGTGACGGTGCCGTCGCGCTCGGCCCACGTCGTCGCCGGGAGCACCACGTCCGCGAGCTCGGCGGTCTCGGTCATGAAGATGTCCTGGACCACCATGAAGCCGAGCTCCTCGCGGAACCGCCGCTCCGTCTCGTTGCCGTCGGGCTCGCTCATGATCGGGTTCTCGCCCATGACGTAGAGCCCGTGGACGGTGTCGCCGATCGCGTGGGAGATCTCGACGTTCGTCAGCCCGGGCGCTTCGGGGACCTCGAAGCCCCACACCTCCTCGACGCTCTCGCGCGCCTCGTCGTCGTCGACGAGCTGGTACCCCGGGAGGACGTTCGGCATCGCGCCCACGTCGCAGGTGCCCTGGACGTTGTTCTGCCCGCGCAGGGGGTTGACGCCGGTGCCGGGCCGGCCCAGGTTCCCCGTGACCAGCGCGAGGTTGATCTCGTTCTGGACGTTGTCGACGCCGCAGGTGTGCTGGCTCATCCCCATCCCGGTGAAGATGGCGGCGTCGTTCGCCATCGCGTACTTCTCGGCGGCGAGTTCGATGTCCGCCAGCGGGACGCCGCACTCCTCGGCGGCCGCCTCCACGTCGAAGTCCGCCAGCGTCTCCTTCAGGTGGTCGATCCCCTTCGTGCGCTCCTCGACGAACGCCTCGTCGATCCAGCCCGCGTCAGGCTCCGCCTCGTGGCGCTCCAGGATCGTCTTGAGGACGGCGTTCAGGAGCGGGATGTCGGTGCCGGGCTTCAGCTGGAGGTGCATGTGCCGGTCGGTCTCGTCGATCTCGAACGACCGGGTGGTCTTGTTCGCGTGCGGGTCGACCTGGATGACGGTCGCGCCCTCCAGGACGGCCTGCCGGAAGTACTGGCTGTTGGCGATCGGGTGCTGCTCGCCGGGGTTCGCGCCCTGGATCCACAGCACGTCCGCCGCGTCCTCCAGGTCGGCCATGCTGTTCGTCATCGCGCCCATGCCCAGGCTGGTGCGCAGCGCCCAGACGGTGGAGGCGTGACACATCCGCGTACAGTTGTCCACCTGGTTGGTGCCGTACCGGCGCGCCAGCTTCTGGATGAGGTAGTTCTCCTCGTTGAACGTCTTCGAGGAGCCGAAGAATCCCATCCCGTCCGGGCCGTGCTCCTCGCGGATCGACCTCATCTCGTCGACGACGCGGCCGAGCGCCTCCTCCCAGGTCGCCTCGCGGAACTCGCCGTTTTCCTTGATCAGCGGCTCGGTCAGCCGGTCCTCGTGGTCGACGACCTGCGTCGCCGCGCCGCCCTTGATACAGACGCTCCCCTCGTTCACCGGCGCGTCGCCCCACGGCATAAAGCGCATCTCGCCCGGCTCGTCGCCTTCGAGCACGCGGATCCCGCACCCCACGCCGCAGTACGGGCAGATCGTCTTCACCGCGTCGTCCGGTTCACTGGACATCCGTCTCACCGTCCCCGTGTGTGTTCATACCACACGATCTATCGTCGTCGTCCATGAGTGTATCGGTGGTCTGGAGCCCCAGCGTCGCCGAACGCGCGGAGTCCGGTCGCCGCGCCGTCGGCCTCTGCGCGTCCCTAGTTAACATCAGTCGTTTCAAAATTGTTAAGCGTAATTATTATGGAAAAACATTTACTACGGATTGTTAACACGTTACAATTGGGATCAACATGAGAGCAGTTGTTTATCAAGGCCCGTACGAGGTGGCCGTCGAGGACGTGGACGAACCGGAGATCGAACACCCGAACGACGTCGTGGTCGACATCACGACCTCCTGTATCTGCGGGTCGGACCTCCACATGTACGAGGGGCGGACCGCGGCCGAAGAGGGGATCGTGTTCGGTCACGAGAACATGGGGATCGTCAGCGAGGTGGGCGACGCCGTATCGACGCTGGAGGAGGGCGACCGCGTCGTCATGCCGTTCAACGTCTCCTGCGGCTTCTGTCAGAACTGCGAGGAGGGGTATACCGGCTTCTGTACTAACGTCAATCCCGGCTTCGCGGGCGGCGCGTACGGCTACGTCGCCATGGGCCCGTACCCGGGCGGACAGGCCGAGAAGCTGCGCGTCCCGTACGCAGACCACAACGCCCTGAAGCTCCCCGAGGGGCGCGAACACGAGGACGCGTTCTCGCTGCTCGCGGACATCTTCCCGACGGGCTGGCACGGCACCGAACTGGCGAACCTCCAGCCCGGCGAGTCGGTCGCCATCTTCGGCGCTGGCCCCGTCGGGCTGATGGCCGCTTACAGCGCGAAGATCAAGGGCGCGGCCGAGATTTACGTCGTCGATCAGGTGCCGAGCCGACTGGAGCTCGCGGAGGAGCACTGCGACGCCCACGCCATCGACTTCTCGGAGGGCGACCCCGTCGACCAGATCATCGAGGAGCACGGCGGCATGGTCGACAAGGGGGTCGACGCAGTCGGCTACCAGGCGACGGACCCCGACGACGTCGACACTGAGACCGAGGACTACTCCTACCAGCCGGCCAAGGAGAATCCCGCAGTCGTGATCAACAACCTGATACGGGTGGTCCGGCCGACCGGCGAACTGGGGATTCCCGGCCTGTACGTCCCGGAGGACCCCGGTGCGCCCGACGACATGGCCGCGCAGGGGCGGCTCGGCATCGACTTCGGGAAGTTCTTCGAGAAGGGGCTCAAGTGCGGCACCGGCCAGTGTAACGTGAAGGAGTACAACCGGTACCTGCGCGACATGATCATCGAGGGCCGCGCCGACCCGAGCTGGGTCGTCTCCCACCGGGTCGACCTCGAGGACGCGCCGGAGATGTACGAGGCGTTCGACGCCCGCGAGGAGGGCGTCACGAAGGTCCTGTTAGAGCCCTGAGACCGAACGCGTCGCGCCCCGAGAACCGCTATTTTTCCGCGCCCGCCGTCACGCCCTGAGCCACGCCTTCGGGTGGTCGCTCCGGAGGTGCGCCTGGTACTCCCGGACGAGCGCCGGATACGAGTCCGCCACGCAGTGCCAGTCGCAGAGGTCGCACTCCCGTTCCACTCTGTCGTCGTCGCCGCGGACGTGGCCGCCGCGTCTGTAGGTCGGCATTTGATGCTCCGTCGGCTCGGGTCGCCTCGCGCCTGAGTCACGTACGCACTCACCACGGTTCAGACTGTCGACGACCCGCGCGCGAGACGCGCCGCAGAGGGCGGCGACTGGTCCCGCCCGGCGAAACGGGTATGCTACTCCGGGACGTGGTGACGGCCATGTGTCAGTACTGTAACTGGGCATTCCACGACGGGTGGGGGGAGCTCCTGAAGTACGACGAGACGTACCAGTCGGCGGTCGGCGCGGAGACGGAGTCGACCCACGGGTTCCACGACGAGTGGGACGACCTCCGGAGCGAACTGGGGATCTAAATCGGGAACACCGCGTCGGGGTCCGCCGTCGCCTCGCCCTCGTCCGCCACGAGCCCGCCCAACTCCTCTCGGATCCGTTCCTCGTGGAGGTCCTCGCCGATGAACACCAGCCGCGTCCGCCGGTCGTCGTCGGGGCCCCACTCGCCGATCGGTCCGGCCTGGACCGACGGGCCGGCCTGGCTCACGCCGATCACCTCGTCGGTGCCGGCGACGCGGACCACGCCCTTCGCCCGGACGATCGACCCGTCCCAGTCGTCGAGCCACTCGGCGAGCGCGCCCGGGTCGAGGGGGTCGCTCGACCGGTAGACGAACGATCCGACCCCGTGGGCCGCGGCGGCGCCCTCGGAGTGGACGTGGTCGTGGCCGCCTCCGTCACCGTGATGACCTCCTCCTCCGTCCCCGTCGTGGCCATGGCCGTCCGCCTCCTCGTCGGCGATGGCGCGCTTCCAGCCCGCCGACCCCTTCGCCGCCGCGAAGTCGAACCGGCCGGTGTCGAGCACCTCGTCCGGGTCGACCGCGGAGTAGGTGGTCCGGATCCGCTTCGCCCTCGGTCCCAGCCGCTCCGCGACCGACTCGATCCGGTCGAGCACGTCGTCGGGGACCATGTCGGTCTTGTTCACGAGGAGGACGTCGCAGAACTCGATCCCCTCGACGAGCACGTCCGCGAGCGGGCGGTCCGTCTCCGGCTGTGCGCCCCCCGGCAGCGTCTCGCCCGCGTCGAACTCCTTCCAGAAACCGTACGCGTCGAGGACGGTCACCATCGTGTCCAGCCGGAACCGCTCCCGCGGATCGACGTCGCTGTCGTCGGTCCCCTCCGTGAACGCCCGCGCGACCGGTACCGGCTCCGAGATGCCCGACGACTCCACGAGGAGGTAGTCGAACTCCCGGGAGTCGGCCAGCGCCGCGGCCCCCGAGAGGAGGTCGTCCTGGAGCCGACAGCAGATACAGCCGTTCGAGAGGTCGACGACCCCCTCCTCGTCGTTCTCGCGGGCGATCTTCTCGGCGTCGACGTTCACCTCGCCCATGTCGTTCAAGATGACGGCGAGCCGCCGGCCCCCCGGGTTCGAGAGGAGGTGGTTCACGAGCGTCGTCTTCCCGGCGCCGAGGTAACCGCTGAGGACGGTGACCGGGATGCGCGCGTCTGTCATGTATGATACCAATGACCACGTCTGTATGAAATGATCGATCGGGTGGATTAGAGAACGTTCATCCGTCTCACCGCCGTACCGCGAGGCGATGGACCTGAGCGAGTCGACCGTCCGGGACCGCGCCCGGGCGTACGCGGAGACGGAGCCGCTGTACGACGTGGAGCGCCAGCACGTCGAGACGGTCCCGAAGACGTTCGCGGGCGACGAGTACGGGCGCCGCGACGCCCAGTGGATCGTCCGGTGGTACTTCCGGCGGTACCTCGGCGAGTATCCGGACCGGGAGCGACGAGAGCGCGAGGACGCCTTCCGCGACAACGACTTCGGCGACGTGATCGACGCGCTCGACGCCGCCGTCGACGCCCTCGGCGCCGGGGACCCCGAGGGAGACGCACACGCCGACGAGGGGCGCGACCTCGACGCTCCGGCCGACGAGGACTGCGACCTCGACGCCGCCCTCTCGGCGCTCACCGCGCTCGACGGCGTCGACGTCGCGGTCGCGTCCGCCTTCTGTCAGTTCCTCGCGCCCTCGCGGTTCGTCGCGATCGACCGCCGGACCTGGGCGGTGCTGGCCGCGACCGGCGAGCTCGACGGCGACTATCCGGACCCGCCGTCGGCGGCCGACTACCGGCGGTTCGACGACGCCTGCCGGGCCGTGATGTCCCGGACCGGCGTCGACGCGTGGACGCTGTACCGGGCGCTGTGGCGGTCGTTCGAGGAGGTCTCCGGAGGGAGTCCGTAGCGTTACTCGACGACCTCGACGACCGGGTCGTCCGCGATCAGGCGCGTGAGGAGGACGCGCGGCACGTCGGCGCGGTGGAGGATCTCTCCGGCGACCGCCCGCGCCGCGGCGGCGTCCGCGTCGTCGTCGACCTTGTTCACGACCGGGATCGCGGTCGCGCCGCTCGGCGCGCCCTTCAGCCCGCCGGCCGGGCTCGCGAGGACGGTCGCCACGTCGGCCGGGCGGATCTCGTCGCCCGTCTCGCGGCCGGTGATCGCGGCGACCTCCTCCGGCCGGTGGACGAGGTCGTCGGTGAGCGGCTCGCCGACGACGTGCGCGCTCGCGATCGGGACGACGACGTCCGCGTTCGACGGGATCTGCGGCTCGCGCTCGCCGGGGGCCTTGAACTCACGGAGGCGCGCCCCGTCGGCCTTCACGAGCGTCGCGCCGGGCGCGGCGTCGGCGACCTCCGCGACGGTCGCGGTGTCGTACCCGAGGTATCGGTCCGACCGATCGCGCTCGGGGACCAGCCCCAGCGGCCAGTCCCCCTCTCCGACCTCGTCGAGCGCGGCCACGGGGTCCTCGGTCACGCGCACCGCGGCGACGCGGTCGTCGAAGATCGGTATCCGGACGCTCGCGGTCACGACCGCCCGGTCGAGTCGGTCGGCGAGCGCGAACAGCGTCGACTTCTTGCCGCCCGCGCCGACGACGCAGACGGTCGCGTCGCGGGCGTCGAGCGCGGTCGTCAGGTCCATGACCGGCCGTTCGGCCGCCGCCGGGGTCACTCTAACGGTGGGGCTGGCGGGAGGCGGTCGGGCGGGTCCCACCCCGCGCGGCGAACAGATTGATACGTCTCCGCCGCGCAGAGCGCCTGAATGAGTCGGAGCCGAACCCACGTCCTCCGGGTCGACCTCGACGCGGGCGAGACAGTCCGAGAGCGCGTCCCCGAGGGGTGGCGACGCGACTACGTCGGCGGGAAGGGGCTGGGGGCGCGCTACCTCTACGAGGAGCTGTCTCCGGGGACCGACCCGACCGCCCCGGGGAACGCCCTCGCGCTCTTCGTCGGGCCGCTCGCGGGCTACCTCCCTGGCGAGACGCGCTACGCCGCCGTGACGAAGTCGCCGCTCACCGGCGGCTTCCTCGACTCGTACGCCGGCGGCGACTTCGCCGACCGCCTCGCGGGGTCGCTCGGCGACTGTCTCGGCCTGCTCGTGACGGGCGCCGCGGACCGTCCGGTCCGGGTCGAGGTCGAGGGGGGTCGCGCACGGATCGAGCCGAGCGACGCGTGGGGCGACGACGCCGCCGAGACGGCCGCGCGGTTCCCGGACGCCGGCGTCGCCTGCGTCGGCCCGGCGGGCGAGCGCGAGGCGGCCTACGCGACGGTCGCGAGCGACGGCGGCGACCACCAGGCCGGCCGCGGCGGCGCCGGCGCGGTGATGGGATCGAAGCGGCTGAAGGCGGTCGTCGCCCGCGGCTCGCCTCCGGCTGTCCCGGACGACCTCACCGCGCTCCGCGACCGCGACGCAGCGGCGTACGGCCGCGACCCGACCGGCGAGTGGCAGGCCGCTGGCGAGACGGTCGAGACGGTCGACTACGCCGACGAGGTGGGGATCCTCGCGGCGGAGGGGTGGACGGCGACCGGCTTCGACGGCGCCGACGACATCGGTGTCGAGGCCGCGCTGGAGCGCGCGACGGGACGCGAGGGCGAAGATCAGACCGTCCCCGGCGGCTTCCGGATCGACACCCCGGACGGCGAGGTGGTCCCGCGCGGCGCGGCGCCGATCACGCTCGGCGCCGGCCTCGGAATCGACGACTTCGACCGCGTCGTGGCGCTCTGCGGGGTCTGCGACCGGCTCGGCCTCGACGTGATCGGCGCGGGCAACGCGGTCGCGTGGGCGGTCCGCGCGGGCGAGGCGGGGGTCGTCGACTGTCCCGTCTCGTTCGGCGACGCCGACGGCGCGGAACGGCTGCTGGAGTCGATCGCGGCCCGCGAGCCGGTGCGCGGTCTCGCCGTCGACCCGGATCTGCCGGACGCGCTCGCCGACGGGATCGACGCCGCCGTCGACCGGTTCGGCGGCGCGGACCTCGTGCCCACGGTGAAGTCGATGGCGCTGCCGGGGTTCGACCCCCGCGCCGCCGTCGGGGTCGCGCTCGCGTACGCGACGAGCGACCGCGGCGCGTGCCACCGCCGCGCGCGGCCGCAGGACACCGAACCGCTCGCCCGCCCCGACCGCTCTCCCGCCGATCAGGTGCGAGACGTGGTCGGCGAGCAGAACGCCCGCTCCGTGCTGTGGAGCCTCGTCGTCGACGACTTCGTCGGCGAGGCGGTCGGAGCCGACCTCGGCGCGGAGTGGCTCGCGGCGGTCGACCACCCCGCGGTCGACCCCGCCGCGCGCGGCGACGACGCCGCGGACGGCCCTGTCGACGCGCTCGCGAGGACCGGCGAGCGGATCTGGACGCTCACGCGGCTGTTCAACGCCCGCGAGGGGCTCGACCGCGCGGACGACGCGCTCCCCGAGCCGCTCCGCACGCCGGCCGCGGACGGGACGCCCGGGGTCGACGCCGACGCCTTCGACCGCCTGCTGGACCGCTACTACGCCGCGCGGGGATGGGGCGAGCGCGGGCTCCCGACGCCCGAGACGCTCGCCCGCCTCGGCCTCGCGGGGATCGCCGACGACGCGACCCCGCTCGACGAGGGGCCGATCGACCCCGCGGCGGGCCGTTCGGACGACTAACCGGCGGAGGAGAGCGGGCACCGACCGCCGACCGCGGGCCCGGGCGGCTCAGCGACGCAGCCCGCCTTCCGACTTGATCCGCATGATGTGCCGGACGTTGAGGTATATCTCTTCGGGCGAGGTCTCCTCGCCCGAGTCGTACAGGTCCGAGACCCGGTAGATGATCGCCGAGAGCTGCTTGCTCTCGGAGCTGTCCCCGCGCACGTCCTCGCCGACCTCGCGGAGGAACTCGCGGACCTCCTCGTCCGCGGCGAACTCGCCGCCTCCGGCGTCGTCCGGCACGACCGGGTCGACCCCCGCGGCCGCGAGGGGGTCCTCGCGGTCGTCGCCGCTCGCGGCCCCGTCGTCCGCGCCGCCGCTTCCCTCGGCGTCTGGGGCGCCCTCGCCCGCGTCGGTCGTCTCGCCGTCCGCCGCGTCGGTCATCGGCCCTCGCTCACCCCGCGGCGGCGCACGACGCCGGCGTTGTTCGCGACGTTCTCGACGAGCACCTTGAACGCGTCCGCGGTCTCGCCGTCCTCCAAGACGACTGGCTCGCCGTCGTCGCCGCCGGTGCGCACGTCGGGATCGAGCGGGATCCCGCCGAGGAACGGGAGGTCGTGCTCCTGCGCGAGCCCCTTCCCGCCGCCGGAGCCGAATATCTCGTGGAACCCGCCGCAGTCGGGACAGCGGAAGCCGGCCATGTTCTCCGCGATGCCGAGGACATTCGTGTCGTGCTTGCCGAACATCCGGAGCCCTTTCACCGCGTCGTCGAGCGCCACGTCCTGCGGCGTCGTGACGATCACCGCCCCCGTCAGCGGCAGCGTCTGGAGGATGGTGAGCTGCGTGTCGCCGGTGCCCGGCGGGAGGTCCATCACGAGGTAGTCGAGGTCGCCCCACTCCACGTCCTCGACGAGTTGGGTGATGATCTTGTGGACCATCGGGCCGCGCCAGATGACGGGGTCGTCCTCGCCCGTGAGGAAGTCCATGCTCATCAGCTTCACCCCGAACCGCTCGGGGGGAACGATCGTCTCGCCGTCCGTCTCCGGCCGCTGTTCCGCCGACACCATCCGCGGCACGTTCGGCCCGTACACGTCGGCGTCGAACAGGCCGACGCGGGCGCCGAGCGCCGAGAGCCCGGCCGCGAGGTTCACCGCGACGGTCGACTTCCCGACGCCGCCCTTCCCCGAGGCGACCGCGATCACGTTCTGGACGCCCGGCAGGACCTGCTCGTCGGCCGAGAGGTCGACGGGGATCGACGCCGACAGCTCCACGTCGAGGCCGGTGTCCGCGAGCGCGTCCCGCACGTCGTCGGCGATCGCCGACTCGGTCGGCGAGAAGGGGGCGCCGAGCGCGAGCGAGACGCGGGCCGTCCCGTCCTCGACCGCGACGTCGTTCACCAGCCCGAGCGAGACGATGTCGCCGCCGAGGTCCGGGTCGCGCACGTCCGCGAGCCGCTCCCGCACGTCCGATTCGTTCATGCCCGAGGGGAGGGCCGTGGGTCGAATAAGGGTTCTGTACCCGGGCGCGCCGCCGTTCCCGGCGCGACCGCGGTCGACCGGTCAGTTGATCCGGGTCCCGGCGTCCTCCCCGCGCAGGAACGGCGCCAGCCCCTCCGCGCCGAACACGTGCGCCGGCGCGTCGAGCGCGAGCAGCTCGCGCACCTTCGCGGCCATCCCCCCCGACACGTCGGTGGCGTCGCTCGCGCCGAGCGCGTCCGCGACCGCCTCGAACGCGTCGATCGCGTCGATCACGTCGCCGTCGCCGTCGAGGACGCCAGGGACCGTCGAGCAGACGCCGACCCGGCGCGCGCCGAGCCCCGCGGCGAGCTCGACGACCAGCTCGTCGCCCGAGACGACCGTCACCCCGTCGCCCGCCGTCGCCACCCCGTCACCGTGGAGAACCGGGACGAACCCCTCGCCGAGCAGCGTCGCCGTCGACCCGAGCGGGAGGTCGAGCCCGCCGCCCGTCCCCGCCGTCCGCGCCGCGAGCGACAGCGGGTGAACGGGCACCGCGGGCACGCCCCGCTCGCGGAGCCGGTCCAACACGTGCGCGTTCAGCCGCTTCATCGCGCCGTGGACCGCCGCCACCGCGTCCGCGTCGCGCGTGCCCGCCGTCGTCGACACGCCGCGTTCGCTGGCGTGGTGGTGCCCGAAGCTCCCGCCGCCGTGGACGACCGCGAGCCGGTCGACGTCGCCCGCCGCGAGCGCGTCGGCCACCGCGTCGCAGGCGGCGTCGAGCGCGTCGCCGTCGAGGGTCTCGGGCCGGTCCTTCTCGGTGATCAGGCTCCCGCCGAGCTTGAGGACGACCGGCGGCACGCCGGCGGCGGGGTCCGCAGCGCCGTCCGCGCCGTCGCCCGCCGCGCCGGGGCCCGTCACGGCTCCACCACCCGGACGCCCTCGGTCGCCAGCTCGGCGCGGAACGCCTCCTCGCAGCCCTGGGTGAACGAGAGCGCGGTCTCCGTCGCGTCGCTCTCGTCGAGCGCGACGATACAGCCGCCGCCGCCCGCGCCGGTGAGCTTCGCGCCGTGCGCGCCCGCGTCCCGCGCGGCCCACACCATGGCGTCGAGCGACCGGGCGGAGACCCCCAGCGCCGCGAGCAGCCCGTGGTTGAAGTCCATCAGCTCGCCGAGCGCCGCGAGCAGCTCCGGGTCGGGCTCGCTCCCGGGGTCGGCGTCGGCGAGGAGCCGCTCGCCCTCCCGGACCAGGTCGCCGACGGACTCGACGGTGTCGGCCGCGAACTCGTGTTCCGCGCGGAGCGCGCGGACGCCGGCGACCAGCTCGCCCGTGTCGCCCGCGCCGCCGTCGAAGCCGACGACGAACGGGAGGTTGGGGGCGTCGATCGGCTCGCAGTCGTCGCCCTCGACCCGGACCGCGCCGCCCATCGTCGAACAGAAGGTGTCCGCCCTGGAGGCCTGCCCGTCCTGGACCTCGAACTCGGCCTGATACGCCCGCTCGGCGAGTTCTCGGCGGTCGAGCGGCTCGCCGAGCGCGCGCGTCGCGGCGTCGATGCCGGCCACGACCACCGCCGCGGACGACCCCAGCCCCGCGCCCAGCGGGATGTCGCTCTCCACGGTGATGTCGAAGCCGGCGTCGGGGGCGTCGGCCGCGTCCCGCGCCTGCTCGACGGCGGCGTCGACGTACCCCATCGCGGCCTCGACGAGCGGCGTCGGCACGTCCACGTCCGGACGGTCGCTCGTCCCCCCGGAGTACTCCACGGTGAACCCGTCCAAGGAGAGGTCCTCCGCCTCGACGCGCACGTGGTCGTCCTCGCGCGGCTCGGCGGTCACCGCGGCGCGTCGCTCGATGGCCGCCGGCACGGCCGGCTCGCCGTAGACGACGGCGTGTTCGCCGAAGAGGTACACCTTCCCCGGCGCCTCGCAAACGGTCATACGACGACGGTCGCTCCGCGGGCTTACAGTCGTTGCGCTTGCCGGAGCGGCGCGTTCCGCGGTCGCACCCCTACTCCGCGTCGCGTACCGGCTCGCCGGACCGGACCGCCCGCCGGAGCCCGACCTCGGCGACGTCGCCGGCGCGCTCGGCGGTCCGTCGGAGCGCACGCGAGGCCCAACGCAGCTCCGCGGCGCTCGGTCCCGCCTCGTCCAACCACCGGTCGAACGAGTCGATCCGCTCGCGCGCCTCGCGGGCGGCGACGACCGCGTCCCGCGCGGCGGCGACGGGGTCGTCGCCGAGGGTCACGCCCACTCCGTCGACGACGACGTCGCGGACCGTTCGGCCGACCTCGCGGAACGCCTCCAGCGGCGGTCCCTCCGGCGGCTCGTCGAGCGCGGCGGCGGCGGCGCCGATCTCCGACGCGACGTCCCCGAACCGGCGGAGCTCGCGCATCGCGGTCCACGACTCGAACAGCTCCGGCCGCGTCGCGCCGAGCGCGTCGACCTCGCTCAGGTCCGCCGCCCCCCGAGACACGGACCGCTCGATCATCGCCGCGAGGCGCTCGACCTGGTCGTCTCTGGAGCCGACCGGCGACTCGTCGGGCGCCGCCTCGAGCGACTCGACGGCGTCCGCGTGGATCGAGCGCGCGGTGAACGACAGCTGGCGGAGCGACTGGCTCACGGAGACCTCCTCAGAGTCTAACATGATCCGCACCGTCGTCTCGGTCTCGGACTCCGCGGCCACGGACATCCCGATCCGACCCCGAGCGGTCCGCTCGACGACGCGCCGCTGCGCCGGGGTGAGCGCCCCGTCGCACTCGATCGTGACCTCTCGAAGGCCGGCGGCGTAGGCCGCTCGCAGCGCCCGCGCGATCACCTCGGGCTCGGCCGACTCGATCCGGCCGGCGGCCGGCGCGTCGGCGTCGCAGCCCTCGGGCGTCTGGACCGCCAGCACGCCGTCGATGTGATCGTGGAGGCTGACGGTGTCGCCGGCGGTGACGCCCTGCGACTCGGCCCACTCTTTCGGCAGCGAGACGGTGTACGTTCCGTTTCCGACGGTCTGGACCTTGCGGGTTTCCATGCTCAGTAGAGTAGCTCCGGGTCGTTCTCGACCATGTACAGGGTTCGCGCCGCGATGTTCACCGCGTGGTCACCGACCCGCTCTAAGTCTCGCACGGTCAACAGCAGCCGAGACACGTCGTCCAACAGCCGCTCGGCGGCCCACCCGTCGTCGTCGGTCTCGGCGATCAGTTCGCGAGTGACGCTCTCGCTCGCGCGCTGGCAGAGCGCGTCCACCTCGTCGTCGTCGGCGGACACTGCCCGGCACGCCGCGGGGTCGCCGGTCTCGTACGCCGCGAGGCTCCGTTCGAGGAGGTCGAGCGACGCCGCGCCGATCGCGTCGACCGCCACCTCCGGGGCGACGGTCTCCCGCGCCGCCAGCGAGTAGTTCGCGAGGTTCACCGCGAGGTCGCCGATCCGCTCTAAGTCGGTGATGATCTTGAACGAGGCGGTGACGAACCGGAGGTCGCCGGCGACCGGCTGCTGAAGGGCGAAGAGGTCGACGCAGCGGTCCTCTAACTCGAGGTACGTCTCGTTGACCTCGTCGTCGCCGGCGGCGACCTCCCGCGCCAGCGACTCGTCCCGGTTCTCGACGGCCTCCAGGCTGTCTCCGAGCCGCTCCGTCACGAGGTCGCCCATCGCGAGCACCTCCGAGCGGAGCCCGTCGAGCGACTCCTGGTACCGTTCTCGGGGCACGGAATCACCCGAACTTGCCGGTGATGTAGTCCTCCACGCGCTCGCTGTTGGGGTCCTCGAACACCTGGTCCGTGTCGCCGTACTCGACCAGTTCGCCGCCCGTGAGGAACACCGCGGTCTGGTCGGAGATGCGGGCCGCCTGCTGCATGTTGTGCGTGACGATGATAACGGTGTACTCCTCCGCGAGGTCGTCGATCAGGTCCTCGATCTTCGCGGTGGCGATCGGGTCGAGCGCGGAGGCCGGCTCGTCCATCAGGATGACCTCGGGGTCGACGGAGAGACATCGGGCGATACATAGGCGCTGCTGTTGCCCGCCGGAGAGGCCGAGCGCGTTGTCGTCGAGCCGGTCGCTCACCTCGTCCCACAGCGCCGCGTCGCGGAGGCACCGCTCGACCAGCTCGTCGCGCTCCTCAGCGTCGCTCCGGTTCAGGAGCCGAGCGAGCAGGCCCGTGTCGAGGTCGCCGTGCTTCTCCGGGCCGTAGGCGATGTTCTCGCGGATCGACTTCGGGAACGGGTTCGGCGACTGGAACACCATCCCGACCCGCTTCCGGAGTTCGACGAGGTTGACCCCGTCTTGGTAGATCTCCTGGCCGTCGAGCCTCACCGAGCCGTCGATCCGGGCGGAGCTGACGCGGTCGTTCATCCGGTTCAGACACCGGAGGAACGTCGACTTCCCGCAGCCCGAGGGGCCGATCAGGGCGGTGACGCTCTTCTCGGGAATCTCCATCGAGACGCCCTTCAGCGCGTGGTCGTCGCCGTAGTGGACGTGGAGGTCGTCCACGGACATCTTCGCTTCGCCCCGGAACTCGTAGTCGGTCCATTCGGACTGGGTCTGTTCGACAGTCTCACCGGGAGTCGTCGTGAGCGGCTGGTCGCTGTCCGTCGTCGCGGTGTCGGTCTGGGTCTGTGGGTTGGTGTTTTCGCTCATTGGTAGTTACGTGTGCTTGAGGCGGCGCCGGAAGTAGTAACGCGTGACGATGCCGACCGCGTAGAACGAGAGGACGACGACGAGCAGCACGAACGCCGTCGCCCAGCGGAACTCGTCCGCGTTGCCGACGTTGCTGCTCGCGCCGACGCCGGCCGTGATGAGGGCGTACAGCTGGTACGGCAGCGCCGACGTCGCCTCCATCAGCGCCGGATTCGCCACGAACGGCGGCGCCGACGTGAACTGGAAGCTCCCGAGGACGTCGACTGTCTGTGAGCCGGGAATGAACGTCCCGCCGGCCATCGTCAACAGGATCGGCGCCGTCTCGCCGGCGATCCGGCCGACGCCGAGGATGACGCCGGTGACGACGCCCGGGAGCGCCGCCGGCAGCACGACGCTGCGGATCGTCTGCCACTTCGAGACGCCGAGGGCGGCGCTGGCGTCGCGGTACTCGTCGGGAACGGAGAGCATCGCCTCGCGCGACGTGATGACCACGAGCGGCAACAGCATGAAGCCGAGCGTGATCATCCCGGCGAGCAGCGACTTCCCGTTACCGAACCGCGGGATGAGGAACGCGAACCCGAACAGCCCGAAGACGATACTCGGGGTGCTCCACAGCCCGTTGGTGGCGACCTCGACGACCTGCGTGAACCGGCCCCGCTCGGCGTATTCGGTGAGGAACAGCGCCGCGCCGACGCCGAGCGGGACCGCCAGCACGACCGCGCCGATGACGAGCCAGACAGTGCCGACGATCGCCGGCAGCACGCCCTGGAAGTCGTTGAACAGGGCGACGCCGTTCATCACGAACGGCACGGAGACCGGCAGCGCGACCGAAACGCCGAAGACCGACATCGTCGGCCCGCTGCCCAACCCGAACTCGGCGCCGTTCAACAGGCCGGGGATCCCCTGGACGACGACGAAGGCGACGAGGATGAAGAGGAACGCGACGATGGAGAGCGCGTTGAGGTAGACGAGCACGTACGCGCCCATGTGGCGCCCGCGAGCACCGAAGCCGCCGTACGCCTTCGCCGACGCCCAGCCGCCGTACAGGGAGGCGAACAGCGTGGACGCGGGGATGAGGAACTCGGCGGTGATGGCGGCCTGCTGGGCCCAGTCGAGCTCCCACGCCCACTCCGGACCGATGACGCCGGTCAGGAACACGAGCCCCGTCAGCGCGAGGAGGGCCCCGAGCGGGAGCGTCGAGCCGACGTCCTCCCGCGGGAGGACGGTGAGCGCGAACGCGAGGCCGCCGACCGCGACGCCGCCGAGGACGCCGACGGCGGTGCCGAGCCCGAGCGTCTGACTCACGACGCTGCCGCCGATGACGACCCACGGGACGGCGGCGCCGAAGCCCGCGATGAGCCCGGCGCTCGGGTCCGGGTCCGTCTCGACGTAGCCGAGCCGCGACCCGGCGCCGAAGGCGATCACCGCGACGCCGAGCGCGGTCAGGAGGCCGCCGAGCAGCGTCACGGTCTGGACGCCGAGCAGCGACCCGGTGAGGCTGACGCGCTCGAACAGCGCCGCCACGGCGAGCGCGAAGAGGGTCGCAGAGAGACCGACGGCCACGCCGGCGACGGCGTCCGTCTCGGTGGTCTCGGACTCGACGAGCTTCGCGTCGGTCTCGCTGGCACCGGCCATCAGACCTCACCTCCCAGCCGCTTGTACATGCGCCACTCGATGTACTGCGCGCCGATCGAGATGACGAGGACGGTGACGAACAGGATGACGCCCGCGACGAACAGGGCGTCCATCTGGAGCCCGTCCGCCTCGCCGTAGTTCCGCGCGATGATCGAGGTCAGCGTCTCCTGCCCGTAGAAGACGTTGACGAGCGGGTCCGTGAGCCGCGGCACGCCGCGAAGCATCACCGTGGCGGCCATCGTCTCGCCGATGGCGCGGCCGACGCCGAGCAGAACCGCGGCCGACACCCCCGAGAACGCCGCCGGGAGCGTGATCGAGGTCATCGTCTGCCAGTCGGTCGTGCCCATCGCCAGCGAGCCGCTCTTCATCGACTCGGGGACGCTGCTCAGCGCGTCCTCCGCCACGGAGACGACCGTCGGCAGCGCCATCAGGCCGACGACGATCCCGACGAACAGGTACGACCCCTGCCCGGTGGTCTGGAACTGGTCGGAGGCCCACGGGCCGAGCACGGTGAAGCCGATGAACCCGTAGACGATCGAGGGGATCCCGGCGAGGATCTCGACGCCGGGCTTGACGACCTCGCGGACGGTGGGCGGGGCGATCTCGGAGAGGAACAGCGCCGCCGAGACCCCGAGCGGCGCGGCGACGGCCGACGCGATGAGCGTCACCATCACCGTCCCGTGGATCATCGGTACCATCGAGTACCGGATCGGCGGCGAGACGGCGTCCCAGTTCGGCTGGATGAACATCCTGAGCCCGGGGACGGTGACGCCGAACACCGTCGCGCTCTCGTACTGGATGACCGGGACCGACTCCCGGAAGATGAACACGATGATGAGCCCGAGGATGAGAATCGTCGATATGGTCATCATCAGCGCGATGGTGTACGCCGTCTCCTCTTGGTACCGGAACCAGCCGATCCCCGCGGCGCCGAGGAAGACGACGAACGGAACGATCGTGAGGTCCGAGACGGCCAAGAACCCGACGAGCGTTCCGAGCAGCGACATCGCCATCACGAGTATGATCGCGAGCGCGGCCGGTTCCGTGTCCTCGACGAACTCGCGGGTCCGCCGGATCTGGGCGCTTACAGCGCTGTTTATTCGTCCGCTCTGAGAGTCTGTTACCTCTGCCATGAATCTGTTATGAGTGCCATTTGCGTCTTGCGTGTATTATAGAAGTGGTGTTTACGTCGAGAGGGGAGTTTGCGCGTCCCGGAGTCTGCGGACGACGGCCCGGGCGGGCCGCGCCGGATCACGTGGCAGCGCGTGACCGAGCGTCGAGGCGGAACCGGTCTACGGCATCAGCAGGTCTTCCGTGGCCACGGACGAGACCTGCTCTTTCATCGTTTCAAGGTCGCTGGTCGGGAGCGGGATGTAGTTGTTCCCCTCGACGAAGACGGTCTGTCCGAACTCGTTGAGGAACATGTTGACGAACGCCGCCTCGCGCGCGTCATACCCGCCGCCGTCGGGGTTGTCTTCCTCGATGAGCGTGTACATGTGGAGGTCGCGGTTCAGCGGGTACTCGCTGTCGAAGATGGTGTTCTCCGCGTCCCGGCTGGTCTCGTACAGCGTGCCGTCGAACTCGATCGCGATGGGCGTCACTTCCGGCCCCGTGAACGCGAGCGCCATGTACGCGATGGCGCCCTCGTTCTGGGCGACGGCCTGCGCGACCTGCTGGTTCTGCCCGAAGCGCGTGTCGACGCCGGACATCGAGGCGTCGGCGCTCCCGAGCATGTTCAGGCGGAACGAGGTGTCCGTCCCGGAGCCCTCGGCGCGGCCGATGACGTAGATCTCCTGGTCGTAGTCGACGCCGTCGATCTCGCTCCAGTTGGTGATCTCGTCCTGGTAGATCGCGCGGATCTCCTCGCCCGTCAGCTGGCTCACGCCGGCGTCGGCGACGTCGGAGCTGATAACGACCGGCTGGCCGTCGCGACCGACGACGTTGTCGACGACCGTGCTCTGGGCCTTCTCCTCGCTCCAGTCGAGCTCGGCCGTGATCGGGCCGGAGGAGTTCCCGATGTCGACGAGCCCCTCGGTGACGGCCTCGCAGCCGGTCCCCGAGTGGCTCAGGCCGACCGTCGTCGGGAACGGCGGCGAGGAGCGCTGGTCGGTCGGCTCGTAGCCGAACTTCGCCGCGAAGTAGTCGGCGATCTTCATGTCGCCCGCGCCGTCGGACGAGAGCTGGTCCCAGCCGGGGACCGAGCCCTCGTCGTTCGACCCCCAGTACTCGCCGTCGCTCGGCGGCGCGTTGGAGTTCCAGTAGGAGCTCCCCGTGTTCGAGATGGGGTACACCGTCGAGGAGCCCTCGGCGTTGAGCAGCGCCGTGTTGAGACCGGAGCCGTCGTCGCCGCCGGACCCTCCGTCGCTTCCGTCGCTTCCGTCGCTTCCGTCGCTTCCGTCGCCGCCGGAACCGCCCGAACCGCCGTCACCACCGTCGCTGCTGCCCCCGCAGCCCGCCAATCCGGCGGACCCGAGCGCCCCGGACGTGATGAGAACTTTCCGCCGCGATACGCCTCCGTCAACCCAGTTCCGGTCTGACATCGAGTGGAGACAGGCAGTAGTGTATTAAGCTGGTTTATATTTCTGATATGTCGGTATCCGTGGCCGGGTAGAGGCGTCTGTAGATCCCATATTAGTAATATCGGGTTCAATAGGATATATAGACAAATATAGCGCTCTGCTGGCCTCTATCGCATAAATACGTATCTGACCGAAGGTATTACTCCGCCGCGTCGAAAACGGACGTGCATGTCTCGACCCGCGACGGAAGACGTTTCAGTCGACGTACTTGTCGACGAGGTCTCCGATCGAGTCGACGCGGATCCGGAGTCGATCCGCCGTCGGCTCGACCCCGTCACCGACGACGGGACCGTGACGGCCGCTGCCTTCGAGTCGACCGTCACGGACGTGTCGCAGATCCTCGCCACCGCCGAGACCCGCGTCGACCTCGCGACGCGCGCTCACGAGGACGCGACCGCGGCCGCCGCCGACGCGCCCGACCTCGACGTCGTCGAGGTCCGCAGACGGGCGTTCGGGGCGCGGCTCGACGACCTCCGGGCGGAGGTCGAGGCGCTCGCCGACGACCTCGGGGCGGCCAGGGCGGACCCCGAGTCGCCGATGGACGTCTACCGCGCCGCGGTCGAGCTTCACGAGGTGACGACCGGCGCACAGGACGTGGTCCGCGTCGCCCACGACCTCGAAACCGAACTCGAGGCGTTCGAGGCGTGGCTCTCTTCCGCGAACCGCCGCCACGACGGGCTCGTCGACGAGGTCGAGGCCGCCGAGGAGTCCGCCGAGTCCCTCGCGGAGACCGTCGGGGCGCTCCGGGCCGCCGAGGAGCCCGACCCGGAGCGACGGTTCGAGGCCGGCGTCCAGGCGCGCGTCCTCGACCTCGTCGTCGCCGACCTCCGCGCCGAGGCCGAGGACCTCCGCGCGTGGGCCGAGCGCGACGGCGTCGCCTTCCCGGACGACGTCGACGCGCGGCTCGACGAGCTTGAGGCCGAGGTGGCCGCACACGGCGCGGCGCTCGCCGACGGCGCGGACCGGGATGACCGGTTCGGCGAGCGGCTCGACGCGCTCGACGCGGAGCTCGCGGCGATCGAGCCGCCCGTCGCGTGGGCGCGGGTGGACGAGACGGTCGCGGAGGCGCGGTCCGCGCTGTCCGACGACGGCGGAGCGCCCGCCGACCGGGCTCGTCAGTAGTTTGACTACCGCGATGTCGCAAGGAGGCGACGCGTCGACGCGGGCTCGCGCCGCGACCGCGGTCGCCCTCCTCCTCCTGCTCGCCGGCTGCGGCGGCGTCGTTCCGGGCGGGGCGGCACCGCCCGACGCCTCGCCGCCAGACTCGCCGCCGATCGACTCCGAGCCGAACGAGACCGCAGACGAGCGGCTCGTAGACGTCCCGTTTCCGGCGGGGTTCTCCCGGACGGGGATCGACATCGCGACGGCGCGCGAGCGGTCCGTGACCTTCCTCCGAACGGAGCCGGTGACAGGGGCCGCGGTCGAGCGCTTCCGCGCCGGGGCGTACGCCGACTACGAGTACGACGCAACCTCGGAGCGGACCCGGTTCCGACTCGACGTTCACAACGGGTACGTCGACGTCACGCGCAGCGAGGTGTACGTCGACGGGGGCGTCCGGTACAGCCGGAGCGCCCGGAACAGGGACGTCTCCTTCGAGGCGTCCAACGGCTCGCTGGCGGAGACGCGGTACCGCGCGGCCGACTCGATGTGGGCGGTCGCCTCCCGGATCCTGACCGTGGCGGACTTCCGCGCGGTCCGGACCGTCGACGAGGACGGCGAGCGGCTGATCCGCTACGCGCCGACGGACATCGCGGTCCGAAACGCGACCGACATCCGGGGCTACCTGACCGTCGACCGGAACGGCGTCGTCCGAGAGGCCGTCCTCGCGTACGATCGGGCGGGCGAGTCCAAGCGGTTCGAGTACGCGGTCGCTCCCCGCTCCGCCGACAGTGAGGTCGCGCCGCCCGCGTGGCTCCCCGCGGCGCGAGCGGACGCCTAGGCGCCGGGAAAGCGTTGATTCATCCGCAACGCGACCGAGGAACCGTGCCCCGCCACACCTTCGCCCTCTGTTGCGTCCTCTTGATCGCGACCGCCGGCTGTACCGCGCCCGGCGGCTCCGCGGCCGACGCGACGGTCGAGAACGCCGAGTCGACGTCGTACCGGATGACCGCATACCTGATCGACGACCGGGTCGCCGCCGGTGACCTCACCGTCCGCGTGACGGACGGCGCCGGGACGCGGGAGACGATCGAACTCGTTCGGCTGGACGCCGCGGGACCGTACTACGACCTGTTGCTCGGTGCGGCGCGGAACGCTACGGTGCGCCGGCTGTCCGCGGAACTCGCTGAGCCACTCCTTCGTGTTTTCCGACGGCCCGGAGAACGGGTACCGGTCGACCTGCTCGTGACCGAGACGCCGCGACGGAACGCGAGCGACCGGTTTAAGTGGATCTGCTGATGGATCGGAACCGATGCCCTCCACAACTCGCCGCGCGTTCGCCGCCGGGCTGTCGACAGTCGTCGCCGCCGGGTGCGTCGGCCGCGACGACGCCGACGCCGCCCCCCACTGGGTGAGCGTCTACCTCGCCGACCGCGAGGCGACGCGCGACGTGACCGTGACGGTCCTCGACGCGAGCGGCGCGACGCTGTTCGAGGAGTCGTACCGGCTCTCCGACGACAACGAGGCCAAGGAGGACGCGACGTTCCCCGGGCCGGCCGAGCCGGAGACGGTCGTCGTGACCGTCGACGACGCCCGGTTCGAGCGCGACTGGCCCGGGTTCGAGCGGGCGTCCCTCCCCTGCGACGGGCCGAACAGAAGCGGCGTCGAGCTCTGGATCGAGTCCGCCCCGGACCAGGGCCCCGACCTGCGGCTGGAGGCCGACTGTCAGCACGTCACCGAGGCGTGAGCCGGGAGCGACGCCGGAGGAAACGGCTTCGGAACGTTATATATCAATATATACGGGTCTTAGCGGCGCTTAATAGGTGCTCAGCCGTATCGATGGGCAATGGGTCGCTTCCACCCGGACGTCGAACCGAACCACCTCGATATCGACATCGACGAGTACGAAGACGCGTACGTCGTCGGTGACGTTCACGGCTGTCCCGAGCCGCTCGACCGGCTGCTGTCGAAGCTACGCGTCACCGACGACGACCTCGTCGTGTTCGTGGGTGACCTGGTCCGGAAGGGCCCCGACAGCGCGGCGGTCGTCGAGCGCGTCCGCGAGGCGGACAACATGTTCACCGTCCGGGGGAACAACGAGGAGAAGCTGCTGCGCGGCGACAAGTCGCTCGACGCGCTGTCCGAAGCGGACCTCGAGTGGATGGCGTCGCTGCCGGTCGCGATCGAGATCGGGGACAACCTGATCGTCCACGGCGGCGTCGACCCGCGCGAGCCGCTCGACGCGCACACGATCGATGACCTCCAGACCACCCGGTCGCTGGTCCCGGGCGGCAGCTACGACTCTCCGTACTGGTACGAGGAGTACGAGGGGCCGCCGCGCGTGTTCTTCGGTCATACCGTCCTCGACGACCCGGTCCTCACTGAGGGCGCGGTTGGCCTTGATACCGGCTGCGTCTACGGCGGGTCGCTCACGGCCTACGACCTGCGGAACGAGTCCGTGACCGCCGTACCCGCGCTCCGCGGCGGCGTTGAGCGCAGCGACGCCAAGATCGTCGACGTGGCCGAGCTGGGCTGAGCCGCTCGGCGCCCGCTCGGCCGGCAGCGACCGCGAGAGTCCTCCTCGGAACGCCGCGCTCTCGCCGATACGACGCGCTCGCTCCCGGCATCGACGACCGGCCGGCCGCACGCCTGTCACCTCGACGATCGCGTCGACGGCCGACTGACATGGGCGGCGGTCGACGGGCTCCCGCCGGGCGGCCCGCCCTCTCCCAAAGCTTATGTCTCAGCTACGAAACCAAATTCCTGCTATGTCAACACCAGCCACAGACGCCGGGGACGGTCGCGTCGACGGCGACACGACGCTGGCGGCGCTCTCTCACGCGTCGGCGCTGTTCGCCTCCTTCCTCGGGCCGATCCTGTTCCTGATCCTCGCGGACGACGACGACGAACTCGTCACGCAGAACGCGAAGAACTCGCTGAACTTCCAGATCGTCGTCTTCGCCGCGCTCATGCTCGCCGCCGTGCTGAGCTTCGTGTTCGTCGGGCTTCTGCTGTTCCCGATCATCGCGGTTGTCGACCTGGTACTGGTGCTTCTCGCGACCGTGAAGGCCAACGACGGACAGGTCTACTCGTACCCGTTCACGCCGGACATCGTCTGAGGTCGTCGTCCCTTCAGCGCGATGCCGGCGGCTAGCGGGCGGTGACGGAACGAAACGGAAGTGGACTCGAAAACCGACCGCGTTAGAGTTCGTCCTCGAAGTCTTCGAGGGCGAACACGGTGTCGGCCCCGCGGCGGTCGAGCGTCTCGTTGGCGAGGAGCCAGTAGACGACCGACAGCGCGCGGCGGCCCTTGTTGTTCGTCGGGATGACGAGGTCGACGTTCGACAGCTGGTTGTTGGAGTCGCACATCGCGATGACCGGGATGCCGACGGTGATGGCCTCCTTGACGGCCTGCGCGTCACCGATCGGGTCGGTGACGACGACGACGTCCGGCTCGATGTAGCCGGCGTAGTCGGGGTTCGTCAGCGTGCCCGGGATGAAGCGCCCGGTGCGGGCGCGGGCGCCGATGGCGTCCGCGAACTTCTCGGCCGGGAACCGGCCGTACTGCCGCGAGGACGTGACCAGGATCTGCTCCGGGTCGTAGCTCTCGAGGAAGTCCGCGGCCGTGCGGATCCGCTCGTCGGTCAGGCTCACGTCGAGGACATACAGCCCGTCGTCGCGGACGCGGTGGATGAACCGCTCCATGTCCTTCGTCTTCTGCTGGGTCCCGATGTGGACACCGGCGGAGAGGTAGTCCTCGACGGGAATCAGCAGGTCGACGTCGTCGTCGGGCATGACGTCGTCGTCGAACGGGGAGGCCTCCTCTTCGGCCTCCTCTGCGGCCTCGCTCTCGGCGTCGGCAGACGCCCCAGTTTCGGCGTCGGCAGACGCCCCCTCGGCGCCCGCGTCGGCGGTCGGTTCCTCGGTCGTGTCGGCCTCCTCCTCGACCGCCGCGTCGACCGCCTCGGTCTCCGCGTCGTCGTCGAGTTCGACCGCGTCGTTGTCTTCGCTCATGCGTGGTGTGGGCCCGTCATACCGCGTCGTCCGCGATGCGGACCAGTTCGTTCAGCTTGGCGGTGCGCTCGCCGCCGACCGTGCCGGTCTTGATGTAGCCGGCGTCGGTCGCCACGGCGAGGTGTGCGATGGTTGCGTCCTCGGTCTCGCCCGAACGGTGGGAGATGACCGTCTCGTACCCGTTGCGGGCGGCGAGTTCGACCGCGTCGAACGCGTCCGACAGCGTTCCGATCTGGTTCGGCTTGATCAGGATGCTGTTGGCCGCGCCCGCGTCGATCCCGTCCTGAAGTCGCTCGACGTTGGTGACGAACAGGTCGTCGCCGCAGATCAGCGTCCGGTCGCCGACCCGCTCGGTCAGCTCCGCGAACGCCTCGTAGTCGTTCTCGTCGAGCGGGTCCTCGACGTACGCGAGGTCGTACTCGTCGACGAGGCCGGCGACGTACTCGATCTGCTCGTCGGCCGACTTCGTCTCGTCGCCGTAGACGTACGCCTCTCGGTCGTCGTCGTACAGCTCGGCGGCGGCCATGTCGAGCCCGAAGCGGATCTCGAAGCCGACCTCCTCCTCGACCCGGTCGACCGCCTCGTCGACGACCTCGAACGCCTCCGCGTCCGAGATCGGTGGCGCCCACGCGCCCTCGTCGCCCTTCGCCGCGGGCACGCCGCGCTCGTCGAGCACGTCCGCGACAGCCGCGTGGACCGCGGCGTTCGCGAAGACGGCCTCCGAGACGCTCGGCGCCCCGACGGGGGCCGCGAGGAACTCCTGGATGTGGGTCGCCTCCTTGGCGTGCTCCCCGCCGCCGACGACGTTGCCGAGCGGAATCGGGAAGTTCTCGCCGCGGAACGCGCCGCCGAGGTGCTGGTACAGCGGCGCGCCCAGCACGTCGGCCGCCGCCTTCGCCGCCGCCATCGAGATGGCGACCGCGCTGTTGGCGCCGATGGCGGAGAAGTCGTCCGTCCCGTCGGCGGCGCGCAAGGCGTTGTCGACCGCGCGCTGGTCGCCCGCGAAGACGCCTTCGAGGCGCGGCACCGCGTGCTCTCGGGCCTTCGCGATGGACTCGCTCGCGGGCAGTTCGATCGCCTCGTACTCGCCCGTCGAGGCCCCGCTGGGGGCCGCGCCGCGGCCGAAGCCGCCGGACTCGGTGAGCACGTCGGCCTCGACCGTCGGGTTCCCGCGCGAGTCGAGGACGCGGCGGAGCGAGACGCTGGTGATCCGCGTCATCAGCTCTCCCTCCGGACCGTGAACGGGAGCGCGCCCGCGTCGTACTCCTCCGCGGCGACGAGGATCGGCTCCGTCTGGTCGGTGTCGATCAGCACGGGCGCCCCGTAGGACACCTGTAGCGCTCGCGCGCCGAGGATGCGTGCCTTCTCGTATCGATTGTATCGCTGTCCTGACATGGTTACTGGTACGGCGAGACGACGTCGACCAGGTCGCGGTGGCTGACCAGCATGCGCCGGCAGCAGTGCCGGTCGACCCCGAGGTCGTCGAGCACCTCGCCGGGGTCCTCGTCGCCCTCGCGAGCCCGCTCTTTGAACTCCTCCCAGTGTTCACCCACGACGTTGCCGCACGTGAAACACCGGACCGGGATCATCATGACTGGATCACCTCAGCGGTAGGACTTCTGGTAGCGAGCGCGCGCGCCGGGTCCGCCCCACTTCTTGGGTTCGGACTGGCGCACGTCGTTGACCAGCAGGGTGCGGTCGAAGTTCATGTACGCGTCGCGCAGCTCGGCGTCGCCGAGGTGCTGGACGAGGCCGCGGGCGATCGCGGTCCGGGCCGCGTCCGCCTGCCCGCTGAAGCCGCCGCCCTCGACGTCGATGTCGATGTCGACGCCCTCGCGGAGCTCCTCGCCCGCGATGCGGAACGGCTCCAGCATCTTGAGCCGCGCCTGTTCCGGTTCGACCAGCTCGACTGGCTGGGAGTTGATGCGCACGCGGCCCTCGCCCTCGCGCACGGTGGCGCGGGCGACGGCCGTCTTCTTCTTGCCTGAGGTGTTCGTTACCATGTGACGTTGGCTCCCAGAGACTCGGAGATGTCCCCGAGCGTGGTGAATTTGATGTTCGAGAGGCGGTCGAGCGAGGTGCCGTCGAGGACGACGCTCTCGACGTCCTCGTCGCGCTCGTAGGGGTTCCCGACGTACACGCGCACGTTCGAGAACGCCTCGCGACCGTCCTCCGACTTGTACGGCAGCATGCCGCGGATGGCGCGCTTGAAGATCCGGTCCGGGCGCTTGGGGTAGTAGGGCCCGCTGTCCGAGCCGAGCTCCGCGCGCTTGTGGTACGTCTCCATCGTCGACTCCTCGTTGCCGGTGATGACGGCGCGCTCGGCGTTGACGACGGCGACGGTCTCCCCGGCGAGGGCGCGCTGCGCGACCTCGGAAGAGACGCGACCGAGGATACAGTCGCGGGCGTCGACGACGACGTCCGCGTCGATCTTCGCGAGACTCATCGGATCACCCGCACGTCGCTCCCTTCGGGGTTCTGTTCGATGAACTGTTCCAGCGTCACCGCTTCGCCGGCCTGGTCGATCTTCGTCCGGGCGGTCCCGGAGAAGTCGACGGCGGCGACGGTGACGTTCGTTTCGAGCACACCGCTGCCCAGCACCTTGCCGGGGACGACGACCGTCTCGTCTTCCTGAGCGTACCGCTCGATGCGGCCCAGGTTGACCTCAGCGTGCGTGCGCCGTGGCTTCTCCAGTCGGTCGGCGACGTCCTGCCACACGTTGGCACCGGAGCCACGCGAGACCGACTTCAGATCGGCGATGAGGTTCTGTAGTTTCGGGTTCGTCTTGCTACTCATAGCTGTCCCTCCTGAACGGAGAGTTCGTGGAAAACGGAGTGCAGGGAGCAGGATTTGAACCTGCGGACCTCTACAGGACAGCGCCCTGAACGCTGCGCCGTTGGCCTGACTTGGCTATCCCTGCGTGCACTCCATCGTATTCCGGCTCCCTTCAAACCACTTTCGGTCCCGCCGTCCGCCGCGTCGGCCGCGGGCGCTCCGGCGGTCGGAGCGGGGCCGCGGCTGTCGGCGGGGGCGACGGTCAGGGTGTTGGTTCGAAGGGCCGTCATTTCCTTAGACTGCGACTTTCGTCTGTAGTTCGTCCGCGCGCTCCTCGATGGAGTCGATGGCGCGGAGCAGCAGTTCCTCGACGTCGAACGAGCCGTCCGTCTCGATGTGGAAGACGAACGCGCCCGGCACGTCCTCGACCGCGACCTCCTTCCCGGGGAACCGTTCCGAGAGGTCGTTGTCGAACTCGTCCGTGAGCTCGATGTCGCCCTCGGGCGTCTCGATGACGCCGCGGAGGATGTTCGGCTCGTCGTCGTCGAACTCGCCCCGGTCGCCCTCGACCGTGACGCGCTGGAGGTGGCGGTAGCCGACGGAGACGCCGCCCTGGTGTTTGGCGTGCTCCTTGCCGGTGTCGAGGACCGCGTCGGCCTCGAACTCCAACCGCTGTCCCTCCTTCAGCTCGATGATCGGGACGTTCTCGTCGGCGACCTCGACGAGCGGGTCGCTGCTCTCGATGTCGCCGGAGTACGCCGTCGCCGGGCCTTCGACGTCGAGCGCGAGGGTGACCTCGTCGCCGAGTTCGAAGTCGTCGAGCGGCGTCGTCAGGGGCACGAGCCCCAGACGCAGGCCGATCATCTCGTCGAACATGACCGAGGAGTTCTCGACGAACCGAACGGTGTCGATCGAGAACGTCGGGACGTCGGCGATCATCGCGCGGCGGATGCCGTTCGCGAACGCCGGCGTGAGCCCGCGGATCAGCACCCGCGCGCTGCGTTCGTCCCGTTCGACGTACTGGACGTCGAATTCGTCTTCGGTCATGTCAGACTCGCTTGTTCTTCGGCGCCTTCGTCCCGTCGTGCGGGATCGGCGTGACGTCCTCGATGCGCCCGATCTCGACGCCCGCACGCGAGAGCGCGCGGATCGTCGCCTGCGCACCGGGACCGGTGGACTTGTTGAGGTTGCCGCCGGGGCCGCGCACGCGAACGTGCACGCCCTCCAGACCGGCGTCCTTGACGCGCTCGGCGACGACCTCCGCCATCTGCATGGCGGCGTACGGCGACGCCTCGTCGCGGTTCTGCTTCACCACGGTGCCGCCGGACGACTTGGCGATCGTCTCGGCGCCCGTCTCGTCGGTGACCGTGATGAGCGTGTTGTTGAACGACGCGTACACGTGGGCGATGCCCCACTTTCCGTCCTCGGATTCACTCATGGTTGGTTACTCCTGTGACTCCGCGCGCTCGGGGTGGAGATCGTCCGCGAGCGGGCTCGTCTCGTCGAAGGCGATGGCGCCTTCGTCGTCGACGTCCACCTTCACCGACGGGCGCGTGACGCGGGCGCCGCTGACGGTGATGTGGCCGTGGACGATGAACTGGCGGGCCTGCTGGGTCGAGGAGGCGAAGCCCTGTCGGTAGACGACCGTCTGGAGGCGACGCTCCAAGAGGTCGGTCACGTCGAGCGACAGGACCGTCGAGATGTCGTCGTTGTCGCCGAGGATGCCGATGCGGCGAAGTCGAGTGACGAACTCCGCGCCGGCGTCCTGGGCGGCCTCGACGTCGCCCTGCGCCTCGCCGAGCAGCCGTCGGGCCTCCCGACGCATGTTACGCAGCTCGGACTGGGCACGCCAGAACTCCTCTTTGTTCTTCAGGCCGTACCGCGAGAGGAGATCGGACTCCTCGGCGATGCGCTCGCCCTGGTACGGGTGGTTCGGCGTCTCGTAGCCCTTGGTGTTCTTTCCGGTGCTCATTCGTCGTCACCGCCTTCGTCGTCCGCCATCTCCTCGCGGATCTCCTCGACGTTGACCCCGATGGTCCCCTCCGAGCGACCCGTGGACTTGGTGCGCTGGCCGCGGACCTTCTGCCCGCGCTTGTGGCGCACGCCCTTGTACGATTCGATGACCTTCATCCGGTTGATGTCGTGACGGCGCTTCTCGCTGACGTCGGTGCCGACGAGGTGCGTCGTCTCTCCGGTGAAGAAGTCGTTCTGTCGGTTCGTCATCCACGACGGGACGTGGTCTTCGAGGTTCTCGGCGATGTCGACCACCGCGTCGATGTCCTCCTCGTCGAGGAGCCCGAACGTGGCGTTGCGGTCCACGTCGGCCTTCTCGGCGACCAGCCGCGCCGTGCGCGTGCCGATGCCGTCGAGTTCGGACAGGCTTCGCTCGACCGTCTTCGTCCCGTCGAGGTCCGCGCCCCCGATCCGAACGAAGTACTGGAGGTCTTCCTCCTCCTCCGGCGAGTCGTCCTGTGATTCTTCCGTGCTCATGTGTTGGTTGTGGTGAGCCCTACCGACGCGAATCGGCGGTACTCGTCCGTTCGAGCGTTGCGGCGGGGATTCGAACCCCGGAGGCAGTGACGCCACAGAGTTAGCAACCCTGCGCCTTGGGCCAGGCTTGGCTACCGCAACCCGCGTTGTATCATCGCCCTTGCGGACTCGGGGCCCGACGCCCCTGCAGTTCGTGCGTTCGTATGCTCCCGCCTTCGGTACTTAAACATCACGAAACGGTCGAGTCGCTGTGGGGGTCTCGCACGGTCAGTTCGCGCGCAGTCCCGCGGGTTCGCGTCTCCGTTCGCGGGGCCGGTCCCCCGTTTCCGTGAGGCGTAGTGTTTAGTGGGTCCCGCGGGAGGGTCCGAGCATGAAGGCCGTTCAGTTCGCCGACCACGGCGACCGCGACGTGATCGAGTACGGCGAGTTCCCCGACCCCGAACCGGACCGCGGCGAGGTCCTCGTCGACGTGAAGGCGGGCGCGTTGAACCACCTCGACGTCTGGACGCGACGCGGGATGCCCGGCATCGACCTGGAGATGCCGCACGTTCCCGGCAGCGACGCCGCGGGCGTCGTCGAGGCCGTCGGCGACGGCGTGACGCGCTTCGAGCCGGGCGACCGCGTCGCCGTGAGCGCCGGCGTCTCCTGCGGGGACTGCGAGTTCTGTCGCAACGGCGAGGAGTCGCTGTGCGTCTCCTTCCACATCATCGGCGAGCACGTCCGCGGCGTCCACGCGGAGAAGGCAACGGTGCCCGCGGCGAACCTCGTCCCGGTCCCGTCCGGCGTCGACTGGGAGGTCGCCGGCTCCGCGTCGCTCGTCTTCCAGACCGCGTGGCGCATGCTCCAGACGCGCGCCGACATCGAGGCCGGCGAGAAGGTGCTCGTCCTCGGCGCCTCCGGCGGCGTCGGCCACGCCGCGGTCCAGATCGCCGACCACGCGGGCTGTGAGGTGTACGCGACCGCCTCCACCGAGGAGAAGCTCTCGCACGCCGAGGACTGCGGCGCAGACCACGTCATCGACTACGAGGCGAACGACTTCGCCGAGGAGGTCGCCGCGCTCACCGGCAAGCGCGGCGTCGACGTGGTCGTCGACCACGTCGGCGAGGCCACCTACCCGAACTCGCTGAAGTCGATGGCGAAGGGCGGCCGGCTCGTCACCTGCGGCGCCACGACCGGCCCGAACCCCGGCGCCGGGCTCAACCGCATCTTCTGGAACCAGCTCTCCGTCATCGGCTCCACGATGGCGACGCCCGGCGAGGTCGACGACGTGCTGGAACTCGTCTGGGACGGCACCTTCGAGCCCCGCGTCCGCGAGGTCCTCCCGATGAGCGAGGCCGCGCGCGCACACGAGATGATCGAAAACCGTGAGGGCTTTGGCAAGGTGGTGCTAAAGCCGGACAGTGAGCTCTGAGACCGACAACGACGACGCGGACGCGACCGCCGACGGTACCACCGACGGCGGCTACGTCCACGTCCCGGGCACCGACGACGGCGCCGACGCGACCGACAGCGCCGGCGCCGGCGGCCCGACCGCCGCCGACGAGCCCGCCGCCGACGGCTTCGGCCGCAAGGGGTGGGCGCTGACGGCGGCGATATTCATCTGCGCGCTCGTCATCCCCGGGATCATCTACGTCTACCCGTACGCCGCGGGCTGGTTCGGTCTCCCCTTCTTCGCGACGTACCTCGCGCTCCCGCTCGTCCCCGCGCTCCTCCTCGGCCTCGTCGCGGTCTGGTCGATGACGGCCGCGACGGCCGACGACGAGCCCTGACCGAGCGGGGCCGGATTGCCCGCGAACGGACGGCCCCGCCGCGGCCGAACGACAACCGTTTTGAACGACACCCGCGCAGTGGTGATATGTTGATCACCGTCTCCGGCCCGCCCGGCAGCGGGAAGAGCACTAACGCCGTCCAACTGGCGGACGCGCTCGGCCTCGGACACGTCTCCGGCGGCGACATCTTCCGCGAGATGGCGGCCGAACGCGACATGACGCCCGTCGAGTTCAACGAGT
This sequence comes from Halorubrum tropicale, assembly GCF_001280455.1. Lineage (NCBI taxonomy): Archaea > Methanobacteriati > Methanobacteriota > Halobacteria > Halobacteriales > Haloferacaceae > Halorubrum > Halorubrum tropicale. The sequence continues at coordinate 114,578 of NZ_LIST01000002.1, forward strand.
TCGCCGAGGAGGACCCACAGATCGACCGCGACCTCGACCGCCGGCTCCGCGAGATCGCCGTCGAGCGCGACGACGTGGTCCTCGAATCGCGGCTCGCCGGGTGGCTCGCGGCCGACCACGCCGACTTCCGGTTCTGGTTCGACGCGCCGCTGTCGGTCCGCGCCGAGCGGATCGCGGCGCGCGAGGCGAAGCCGGTCGACCGCGCGCGAACGGAGACGGAGCGCCGCGAGGCCTCCGAGCGCAAGCGGTATCGGGAGTACTACAACATCGACATCGAGGATCTCTCGATCTACGACGCCGCGTACAACACCGCCCGCTGGGGCCCCGAACCGTTCCTCGACGTCCTCGTCGCGACCGTCGAGGCGTACGACCCCGAGGACGACGAGGGGAAATCGCCCGTCGAGGGCGTCGCGTACGACTTCTGAGTCCCCAACCCGCCTCCGCATGACAGACGCCTCAGACTCCGACGCCGACGCGCTCGCCGACGGGGAGGACCCGCTCAGGGCGCCGCCGGGCGAGCGCTCGGTGCCGGAACTGCTCCGGTTCGGCGTCGTCAACCTCGACAAGCCCGCCGGCCCCTCATCGCATCAGGTGTCGGCGTGGGTGCGCGACGCGATAGACGAAACGCTCGCCGCGCTCGATCCGGCCGGTCCCCCCACCGGCGGCGTCGCCCACTCCGGAACCCTCGACCCGAAGGTCACCGGCTGCCTCCCCACGCTGACCGGGGACGCGACGCGCATGGCGCAGGTGTTCCTCGAAGGCGCGAAGGAGTACGTCGCGGTGCTGGAGCTCCACGGGGCCCCGCCGGCGGACTTCCGCGAGGTGGTCGCGGAGTTCGAGAGCGAGGTGTACCAGAAGCCGCCCCGAAAGAGCGCCGTGAGCCGTCGCCTCCGCACGCGGACGGTCCACGACCTCGACGTGCTGGAGGTCGCCGACCGCCGGGCGCTCCTCCGGATCCGCTGCGAGTCGGGGACGTACGTCCGGAAGCTCTGTCACGACATCGGGCTCGCGACGGGGGTCGGCGCGCACATGGGCCACCTCCGCCGCACCGCCACCGACCCGTTCGACGACCGCGACCTCCGCCCGCTCCAGGACCTCGTGGACGCGCTCGCCTGGGCCGAGGAGGGCGACGACGCGCTCCTCCGCGAGGTGGTCCGTCCCGCCGAGGACGCCCTGACGCACCTCCCCGCGGTGGCGGTCGCGCGGTCGGCCGCCCGCAGCGTCGCGACCGGCGCGCCGGTGTACGCGCCCGGCGTGATCGACGCGGACGACGCGGCGGTCCCCGGAACGGTCAGCGGTCGGGAGCCCGACGCCGACGAGGGCGATCCGCCGCTCGTCGCGTGTTTCACCCCGGACGGCACCGCGGTCTGTCTGGGGCGAGTCGTCGGCGACCCGAGCGCGGACGGCGGGAAGGTCGTCGACTTGGAGCGCGTTCTTTTATAGGTCCGCCACCGCGTCGACGCCGGCGACGCGTTCGACGAGAGCGAGGCGGTCGACGCGGCGGGAACGTCACGCGCGACGGTCCGCGCCGAACATGACGGGTACGTCCTCGGCCGGTGCGAGGGGCTGGCCGTCTACGAGGGCGACCCGATCGGGAGTCTCGCCGTCCGGGACGGCGGCGACCCCGTGGCGTCGCGGGACGCCGCCGACGAGTGAAGCGAAGTCCTTAATTACCGGACCGCCGTTCGTCTGCGTGTAGTCAGGGACCGTGGGGTAGTGGTATCCTATGCGGATGGGGTCCGTATGACCTGAGTTCGACTCTCAGCGGTCCCATAAAAATTCTGACTGGTTTCCATTGCCACCAGTCTCAACCCTATCAAGCGCCTGAAAACCGCATTCAGGGGGGTGCGCTATGAACCGCCAGATCGGCGGTTCAGTCGACGGCCGATCATGCCGGTACTGCGACCGGCACGTGTCGGATCGCTTTTGTGCCGTATTCGGCGACGAAGACGGAGTCGCACACCGCTGTCTCGGATGCGACTGCTTCCGTCGCATCAGCCGCGGCAGCGCCGCAGGCGTCGACGTCGACCTCGTCGACCCCGCTGAGGACCCGAACCGTAACCGTGGCCAGCGTGTCGGCGCCCCGCTGCGCGCTGACGGAGGAAACCGATGAGCCGTCCACGAAGCCAGCCGTGGTACTCGGGTGCTCATCGAGCCCTCGAACCGGACGTCGGTCCCGTCGACGAGCACGTGATCTGTGAGTGCGGTCACTGCGACCGGGAACAGAGCTACCGTCTCCCCTGGCCCGTGATCGGTGGCGACATTGCGTATTGCGAGTACCACGTCGCCCGGTACCGCGAACACAATCCCGAGATCTGGGAGCGTGTCCGCCGCCTCGACGGTGTCGACGATCCCGGGATCTACGCAACCGTCGGCAACCGATTTCTGACGCTCAACGAGATTCCAAAGGAGATCGCCGTCGACGGCGAGAAGATGCGCCGAGTCGCGCTCGGCGTCGACGGGTGGGCGCTGTTCGACAGCGCCGAGCCCGACGATGATGGCCTCGTCCATTTCGTGACCGTCGATCGGGACCTCGAACCACGCGAGTGTGTAGAGATAGACCGCTCGTCCGCAGGCGACTTCGTCAGCTGGTTCCGTGAACACGAGGGCGTCCACGACCTCGATCCGGACGCTCGAAAGGCGCTCTACGGGGGTGAGTCCGATGCTGAGTGATCGAGACGACGTCGAGCCCTGGACCACCGCGCATCGCGTCCGGATGCCCAAGGGGTTGGACCGATGACCGACTCGGTTCTCATCCGCCGTCCGATCGCCCGCTGGACCGGCGGCGCCCGCATTGCGGCCTGCCCTCGCTGTCAGGAGTCGGTCGAAGACTCGCTTGGCTCGCCACAGATACCGACGATGCGGCTCGCGAACCAGGGTCCCCGGCGCGTCGACGGCAACACCGTCTGTGTTCGCGGCTACTGCTGTCGGTCCTGTGAGTACGTCCTCGCGATCGGTCCCGGAGATGCGAACGTCGAGGTCGGCTCCTCTCGCGACCGCGGCGGCGAGCCGTGGGTCTCAATCGGGGCCGTCTTCGCCGACGGCTCGAAGCGCCCCGTCGTCGTTCCCGCTGGCGAGGTGGTGCCGTGAGCGACGACTACCTGGAACCCGGGCCGCAGGGTGACCTCGACGAGTTGCTGAACGACGCCGAGCCCGTCACTGGTGACGAGGAGGACTCGATCGAGGCCGTCGTCGATTCCGACGAGGCGCGTGAGCTTCGCGATGCCGCCAACGAGGGAACTCGGCAGGTCCATCCCAAGAGTCCCGAGTCGACCCAGTACCGAACCTTCGACGTCGAGGGACCGATTGAGTGCGTCGAGCCGCGTGTTCACGCGTTCGGCGCCCACCTGCTGTTCTCGCAGCCCGACACGAGTCAGAACGGCCATCCCGGATCGTTGTCGCCGTACGACGCGATCGTCTCGCAGTACGAGCCGAGCGTCGCCGAGGACATCGAGTCGTTCGTTTTTGACGGGGAGCTCTGGGAGATCAACGCGGACAAGACGAAGTACTGGTCCGGCGGCATCGCCGCGCCGACACGCCCCTACGAAACGTTCAACGAGTACCAGATCGCCGTCCGAGCGCAGGACGGTCTCGGTGAGCGGAAGGCGTCGTTCCAGTTCCGCCCGTCGCTTCCGAACGCACGCACAGCTGACGGCGAGCGCATCGGGTCGATGCCGGAGGATCTCCCGTACGGCCTGCGCGTTCAGGCGAACTCCAGCAACTTAGAGCCGGACGAGGTGATCCCGCTGCTCCGTCGACTCGCTGAAGAGCTCGACATCAGTACGCACTACTTCCGCGACGAGTGCGTTCACGACCACTCGAACGCCTATCAGATGGAGATGTACCTCCGCCTGGACCGCAGCGCCGGCGAGCAACACGTCGCCGGACAGGGCGCGGTCCTCGATCAACTCGCGCTCTTCGGGTCGAACAACCGCGGGAGAGGAGAGTACAAGTGGGACAACGAGAAGGTTGTCGGCCATCGCAACGCCGTCGCGCTCGACGAGTCGACTTGGAAGAAGCTCACGGAGAAGCCGAACGGCGTCGGAAAGCTGGTGAAGTACTACCACCCTGAGTTCGCCCGGTCCGAGGAGACGTCGTCGGACGACGATCCGCTCTCGGACCCGAAGCTCGAACTCCAGTGGTCGAAGGACTACTCCGACCTCGCCTCAGTGCCCTGGAGCGAAGAGGGCGCGTTCGACGTCGACGCTCTCCGGAAGGAGCTCGACGAGTCGCTGCTGAACGTCCTCCTCTGGGCAGGCCTCCCGACGCGCGCTGATCCGCGTGTCTACACGGCGGATCACTACTTCGAGGCGACAGAGTCAGAGCGAGATCTCGACCTCGTGGACAACAAGATGCCCAGCGTCCAGGAGGGCGAAGAGCAGCAGGCAGTCGCGCACTTCGCGCGCGGCGACGCGACCGAGTCCGAGCGATCTGTGCTGGCCGCGCTGACCGACGGCGGCGACGGCGCCGACGTCGAGCAGTTGGCCGAGCTCTCGGACACGTCTCGCTCGACGGTCTACCGCGCCGCGGAGAAGTTCGACGACCTCGTTGAGGTCGCGAACGCGAAGATGTCGTTTGAGGACAGCCTGATCCGCGAGAAGTTTCAGGACCTGCTGAGCACTTTCGAGGACGTTACGGACTGGGTCGTCGGCGGTGTTCGGCAGCTGGCGTCGGCGGAGACGGAGATGATCGACCAGGACTCCGCGCTCGCACGCTGGGCTCGGCGCCACGGTATCTCGATCACTGAGTCCGTCGACGGGATGGTCGTCGATCTCGGCGGCCAGCCCCTCTCCCGCGTCGAACTCGTGAAGCTCATCCGCGCCGGCGTCGACGCGGCTGAGGACACCGGCTCGATGGCGTACCGGAAGTTCATCAGCGGTGAGTTCTCCTGGACGGAGAAGGAGAAGGGACGTCGAACGGGTCAGCGGCCGATCAACCGGAACGGGGACGTTCTCTTCTCGTCGAAGCTCCCCCGCTGACCACCGACAGCTGAGTGGCAACACTATCCTGCCCCCTGTTTCGTGTCCACCTCGTAACGTTTTGAGTGGTATCTGAGCCGATTTTGCTCTCGATCGCGGTCGCGGTCGACCTCGACGTCGTCGCGACCCCGGCGGTTGGTCAGGGTTCGATCCCATGGGCTGGGACAGACCCCTTAGGGAGTGTGCCTAAGGGCACCCCCTTCGGGGGAAAATACACAGCAACCGCTTTCAGAAGTTCCACCTGAAGCACTCGAAGCCGGGGTTTGGCCAGCGCGAAAAATTTTCACTCCTAACCACCCGAAGGGTGTTTGGGTACCAACCGGCGCGTATCGCTTCGAACGCTAATAGCGACACAGCACGCGCCGAGAAGCGGGTGCTGTTCTGCTGGCGGCGCTACGCGGCCACAACTTCGTTGAGCCGCCCGAGCGTCTGCTCGACGACCCACTCGCCGACAACACTCCAGAGAGCGTCGACGGCGGTCGACAACTGTGACGTCATGGCGGAGACGTTCGGGTCGACCCAGCCAAACGCAATCAAGAGTCCACCGGCGACGAGCAGGACGATCCCGTATCCGGCCATCGAGGAGATGCTGTCACCGATTATCTTCCCGATTTTGACGAACTTGAGCACGTAGAGCGCACCCATCAGCAGCATCGCGCCCATGAGTAGCTGCTGCCCGGCGCCGAGTGCCTCCAGCGCTTCGAGGAGCCAGCTCATCAGTCTGACCCCTCGTCGCCGCCGTCTCTAAACCGGCCGCCGACGATCACCTGCGGTCGGTCGTCGTCGGGACCGTTGTTCGCGCGGTACTCACGGACCAGCTGGATGACGGCGTAGCCGCCGATCAGGATCGCGATGAGGAACGCGTCGGAGTTGACGAACTCCGCGAGGAGGTCGCCCTCGCCGAGGCCCTGGAGCGCGACGACGCCGGCAACGGCGACTATCGCGATCCACCGCGCGGTCGTGAACTCGTTGGCCTCCCGGAGGAGGAACAGCGAGCCGACAGCGATCCCACCGACCGCGAGGATAGCGCCCGTTTCGGAGCCGATACTGTACAGTCCGGCTTCGTTGGCCGCCACAGCGACGGCGACGCCGATAGCGCCCGTGAGCAGTCTGTTCTCCCCGACCGTCACGAGGCCGCTGCCAGCGGACGAGAGTCCACTTTCGACGGCGGATTCGAGCGCGCCACCGATGCGCGGAACGCGACCCACGAGGCCGCCGACGCTTCCGGCGAACCGCTCGACCGCTTCTCGCGAACTCGCCGGCCGCGTGCCGGCGACGAAGAGCATCCCGACGCTGCCGAACAGGACGATGAGGCTCGGGAGGTTCCCGGTCGTAGCGGCCGCGAAGATGCCGCCACCCGGACCGTCCGTCGACGTGCTCGGCGCCTCCGTCGGCACGATCGACACGAGGCCGACATCGTCGCGACTCACCTCGATCGCGTCTGGCTTCTCGGCAGAGCCGAGCTCGCTGCCGGAGCCGTCCACGACGGCGTACCACTGGCCGTCGGTGCCGGCGACGTACTCGGCGGTCCACGAGTCACCGACGACCGAGGCCGGCTCGACGACGAACTCGGTGTTGGTCGCGTTGAGGCTCTCCGGGACGCGGACGCGCATGGAGTTCCGGTCGGGCGAGACGCGAGCGGAGAGCGTGTTCAGCGTGAGCTTCGAGCCACTGCTCGCGTTCGGCGCGTAGAACTGCTGCGACCCGTCGCTGTAGAGTTCGACGTAGTCGCTCTCGGCGCTGTACGTCTCGTTCTCGGCGTAGTAGACGAGTCCGCCCTGTGGCGTCTCGCCCACTTCGAGGTAGCTCCCGGAGTTCCACGAGTCGAGCTGGATACGGGAGTTCATGTCGAACCCGACCGGCGTCGCGCGGACGACCGAGATCTCGGAGTTGTGCGCGTCGACGCGCGAGCCGGTGGAGCGGACCTCGATGGTCGTTCCCTCCGGCACCGGGTCGCCGGCGAGCGCCGCCACGTCGACGTCGAGCGTCGTCCCCGAGAGGTTCGCGGCCGACTGCGGGACACTCGACCAGCTCCCCGTCTCGTTTAGCCGGTAGTCGAGCGCTCGCATCGAGAGGACCGTGCGAGCGTGCGGGATGGTGAGGGAGGCGTTCGCTCGCGCCGTCGTATACGTCTTCGAGATATTGTAACGCTCGGAGAGCGCTTCGCTCTCGTAGTCGACGGTGCGCGGCGATTCGAGGCCGTGGCGGTACTCGACGTCGACCTGCGGCTCGGGGCCGTCCCCCGAGTAGGAGCCGTCGCCGACGTGGACGGTGACGTTGTTCTGGCCGTCTTCGAGCCACGAGACGCTGCCGCCGAGGTCGACGGTCTCGCCTTCGGCGAGGGTGCCATTGTAGGCGGCAGTCTCACCGTTCAATTCCACGACGGGACCGCGCGTCTGACTGACCTCTGTCCATGACACAGAAACGTCAACCGGTCCAGTAACCGACATCTCGCCTGTATTCGACCCAGTTGGAAGGTCGAGAGACTCCGTAACCGTTTCTCCACCTGAGAGTTTCCCCGAGTGAGATACGGTAGTTCCGCCTATCTCAATCGACGGATCTTCCGTGATCGAGGTTTCTGTCCATGAGAGGTCGTATTCCACCTGATTTGAGGTAGCTCCTGATATTTCTATGGAGTCCGTTGACCTCGATATGTCGATATTCTTTGTCTCCTGTTCGTCAATTGGTGCCGTATATGTGATAACACCTGAATCGTCTGTTACGGACACCTCAGCGGTGTTCTGCGAGATTCGGGTGAAATATGGCTTGTAAAATGTATAATCGTTATATCCGAGTTTTAGGTCGTTATCATTGATGGAGTCAACCTCTCTAAGACCAACAGAAACCGTCTCTCCGGTGGTTTCAAAATTAAACCCGGACAAGCTGAAGTGGGTACTCTCACCCTGAACAACGTTTCCGGTGAGTGCCCCCACTTTCTCACCGTTGGCAAAGGGGTCCGTGTCGCCGTTCGCTAGGTAGACCTCTGTCTCGATAGATTCCCCGTCACTCGCGTAGATATAAGTCTCAAACTCTTGGATAACTGCTGGTGGCTCTTGTCCGGCTTCGTCTGACCAATCCATAACATACGTATCTTGGAGGCGGTCTTTCTGCTGATCTACATAAAATTTGCTATCCGATGGCTCATACTCTCCATCACCGGAGTTATGAGCAAACGTTATTTCCGCATTTGACGGCGCTTCGGTCCCGTCCACGTCAATTTGCTCTGTTGTCGTTCCACCATTGTTGGTCCCCGAAACCGTGCGGGTGTTCGTCTCCGATTTGCCGGTGAGTGTGACGGTTTCATTTTCTGGGGCTGTGTTACCTCCGACATCAATTGAAATAGAGTCCCCGTCACTGGTTGTAGTCATCACAGACTCTGAAACGGTGTTATTGACGCCCGTCACATTGATCGATAGGTCGTCGACGGAGTCGCGCGAGTCCAGTTGGTACGTGTGACGAGTGCCGTCGACGGCCGGCCGGTCACGGATGACCAGCTCGCCGCCGAAGGTGACCGTGTTCGTCGAGAAGCCGCGAACGTAGAACGCCGCGGAGTCGCCGCGGACCTGTATCGTCTCGGTGTAGGTCCCGTTCTCCTCGTGAGCGATACGCGCGACCGACGGAACGCCGCCTTGAGTCCGGTTGAACCACTCCGTCGGCACCGAGACCCAGCGGCCGTCATGCGTCCGGTCGTCGGAGAGGTTCAGCGCCGGTTCGCCGTTGACGGTCGTCGTCTCGACGCGCATCGTCTGCGCGCCGGCCGAGGCATGTACCGTCGGGCTCTCGTCGTCTCGGAGGTGCGACGCCGGGATAGCGTTCAGTCCACCGAGCGGGCCGCGGTTAACGCCGCCGTCGACCTCTTGGAGTTCCGTGCCGTCAGGAGTCACGACCGTGCCGTTGTTCGGCTTGATCTCGGTGTCGTCCGAGGGCATCAACAGCATCGGGCCGGCGGCCATCGCGACGATGACGACCCCGAGCAACCCGACGACTTTCAGCTGCTCGTCGTCGAGATAGTCGTCGATGTTCATGCCGACCTCCATCGCGTGGGGGAGTGGGGGGCTGGCGTACGCGCGGGCGCGTAACAGTCTGGCTGACTCGGTTCGACTCGATTTCGGCGATTGTTTGAGATCAGTTTCATTTGGCGCTCACTCTCCGAACTTCCGGCGAGATGATGCGGAGCTTCCCCGGAACCTTGTATCGACGAGGGAGATCGTCCCAGCCGAACTCGGTGTACTGGCCGCTCGTCCAGAACAGGCCGCGGCCGAGCTTCCACGTCGACGTCATCTCGGTGCTCATCGGCGGTCGAACGCCGATGATCTCGTCACTACCGGTGGGGTTGTCGGTGCCTGAGAGGGTGACTCCCCAGCGCATTTTCTTTCGGATCATCCACGAGATCTCTCTCGGCTTCTGTGTGAGCAGCACGAACGACAGCCCGTTCCGGCGGAAGTCGACGTACTGCTGACTGACGGCGTCGATCTTCGTCGATAAGCCGCCGTTGTCGTTCGATGCGTGGTGTTTGAACAGGTTGCTCGCCTCGTCGCAGACCCACGTCGTCCGCATCGAGCGCTGCTCGTTGACGTTGTGGTGAACGAGCCAGCTGAACCACCAGTGACTCGTCGGCGTCACCTGCTTGTCCTCGAGCTCGGGATCGTGTCGAGCTCGCTCCGCTTCCCAGACGCTGGTGTACTCCAGCGGCGGGCACTCCGATGCCTGTCGGGTGATACGCTCACACCTTCGGAACCTCGGGTCGGGGTAGACGACGTGGAACGCACCCGACATGAGGACGTTGTTGTTCAGGTCGTCGAGGTCGCTGTACCGCTCGACGCGCCAGACGATGTCTTCGAGGTCGACCTCGATGGGCTCGAAGTCGGTCTCGGCGAAGCCTGAGTCGTCCTCCGGCGGGGCGAGTTGGACTTTGTACTCGATACCCTCCGGCAGACAGACGACGGCCCACGGCGCGAGCGGGAGCCACTCGGTCCGCTGCGGCGTCCCTCGCCACACGACGGCCTCGCCGTTGACCTCCATCCACCGCCCGATGAACGTCGACACGCTGGTGGTCTTCCCCCGCCCCATTGGCCCGTGGATCAGCGCGTCCGACCCACCGGTCGTTTCGAGGTCGCTGTCGTCGACGGTCGTGTCCGGGTTGGTTAGATACTCAAAGACGCCTTTGCGGGCGTCGGAGAGTCCGCTGAAGTCCTCGAAGTCGAGTCGGAACCCGTCCATATCGGACGTATGGACGATCGCGTCGAGCATCGCCCGGGGGTGCCGAAGCGTGCTGTGTGGCGGCGTCCCCTCGACCGGGTCTGACGTCCGCTCCAGTCGGTCGAGGAGCTTCGGGAACGGCGTCATCTCCATGTGCCGGACCAGGTTCTCGCCGATGCTGTGCCGCCGCTTGTCGTTTTGGACCTCCCGAGTAGCCTCGATGTTCGTCGCTTCGAGGCCTGAAAGCCACTCGTACAGATACTCCGGGTCCTGTACGACCTCAAGCATCGAGTCCGCCGAGTCCACCGGAATGTCTTCTGGGATGTTCGCTGAGTTGCTCACGATAGGTTGCCTCCAGTAGAGGATGCGACTCGCCCGCTCGGCAGCTCCTCGGCGTTCGAGGAGGCCGTTCGGAGCGCACTGTTCCACGCCGGGAGAACGTCTTGCGCGAGCATCGAGTCGAGGACCGTCGTCTGCTCGTTCGCGAGCGCGGTCCACCACTGGCTCATCGGGTTACAGACGGTCGCGGTGAAGTCGCGGGGGAGGTGTCCCGAGGCCGCGTACGCGACTTCATCCGCCCACTCGACCGCGTCCGCCTGCGATTGGACGCCTTCGCCGAACGGCGTCCGGAGCGCCCGGTGCTGGTCTACCACGCGCTGGTGGAGGCGCGGGCGCATCGCGATGAACCGCTGTCGGTCGGTGTGGCGGATGCCCTCCTGGTCATCTGTGAAGTCGTTCGACTGCGCTCGGATGACGTCGACGGCCTTCTGGAACGCCGGCGAAAGCACGTCCTGAATGATGCGCGTACGCTCAGTGCGTGCTTCAGACGGCGAGGGCGCCGTATCGCCACAGATCGCCTCGCGCTTCGCGGCCGAGTCGAGGCACGCCGCGACAGTCCACTGGTCGTTGATGAGGTGACCGAACCAGTCGTCCGGGACGCGCCCGACGGAGATCGCGGCCGCGACGTGCGACCACACGAGCAGCTCGTGTCGGCTCTTGAACCCGGACCGGAGCCGGGATCGAACGTCTCCCTGCTGCGCCCGAAGCGTTGGGAGCGCGGGAACGTGCGCTGACTCAGCCGTCCGCTCGTCGTCTTCGCGCTGGATCGAGATGATCGACCCGAGCGGGTCGGGTGACGTGGTGGAGCTAATCGTCCGCCACCCCCGATTCGACGTCGTTGTCGAAGTCCCACGGCGCCGGCGCGTCTCCGTCTCCATCGCCGTCGTCCGAGCTCGAGGAGGCGTCGACGTCGTCAGCCATGTCGGTGCCGAACATATCGTCCATCTTCTCGGCCATCTCCTTCCGCAGGGTCTGAACCGTGGACTGAGCACGGTCGAGCGCCTGCCAGTCCATGTCCTGAATCTGCTTGTGGAGGTCCTCGAACGTCCGCCGGGCGACGTACTCCTGGCGCTCGGTCGCGACGGTCGCCCGCACGTCCGAGTAGTGGTACGGCGCCGGCTCGACGGACATCTGCCCGTCGACGGCGACCGTCCCGGCAATGAGCACGGGGACGAGCGCGAGCGCGACAGCAACGAGCTGCGCGCCGAAGACGGCCATCCCGCCGAAATAGCCGAGCGCGCCGCCACCGACCGCGACGGCGAGGAACGACCAGTTGAGCTTCTTCGCGAAGTTCGAGAGGCTCGTTGAGATCGCAGCCGGGAGGGCAGCGATGCCGTCTCCCTCCGGCGGGTCCTCAAGCTCGTCGTCCTCGACATCGACCGTGAGCGACGGCGCGAACGAGAGCGTCGCCGGCGAGTGCGTGAGGACCTCCTCGCTCGTCGGGTCGACCTCGTACATGCGTTCGAGGTCGGAGTCCGCGTCTCCCTCGTCGACGGTCGTCAGGTCCTCTCGTGGGACAGCCGCCGGGTCCGCCCAGTAGCGGGCGATCATCGGCGTGAGCCCCTTCGCGGGCGCGTAGAGCGTTCCTCCGCGGCTGACCACGGTCTTGATGCGGTTCGGAACCAGCCGGCTCGACGCCGCCTCGTCGCCCGTCGGCGTGACCGCGTCGTCGTCGAGACGCCGCTGGAAGAAGCCCGCCTTCTCCGCGTCGGCGTCTCGGAGCCCGAGCATCAGGATCAGCCCGATGAGACCGACGACGAGTCCCACAACGGCGGGGGCGTTCGCGAGTACGGCCGCGGTCGCGAAGGTGGCGAATCCGGCCGCGCCGATGAAGATCACACCCGAGAGGACTAGCCAAAAGCCGAGTCCCTTCTGCGCGCCGATCACGATGCGGTCGAACACGTGGTCGGCGATCTTTCGGCTCGCGAACAGCGAGATCAGCGCCGGGAGGAGGATGAAGATCCCGCCCCACCGGAAGAGGTCGCCCTCGGAGTCGACCGAGAACGCCGGCGACTGCGCGAGCGGGTTACTCTGGTGTTCGAAACGCCAGCGGGCGCCGTCGACGAGCTGGCCGTCTCGCTCAAGCCACATCGTGACCTGAACCGTCTCATCGAAGTGCGGCTGGAGCGCGATTCGGGACGCGTCACGACCCTTCTCGACGTCGATCCCGACGCGCTGTACCTCTTGCTCGGCTGCGTACGACCGCTCCTGCCCGTTCGGTCCCGTAGTGGTCTCGGGCGTCCAATAGACGAGTACGACCTCGTACTCGCCCACAGCGTCAACGTACGCGCTGGTCTCGAAGGTCAGCGTGTTCGTTTCGACGCGCGTCGACGGCGTCAGCTCCTTGTCCTGCGAATTGATGAGCGAGAGCGTCGAGTACTTGACGAACGCACCGCCGGTCCCGAGGCTTCGCTCGGACGGGATCGTGACCGCCTCCGCGGTACTCGGTGGGCGCGTGCCCCCTCTCCGCAGCTCTTCGAGCGAGAACGGTCCAGGTTCTTGCCACGTCGCGTTCGCTCCCGTCTGTGCGGGTCCGTGGGCCTCCACAGCCGCCGTGGCGTCCGCCTGAGTACCCACGGCGGCGCCAGCCACCGGCACGAGCGCACTCGCGACGAGAAACGCGGCGGTCGCAATGACCCACGCGCGCTTCATCGCTCCCCCTCGACGAGATCGACGGCAGTGCGGAACTCAATGGACTCGTATCGGAACCGCAAGAACGCCCATATCAGGCAGTATCCGAGCATAAACCCGGCGTACCCGATAGTGAGCGTTTCCCCGAACCCACCGCCGGCTGTGACGAGTATCAGACCGAGTGCGAGCACCAGACAGGTCGCCCACCCCGCTAGGTGTACACCCCGCAGCGGCGGGAATAGGCTGCTCATTCGCGCACCTCGTCGTATTCGCCCTGTTCGTAGCTTCCGCCGTCGGCGATCGCCTCGATCGGCGGCGAGCGCTCAACGTCACGATTTGCTGTCCGTTCAATCTCTCTCAGTCCAACCGGCCGAAACCGCTCGTCGACGCGGTCGTCGATCGGCGGCGCCGCCTCGATCTCGTCGAGGCGCTCTCCGCAGGTCGCGCAGTACCGCTGTGACTGGACGTCGATCCGCGAATTACAGTTCGGGCATGCGTCGGCCGGAAGGACCTCGTCGCGGAGGTAGAACAGCAGCACCCCGGAGAGAACGCCGGCGAGTATCACGCTGTCAGCGTCGGCGAAGAAGCCGAGTGCGGCCACACCTGCGGCGCCGGCGTAGAGCCCGAAAGCGGTTCCACGCGGTGCGTCGAGGAACCACTGCCGGATCGTTCGACGAGTGGAGAGTTTCATGCGCTCACCTCGTCGAGCGAGTCCATCCGGTCACCGGCCACGAACGCCACGACAAAGCCGATCACCGCAATTCCGAGCAATACGCCAACCAGAGCGCCCTGTAAGATGCTACCGTCCGTCGGGAACGCGAAGCTCGCGGCAGCGGTCGCGATGAGTGCCGCGGCCACGTTCGCGGACCAGAGGCCCGCGAGCCGCTTCTGGGAGGTCTCCGCTCGTGGGAGACTGAAAGGCACGACCGTCGACATCAGTTGTCGTCCTCCGTGGCGGCGTAGGAAGCCGCCGCCCAGGTGACCACGGCAACGAGGCCGACGGCCGCCAGCTCGCCGCCGGTGAGCTTGAACCCGAGGCTGTCGATCGCGATGACGCCGGCGGCCCCGCCGGCGAAGCCGGCGAGGGCCGTCGCCCCGATCTCCCAGAGGACCGGACCGGCCCACAGACCGCCGAGGAGCCCGCCAGCGCCGAGGATCCGGTCCATCGTCATCGCGCCTCGCATCTTTCCGCCCGCCTTCTTCGGCCCGAGCAACAGGTACGCGAAGACATCGGTGTACTCACCGATGACGTACCCGAAGCCCGCGATGATCGTCCATCCGAGGATCGCCTCGGTGGTCATCGCAGCCATGCTACGCACCCTCCGGTTTCCGCGTTGTTCGACCGCCGTTCGTGATCGTGGTTGTGTGAGTCATGAATCTTCGATTGATTCTTCGAGATCGTTTCCAGCGTCCAGGACAAGCTTCGCGAGCAGAATCACGCCCGTCGCGACGAGCGCTTGAACCGCGTACTTCTCCGGGAACGGGAGCTGTTCGCTGACTGTGACGCCGATCGACGAGATGAGGAACAACTGGTTGATGTTCCCCCACAGCCAGAACGCGATCCCGTCCACGAACGGTATGTTGAACAGCGCCGCAACCGCCGCGAACAGGCCGCTTACTATCGTAGCCGGGTTTTTGAGTAGAGACATTTCAGGTTCCGAGTATCCCCGCGAGCCCCGGCACCGCATCCGCGATGACGAGGACGATTCTCTCCGTGACGAACGCGAACACGTACGCGACGACGACCACCTCACCGGCGAGGATAACCGGTGCGAGTGGGCCGCCGATCGATGCGAACGCTGCTCCCGCGTCGATCACCGTTGACACGACGCCGAGGAGGCCGGTCCCTTCGACGGACGATCCGCCGATTATTGCTCCGGCCTCGACTAGTTCAGTCCCGATGAACAGCGGGATATCCACGAGACCCAGCGTTCCGACGAGTCCCGGCCCGGAGCCTTGGAAAACGAACGTGATCAGGTCCAGAATCGTGACCACGACGTTGTTCAGACCACGGAGTAGCGGCGAGAGGATCGCACCGAGGATGAATCCCGTTGGGGAGCTCGCAAAGCGGCGAAGCGTCTCTGGAAGCGTGTACCCCTCGCTACCACTGTCACTGGTCGTGTCAGGTGCGGCCGCCATGTCACCCACCTCCGAGCAGCCTCGAAGCTGCCGCTTGGAGTCCAACTGAGAGGACGTAGACGCTCGCGAGCACGATACCAACGTTGACCGGCAGCGCCAGCACCCCGAACTGCGTGGAGCTGAACTCGAACGCGCTTCCGTAGGCACCTCCAATCCCGCCGATCGTCAGTTCGATCAGGCCGGGCGCTTCTGCGGTCGGATATCGTCCGACCCCGAGAGAGACTTCGAATCCCGTAAGGAACGTCGCGAGCCCGCCGAGGATCGACGTGACCGCGTCCGAGATGGCAGCTACAATGTTGGTTACCCCCACCACCACGGTCGCGAGTATCGACGCGCCGATCGATTGGCCGAGCTTACCCCAATTCACGGGGTTCGAAGCGTTCAGAATCGGAACCGCGCCTGACGTGTCGCCGTTGATGAACTCCAGAAGGCCGTCGCTGCCGGATGCGCTCACCGGGCGTCACCTCCCTTCGTCTGCGGCGACGTCGAGGTCATTCGTCCGCAACCGCCTCCTCGTCGGCGCCGATCACCGGGACGTCGAATGGGAGACCAGGGAACAGGTTCCCGGTCTCCTCTTCGTTCAGGAACCGCGCGAGCAGGAACAGGCTCAGGAGAGCGAGTCCAACCGTCAGCGGCAGCGCGAGGATCCCGGCGATCGTCTCGCCGAACACCGATCTGATTGCCGCCTCCGATATTGCTGAGCCGGCGAGGATCAGGTCGGCAGGTCCGGTCAGGAGCCCGTCGAACAGCGACGCGATCGACTCGCCGGCGCCCTCGAACGGTGAGGTCGCGAACTGCGTGATCGCGTCAATGATGTCGATAATCGCGATGAACGGTGAGGTGATCAGGCCGACGAGCGACGCGCTCAGGAGCGTGGCCACGCTCCCGCCTTCGGACAGGTACGTGACGATACCGTTGAGCGTGTCCACGCCACTGCCACTGCCGAGCGAAAGGGTCGGCATGTTACGCCCCCAAGCGCTCTTTTACCGGGTCCCACAGGCCAGCGAGGTAGGACACGGCGAGGACGACGACGGCGATCAGCCCGTTCGTAGGGTTGATGAGCCCGCTACCACCGACGCCGGCGAAGGCTCCACCGCCGCCCGATTGGTTGACTGTGGTCCCGATCTCGATGTTGTCCGCAGACTCCTCATCGGAGTCGCTCTCATCCTCGGTCACGACGACGCGATAGGAGTCATACTGCTCCGAGTCGGCTGTGAACGTCTGCCGCGCCGTGTCGTTTTCGTCGGCGGACGAAATGGTCCCGGAGTCGACCTCCGTCGAGAGCCCGTCAGCGATACCGTAGACGGTATAGTTGAGCGCGTCGCCGCTCGTGTTCGTGACTTCCAGGTAGACGCTCTCAGTCTCGCCGTCGACGGTCACCTCCTTGTCTGCGAGCTCAGTACCAGACTGCGCGACCGCCGGTACCGCCATCGACGTGAGGAGTGCGAGCGCCAGCAGCGCCGCGAGTCCCGTCTTCTTGATATTCATGCGTCGCCTCCGTAGCCGCCGCTGCTGCGAGTGTGTGTCATTGAATTTCGAAATCGCCCGTTTCCGGCGGGCAAGCCGTACTTATCGGCTAGTTCGACATTGACCGGGTACCGCACCCGGAACCGTTCGAGATACTCAACGAAGCGGTCGCCGACCGCCAGCCCGCAAGGGCCGTCGCTCACGGGTCCCGACCACCTCGGATTCTCTCAGTTACGTCATTCATCGCTGTCTATCGTCCGGAATCGGACGATAGACCGGCCGTAATGTCCCCCTCGGTTGAACCCTCGTCTCAAATGGGACAAAGCAACCTTTCGTCCATGTCAGAGGTATCTTTAAGAGACCCAGACAGTACGGCGCTGCTATGCAGAAGCTACAGGACCACGGCGGATCGGGTGTCGTGACGCTCCCGCGCGATGACCTCGAAAAGGACGACCTCTTGGAGGAGGGCGATCTCCCGGACGAACAGCACCTCGACGTCGATCGGCTCGGACGGCGGACCTACGTGGTCCGGATCCCCGAAGAGGGAGGCGACCTCCCGGAGCTGGCGCAGTGCGAAGTCGTCGAGCGGCTCGCCGCGAAGCGAGCGCTCGATCTTGGTGTGAGACGGGGTACGCCGCAGGCGGACTGACACTCTACTTGTTATCGCGCGTTCTTGTACGAGCACAACGAGCCGAGGTCGGAGCAGATAGCCTTTGTACACAGTCCTAGAATACAACAATAAAAGGAGCAATAACATACAGCTGATAGCAAATTTAACATCAGATGATTCTAATATCACTGTATTAACATGGTTTTCAGAAGTTACGTATTAAAAAAGAGATTAAGAGAACACACCTGCGAACGCACAGGCAATTCCGTCACCCCATGGAATGTGTCCGGTGTCCCTGATGAAGGCATGTTTCTGAGACCTTTCCAGAAGCTACTCACAGAGTACGATAATAAAGCTGCGAGGAATAATAGGTTAGAAAAAGTATTAGATTCGTTAGAAAAATCTGAATGTATTATCTATTCTATTGTGTGTCGTATATCGATTGGAGGAAAATTAGCAGAAATCCCTACCCCTGAAAAGGTAGCTATTGATGAAAAAACTGAATTCTTTGATTGTGGGATCACAATATCAGGACATACCTCACTCGTCATAACAGATGAGAAGATCCAAATGTTCGTTCAAAATAATGAGGATTACCATGACGGGATGTTTCTAGATCACATTCTCTACTCAAATTTGGATGCTGTACTATACAGTGAGGCTGGTGAGTATCTACAAATAGAGAAGGGAGATCTGAAGTACAGATTCTTTGGAAGCGCACGCCGATTTGATGAGAAAGAACGCCACAACGCTGCCCAGTTTATCGCTGAGAGTGCTGGGTTAGACTTGACCTTACATTCTGAGAAACCTCAACATACCGCGAACGAAGACGATGTTAACCCGGTTAGTACTGATTCAGACAAAGAGATAGAGCAGGAAAAATCCTGGAAAGCGCATAAAAAGGCCACAGATAGGGAACCGCCGGTTGAGAAAGGAGATATTGTCAACATCGGCGTGCTGGATATCAATCTTCATCACACAGGTGATAGAAGGGCATTTGGTAAGTACGAAGGCTTCGCTATTCACGTTGAAGAGGTCCCAGCAGATTTGAGTGAGGGTGACTTTATTGATGTGAAAATAATGTATTTCAACCATGGTCGAACTTCTGCTACAGGGGTTTGTCTAACTAATAATTGAGATTTCTGGGGTTTCGAGTGTCTGGGGTAGCATATTCACTCAGATCAAACTATCCGTACTGGATTTAAATACATTAACTCTTCTAGGCGACCGACCGATCACGTCGGCTACATACTCAAGCGCCCGTCGATCCTGTTTGTATGTTATAACGAGGATGTTGGCAGTTCATTCACGCTCGGCAAACTTTTCTAAGTATATCTCTTTTTTTTCTAGTAGATTTGGAACCGTTCGTCGTGGAACTCCAGAATGACGTGAAGCCTTCCGGTGGGACCAGCCCTCCTCCTCGACAGCGACGATTGCGTCGACGGCGTTGCTGAACTTGTCGGTCGGTTGGAGATAGCCGTCGTCATCAGTTGTGAACCCGTACGGTGGCCGTGTGGTCCACTTCCCGGCTTCTTCCGCGGCTCGAAGTCCCTCGACGACACGTTGGCGTATCATGTCGGCCTCGAGCTCGGCTGCCATCCCGAGTGTGTTCAGGAGGATTTTGTCCCGCATGTCGAGGTCGTCGCCCGGTGGAATCTCCAAGTCGTCGTTCCGAACGTAGAGCCCGCAGTTGTGATCCTCGACGATCTCGCCGACGGTGCGATGGAGGTCGCGCATGTTCCGGGAGATGCGCGTGATCGACCGGACGACGATCGCGTCGACGGCGCCGTCCTCGACGAGCGCCATCAGCTCCCGGTAGCCTTCGCGGTCCGTGTCGGTCCCGGTCGACTTGTCTGCGAGGACGTGCTCGGCGTCGACGTCGAGGCCGAGATCCCGTGCGTAGTCGAGCAGGTTGTCGCGCTGTGTGTCAAGCTCTTGGTCGCGGGTCGAAACCCTCGCGTAGACAGCTGCGTTCGCCATGCTCCTGCCCGCATGTCTACCTGTATTAAAACTAAGCCCCTATTCGCCAGATGGGCGAGAAGGATGTGCTTCTCGCCATGGCTGGGCGCAAGGTTGCTTGCCAAATCGAACAACTCAATCTGATTCAAATGGTTAGACGCATGTGTAGCACCCTCAAAATCTGACATTTCACCACGATATCCCAAAGGGTGCTGGGGTGTCACAGTTTACCACTGACCCATCCTCAACGTTTAGATAATGAATACGAATGAACTCTTCACAGTCCTCTAAGCCTGGGCTCTGTTCCAAAATGTCTTCGTCATTTTTAATCTGTGAAGCCTCGTCATCGCTACTTGAAATGAAGAACGGAACAGCAACATCGTAACCTTCTGACCTCTCCTCAAGATGGCCTTTGAATCCCCTTAGCGGGCCCATATATGGAGTCCCTCTGGGTCCGACCTCATCCGAAAGACGAGCATCCGTGGTTATGTACTTCAGCACCAACCTAGTGTCGTCAATAAGAGACTCTGTTTGAAGTTCAGGTGCTACAATAATGTCCTGAAGACTTGTTGCTTCAACATCTGGGTGGCAGAGACGGCGTTTCTTGATGTCTTTCGCGATGCCCGCATCTCGCTCGTCGGCGACTGATTCTTCAAGAAACTCATGGATCGCTGTTCTAAGCCCGTCTGTTGTGAATTCATCCCCTTCTGGGGCGATAATATACAGCGATCCGGACCGTTTCTTAAATCGATACTCTCCAGGGGTTGCTAACGGTGCTATCATCCCCAATTGGTCCGTCTCCAGCTGGAACCCGTATGATAACAGACGAGAGCGGGACCAACTCCCTTCGAGCGGATCTTTATTTTTCGCGTAGTACTTGCTATCAAGGACTGCTACAGGGCGTCCATTTTTACGGACTACGTGATCAGGCTGACTGGATAGGGTTAATTCGTCATCCTCGAACAATCGATATGACTCCTTCGCGATTGAGACATCCTCAACACCTTCTGTGAAAGGTTGTGACTCTATTTTTTCCAGCTCATTCTCTAATGTGAGCCCAACATAAGATTCAAATAGAGATTCCATCCCAATGATGTACTCCATAAGTAGCTCTTCTCGCCCTTGATCAAGGGGCTGCCCGATTGTTGAGGAAAGAATGGTTTTTGATATCTGGAGTACATCCGAATAGTAGTATCGCTGCCGCGGAATGTCTTTTGTGCTCACCTGAGATACGTCTCTGAGCGAGATGCTTCCCCCAACAACACCTCGTTGCTCGAGCCGTCTGACAGAGCGTTCAAGCCTCGAGAAAATTTGCGTATAACTCTGTACTGGATCCGTGGAGGCGTACAAGTGAAACAGCTTCTCAAGTTCTTTGCCAGCCCGATAGATAACATCATTTATCGGAATACTATATTCGATTGTCTTTTCGACGAACTCGTGCTTTGGAACGCCACTTGGCAGGTCAAAATTCAGTAAACTCTTCTCAATATCGATCCTTCCACGACCATCGAGTCCTTCAGTTCGTTTGCGATCAAATGACCGCATAAGTCCATGCCGAAAAACGTCTTCCAGACTATCGAGATAATTGAGCGCGACGACAATGAATACATCCTCAATTCCGATATCATCTGCCAGGAATTCTCGAATTGGAATTCCACGGTATTCTAAACTGCGCCGCTGTTCACCCACTGCTAAAAACATCTCCAAGATCTCGCTCCACCCAATTTTAGGATCAATTTGGAGCGTGGCGTTGGGGGTGAGGTTGACAATTCCGACTACATCCTCGACATCGATTACGAGCCCTTCGTCGCGAATTTCAACCGTAGCAACCTTTGAGTCGTCGCTATTGTTTGTCGGTTGGACATGTTTGACATACGTATTTGCTGCTTCACCTTCAGAGAACGCTGCCCGCTTTAGCTGGCGAACTATATCAGATGGGTAATCCTCAACCGTCCGCTGCCCCTTTTCCTCAACCTGAATATGAGGCTGTAGTGCCTGCTCACCATCTTGGCTGTTGGAATACCCTTCACCCCCATTGTGAGTACTCATCGGCCACTCAGGCGTTGCTCCTCACTTTGGTAACGTTGTTCAGCGAGCTCAATGGCCGGCGACAGGTCGAATGAGTTGAACGACTCGTCTAACTCTCTGTAATGTTCGGGTAGTTGCTCTATCTGTGAGAATGTTGCGTCGTTGAGTAGGCGTGGTAATATGTATATTTTGAACGCCTCACCTACCGCTCGCCCGGGTTCGTCATTATATACCCCAACCCCATGATCAGCTTCTGGTAAAACATTTTGTTTAGTTGCCTGAGATAAGAAATCGACGACATCTTTGTAGTGCATTGGACCGAACTGGTGGATTCCTTCACCCTCGCCACCATCACTAGAATAATTTAGACCTTCATAGTCTTCGTGGAATAACGAGACGAGTTCTGGACTGTCGATAGGCGTGTCGGATAATGCACTATCGGACCAGTCGTGGAACAATTGATCGCGATCCCCGTAATTGTACCCGCCCACCTTGATCATTGCAAAGCGCCGAGTAATGGCGTCATCAAGCTCGTTGACCGTTCGATCTGAGACGTTCATGGTACAAATGATCTTTACACGAGGGTCCAAGGTCACCGTCGTACCATCATCTGTCTCAAACAAAGTCTGCGAACGGTTTTCTATAGCGGTGTAGAGGGGCCCGAAGATCCTTGAGATATCTGCACGTGTGAGTTCATCAATAATCAGCCCCCAATTCTCGTTAAATTCCTTTGTTTGGAGAGCAGCGTGTGAGACACAACCTGGCTCTTTCACATATTCTACTTCGTCATCGGTGTAGTCAGGAGCAATCCGACCAATTATGTCTTGATCTGTCCACGATGGCGCCGCTGTTTCAATGTCATATCCAACAGCGGCTTCCATTGCGAGTTGTTTGGCGAGGGTGGTTTTGCCAGTACCAGTTGGGCCATACAACACAACCGGTTTTTCGACTGAGAGGGCAGCAAGTGCGTTATCCCATACAGAATCAGGAACAGCTACACGGAGGTCACGAGGGTCGTCTTCTCTGGTGACAACGTCCCTTTTCAGTTCGGTCGATATGTGCGGACTCGCAAGGATTGCTTCTCTAACTCGCCCAATTCCTCGGTAGCCATCATATAAGATATCAACTGGTTCCGGTCCAAAATCTTCATCAAGTTCATTTAGCAAATAACGTATCGTATCGGCTTCGGACGCTTCTTTAATAGCCCTCACTGCCGTTTCGACATCGCGACGGATTTCAGAGTTCAGCCGTTTTGCGTCATCTAATTTGTAGTCGGAAGTGCCCTCATGTCGGCTCATAATACACTAATAGGGTATGTAGTAAGTAAATCCATGGAATGACAGTTGATTGGAATTTAGTGGATTTCGTCAAAAGCGACTTTAACATAGCCAGCAACGCCAGTGTGTCCGATCGTTCACCAGTTTCCGGACAACCATTTCTACTTCACCGCGAACCAAGATTTATGCCGATTACGCGCGCTCTCTGCTTCGTCTTCTAGATGCTGTGCCCTCTCCACGGCCGGTTTTAGTTTCTCTTTCAGTTCATCTCGTGAGAGCTTCTGTTCTCTCCTCGGCAAGGCTTTCACAGCACGACAGTCGAGAATTAGCGAATCAATGATGTGTAAGATATCATCATTAATGCCAGATGGTGCTTGGCTCACGTGATCTGCTAAGGCCGAGTTCACGCCCGCACAGGTATCACGTGAGTTCATAGCTTTTGGACCGGTGACGTCTGCTGTATCGAGTCTAGCAACCCGCCCAGCCAGACGCTCTGTCCTAGCATACCACTGTACTATCTTTCGTTTTCTTTCTAATCGATGTTTGGCCACGACCGCACCAAATCCACCAAGAATTCCACTTAAAAACCCGGAAATAACCGGAGATAAACTAGCTATCACTACATCAACCATATGTGTGAGAACTAAAACAGTGACGGTCAGAGTCTGATGCGGTGTATCAGATTCTCCGCCAGTTCCCGGACAAACAACCACACAGCTGGTACACCGAGCTACAAGTAATTCTAGGCGAGGAGGTGGAAACCCATTCAGGGGTAATAATAAGAGGTTCCTATGGCTCCTCAAAAATGAATTTGGAATGGAGCTTGAACAGCTACTCGAAGACATTGCCATCGAAAACGCCGAAATCGAATTTAAGCATGAAAATGAAAGCCACCTAGATATCGTCAAAGAGGCTACCTCCTTCGCCAATAGCGGGAGTGGAGCCATTATCATCGGGGTGGCTGAAAATGAAGACGGATTTGTTGTTACCGGTGTTGAGAATCCACAAAAACTTGAGGAGAACATCAGTCAGACGATTGATCAGCGTGTTTCCCCTCGAATTGAACCTACAATCGGAGTCCATGAACTTGGAGAGAAGTCGGTGGTAATCCTCGAAGTGAGTGGTGGAACTGAGGTACACAGTTACGGAATAGATTCCCCGAAGTTTCCAGCGCGACAGGGGTCAACGACGATCTATCTCAATGGGGAAGACCTCCGTTACCGGTATCGCCATCAAATGTCTGGTGGTCTGGATGAAGACCGTACAAAGGAATCCGACGGCAATCAAGAGCAGGAGAAGCAGACGTTAGAATCGACGTATCATTGGCTGGATCACGGGACACATCTTATTCCAAAAACTGACGGAAATATCGCGAGTGTCTGTACTTTCGGGGAGCTCTATCTCCCACCGAATCCCGTTCGCATGTCCGCTCGAGTGACTCGACCAACAATGGACACCGTTGAGCACGTACTTGCGCGCCTAGCAGAGACCTTTGACCTGGATAATGCTAGAAGTCATTTCACAATCAACCAGAATCAAGCCGCGTGGACTGGAAGCGGGCTCTCGACCTTCTTCGAAGAGATAGAGTCACAAGGACGACGATATGAAAACGCAGATCTTGATCCCTCGCAGTTATACAAGTGCGAAGAAGCAGTCTACGTGGCAAATACGTCTATTCCATACCCGGAATCTGTTCTCATGGTCTATGTCGAGCCGTGGGTTTCCGACAGTTTTGCCCGTCATTTCCAAATTGTGCTAGTCACGGATGGAATGCCTGTAGACACGGAACCACTGACAGAATTAGGTAAAAATGCGGATGTACACTTCGGAACCGCAGAATCCGTTGAGGTAGATTACAAATCTGTCCCGAATCCAGAAGACCTCCCGTTTAGGCCCATAGAGCGCATCCGTAACCACGAAAAAGGCGATGATGGTGGGGAAACAATCGGAATCCTAGCTGAAAACCCCTTCCACGGCAAAGCAGACCTCGCTGCCCGCGTTTTGGGGGTTACAGAGTCCACTCCGCTTATAGAATTCCAGTACGCCTTCGGTCATTTCCTAAATTTGCCTCCCGAGGAACTACCCGAGATCTCTCCTACTCGTTTTCGCGTTGTGGATTACGGAGAACTTGCTGATTTTCCAGTGAACGCACTCCATGCTGACTTCCAACTAAATTGGTGATATTCAGTTGATTACCGAGGTTTAGCACTGTATTCAATCAAACGACAACCACGTTTGAGCTTGAGAACAGGCCCACTGAGTCTTTTATTTTCAATCAATGTGGCTACTCGCCAGCCTGGCTAGATGGACCTGCTTCTCGCCATACTCATCACCGCTCGGTGGATTGTCGCAGATAAGAAGCCTACAGATCCTCAATCAGACCGGAAAGCCGCGCTTCCACTTCCTCGTCGCTAAGGTCGTCAACATCAACATCCACCTCTGGCTCCAACTCTGGAGGCGTATCGAGATCACTACGACCGGTCTCAGTCTCCATCGGTGGGTCTAGGTGGGGCATGGACTATTGTCATGTTGTATCCCAATTCGTTATAACATTTTCCCGTGCCTCACTTTCTGCCTCTTTAATATCATCGAGCTTACCGCGTAAATCGGTTATTTCACCTTCATCGAATTCTCTGATACCTGCCTGTGTGACCTCAATCATGTCCATGTCCTGACCAACGCCCTGTCTTTCTTCGGCCTGTGATTTGGCTTCTACCACTGTGAAAATACACTCCGGAAAGTCACACGCAGAGTCATATTCACGCCGAATGAAAGTTAACCTCGCAGATTGAGTCCCCGATCCGATTACTCCGTAGCCGATGTCGGTGAAGTCCGTATAATCGTTTCCAGCAATTAAATACAAGCGCGACTTTGATTGTGATGTCACTGCGAGCAGAATCTGGACCTGATCAGAGAACTTGTTCTTGTATTCCATCGACTGTTCCAAGACGATCCGCTGTACTTCTACGGGGATCTCAATTTCATCATCTTTCAGATCCTCCAGTTCGTATCCGAGGGGAGAAAGGACGTTATTCGAAATTGTCTCTTGAACGTGATGCTTGTACGCTGTTAGCATCAGCTCTCGTGCGCCCTCAGCCTCTACAACATTGTTTGCTGCTGCGAGCTGCCGAGCAGTATCTGCTATTGAGTCAATCATTACGCTACTCCCGGATCCAACCATCGCAGCCGATAGCTGGTCTGTCTGAATGATTGGTTCAATTTTGGCAGACGTGTCTTCGTATTCAACACCTCCAGACTGTCCGACCGTTACCATCCGGTCAGCTGCGACGATAACACTCGGATCCTCTTCACTCGAGCAAATCGCACCAATTCCAACGGTCATATCTAACTAAACGAAGTCAAATCATAAAAAAGAACCAAGAGCGGAGTGAAAGTATAATTCTCGTCGAAAAATCGCAGACTGCGGCCAGATACCTAACGAAATCACAGGGGGTTTAGCTGCTGGGAGTCACCTGGGGAGCCGCACAGGGCACTGTCTATAACATCGGGTGTTTCCCGTGACAGGCGTTGAGATGCTAGTAACACCAGATCAGCTGTCACACCGGGCCTGAGCATCTTGGATCGTCGAATAGCTCTTGGGTCAGTCAAACAGGCTCGCTACCGGATTTAGTCTACAAGTTAAGACCCATCCGGAACCATCCGGAACACCCCGAGTTCACTTTATGTACTTCCCCGAGAATCCTCGGAGACGTGATAAGCAACGGATCTGTCTTCGAAGACGACCACCTCCCTGATCCGATCGTCGGCCGGAACAGCCACATGAACGAGGTCACAGATGCCCTCGCACCGATCGAAGACGGCCAGCGTGCCGAGAACTGTTTTCTCTTCGGTCCCTCCGGTGCCGGGAAGACGACCGTCGCGAGGGCCGCCGTTCGCGAGCTCCGACGCGAGGTCCTCGACGTCCCGTACGCCTACGTGAACTGCTGGCGGGACTACACGCGGAACGCGGTCCTCGAACGCCTCTCTCACGACCTCGTCGGGACGGCTGTACCACGCTCCGCGTCGACGTCGACGCTCCTTGATCGCGTTCATCGCGACTTCAACGGGCCGGGCGTCGTCATCCTCGACGAGGTCGACCAGCTGCGCGAGACCGAGTTACTCTACGACCTCCACGAGTTTCGCGGGCTCTCGTGGATCGGCATCGCGAACGACGAGGTGGACCTGCTCGCCGATCTCGACGAGCGTGTTCGGTCTCGCGTCTCAGTCGGATATCGGGTCACGTTCGACCGGTACGGCGAGGACACGATCGCGGAGATCGTCCGGCTCCGTGCTCGCGCCGGACTCGGTCCCGGCGCCGTGAGCCAGGAGGTCTGCGAGACAATCGCGCGCCTCGCCGACGGCGACGCTCGCATGGGGATCACGACGCTCCGGGCGGCGGCGCGGAAGGCGAGCAGCGAAGGTTTGTCGAACATCCCAAAGCGGCTCGTCAAGGACTCGATCTCCGAGGCCGAACGCGAAATCGCGCGAAAGACGTACTCGAAGCTCACCGACCACCAGCGAGTCGTCGTCGACGTGCTTCAAGAAGATGGACCGCTGATCCAGCGTGAGCTCCACGAACGGTACTCCGAGCGCCACGACGATCCGGTTAGTCTGCGGTACTTCCGAGACGCACACTTGGCGAAGCTGGAACACTACGAGCTCGTCGAGACGGAGAGCCGGTCCGGAAAGAAACTCTACAGCCTCGCAGAGCCTGCCAACATCGGCCGTGTAGCGCAGCCTTAGCCGGCACGAGGACGGATCACTTTCTCAGAACGAATCTTGAATCAGCAAATAGCGTTTCCTAAGGTACCAAACAGGCTCGCGAAGCCACAGCCAGTTTCTTATCGGCGCACGTGAAAGTCGGCTTTAATGTCGGCCTCCGGCTCACAAACTGAGTTCGATTTTGACGACTTTGACACCGATGTCTCCCGCAGCGATGAGGATGCTGTCATCGAGGCGATCGCCGAGTCCATCAACAGGATGCGCGATCAGATCAATGACGACGATCTCGATGGCATTCTGCGATCAACGCCTGCTCCGTACAAATTCAAGTCCAAGTACACCACCGACCAGCTGGATCCCGAACCGTTCACGAAGGCGCGTGTAATCGAGCCCCTGCTCGAGACACTCGGCTACGATGACTACGGGTATGAAGCGGGCGATTTCTCTGACACACGTGGCGAACAGGCGGACTACGCAATCTCGCTTCGTGACGTCGCCAGCGTCGACTCCTCTCGGCTCCTGATCGAAGCGGAACCGCTCAACAAACCCCTTGAAGACCGCGGTCACGGGCTCGACCAGGTAAAGTCGTGGCTCAGTCAACGCGAGTTCGAGTCTGACTACGGGTTCGCGACGGACGGCATCCGCTGGATCTTCGTCCGCTACGACGCCGACTCGTACACCCACAACGTCATCTCCGATGTCGATCTCCGTCCTGTTTTCCAGCGACTCCACCAAAACGCGTCGACGGCGAACGATCCCGTGACCGAGGTCGTCACCGACGAGGAACGCGAACTCGTCGCGGAGCTGGTGCGGACGTTCGCGAACACGAATTTCCGCTCGATTATCGATGACGCGCAGGATGTCATCAAGGAGAAGCAGGAGGCCGTCACCGACGAGTTCTACGACGATTACATCAAGTACGTGTTCGGCGTCGCGGAGGGCGAAGACGAGCGCCGAGCTCGGAGCCTCGTCGGCGACGGTGTCATGCCACCGGACGACGCCGACGGTGACGACACACGGCTGTTCTCTGTCGACTTGATGAACCGGCTCATCTTCATCAAGTTCCTCGAAGACAAGCGCATCGTCCGACCGGACTTGCTGCGCACCATCCTCGATACCTACGAGAGCGGCGTGTACCCCCAGACGATGTACAAGTCGTTCTTCGACCCGCTGTTCTACGACGTCTTCAACGAGAAGGAAGACGAGCGGGAATCGCACATCGAGGACATCGATCTCTACAGCGAGATTCCGTATCTCAACGGTGGGCTGTTCCGACCGGAACTGAGTAACGACTCCGAGATCGACGAGCGCGGATTCAACGTCCGAGACAGCGTCCTCGAATCGATCATCGAGCTCTTAGAGCGCTACCAGTTCTCCGTCGACGGTGGGCCGACAGACATCGACCCGAGTGTCCTCGGTTCGGTGTTCGAGAAGACGATCAACTACCTCACCACCGACCCCGGCGATCAGAATGCCGACTTGGGTGCCTACTACACCCCGAAGGAGATCACGCGGTTTAGCGCCGAGCAGACGGTTCGTCCCGCACTCAAGGAACGATTCGAGCGCATCTTGATCGAGGATCGAGGGTGGCCCGAAGCCGAGATCAAACAGTACGACACGCTCTACGAGCTCATCGATGGGCTCGCTGCGTCGACAGATCTCATTACGACGTTGCTTGACGACGTCGACGATTTCTACGTCGTGGACCCGTCGATGGGATCGGGACACTTCCTCACGTCCGTCGTCGAGGAGATCACCAACGCTCGGCAGGAGCTGTGGGCAACGATCGACGAGACTCCGCGCCGGCACCGGGTGAAACAGACGACGGTACAGGAGAACATCTACGGTGTCGACATCATGGAGCCGGCCGTCGAGATCGGGAAGCTGCGATTGTGGCTCTCGATCGTCTCCGAACTGGAGGCCGAAGACGTCGATGAGCTGAGCACCGAGCAGCTGGCATTGCCGAATATTCAGTACTTCACAAAGCCGCTTAGTTAGAACGTCTGCTTGCTGAAGGTGTGTCTACGACCCAGCAAGCAGACGGTGAGATCCATGAGGACCAGCTTCTTAACTTTCTCGTCAACCGCCTTGACGAGGAAGTTCCGCTCTCCTTAGCGAATAATGCTCAAATCACTTCTGAGGACATCTACGAGGTCCTCGTCGGCGCTTGCGCCGACGGGACCTCTGTCTCTACGCTCTGTGCTTCGAGCCAGAACACACCCGCTGCGAACACGATCCTCTACCACCTCCGGACGAAGTTCGAGCCGGATCGGCTCGAACGAGTCGCTAACACGCTCCTGCGAAAGAACCTTGATGAACTGCTCCCCGAGCAGGTGGAGGTCTGCGCAGACCTCCACCTGCGGCCCTACTACGGTGACGAAGACGACACAGACGGCCTCTATCATTCGGTCGCAAAGCGTGGAACCACCGCGTTCCACGCCTACGCCACACTCTACGCGCGTGTGAAGAACAAGCGTTACACGCTGGCGGTACGCCGTCTCGAAGACGGCGATACCGCCAGCAGCGTCCTCGCTGAGTTCCTCGGTGTGCTCGACGGCCTTGACGCCGAGGTCAAGGCCGTCTACCTTGATCGTGGATTCTACGACAGCAAGTGCCTCACGCTGCTTCAAGCGCACGATTACGCGTACGTGATCCCGATCATCCGGTGGGGTGAGACGATTCAGAAAGAACTCTCGAAGGGATGGAGCCGCGTCATTCAGCACGACCTGACAGGGAAACTCGACGGTCATAGCTGGACCGTCGAGTTTCCCGTCTACATCGACTGTACGTACCTAAACGGGAAGTACGACGAGAACGGCGTGGCGCGTCACGGCTACGCCGCTGACGCGCCGTTCATCGGCTCACCACGCGACGCTCGATACCACTACAGCAAGCGGTTCGGTATCGAGTCGAGCTATCGCTTGTTTGAGCAAGCGATAGCGACAACAACAACACGAGATCCAACGGTACGGCTGCTGTACGTCGTGGTGAGCCTGCTCTTACAGAACGTCTGGCGGTACCTCCACTACGAATATGTGGCGACGCCCCGCCGAGGCGAGCGTCGCCTCTGGTGGTGGCCGTACAAGGAGTTCGTCAATATGATTCGACGTGCTGCGTGGACGGCCCTCGCGGTGCGTCGGGCCGTCCCCGCGAATCGGCCACCTGACGACCGATTTCACCGCTAACCACCGACCGAGCAAGCCAGCGGAGTGAGTGGCGACGCTGTCGCGTCGGCGGCTAACCGCCGCCGACAGCGACAGCTCTCCATCGATCCGTCTGTGATTCTCTCGTCGAGACCGTCAGTACAACCGCTTCGACACAGAACTCAGACCGCAGAAACAGCTATGCGAGGATGCTTTGTGAGGTACTGAGACTGGCTTGACAGGCACAATATACCCACGAGAAATCCCGATCCGCCACGGATGAAGGGAGAGGATAATCCCCGCTCCGTATCGAAAGATGATCTTCTAGCAGATTACAAACGTGTAGCAGGGGAACTAGACAAAACACCCTCACAATCTGAATATAATGAGTTCGGAAAATATTCTTGGCGAGCAATACGATCTCATTACGGTTCTATGGGCGCCATGCAGGACGCAGCGTCTCTAGAGCGCCTTAGAAAGGGCCGAGTGACTCTTGAGTGTGAAGCTTGCGGAGAAGAGTACAGCGTAAAACACGCAAATAAGGATAAAAGTCGGTTTTGTAGCCGCGACTGTCTCGGTCAATGGATGTCTGAGAACATGACCGGGGAAAACAATCGCTACGATTACAATCAGACTGAATTCACCTGTGAGTGGTGCGGTGAGTCGTATTTCAGAGCTGCGAATAGGGAAGGGGAAACCCGTTTTTGCTCACAAGAGTGCCTTGTCGAATGGCGATCTCGCGAATACTCTGGTGAGAACCACCCTCGATGGAAAGAGAACGGGGACTATTACCGGGGCCCGAATTGGCACCGTCAGAGGTCCAAAGCACGTAAGCGGGATAACCACGAGTGCCAGCACTGTGGGAGTTCCGATTCAGAGCTAGACGTTCACCATATTATCCCATTTAGGGAATTTGACGACTACGAACGGGCAAATAGGCTTCAAAATCTCATTACACTCTGCGATAGCTGTCACTCAAATGTTGAATGGGGAAACATTACTATACAGTCGAAGCTCGGGACATTTTCTCAGTAATTCCTCCACTATATCCAATAGCCGGTGCCGTTCTCCCTCGGGAAATTTCAGTAAAGCGTAAATACGCTATGTTCGGATTCTCTCCGCGCTGATCTGTGCTTCCTGCGAATGACTTCGATAATGCGTCTCACCGGGATTCGTCCAGTTCGTGATTTCTAAATCCCGAGCGTGGACCGTCCGTGACGACACGACAGTTATCTCTCTCCCCTCCGCTCGGTACCACACGAGCGCGTAGCCGCCGTCAGCGTCCGCGAGCGTCTCGTGCTGGTCCTCCCAGAACTTGAACGTCGGTCGGACGCCATTGACCATCGACCCTTTCACGTCCCACGGACGGCCGTCCTCGTCGCTCGCGTCGAACTTGAGTCCGTCCACGACGGGATAATCAAGCGTGAGCGGGTAGCGGTCCGTCGCCCACAGCTCGACGAGCTTCCCGTACCGACCGACGATCGCCGGGTCGTAGCTCACGACGATCCTCGTTTGGGTTGCGGTTGGTCGCCGCGCCGATCGACGCCGACGAACGAATTTCGACCGAACTCCGGCCGCGCGGCCCCCCGCGGATTCGGACCCCCCGCCGGGATCGCACGCGTATAAACAGAGGTATGCGCCGGGGCGGGCGGGTGAATGAACGTACGAACCCCCGCCGGGTCTGTCGATTCACGCGATGGCATCGTTCAGTACCTCGCCGTGGTCGCCGTCCCTGTATTCAGCCATGCGGTCGGAGACCCACGCCGCGGAGTAGCCGACGAGGTCGCCCGCGTCCGCGTACGTCATGCCGTGGTTCTCCACCGCGCGGATCGCCTTGCTGATCGCTTCCTCGCGCCGGACCGAGTCGGCGTCGACGCCCTCGCTCTCGTCGTCCTCGTCGACGAGTTCGATCGCGAACTCGCTCGGCTCGTGTTCCGGGTAGTTCGCGGCCGTGTCGGTCAGGCCCTTGTAGTCGCTCCCCTCTTCCCAGTCGTCCTTGCCACCCTCGCTCTCCAAGAGGCGAGCGCGACCCGGGTCCGACCGCGAGGGCTTCTCGATCGCGAGCGACGCGACCCGGCGGATCGACTTCGCGGTCTTCGTGCGCGTGTGCCCGACGAGCAGCACGCTCCCGCGCTTCGGGTTCGGCCCGTGTTTGGACTCCTTCTTGCGGATGAACAGCAGCGAGTCCGAGAACTGCTCGGCCGCCTTGTTGCCCGAGCCAAACCCGGAGAGTTCCTGCGCGATCTCGTCGAGGACCGCCAGCACCGGCCCCTCGATCTCCGCCATCGCTTCGAGCATCTCCCGGTCGGAACGCACGACGCGGTCGAAGCCGTCCCACGACGTGTTCCCGATGAGCGCGCCGCCGGTCCGGATCCGCCACGCCATCGCCACGTCGAGCGTCGTCGCGGTCTTGCCCGAGCCGGGCGCGCCAAAGACGAGTCCGATCGCGCCCTCGTGCGCGAGCTCGCCGGCGGCGTCGCGGTAGAGGTCACCGCCCTCGCGCTCCTGTCCGGTGAGCCCGGTCGCACTCTTCATTTGCGAGACCGAACCGTGTCGCACCGCCTCGTCGATCGTCTCGGTCGCGGCGTTGGAGATGATGAGCCGGCCGATTCGGGTCTCTTCGATCGGCTCGTCGAGCAGCCCGTCGTAGTAGTTGAGGACCGCGAGCGTCCGTCGGTCGTCGACGAGCCCGGCGTATCCGCGGACGTGCTCGCCGGGATCCTCGCCCCGGAGCGCGCTCGCGAGTTCCGCCGCCGCGTACGCGCCGGTCTTATCGGACATGGTACCCCCGAGTATGGACCCAATTCAATAGCCGGGCGATCGCCTCGGAAGTCCATCCAGCGCCGTTGATAAACGCTACTATGAAAATCAGGGCAGAGACGCTATCGATCGGTGTTCCGGCTGCGCTCTGATTCCATATCTGTAGGGCACCGAAGGCAACGCCGAAGTGCGCCCCAGTAACGAGATAGACTATCTCGTCGGAGTCGTCGCCGGGGCCGTATGGATCGGATCGCGCCGGCTGATTACGCATCTTCCACCTCCAGCGCTTCGGTCTCGTCGAGCAGCTCGAAGCCGATCGTGTCTCCGTGTCCGTTCCGCTCGGTGTCGATGTCGTCTCCCTTCATGCTCCGTGGTTTGAGATCGTCCGGTAGTTCCTCGTCGAGAATCGCCGAGACGGTCGCGCCCTCGTCGTCGAACGATGGCGTGAGCGTCGGATCGAGGATCGCCTCTTGATCCTTGAGCCGACGCTTGTCGAGCGTCCGGGCGATCGACCGGAGCCGCCGCTTGAGGCGCCGCGCCTCTTGGGCATCCGGCTCGAACTCCTCGCGGAGCTCGGCGACCGCTTCGAGCGCGTCGACGACCTGAACGTTGCCCGCGAGCTCGGAGCCCGCGACGGACTCACGCCAGTTCGCGACGGCGACGTTGTCCTCGGGTCGGTACTCGCGGCACTCGTACACGCGCTTCGCGACTGGCCACTCGAAGAGACTCCCGGCGTGTACGTCCATGTCCGCGAACTGGTCCTCGCTGAGCTCGTAAACGGCGCCGCCCGTGTCGTCGTCCGCCTCGAACGCGACGAGATAGATCCCCTCTTCCTCGGGCAGCAAATCGACCACGTAGCCGCCGGCGACGTACCCGCCGATCGCGATCGCGACCGCGGCGGTGGCGACGACGCCGGCGCCGTCGATCTCCCACGGGTATGGATACCGACCGCGCTCGGCGCCGGCGATGAACAGCAACACAAGCCCACCGGCGAGGATCGGCCGCTCGCGGGCCGTTTCGATCAGGTTCATAAGACCCTCTCGACTGATTTCTCCTCGTCCTCGCGCCGATTCTTGACGACGCGGAAGGTGAGCCCGGCGCCGCCGACGCCCGACAGGAGAATGAGGATCTGTGCTCGTTCGTAGCTGATGGGCGGCCGGTCCGGTGTCGTCTGTCCCGTCGAGACGTACGCGAACCGGTTGTTCGCGATGCTGCCCGGCGTGGTCATGGTGACGGCCGCCTGCCCGGCGCGGAGCGGGACAGAGACGAACACCTCTGTCTGCCCTTCCGGAAGGCGATGCTGGTAGATTCGCCCGGAGCCGGAACCCTCACCGAACTGGACCGCCTCGGTGAGCGTTATCCGCGTCGACTCGTCGCTCTCGAAGAGCAGCCTGAACCCGCCTCGGTCGCGGTCATACTCCCACTCGACGAGACGGGTGTCGGCGTCGATCTCCTGGGCGTAGGTCTTCGGTTCGCCGACGTCGACGGAGGTGTTCGTCTCAAGACCGGGTCCGCTTCCGTTGCTCTGCCCGGCGACGCTACCAACCGCAACACAAGCCGCGAGGCTGACCGCAACACAAAAAATCACGATACGGCGCATGGTTAGACACCCGGGATGAACGACTGAATCGTCGTTTCAATCCAGTTCACCGTGAGGCCGACCGGGTCGTAGCCGAGCGCGACCATCACGACACCGATAAGCACGGCCGCGAACCCGAGTTTTAGAAGCGGGTCGACGGCGAAACTGATGATCGACAGATACGGCGCGAGAGGATTGAACATATCAGTTCGTGCCTCCCTGTGTGAGCGCATACAGAACACCGATCCCGCCGACGACCGCTGCGACCACTCCTGTGCTTGGCCCCGATCCGGTGAAAAAGCCGGCTCCGGCTCCTCCCGTTGGTTCCTGTGATTGTTCTAAGAGCCTTCGCTGTTCCTCTCGAATGCTCTCTAACTCTTTTTCTATTGACTCCACGTCCGCCGACTGTGCCGTCTTGCTTTCTGGCGTCACTTCCTCAACGGAGTTACCCTCTGGGTCGGTCGCTTCCAGTACCGTGAACGGGTTTACCAGTTGAGTGAAGTCGGAAGTTTTCTCCCCCGTCTCCGTGTCTACGTACTCATATGATACGTATATCGGATCCTCGAAGTTGTTGGGGTCGTATGTATTTCCAACTTTGAACCCCGCCGGATTGCCGTCGCTATCGTTCGGCTGTGCGTTGGTATAGATCTCGGCGTCTACCTCGTACTTCTCGCCGGAGTCGTTTTGTAACTCAAGCCGGAGAGAGAAACTCCCCGACGTTGGGATTCCCATCATCCCAGCCTGCGCCTCTCGAATCGACAACCCCGTATTGTTCCCGAGTTCGGTCGCGGCAGTCACCGGGTCTAGGACTTTCTCGCTGGGAATATCCCCCGCTTCATAGTTGTTATAGAGATCATCGGCAAGCCCTGAGAGCTGTGTAGTAACATCATTATATTTAGTTTCCACTTCCGCGAACGCGGTTTTCATCCTATCAAATCCATATCCTATGTCGTCCGCTTTGAATCGCGGAACAACACTACCGTCCTTTGTTGGTGATGCTAGGTCAAAACGAAGTTCTAATTCACTACCGGAATCCGGGTCGGGATATTCCGCAAAAGCCCCATTTCGTTGTAGTTGCTGGCCGTCAATTCCGTGTACAGCCTCGGTTTCTAAGCCGAAAGGTTCATCATAAATATCTCTATATTCGCCACTTATCCATACGACAAGAAATTCTTGTGCTACCGGGTCCACTTCTGGATGGGCTAGATAAGTTTGGTACATCTCTGTGACTTTGAAATGTTGTGCCCGATAGTGACCTACGATATTTTCTTGAATAGTTAGATAATATTCTCTTATCGCCTTATCCATCTTGTTTTTTGCCTCACTTTTCGATTTTTCCTGATTTAACGCTTTTACTAGTGCGGCTTTGCCTTTAGCAATAGCCACGTTTTCACTATTTACTAGGTTATTCTCGATGGAGGTCATTACCCGCTCGTCTACGGACTTCAGCTCTAGAAAATCCTCTTTAATGCTCGATTCAAGAGCATTTTTGCCCGTATAATTCGAGTAGTCCCTATCGGGCCCGGTAAATAGGTCTACACTTTCATTTATCAGGTATCCTAGCGCCGCTGCTCCTGCCGCCGCGCCCACACCAAGCGGCGCAATCGCCGCAGCTGAACCGACAGGGGAACCGCCCATTCGTGAAGCCCCGCCGATCGTCGCCGCGGACCCGACACCCACAGCTGCCGCTTTTCTCATTACCCCCCGCCGCGTGAACGTCCGATCGTCGTCTAATTGTGTTGTGGTCATGCTAGTCCTCGCGACTGAGGTAGATCGCCCCGAGGAGGGCGATCGCCGCCACGATCAAGCCGGTCGAGGCGCCCGTACCGCCGAGACCACCGCCGGCACCGCCGGAGACGCGCTTGATAACGCCCCAGTCGACCGACTCGATGAGAGACCCGTCGCCCGAGCTCGTCACCGAGATATGGACGCGAGTGTAGTTGCCTCGATCGTCGTCGGTGAGCGCATACTCGTAGGATTCGACAGACCCACTCGACAGGGTTCGTGTTTCGTTCAGCAGCTCGGTTCCGTTCCCGATATCGGTCCCGTTCGGTAGCCCCTCAACGACGACCGTCACATTCGGCGCCGGATCGCCGGAGTAGATCGGAGCCGCCGTCACGTCGGCATATGCGCTGTCCGTGTCGTTTGTGACCTCTACGGTCCCGTTGTCGACGGCCGTGTCGGCCGCGACGCCGCCGGCGGCGAACCCGCCGAGCAGCACGACGACCGCGAGAAGGAGCCCGCCGGCCGCGATTGTGTTGCGGTTCATGAATCGTCACCCCGAATCGAGTCGACGACGTCGGTGACGTCGTAGACGCCGAGGTGATCGGCGAGCGTGATCACGCCGGCGACGGCGACTGCGCCGTAGACGACGGTCGCGACGACCGGCGAGGAGAGCGCGGTCGAGAACTCGGCGACGGCGTTGTAGTCGAAGAACTCAACGAGCCCCCAGTTGAGGGAGCCGATCGAGGTGAGGATCCAGATCACTCCCGCGATCGTGTCCTCCCCGTCCCAGATCGAACTCATAGCATCCACCCCAGCGCGAGCTGGCCGGCAGTAACCGCTACCACGTACAGGAGTCCCCACAGGTCGGAACTCTGGAAGAAGGTACCGACCGTGTCAGGGAGCGCGACGAACGCGACCGGAAGCACGAGCGTCCCGATAGCCGCGAACATGTACCAGCCTTGAAGCCCCTGAATGTCGTCAGAGAGCGACTGAAACTCGGTGTTGTCGTTCGTCAGGATAGTGCCGACGATCGACCCGTAGCCGATGATCCACGCGGTCGAGAGGCCGATCCCCGCGACGGTGAACTGTGTCGCACCAAAGTTCACGTCGAACAGTTGGAACGTTGCGATACCGACAAGCATGAACGCCGAGGCGAGCCCCGCCACTACGAGGGCGGCGTCAACGGCGTCGAATTCCATTTTCGCCATGCGAGCGGCCGGGCCACGGTGTTCCCCATATACTCCCGCATTCAGTACGGTCTGTTCCCGTTCCGTGTCACTTTGAGGTACATTTAAGTGAACCACCGTGCCCGCGAGGGTCGATGGGCTTCAAAAGTCTCGTCGACCGCGACGGTAGCGGAACCGTAACGATCGACAAACAACACCTCGAACTTGACGGATTAGTCGCAGAGGACGGTTCGATCAAGGAGGCCGACGCTCACACGCAGCGCGTCGGCGAGCGTGCGTACCTGGTGCGCTTCCCCGAAGACGGTGAAGTGCCGACGCTGCTCGAACTCGTGGGGCGAGCGTGAATCCTCGTGGAGAGGGGTTCTCGACGCGACCCCGTGGGGTCCGACGCAGATGTATTCACGATCCGCGATCTATGTACTTCGCTCGGCGCAACCGGCGCGTGAGGTACATAGAAATCGCTCGCGTTGCGTGTGGCGGCCGCGGTGATCGTAGCCGACCCGTGGGTACCACTTCAAAACGGACCGGTTCAGTTACTCCAGGACGACGGGATCACAACCCCCGTACATACAATGTGGTATAAATGAGCCGTCGAACAAGCCTCAAGATCACCGACGAACGCGAGCGCCAGCTCGAAAAGGCGAGCGAGATTGTAGCGAGTGGTCCCGACGACGACCCGCCAATGAGCGTCGTTATTGACGCTGCGCTCGCGCATCTGATTCAGTCAAAAAGAAATATCCGCGACGCTCGTGAAGAACTTGATCCAGAAACAATTCAAAAATTCAATACCTCGGTGCTTGGACTACGATATCGGACAAAAATAGAATCGAACTGGAGGTGAGTATCCAGTCAGCCTCCTCGATTTAGTTGAAGTCGAGGTCTTCCTCGAAGATGGCACTCCCACTTGGGTCGTGAATTATTCTGACCGTCTGTGTGTCAGATTGGGAACTCCCTGTGGAGTAGTCCGCTACCTTTTGTTGACCCGTCTCCCAATCCCCTTCTGGGAACGCACCCTCGTAGCGCTCTCCGTCAATCGATAAGACGAGATCACCAGCGGCAATCGTCTGACCACCGGTCTTGACGATTGTAATATTCTCACTTCCGTTATTCACTTCTACAACGTCGAAACTCGCTTGCGGCGCCGTGTCACCTAACTGGTCGCCGAGTCCTAGCACGAACGTCCCGATGACGGCCGCCAGGATGACAGTAATTGCGACCATGAGTATAACACCGATGACAGGACTGACCGCCCTATCCTCTGTGTTGGATTGGTTGCTTGGTTTCATTGTTTGAACCCAGCGGCCACCGACGAACGAGATATTGGCCCAACCGGGCGCCGTCGTTGACGCCCAAGTCGGCCAAATTTCCGTTCGGCTCGGTTGCTGGTTAGAGTAGGGTATACAGAGGCTACTTATGTACTTACTGGCGTGAGTATCAACTGAAAAAATCAGACGAATAGACTCAAATCCGCTGACGTGTGCTTTTCTCTATGGAACCCACGGCGAAAGCCCTCTCCCGGACTTACAGCGATCGCGTGTATCCGGACCCGTGGGAGAAGGTCCTCGATTACCGCCGAGTCCAGGAGTATGCCGCGGAACACCCGAACGCTGGACGGGTCCGCACTGGGCGAGCCCTCGATCTCCCCGCCGGGCGCGTCCGGGGCTGGCTCAAGGATGTTGTGCCCGACCCGGTCCGGGGAATTAATGTCGCGATCGACCGCGGCTGGCTCGATCCTCCCCCCGACAGCGAGATGGCTGCCGCACTCCTTGAGTTACTCGCGCACGTCCTTGCCGGCGGAAGCATCTCGGTCAGGAACTACGTCCCCGCGGTGACACCGGGTGAGCGAATCTCCGCCGAGGAGATCCGCGATGCCTTCGAGCGTGTCGGCGTCGAGACGCGCACCCGCAACGCCGACACACCGGAGCGCGCGACCGAGATCGTTCCCACTCGTGACGGGACGGTTCTCGGACGGTGTCTCGTCGCGATGGGCGCACCGACCGGCGTAAAGACGTCGCTCGACCACCTCCCTGCGGTTGTGTGGGAGGTACCTCAATCGGTCCGGCGGTCGTTCGCGCGGATATACGTCCGACACCGCGGGCTGAACTACGCCGACAAATCGACGACACGCGTTCAGGTCGAACGGCCGAGTTCGTTCATTACGGAACTCCGAGAATTACTGGACGACGTACTCGATGAGCGCGTCACCACGGGCGACACGGGGACGGGGATCACGATCTCGGCGGCGGCCGCGCGCGAGCTCGGTGTCGAGTAGCTGCGGAACTCACCTCACTCGTCTTCGAGGTCGCTGGCGTCGAGGTCGCCGGCGAGATACGCGCGTCCCATGTCTGTAATTCGGTAGTACCCCGAGTCAACCGGCTCGACGAGACCGGAATCTTCGAGCTTTCCGATCCGTCGTGAGACCCAGTTTCGAGTGTATTCGAGGTTCTTGGCGATTACGGCGGGCGTCAGGATGAGATCCGACTCGGCGAGTAGCTCAAGAACCCGATCGTCGGTCTGGTTCATCCAGTCCACCCGGGGGCGCATACCTTCGCCTCATGTGGATTCATATAACAGATACCGGTTCGGTTCGCTTCAATCATCTTTTGGTGTTTGATACTACACTGTTTGTTGGGTTAGAATTAAGTCGTCGGTGTTCTTCGGAGTGTACAACGGAAGCACTCTCGTGGACCCGTCGCTCTCCGATGGGTCCGGCTCGAAGGACAGCGGACCCCGCTGCTGGAGACAGCGGGCCCGCGTGGGCTTCCGTGAGGTAGCACGAAAGCCATGTTCGACCACTACGCGTCAGGGTTTGAAATCCCCGATCGACCGAGGAACCGCAACACAATCGCCGGACGCGACCACTTTCAGTTTCACCGCCCACCTTTGGATCTCCTCTTTTTAACACCCGTTCTTCAGTCGGAGTCGATGCCTCCGAAAGAAGTTGTGCGGATCGAAGACCGGCAGGACAGGTGGCGGTACGTGTGTCCCCGCGGCCACCGCTCGTGGGAACCGACGAATCATCACTTCTGGTGTAAACAATGTGCTTCAGGGGACGAATTCGACGGCGTGTTCCATACCCTGCGCGACCAGAAGACCGGCGCGGAACTCGCTCGCGACCAGATTCGACTGTTGACTGACGCGGGACCGTACGATCGCAAACTCGACGGTGAGGAGGGATCCGCGTGAGCGACCAGAGCGGACACGCTCGTCGGATCGCCGAGCAGCTCGCGATGTACGACGACGGGGACGACGAGATCGAAGAGCCGGAGGACTCCGATGAGTGATGAGCTAGAACCGATTCCACCCGAGCGAGCCGTCGAGATGCACCTCGACCGGATGAAAGAGGATCGCGCTGAGTGGACTCAGACGACCCACCGGAGCGAGCTTCGGCCGTTCGTCGAGTGGTGTCGCGAAGAGGGCGCGATCGACAACCTGAACGAGCTCTCTGGTCGGGACCTGTACGAATACCGCATCTGGCGACGCGAAGGCGGGTACAGCAACAGCAAGGTCGACGAACTCGCGAAGAAGACGCTTCACTCGAACCTCTCGACGTTGCGGTCGTTCCTCAAGTTCTGCGGGGAGATCGAGGCGGTTCATTCGGACCTGTACGAGAAGGTGCCGCTGGTGAAGCTCACCCGTGACGACGAGGTGAGCGACTCATATCTTCGACCGAAGCGGGCCGAAGACATCGTCGAGTACCTCTCTCGGTACGAGTACGCGAGCCGCGATCACGTCGTGTGGGCGTTGATCTGGCACACCGGCGCTCGCCTCGGTGCCGTCCGATCGCTCGATCTCCAGGATCTCGACTTGGAGGGAAACCAGCCCTCGATCGAGTTCGTTCACCGGCCGGAGACGGGAACCCCGCTCAAGAACGACACCGCGAGCGAGCGAATCAACCGTATCAGCCGCCGAGTCGCACAGATTCTAGAGGACTACATCGACGGTCCGCGGACGGACACCGTCGACGACCACGGGCGGAACCCGCTCGTCACTACCGACGCGGGCCGGATCGCGGCCGGGACCATCCGGACGGCGTTCTACCGATGGACTCGCCCGTGCTTCATCGGCAAGGAGTGTCCGCACGACGAGGATCCGGAGTCGTGTAAGTTCGCGACGTTCCGGCACGTGAGCGGGTGTCCGTCCGCTCGGTCACCCCACGACGCTCGCAAGGCGCGGGTGACCAAGTACCGGAACGACGGCGTCCCTCGGGGCGTCGTCTCGGACCAGCTCAACGCGAGCGAGGACGTTCTCGACAAGCACTACGACCGCGCTTCGGAGCGCGAGAAGGCAGACCGCCGCTGGCAGATTATACAACAATGAGTAACACACAAATTCAAGCCGAATACAACGAGATAACTGCGGGACTCAAGTCCTGTAGCGCCCACTTCCTCACCGATCGCTTTTACACCGATCTCGATTTTCCCGTGGTGAACCCAGCCGAACGGGGACCGATCTGGGCGGCGCGACCGTCGCCGCCCCGCGTACCGCACCGTCGCCGCCCCGCGTAGGTCCGAGCAGATCGGATTCGATCTCGCGTCGCTCCGCGGCCCGGTCGCTCCCGTCCGGAGTACAACTCTCTCGCACCGCGGAACAAGCAAATTTGAATTGTGTACACTGAGGTTTCTCAACTGAGCTGAGAACCGGCCGCAGCGCAAGCTCGCCGTGAGATAGACAACAAGACTTTGCTTGTGGCGGCCAACGGGCCGGTAATGGGTGACACAGCGGGCGGCGGGTCGCCGGACGTCCTCGAGAACAAGCGGAGCGCGACGCGCTATCAGGTGCTCGTGGAGATCGCGGCCCGCCAGCCGGCGGTGAGCCAAGGGGAGGTCGCGGACGCGATCGGCGTGACCTCACAGGCGGTCAGCGACTACGTCCGCGACCTCGTCGAGTCGGGCTACGTCGAGAAGGGCGGCCGCGGGCGCTACGAGGTGACCAAGGAGGGCGTCGACTGGCTCATCTCCCGGACCGACGACCTGGAGACGTACCTCGAACGGGTGAACTCCGACGTGTTGGAAAGCGTCGAGGTCGACGCCGCGATCGCGCTCGACGACGTGGCGGAGGGGAAGGAGGTCGGGCTGGTGATGCGCGACGGCGTCCTCCACGCCAACCCCGCCGGCGGGACCGCGACCGCGGTCACCGTCACGAGCGCGGCGAGGGGCGAGGCCGTCGGCGTCGCCGACTTCGAGGGCGTCGTCGACTACGAGACGGGGACCGTCTCGGTGCTGCCCGTCCTGACCGTCACCGACGACGAGCGCCTGGACCCGGACGTGGTCTCGACGCACGTCCCGGACGAGGGCCTCGTCGCGGTCGCCGGGACGGAGGCGTACGCGCTCGTCTCCCGGAGCGACGCCTCCCCGGACGTCCGGTTCGGGACCGCGGAGGGCGTCGCCGAGGCGGGGATGCTCGGCCTCGACGTCCTCTTGGTCGCCGTCACCGACGAGATACCGCGACACACCTCCAAGCTCCGCGACCGGAACGTGCCGCATCGGGTGCTCGACTCGGACGCGTTTTAGCCGCCTCGGGCCCTTCGCTCTCGCTTTCGGCCCCCTCGCGCCGGTGCCGTCGCCCGCGTCAACGACGGGCACGTCGGATTCGGGCGGCTGATCCCGACCGCCGTCCGCCCCCCGGGCCTGACCGCGCCCGCGGGGTCGCGGGCGCCTTCCGTATCTTTTTGTGACTCGTCCGTATCCTCGGTAGGCGTGCCTATTCGGAGAGCGAAACGGGCGGAGTCACTCTACGCGGCGGTCGAGGGGTACGACCTCGTCGTCACCCCCGACGCCCCGCTGGCGAGCGCCATCAACCGCCGCCTCGACCGCCCGCACTTCGGGACGTTCGCGACCACCCCGCGCCGCCTCGCCGCCGGCCGCCGCGAGCAGGCGGAGGACCGGCGGGCGTTCCTCGAACTCGTCACGTCGACGGACCGCGACTGGAAGGCGGTCGCGTACGCCGTCGGCAACGTCCTCCAGTGTTGGGAGCACACCGGGCGGCTCGACGCGATCCTCGAGTACGACGCCTACGTCGACGACGCGACCCGCGAGGTCGTCGCGGGCATGCGAACGCTCCGGACCACCTCGAAGCGGCTCACCGAGTACGAGATCGACGAGGGGCGGTCCGTCGCCGTCGTCGGTCACGATCAGCTGACCGCGCTCGAACGCGGCGTCCTCCCCGAGTCGTTCGACCGCGTCGACCTGTTCACCGACGAGGCGTTCGACCACCCGCCGTTCCACGTCTTCGAGTCGGCGACGGACGTCGTCGCCGCGCTCCTCGAGACGGTCTCCCCGAGCAACGCCGAGAACGTCGCCGTCGTCCTCGACGGCGGGGGGCGGTACTCCTCGCTCGTCGAGTCCGCGTTCGAGGCGGCGGACATCCCCTTCTACGGCGGGCCGGGCTTCGCGGACGACCCGCATCACCGGGCGTTCGTCCGGCTCCTCCGGCTCTGCTTCCGGGGCTCCGAGACGACCGTCGGCGACGCCGCGCCGGTCCTCTCGCAGTTGGGGATCGACGTTCCGGTCGCCGACCGCGAGCGGCGGATCGAGGCGGTCGACGGGGCGGGCGCGGCGTGGCTGCGGTCGTTCCGCGACGCGGCCGCGGACCGGACGTTCGCGGCGGCGCTCGACGCGTACGCGACCGAGGCCGGCGTCGATCTGAGCCGCCTCGACGAGGAGCTGCGCCGTCTGGGCCTCGCGGACGAGCCCGTGACCGAGGACGCCGTCGACCGGCTCGCGTACTACCTCCAGACCTACGAGGTCCCCGTCGACGCGGACAACGAGGGGGTCCTCCTCGCCGACGCGAAGTCGTCCGCGTACGTGGACCGACCCGTCGTCTTCCACCTCGGCATGGGCGAGGCGTGGACGCACTCGGCGCCCCAGCGGCCCTGGGTCGACACCGAGGCGCAGTTCGACCGCTACGTCGGCGACTTCCAGCGCCTGCTCCAGAGCGGCGACCGGCGGTACTACCTCGTCCAGGACGCGGCCGGCGGGGAGCCGATCACGCCGTGCCTGTACCTCGGCGACCTCCTCGACGACGAGTTCGAGCGGTTCAGCGAC
Organism: Halorubrum tropicale; assembly: GCF_001280455.1. NCBI lineage: Archaea > Methanobacteriati > Methanobacteriota > Halobacteria > Halobacteriales > Haloferacaceae > Halorubrum > Halorubrum tropicale. The sequence goes on from NZ_LIST01000002.1 coordinate 159,368, forward strand.
CTCGATTCGGTCGAACACCGGCGCCGCCCGCGGCCGACGGGGGAGGGCTTCGACCGGCAGCCGACCGGCGTGGAGCCGGAGTCGGTCGAGACGGTCAGCCAGTCGGCGCTCAACAGCTACGTCAACAGCCCGCGCGACTACCTCTTCGACCGGCTCCTCGACGCGCCGGACCGGGAGCGGTTCGTCGAGGGGAACCTCTTCCACGACTTCGCGGAGTTCTACGTGAACCACCCCGACGCGGTCGCCGCGGCCGACGCCGGCGACCTCGTCGACGCGATGCTCGCGGAGGCGGCGGCGTTCTTCGCGGCCGACGAAGAGCCGCTCCGCCGCCGCACGTACCGCGTCGGCCTCGAACTGATAACGGCGTACCTCGACGAGGCGGCGCCCGAGTCGGACGACTTCCTCACGCCGGCCTCGGGGCGGGGGACGAACTTCTTCGCCGACTACTTCGACGAGCCCGTCGACTCGCCGCTCACCGAGCGCTGGTTCGAGGACGCGTCCCTCGGCCTGAAGGGAAAGATCGACCTCGTGCGGTCGCCCACCCACCTGCTCGATTACAAGAGCGGGCGCAGGAAGCTGGCCTCGCAGGTGGTCGGCGGCGCGGCGACCGACCCGCCGGCGGACGCGCCGAACTTCCAGGCGGCGCTGTACCTCGCGTACTACCGGTCGGTCCGTCCGGACGAGCGGCTGGAGTTCACGTTCTTCCACTTCCTCGAACCGATGGCGGACGCGATCGCGGGCGAGGCCGACCTCGACGACGCGCTCACGACCGTCACCTACCACCCGGTCGCGTTCGACGAGTACGTCGCCTCTCGCGAGGCCTACGAGCGGCTGTTGGACGGCTACGCCGACTGCCGGGAGACGTTCGCGGACCTCGGCTACGAGGCGTACGAGGAGATTCTGGCCCCGCTGACCTTCCCCGAGACGACCGACAGGGGCAAACTGCGCGACTCCGCGTTCGCCGCGCGGTTCACCGACGCCGTCGACGCGGCGACCGCGGCGGGCGTCGACGCCGAGAAGGGCGTCGACCAGGCGATTCGGGAGCTCAACGGCGCCCGGAGGCGGGCGTTCTTCCGCGAGGACCCTGACGCGTTCGAGTCGTTCGTCGGCGAGCGCCTCGACGAGCTCAACGAGCGACGCGCCGGCGAGGAGCGGTTCCCGGTCGACGGGCTCGGGGGCGAGCCGAACTACCGGCGCGTGGACAACCGCGACCTGCTGCTGGAGGGCGACCGATGAGCGAGCCGACGCCGAACGACGCGCAGCGGGAGCTCATCGAGGGCACGGAGGGGACCTACCTCGTCGACGCCGGCCCCGGGACGGGGAAGACGTTCGCCGTCACTCGCCGCTACGGCCGGATCGTCGACCGGCCCGAGACGGACCCGGACGACGTGCTGCTGGCGACGTTCACGCGGAGCGCCGCGACGGAGATGAAAGCGCGGATCGTCGACCACAGCGCGTACGGGCTGCGGGAGCTGGCCGACGCCCCGATCCGGACGTTCCACTCGCACTGCCACGAGCTCCTTCAGGAACACGGGTACGCCGCGCCGACGCACCTCGGCATCGACGAGCGGATCACGGGCTCGACGCGGATCCTCGACGACGAGCTGATCGAGGCCGAGCGGTTCCGCGAGTTCTTCGGCGGCTTCCGCGACGACCACCCGGAGCACGCCGACTTCTACCGCGTGCTCTCGTCGCCGGGCGAACTGCTCGACCTGATCCGGGAGCTCGCGTCGAAGGGGGTCTTCCCCGCCGCGGACGGCTGGTACCGCGACGGCGAGTCTCACCTCGACGGGGACTTCGAGGCGTTCAAAGAAAGGTTCGACGCGGTGAACGAGCCCCGCAACGACGGCCGCAAGCAGTCGGTCCTGCGCGAGGACCTGAGCCGGTTCGGCCGCGACAAGACGCACCTCCCGGACGCGCCCTCGAAGTCGGCGCTGCGGGGCGGTCGGGGGACCAAGCGACTCAACGACGACGTGGCCGAGGCGGTGTTCCGCGAGGACCGCGAGGCGCTCAAGGCGTTCGTCCACGACGCCTACCTCGGGTACCTCCGGTTCGCGCTGCGTCGCAACTACCTCAGCTTCAGCTTCCTCCAGCTGTTCGCGTTCGTCCTTCTCTGCGAGAACGAGCGCGTCCGGGAGACGGCGGCGTTCGAGTACGTCACCGTCGACGAGTTCCAGGACACGAGCGAGGTCCAGTTCAAGCTCGCGCTCCTCCTCTCCGCGACGGACAACCTCTGCGTCGTGGGCGACTGGAAGCAGAGCATCTACTCGTTCCAGTACGCCGACGTGGACAACATCCTGGAGTTCGAGGGGCGCCTGGACCGGTTCGCGGCGGACCTCAACGCCGACGCGGACCGCGTCCCGTTCGACTCGCCCGACCCGACCCGGATCGAACTGCGGGAGAACTACCGGTCGACGGCGTCGGTGATCGACCTCTCCGAGCGGGCGATCGCGACGCCGGCGTCGAGCGACGAGCCCGTCGACGCCCCCCTCGACGACGTGGTCGAGCTCTCCGCGAACGCCGCGTTCGACAACACCGTGATCGAGGGGATCCGCCACGAGGACGAACACGAGGCCGTCCTCTCGAAGGTCCAGGATATCGTCGGCAACGACGACTACGCCGTCGAGGGCGAGGACGGGGAGCCGCGCCCGCCGGAGTACGGGGACGTCGCGGTGTTCACGCGGACCCGCGACTACGGGCGGGAGCTGCTCGACGTCGCCGCGGAGCACGACTTCCCGGTGGCGTACGACGGCGGGATCGAGCTGTTCCGGACCGACCCGGCGAAGCTGCTGCTCGCGTGGCTCCGGATCCTCGACGTGGACGCCGACCGCGGCTGGGCGGTGGTGCTCGAACGGATCGGCTACGCGGTCGACGAGATTGACCACATCTTGGGGACGGGGTCGTACCCGGCCGGGCCGGCCGAGTTCCGCGACGAGCTCCGCGGGCTGGAGTCGGTCGGGGCGGTGGCGCGCCGCGTCCTCGACCGGTACGGGTTCACGGGCGACGTCGCCGACGTGCTCTTAGACACGGTCCAGTCGGTCCACGACTCGACGACGGCGACGCGCGGCGACCTGATCCGGCACATCGAGCGCGGCGTCGAGACCGGCGGCACGGTCGACGTCAGCGCGTCCGCGGGCGACGACGCGGTGACCGTCCAGACGATTCACACGGCGAAGGGGCTGGAGTATCCGATCGTCGTCATGGCGAACATGAACGAGGGGCGCTTCCCGCCGCGGGCCGGCGGGTCGAGCGTCATCCAGTTCCGGGACCCGGTCGGGCTCCGCCGGCGGAAGGTGTACTCGGAGGACGGCGCCCACCCGCACGTGTACGACGACTGGCGGTACGACGTGGTCAGGCGCTGTCTGCCGCGGGGGTACGACGAGGAGCGGCGGCTGCTCTACGTCGCGGTGACGCGCGCGGAGAGCCACGTCGTGTTCGCGGCCGGCGAGGACCCGAACGCGTTCCTCGCCGAGCTCCCGGTCTCCGTCGAGGAGGCCGATCCCGACGTCGAGCCGCTCGACCGCGGCGAGCCGGCCGACGCGGACCTCCCGTTCGCGGTCACGGCGCCCGACGGGCCGATCGGTCACACGCCCCACTCGCTGATGGACGAGTCGGTGTTCGAGGACGCGGGCGAACGGCCGGAGCCCGGTCCGGAGGCCGACCCCGAGACGCGGGGGATGGACTTCGGGTCGCACGTCCACGACTTCGCGGAGGCGTACGCCCTCGGCGACGACGTGACGCCGTCGAACGACCACGAGCGGCGGATCGCCGAGCTCCTCGACGGCCTGTCGGGCGACCTCCGGGTCGAGGAGCCGGTCACGCTCCCGGTCGCGGTCGACGGCCGGCGCGTCACCCTCTCCGGAATCGCGGACCTCGTCCGCGTGACGCCGGACCGGGTCGAGGTGATCGACTACAAGACGGACGCGACCCGGCGCGCGCGGGCCGAGTACCGGAAGCAGCTCAGCGTCTACTACCACGTCCTCGACGAGTGGTTCGCCGACAGGCCGGTCGAGACGAGCCTGTTCTACACGAGCGACGGGACCCGCGAGCGGATCGAGCCGCTCTCGCTCGGCGAGCTCCGTGCGCTCGTCCGCGCGACCGAGACGGGCCCCGAGTGACGGGGTCGGATTTTTCACGGCCCGAACCGGAGAACGCGTATGTTCGTTCCCGTCGCACCGCGGGCCCGGGCCGGAGTCAACGACTGCGACCGCCTCGCGGCGCGGAGGGGCCACTCGTGACCGACGACGCGGCGGCCGACGCCGAGCGGTCCGGTGCGCTCGACGCGTTCCGCCGGTTCTTCGCGCTAGAGCGGGACGTGCTCGTCCTGTCGGTCGCGATGTTCGCGTTCAGTCTCGGCTTCCAGATGACGAACCGGTTCCTCCCGGAATACATGGTCGCGCTCGGGGCCTCGGGGTTCGTCGTGGGGCTCTTCGGAACCTTCGGTAACGTCATCTCGGCGCTGTACCCGTACCCCGGGGGCGCGGTCTCCGACCGAATCGGGTCGCGGTACGCGCTGACCGTCTTCGGGCTGCTGTCGACCCTGGGCTTCGTCGTCTGGCTGGTCGCTCCGGCGATCGGCCCGGTCAACGTGGCCGGGGTGGTCGTCGAGCCGTGGATCTGGGTCTTCGTCGGCCTCGTCCTCGCGCAGGCGTGGAAGTCGTTCGGCCTCGGGGCGACGTTCGCGGTGGTCAAGCAGGCGACGGCCCCTTCACGGCTGGCCGCCGGGTTCGCCAGCACGGAGACGTTCCGGCGGACGGCGTTCCTGATCGGCCCGGTGCTGGCCGCCGTCCTCATCGGCCTGCGCGCGGAGTTCACCGTCAGCTTCCGGTACGTCCTCGCGGTCGGAGTGGCGTTCGGCGTCCTCGGAACCGCCGTCCAACACGTCCTCTACGACGCGAGCGGCGACTCCATCGGCGACTCGTTCGCCGGGCTCGACCGGATCCGACGAGACCTGCGGGAGATGCCGGCGCCGCTGCGGCCGCTGCTCGTCGGCGACACGCTCGTGCGGTTCGCGAACGGGATGGTGTACGTGTTCTTCGTGCTCGTCGTCACGCAGTTCTTCCAGGTCGGCCTCGACACCACCGTCGCGCTCGGCGGGTTCTCGTACGCCGTGGACCTCTCCCCGCAGGCGTTCTTCGGCTACCTGCTCGGCGTCGAGATGCTCGTCGCGCTGCTGATCATGGTCCCGGCCTCGAAGCTCGCGGAGCGCGTCGGGCTCAAGCCGGTCGTCGCGGTCGGCTTCGCCGTCTACGCCGTCTTCCCCGTCGTGCTGATCTACGCGCCGGCGCTCGCGGGGTCGGCGCTGCCCCTGTCGGCGGTGATGGTCGCGGTCTTCGCGTTCTCCGGGCTCCGGTTCGCGGGGCTGCCGTCGCACAAGGCGCTGATCGTCGGCCCGGCGGAGAGCGGGTCCGGCGGCCGCGTCACCGGGACGTACTACCTCCTCCGGAACGCGATAGTCATCCCGAGCGCCGCGGTCGGCGGGTACCTGTGGGACTTCGTCAGCCCGGAGGTCGCGTTCACGGTCGCGGCGGTCATCGGCGTCGCCGGTACCGGCTACTTCCTCGCGTTCGGGCAGGAGTTCGAAGCGTACGCCTGACCCTGAACTCAGTCGGCCGGCTCGGGACGCTCGCCGTCGTCGCCAGTGCGCTGCCGCTCCGGGAGCGGCCCGTCGTAGCCCTCGGGGACGTACGGGCAGAGGGGGTCGCTGTCCGTCGGGTCGCCGGTCGCTGCGTACGCCCGCGAGCGACTCCCGCCGCAGACGTGGCGGTACTCGCAGGCGCCGCACTTCCCCGAGAAGCCGTCCGGGTCGCGGAGCGACTCGAAGAGGTCGGCGTTCCGGTACGCGTCGACCACCGAGCGATCGCGGACGTTGCCCGCGGACTCCGGGAGGAAGCCGGACGGGTACACCTCGCCGGTGTGGCTCACGAACGCGAAGCCGCGCCCGGCCGTGATTCCGCCGCGCCGCTGCGCGAAGCCGTCCGCGTCGCCTCCGTCCGCCCGCTGAATCCCCACTCGACGGTAGAACGGCGCCTCGGTCGTCTTGACGCCGAACCGCTCCTCGTCGGACACCTCGTGGAGCCACGCCATCACGTCCTCGGCGCGCCCGGGGTCGATCGGGTCGAGGACGCGGCCGCGACCCACCGGGACGAGGAAGAAGACGCTCCAGAGGACGGCGCCCAGGTCGCGGACGCGGTCGCGGATCGCGGGGAGGTCGTCGACGGTGTCCGCGCAGACCGTGGTGTTGACCTGGAGCGGGATCCCGGCGTCGCGGGCGGCGCGCGCGGCCTCGACCGTGTCCGCGAAGCTCTCCTCGCCGCGGAACGCGTCGTGGCGCTCGCGGGTCGGGCCGTCGAGACTGAGCGCCATCCGCGCGATCCCGGCGTCGGCGAGGTCGCGGACGCGCTCCGGTGTGAGCGACCGCGTCCCGCTCGGCGTGATCGTCATCCGGAGGCCCAGGTCGTCCCCGTACGAGACCAGCTCCGTGAGGTCGTCGCGCGCGAGCGGGTCGCCGCCGGAGAGAACGACCAGCTGCCCGTCGCCGAACGCGGCGGCGTCCTCAAGGAGTCGCTTCCCCTCCGCGGTCGTCAGCTCGTCGGGGTGCCGCTGTGGTCTCGCGTCGGCGCGGCAGTGCCGACACGCGAGCCCGCAGGCCTGCGTGACCTCCCAGACGAGGACCAGCGGCCGCCGGTCGGTGTCGAGGTCGTCGAACATCTGTCGGGATCGGATACGGTCCCGATCCGTTTGGGGCCGTTCCCGAACGTGTTCCCCCGCGCTCTCGGCGGGCGGAATCGGCCTCGCGCGCGACGTCGACCCGCGTCCCGGCGGGATCCGCGAGCGCGAGCCCGCGGTCGCCGACGTGCGCGTCGGCGTCGAGGCGGCGCCGCTCGACGCCGCGGTCGGCGAGCCGGTCGCGCCAGTAGCCGAGCGAGTCCGGCGGCACCGCGAAGGCGACGGTCTCGTAGCCGGGCTTCCCGGTCCGCCCGGGGTCGGCGTTCGGGTCGGGGAAGACCGTGAAGGCGGAGCTCGGCGAGCCGGTCGCGTCGCATAAGTAGAGGTGGTACTGGAGGCGGTCCTCGCAGTTCACCGTCCGGCGGAGCAGGCTGAGGCCGAGCGTCTCGCCGTAGAACGCGGCGCTGGCCTCGGGGTCGCCGACGATCCCCGTGACGTGGTGGAGCCCGGGGGTGTCAGAGAGCATGCGCCGGATCGGCGTCGCGCGGGAAAGTCCGTGTCGGTCGGGGCGACCGCGAGGCCCGGCGGCGAGGTCAGGAGAGCCACAGCAGCCGCAGGTTGCTCGCGGTGAGGTACGTCCCCGTCGCCGTGAGCAACACCGGCGGGAAGTAGTACAGCAGGCTGTCCCCGTCTCGCGCGCCCTCGACGCTGATCCAGAGCATCACGAGGTAGACGGCGATCTTCAGCGCGACGAGCCCGGAGAGCCCGAACGACTCCAGCGCGAACCGCACCACGGGGTTCGCCTCTTCGATCGTCGGCACGTATCGGAGGAAGGCGACGGTGGAGACGATGTCGCCGACGCCGTACGTCGCGGTCGCCGCGATCCACAGCCAGTAGAACTCGTTCGGGCGCCGCCGGTAGGCGGGGCGGCGGCGGGAGCGGTCGCGGGATCGAGCCACGTCCCGAAGTGTCGAGCGGCGGACGTGAATCTGCCGGTTCCGAGGTCCCGCTCGCCGCTCGCACTTCCTCGCCGCGCAGGGGAGACGGCGAGACGCCGACCGCCGTCCGGCCGACTTAAGACGGCTCGCGCCGTCACGCCGCCCGTGACGGAGCCGCGGACCCGCGACGAGAAACTGGAGCTCGGCGTCGAGCTGCTGGCCCACCTCGAACGCGAGGAGATCGACCTCGCCGCCGCGGTCGACCGGATCGAGACGATCACGACCAGCCCGGCGCTCACCCGCGACGTCCTCGACGCGGCCGAGAAGCGCGGCGTCATCGACCGCGAGGGCGCCCGGCTCCGCGTCCGCACGGGCGGGACCTACGTCGAGTACGACAGCCAGGTCGTCGCCCGCGAGGGCGACTTCGAGTGCCGGCGGTGCGGGGCCTCGATTTCGACGGGCCACTTCGTCGAGTTCGACGCCGGCGAACTCGGGGCGTTCGGCTCCTCGTGTATCCGGAAGGTGACCGGGCGGGAATCGGAATCGGAGTCGGAGTGACCACGCCGTCGACCCCGCACGCCACCGCCGCTCGGTCGAACCCGCCGGAGTATTTACGTCGGCGCCCGAAGCGGCGGTAATGACCGCGCCGAACCGGAACGTCCTGTGGGCGACCGCGCTCGTCGACGAGCTCGTCGCCGCGGGCGTCGACGCCGTCGTCGCCTCGCCGGGCAGCCGCTCGACGCCGCTGACCGTCGCCGCCGCGGGCCACGAGGAGCTCCGCGTGTTCTCACAGCTCGACGAGCGCTCCGCCGCGTACTTCGCGCTCGGCCGCGCCCGCCGGACCGGCCGCGTGACGCCGCTGATCTGTACCTCTGGCACCGCCGCCGCCAACTACCACCCGGCCGTGATGGAGGCGAGCGAGGCGCGCGTCCCGCTCCTCGCGCTCACCGCCGACCGGCCGCCGGAGCTGCGCGACTCCGGCGCGAACCAGACCGCGGACCAGGAGAAGCTGTACGGCGACGCCGTCCGGTTCTACAAGGACCTCCCCGAGCCGGCCGCGAACGACCGAGCGCTCCGGTCGCTCCGGACTACCGTGGCGCGCGCGGTCGGGGCCGCCGAGGGCGCCGAACCGGGACCGGTCCACCTCAACGTCCCGTTCGCGAAGCCGCTGGAGCCGACGCCGGTCCCGGACGACGTGCCGGACGACCTCCCGGAAGCCGCCGAACACGGCCGCGACGGCCCCTACGTCGACGTGACGCCCGGCGCGCCGGAGCCCGGCGACGACGAGTTGCGCGCGCTCGCGGCCGAACTGGGCGACGCGGACCGCGGGCTGATCGTCGCCGGCCCCGCCGACCCGCCGGGGATCGACTCGGAGTCGGTCACGGCGCTCGCGCACGCGACCGGGTTCCCCGTGCTGTCCGATCCCCTCTCCGGGCTCCGGTACGGCGGCCACACGCGCGTCGCGCCGGTGATCGGTAACTACGACGCCTACCTGTCGGGCGACCTCGCCGGCGACGGGCCGGAGGGCTGGAGCGACCCCGACCTCGTCTTCCGGCTCGGCGCCTCGCCGACCTCGAAGCGGCTCCGGAAGTACCTCGCCGGGACCGACGCCGCCCAGTACCAGGTCGATCCCGCCGGCGGCTGGCGCGAGGCCGAGTTCGCCGCGACCGACCTCGTCGTCGCCGAGCCGAGCCGGCTCTGCGCCCGCCTCTCGCGGCTCGTCGCGGGCGGGGGCGGAGACGGCGGCTGGCGCGCGCAGTGGGAGGAGGCGGACCGCGTCGCGCAGGCGATCCACGCCCGCGAGGAAGAAGCGAGCGGGGATTCGGCCGCGACCGACGCGACCGACGCGGCGTTCCACGAGGGCGACGCCGTCCGCGCGGTCGCGGACGCGCTCCCAGACCCGGCGACGCTGTTCGTCTCGAACTCGATGCCCGTCCGCGACCTCGACCGGTTCGTCGGGGCGACGACCGCGAACGTCACCGCGCTCGGCAACCGCGGCGTCTCGGGCATCGACGGCATCGTCTCCAGCGCGCTCGGCGCGGGCAGCGGGACGACGGACGACCTCACGCTCGTCGTCGGCGACCTCGCGCTGTACCACGACTCGAACGGGCTGCTCGCGGCCGACCGCTGCGACGTCGACGTGACGGTCGTCGCGGTCAACAACGACGGCGGCGGCATCTTCCACAAGCTGCCGATCGAGTCGTTCGAGCCGCCGTTCACCGAGTCGTTCAAGACGCCGCACGGGCTCGACTTCGAGCCGCTCGCGGCGCTCCACGGCCTCGCGTACGAGCGGATCGACGCCCGCCCGGACGCGCTCGCCGACCGCGGCGACGACCCCGCGGAGCGCGCGGCGGCGGTCGCGGAGGACGTGACGGCCGCCGTCTCCCGGGCCCACGAGGCGGCGGGGTCGCACCTCGTCGAGGTCGAGACGGACGCCGAGGCCAGCCACCGCACCCGGGAGCGGCTGGCGACCGCGGTCGACCGCGCGGTCCACGGTCCGGAGTCGGACGGGTCGTAGCCGCGCGAGCGTCCGACTCGCGGGGATCAGGGGACGACCGGGGTCGGTCCCTCGCGACGGCGCTCACCGAGCGCGACCCCGGCGTACGCGACGACCGCGAACTGGATACCGACGCCGAGGCTCGCGCCGAGCGCGAACACCGCGGTGACGACGGGGCCGCGGTCCGGACCGAGGTACCAGAACACGGCGACCGACCCGAGCAGGAAGGCGACGGTCGCGCTCGCGCCGGTCGCCAGCGCGGTCGACGTGGCGGAGGCGTCGGCGTCGCGCAGTCCGGCGAGGAGGGCGGTCCCGAACAGCACTCCGTACACCAGCAGGAACGCCGTGAACCGGGCGCTCACGAGGTACGTCGAGAGCGTCTCGGCCGACGGGAGCGCGACCGGCGATTCGAGGAGGATCGGCGAGAGGCGCCTGATCCCGCTGATCGCGACCGCGACGACCGCGGCGACGACCGGGGGGAGGGCTGCCGTGCGCATGTCCGAGGGAGCGCGCGGGCCTCACTTATACAGTCCGGTCGGAGCGGGCGCGGTCACGGCACGGTGACGACCGCCGCCGCGCGCACGTCGCGGCCCGTCGCCGCCGCCTCGCCGACGATCCGGTAGGTGCCCGAGGGCGGCCGCCGCCACGTCGCCTCGTAGCCGACCGCTTCGCCGGGCGCGACGGTCTCGCTCCCGAGCGCCTGCGTGAACATCCGGTTCGCGCCGTAGCGCCAGACCGGGTCGGCGTCCTCCCCGTCGGCGTCGGAATCGACCTCGGCCGCCGGGTACGCGGTGAACTCCGCGCGCTGCCCGGTCCGGAAGTCGAGCGTGACCGGCGTCGACCCCGCGTTCTCGATCCGCAGCGAGAGGGTCAGCCCGTCGTCGATCGCCGCCGTCGCGAGCGTCGCGTCGAGCATGGGGGCGTCTGCGACGCCCGCGGGTAAAATACCTCGGCGGCCGCGTCCCGGGACCCTCGGAAGGCGGCGAGCGGACCGGCCGACGACGGCTATAAGCCCCGCCTCTCCCTACCTCGCGGCGTGCAGGTCGTCGGCTACGAGACGGACGCCGCGAGCGGCCCGCCGGAGTCCGACGGGGACGCGGATTCGACCGCCGCGGCGAGCGGACCGATCGGCGGCGGGCTCTACGTCGCGAGCGACGGGACCGTCGACTTCGTGGACGCGAGCCCCGGGACCGAGCTCGCCTTCGGCCTCGGCGAGCGCTGCTGCGCGGGGACGGTCCACGAGGGCGACCACGTGTCCTGCGACGCGGCGGACGCCCCGTACTGCGACGAGCACTCGGGGGTCTGGGTGTGCGCGCGGTGTACCGGCACGTGCCTGAAAGACGAGATGGACTGCCACGAGTCGCACGCGATGTACCTCGCCGCGTTCGCGCCGGACGTGCTGAAGGTCGGCGTCACCCGCGAGTGGCGCCTCGGGACTCGCCTCCGCGAGCAGGGCGCCGACCGCGCGGCCCATATCCGCACCTTCCCGAACGGCCGGATCGCCCGCGAGGTGGAGGCCGAGCTGGCCGCCGGCGACGACCTCGTCGACCGGGTCCGCGTCCCGACGAAGCTCGACGGGTTCGGGCGGGCGGTCGACGAGGCCGCCTGGGAGGCGCTCCTCGACCGGTTCGACCCGATCGAGCGGTTCGCGTTCGACTACGGGCTCGACCTCGACGAGCGCCCCGTCGCCGAGACGATGGCCGCGGGGACCGTCCGCGGCTGGAAGGGGCGCGTGCTGGTGCTCGACCGCGGCGGCTCGACGTACGCGGTCGACGCGCGCGACCTCGTGGGGTACGAGCTGACCGACGCGGTGCCGGAGCGCGAGCTCCAGTCCAGCCTCGGGGCGTTCGGCGGATGACCGGGGGCGTCCTCGCGACCCTCTTCGGCGACCCGTTCGCGGTCATGAACACGGTCGGCCTCGTCGCGTTCGCCCTCGTCGGGGCGAGCAAGGCGGTCCGCGAGGAGTTCGACCTCTTCGGCGTCGCGGTGGTGGGGCTGGCGATGGCGTTCGCGGGCGGCGTCACTCGCGACCTCCTCGTCGCGCGCGTCCCGCTGGCGCTGCGCTCGCCGGTCGAGATACTCCTCGGACTGCTCGGCGTCGCGCTCGCGGTCGGGCTGAGCGCGTGGCTCGCCAGCCCGGACGAGCACCCGGTGACGCTCGTCGCCGACGCCGTGGGCCTCGCCGCCTTCGCCACGACCGGCGCCATCGTCGCGACGGACGCCGGCGTGTCCGCGTTCGGCGTCGTGGCCGTCGCCACGATCAACGCCGTCGGCGGCGGCGCGCTCGCCGACATCCTCCTCGACCGGTCCCCGTTCATCCTCTTCGAGGACTTTTACGCGAGCTGCGCCGTGCTCGGCGGGATCGCATACTGGCTGGTCGGCGTCCTCGGCGGCCCCTCGGGGGTCGCGGCCGCGGCCTGCGCGGCGGTGACGGTCGGGCTCCGGCTCGTCGCCGTCGCCCGCGGCTGGCGGCTCCCGACCGCGAAGGGGCTCGGTGACGGGTTCGGTCGGTAGGCGCGGGGCGACCCCCCCACTGCCCGATCGACGAGCGGCCGACCTCCTCAGCGAGCGAACCCCTCGAGCGCGACGACGCGGCGGACGCCGAGGTACGCGGCCGCGGCGATGGCGGCGTACGCGATCACCAGGACGCCCGTCGCCGCGCCCGCGCTGTCGATGGCGAGCCGCGCCACCGCGTTCGCCGGGCCGCCGGCCATCGCCGTCGCGCCGCCGAACAGCACGAGGACGGCGACCGAGTAGAGCAGCTGGGCCGCCCGCCGGTCGGGCGCGACCGCCGCGATACCGACCGCGACCGAGACGACGAGCGTCGTCAGCGCGGTCATCAGCGCCAAGATCGGGCCGACGTTCGCGACCGACGTGCCGTTCGCCTCCAACAGCAGGAGCCATATCAGCGCCTGGCCGGGCGCGATCCCGATCGCCGCGATCGCCTTCCCGTCGACGATCTCCGCGAGCGTGACCGGCGCGACCCGGAGCAGCTCCATCGTCCCCCGATCCAGCTCCTCCGTGATCGAGTCGACCACGAGCGACCCCGAGATGAACACCGGGAGGAAGACGAGGAGGGGGATCAACACCGTGTAGGTGAACGTGAAGTACGGGCTGGTGTCGCTGCGGTCGGGCAGCGGCAGCGGCGACTCCTGAAGGTGCGAGCCGCGGGCGTCGCGCTCGTTCAGCTCGTAGGTCCGCAACAGCTCGCGCAGCTGTACCACGATCACCGTCGTCTCCACGGTGGTGTCGGGAGCGGTGACGGCGGCCGACACCCGCCCGTCCTCCGTGCGGGTCGCGACCACCACCGCGTCGGCCGCGTTCCGCTCGAAGGCGCTCCGGGCGGCGCTCGCGTCCTCGTACGGCGTGACCGTGGCGCCCGGCACCTCGCTCGCGGCGCGCTCCAAGTCGTCGACCGCGTCGCCGGCGCCCGCGACCTCGATCTGCGCCCCGTCGAGCGAGCCCGGGTCGTACATCGAGACGAGCCCGACGACGAGGAACGACGAGAACATCGCGATGAACAGCTGGATCCCGATCGCCAGCAGGATCGTCTTCTCGGCGCGCAGCCCGGCTATCTCCCGCCCGGCGATCGTCAGGCGGCTATCCAAGGCTCACCACCCCGACGTTGTACGCGGCGTGGCCGAGCGTCGCCAGCGTCAGCGCCAGCGCGTAGGCGGTCCGGCCCCGGCTCGCGCCGAGGCTCGCGACCCCGGTGGTCGCGACGTGGAGGACGAGCGGCGCGAGGAACAGCGCCGCCAGCGCGAGCGGCGGCAGCCCGGAGAGGCCGGCCACGTCCGCGAAGGCGGCGCGGCCGAGGAAGAGGTCGGTGAGCCCGACCGCCTGGACGACCGCGGTGGCCTTCTCCGCGAGGAAGAAGCCGGTCCCCGAGGCGGCGCCGACCGCGAGCGCGACGCCGAGGGCCCCTTCCCCGTCGGTTTCGGCGGTTCGGGCGAAGACGCCGCGCTCGAAGCCGGCGTAGAGACCGACGCTCTTCGCGACCTCCTCGATGAACGCGATGGTCACGAGCAGCACCGGGATCGACACGGTGACCGGCAGCGCGAACAGCACCGCGACGGCCAGGAGCTCCGCGACGAACACGAACGGGATCGTACAGGCGGTGAGGAACGCGACGCGGGCGAGCGCGCGGAGCCGGTCCCGCGTGAGGAGGCCGGCGTCCGCCGGCACCGGTGAGAGCCGGACCGCGAGCGCGTCGAGGAACTTCCGCGTCACCGGCTTCTGCGAGAACATGTCCTCCTCGCGGTAGACGCCGAGGCCGAGGCCGAAGAGGAGGGCGGCGCCGACCGCCATCGGCGCGGTCGAGAAGAGGACCTCGCCGGCCGAGACGGCCTCGCCCTGGAGGTCGAAGACGACGAGCGTCAACGGCGAGACGAGCGCGACGGGCGTCACGTTCGTGAAGATGGCCGGGACGAACGCGTAGGTGGTCAGGAGGACGCTCACCCCCACCGTGACGAAGGTGAGCTCCTTGAACGAGCGCGCGAACATCGCGCCGACGAAGGTGGCCCCGAGGAACGTCGCCGCGACCGGCGCCACCGCGACCACGGAGAGCGGCCCGCCGCCGACGAGGAGGGCGATGAGGGTCGTGACGACCGCGGCGGCCGCCGCGTACGGCAGCGTCTTACCGGCGACGATCTCGGCCGGTGACAGCGGCGTGACGAGCAGCGGCTCTCCCCGCCGGTTCGTCCGCTCGTCGAGGATCGACGAGCCGTACGCCTGGATCAGGAAGTTCATCGGCACGAGGAAGACGAACGCCAAGAGCAGCGAGGTGAACGGGAACGGCGGCGTGATCGACCCGGGCGAGCCGACCGTGTCCGCGCCGAACGCCGCGCCGCCGATGGAGGGGACAGCGAAGCCGCCGTCCTCGCCGGACGCGCTTCCGTCCGCGACGGAGCCCGCGTCGTCCGAGCCGTCGCCGCCGTCGCCTGCGCCGCCGTCCGGCCCGTCACCGTCATCTGACCCGCCGCCCGACCCGCCGCCACCGTCGCCTGCGCCGCCGCCAGACCCCCCGTCGCCCCCGCCGAGGGTCGCGCCGTCGTCGAAGCCGGTCGTCCGGCCGACGTACCGAAGCGTGACGACGACCGGGAAGGCGGCCGTGCGGTTCGGCTCGGCGCGCATCAGCCGTTCGTTGTGCGACTCGACGGCCTCGCGGACCGACGCGGCCGCCGCCTCTCCCTTCCGCGTGTCGCTCGCGCGGACGACCACCTCCTCGACGTCCGCGCCGTCGATCGCGCGGTCGTCGCCCGCTCCGGGTCGCACCACGGTCACCACGACCGCGTCGGCGGAGTCGCCGAGCGACGCGGTCCCGGCTGGCACCGGGCGCAACGAGGGGGCTTCCTCGATCGCCTCCGCGTACGGCGACTCGGCGTCGACCCCCACCCGGTACACGTTCTGGTCGACGTCGAGGCCGGCGACGCCGGTGGCCACGCCGACCCCCACGACGCCGCCGGCGACGAGGAGCAGAGCGACCCCGGCCGCGAGCGTCCGGCGGTCCACGCCGCCTGAGGCGCGGGCGGACTCCCACCTGGCCACGCGGAAGACGCGGCGGCCGGCGACCGCGAGCCGTCGGCCGACGCGGCGCAGCCGGTCGGTCACTCGGTCGCCTCCGTCGCCGTCGCGGGGGTCGTCTCCTCACCGCCCTCCGACGCGTTCGCGTCGTCGTCGCTCGTCTCGTCGGAGTCGCGGTCGCTGTCGGTCCCCCTGTCCGAGCTGCCGTCGTCGCCGTCGCTCCGTCCGTCCGCACCGCCGCCCACGGTGTACCGCCCGGGCATCGGCCGGCCGACGATGTCGAGGAACACGTCCTCCAGGCTCGGCTCGCGGCTCCGGATGTCGACGACCTCGCCGCCGACGTCGGCGACGGCCTCGCGGACGGCCGCGACGGAGTCCATGCTCGGGACCGCCGTCCGGTACCGGTCCCCGACCTCCTCGGTCGCCGCGTCGAGGTCGTCGAGCGCGGGCGTCGCGGCCGGCTCCGCGTCGGTGAACACGCGGTAGGTCGTCTCGCCGTGTCGCTCGCGGATCCCGTCGACGCTCCCGCGGGCGACGATCCGCCCCTCGTTCATCACCACCACGCGGTCGCAGACCGACTCGACGTGGTAGAGGTTGTGCGCCGAGAAGACGACCGTCTTGCCCGTCTCGCGGAGCTCGCGGGTGAACGCCAGCACCGAGTTCGTCGTCACGGGGTCGAGCCCGGAGGCCGGCTCGTCGTACACCAGCACGTCCGGGTCGTTGACCAGCGAGCGGGCGATGGCGACCTTCCGTTTCATGCCCTTCGAGACGTCGCCGAGGCGGCGCTCGCGGTGGTCGAGTTCGAGGCGGTCGAGCGCGGCGCCGATCCGCTCGTCGGCGACCTCGCCGGGCACGTCGTAGAGGTCGGCGAAGAAGCGGAGGTACGACAGCGCGGTCATCTCCTCGTACAGCGGCGACTCTTCGGGGAGGAACCCGAGGTGCCGGCGCATCTCGGGGTCCGCGGCGTCGAACCCGGCGACGGTCACGTCGCCGTCGGTCGGCTCGACGAGGCCGGCGACCACCTTGAGCGTCGTCGTCTTGCCGGCCCCGTTCGGGCCGACGATCCCGAACACCTCGCCGTCGTCGACGGCGAAGTCGCTGTCCACGACGGCCGCGAAGTCGCCGTAGGTCTTCCGCAGGCCCGACACCTCGATCATGCGCACGGCTCCGCCGTCGGCCGGGTTAAACCCACGCCCGCGGGTATCAACCGCGAGAACGGTCCGGGAGGAGGGCGACGGAGACAGCGAACACGGGGAAGCGGCGAGGACGGCAAAAACGGGGAAGGCGACACGGCCGCGCGGCTCTTCGGTCGAGGGCTGATCGACGCCGGTACGTCCGGCGAGAAACGGCGGTCGGCGTTACTCCTCTTCTTCCTCTTCCTCGACGGCTCCCCGTCCTCGCTCCCAGACGCCGTCGGCGGACGTGTCGTTCGGTGCTGTGTGCGAGACATCTTTCATGGTGTCGCGATCGCTTGCCATATTGACCCTCGATAGCCCGGAACCCCGTATTAACCCTTCGTGGAAAGAGATAATGAGTCCTGATAACATATTAGGTATTAATATCCGCACGATGTCAGCGGTCGGACCTCTGGACGCGCCTCGGAAAGCAGTGGGTTCTGCGGCGCGGAAGCGACCGAACGTTTCGATCTTTTCGGGCGGCCGCAGCGATGAGGTAGACGGACCCCGGAGGAATCGACGTGTTCGGAAATCGCGACGCGCTCGGGAACGTCGACCGCGGCGACGGCGGGTCGGTGGTCCGGGAGGGCGCGACGCTCGCCGTCGGTCGCGACGTCGCCGCGCCGCCGGAGGCCACGGCGACGGCGCTCCGCGACACGCGGCGCTGGCCCGACTGGAGCCCGTCCGTCGGCGGCGTCGAGAGCTCGGACCGGTACGTCGAGACCGGGACGACCGGCCGGGTTCGAGTCGCCGGCGCGTGGGTCCCGTTCAGGGTATCGTCGGCGACGCGCCTTCGGTGGGACTGGGAGGTCGCCGGGATACCCGCCACGGGTCACCGCGTCGAGCGGTACTCCGGGGACCCGGACCGGTGTCGGGCGGTGATCGAGGTCCCGCTCGTCGCGGCGCCGTACGTGCCCGTCTGTCGGCGCGCGCTCGACCGGTTCGCGGCGCTCGTGGAGGGCGAGTGAGCCGGGCGGCGACCGGGGGTCTCAGTTCTCGTACCCCGCTTCGAACGGGTCGATGACCTCGCTGCCGGGCTCGTCCTCGTCGCGGGTGAATCCCGGCCCCCGCGTCGCCAGCTCGAAGACGAGCCCGTCGGGGTCGGTGAAGTAGATGCTCTTGAAGTAGGTGCGGTCCTTCACCTCTGAGACCTCGACGCCGTGCGTTTCGAGGTGGTCCTGCCACTCGCGGAGCGCCTCCACGTCTTCGACGCCGAACGCGAAGTGGTGACTGGCGCCCGGGCCGGGCGCCCCCTGCGAGTCGGGGTACTCGAAGTAGGTGACGTTGGTCCCCGGTTCCCCTTCGGGCGTCGGCGAGTAGTAGTAGTGCGGCGTCCCGGGGTCGTCGTAGTTCTGGGTCCGCTTCACCGTGTGCCAGCCCAGTACGTCCTCGTAGAACGCGGTTGTCTCCTCGATGTCGGTGCAGATGTTCGTGACGTGGTGGAGCCCGGTCGTCGGCGGCGCGTCGGTCATGTCTGGGCGAACAGTCGGCGGGAGCACAGTTAGTCGTACTGGCGGCGGTGTCGGCCGGCCCGACGGCTCGACGGGGTCGCCGAGCGGCGTTTCGAAAAGGCGTCCGGGGCAACCGCGCTGCGCGTGTACAGTGGTAGCGGACCGCGTGTGCGCGGTGGTCGCGAGTCGACGCGTCGTCGGGGTCGGGTCCGCCCGCGGCTCAGAACAGGCCGACGCCGACCGCGTACGGCCACGCGGTGCCGCCGACTGCGAGCAGCGCGAGCGCCGCGCCGGCGCCGTAGACGTTCTTCAGGAAGCTCGTCATCTCGTTCTGCTTCTCCTCGGGGTCGTCCATCGACCAGAAGTCGTGCATCGTCACGGCGGAGACGAGGAGGAAGAAGGCGAGCGCGCCGGCCGCGACGACCGGGAACGCGCCGGCGACCACGGCGACGCCGCCGAGCACGAGCACGGCGCCGGAGGCGATGACCGAGAACGTCGGCGCCGGGAGGCCCTTGAACTCGGCGTAGCCGGCCATCGTTTCGAGGTCCATGAAGTGGTTGAGCCCCATGAAAGCGAGCGTCGCGCCGAACAGGATCCGGCCGAGCAGGAAGAGTTCGCCTGAGAGCGGGGCGTCGAACTGAAGCGGTATCGTCGCGAATTCAGCTAACATCGTGTAACCTGCTATACGGACGTAACCTATTTATCGATTCCCGGACAATTGGGTTAGTAGGTAACACCGATGTCATCGGAGGATCTCTCGACGGCGGAGTCGGCTGAGGCGGCGGAGACGACGGAATCGAGTCCCGACGCGACGACGGAGGCGACGGCGCCCGAGACCCCGTGCCCCGTCATCGACTCGATCGAGCAGATCGGATCGCAGTGGCGGCTCGTCGTCCTCCATGAGCTGTTGAACGGCGAGGCGCGGTTCAACGAACTCAAGCGCGAGACCGACGCGAACGCGCGGACCCTCTCGCGCGTGCTCGACGACCTCCAGGAGACCGGCTTCGTCGACCGGCGGATAGAGGAGGACTCGCCCGTGGCGACGTACTACAGCCTGACCGACAAGGGCGAGTCGCTCGCGCCCGTCTTCGAGGAGATCGACGACTGGGCTCACGAGTGGCTCGCAGAGTGCGAGGCGTAGTCGAGAGATCGAGTAATCGAGGCGTCCGAGCGCACCGGACGGCGAAACGCACACCCTTCTGCGGCGCGTACGTATCTGCGTGTACGCCGGACTGAAGAGCACCCCCTGTTGCCTGTGCGGCCGGGACGACACCCACACCCGAATCGCGGTACCGCCGCGGGCGCTCCGCCTCATGGAGAACGGGGAGCCGATAGCTTGGCGCGACGTGGTCGGCACGGTGACGCTCCGCTTCTGCGCCGACGACTGGGACCTCGTGAGCGAACTCGCGATCGAGATGGGTACGCACCCGCTCTCGCGGTGTAACGCCGCGCACGTCTCGCTCGACCTCCGCGAGGACCACGAGGCGCTGCTGTCGGCGACGAAGGCGGAGACCGACCAGACCGAGCTGGAGGCCCGGCTGTCGCGCGAGGCCGAGGCGACCCTCGACGCGGTCGACGACCCCTACACCGAGGAGCGCGACGTGGTCGAGGCCGTCGTCGTGTTGCGCGCGCTGGAGGAGCTCGGGGTGCGCGAGCGGTCCGACGCCGACGCCGCCGGCGCCGCGGCGGCCGCGGACGACGACTGAGCGGGCCGCGTCACCACCTGACCTCGAATCCCTCGATCCCCTCCGGCTCGCCGTACTCGGCGTCCACGCCGTTGACCTCGGCGGCCCGGCTCCCCGTCTCGCACCACGCGACCATGTCGCGGACGTCGCCCTCCGGCCCCTCGAAGACGGCTTCGACTCGGCCGTCCTCCAAGTTCCGAACCCAGCCGTCGACGCCCTTCTCGCGGGCCGTGTCGCGGGTGGTCGCCCGGTAGTAGACGCCCTGAACCCTGCCAGAGACGAAGACGTGCGCGCGAACGCGGTCGGTCATCGGTCGGTGGTGCGCCCGCCGGCGTGTTAAACGGTCCGCCGGCGGCCCACTCGCGGCGGGTCGACCCCCGGCGGGCCGACCTCGCGCCCGCAACCGACGCCTACTAACTCCCGGGCGCCGACGGGGTCGACATGGACCTGTTCGGAACCGCAGGCATACGCGGCGGCGTTGAGGACCGTGTCACGCCGGCGCTCGCGCTCGCCGTCGGGCGAGCCGTGGCCGCCGAGATACGCAGCCGAGCCGAGGGGTCGTCCGCGGGGTCGACCCCCGAGTCGACGGTCGTGCTCGCCCGAGACGGGCGAGTTACCGGCCCGGCGCTCGCCGCGGCGATGGAGGCCGGGCTGTCGGCGGGCGGCGTCGACGTGCGCCGCGCCGGGCGACTCCCGACGCCGGCGCTCGCGTACGCCTCGCGCGGCCGCTACGGCGTGATGCTCACCGCGTCGCACAACCCGCCGACAGACAACGGGATCAAGCTGTTCCGCGACGGCGTCGAGTTCGACCGCGACGCGGAGCGCGCCGTCGAGGCGCGGGTCGCCGACGAGGCGGCGGTCGCCCCGTGGGACGACTGGACCGAGGCGGTCCGGACCGACCCGCTCGGGGACTACCTCGACGCCGTGCGCGAGTACGCCGCGGGGTTCGGCGCGCCCCTCGACGGGCTCCGCGTCGCGGTCGACTGCGGCAACGGGATGAGCGCGCCCGCGACGCCGGCCGTCCTCCGCGAGCTGGGCGCCGACGTGGTCACGCTCAACGGCAACGTCGACGGGCACTTCCCCGGCCGCGGGAGCAAGCCGACCCCCGAGACGCTGGCCGACCTGCGGGCCTTCGTCGCCGACGCCAACGAGGGCCTCGAGAACCCGGGGAGACCGACGCCCGGCGAGTCCGGCGAGGGCGGCGGATCGGGGAAGACCGAAGGGTTCGCCTTCGGGATCGGTCACGACGGCGACGCAGACCGGATCGTGATCGTCGACGCGGACGGCGAGGTCGTCCACGAGGACACGGTCCTCGCGCTCCTCGCGGAGCGGTACACCCGCGCGAGCGACGCGGCGGACCCCGTCGTCGTGACGACGCCGAACGCCTCGGGGCGCATCGACGAGCGCGTCCGCGAGGCCGGCGGCCGGGTCGAGCGCGTGCGCCTCGGCGCCCTCCACGAGGGGATCGCAGCCGTACGGGAGGAGGCGAGCACTGCCGGCGCGGTCGGCGAGGCGGGCGCGGTCGGCGAGGCGGGGGCCGCCGGAGAGGTCGGCGTCGACACGCGCGTCGTCTTCGCGGCCGAGCCGTGGAAGCACATCCACGTCGCCTTCGGCGGGTGGATCGACGGCGTCACCTCCGCGGCGGTGATCGCCCGCCTCGTCGCCGACGAGGGGCTCAACGCGCTCCGAGCGCCGATCACGGAGCGCCCGTACCGGAAGGTGAGCGTCTCGTGTCCCGACGACGCGAAGGGCGACGTGATGGACCGCTTAGAGACGGCGCTGCCGGAGGCGTTCCCCGAGGCCGCGGTCGACACCGACCACGGGGTCCGGCTGGAGTTCGACGACGCCTCGTGGACGCTGGTCCGCCCCTCCGGGACGGAGCCGTACGTCCGGGTGTACGCCGAGAGCGACGAGGTCGACGCGCTGGTCGCCGAGGTCGAGGGCGTCGTCGAGGACGCGGTCGCGGCGGCCTGAGCCCTCCCGTGGCCGGGAGCGCTCCCGATCGAGTCCCGGTGACGGCGGGCCGTTTACGACCGTGAGAGATTCGGGTTCGTGGATCGAACCCGTCGATACCGGGGTCGGTTCCGTCGGGTTCGCTTCGAACGTCCGCACGAACGTGTGACAGCCGCGGCAGGGGAACGACGAATTTATGCCCCGTTCCGACGGGATCAGTAGTGAGATGGCATCCGACTTCGAACGGCGGCGGTTCATCAAGGCGGCAAGCGCGGCGGGCCTGATCGGCCTCGCCGGATGTAGCGGCGGTCCGAGCGACGACGAAAGTTCGGACGGCTCGGACGGGTCCGACGGTTCGGACGGATCCGACGGCTCGGACGGGTCTGACGGTTCGGACGGATCCGATGGGTCCGACGGCTCCGACGGCGGGAGCGGTCCGGCGGCGAACATCGGGATGGTGTACGCGACCGGCGGCCTCGGCGACGGGTCGTTCAACGACCAGGCCCAGCAGGGCGCGATCGAGGCCGAGGAGGACTTGGGAATCTCCTTCCGCGAGGCCCAGCCCGACGAGGTGGCGCAGTTCAGCACCTTCCAGCAGCAGTTCGCGAACTCCAGCGACCCGGACTACGACCTGGTGTGCTGTATCGGGTTCCTCCAGGCGGACTCGCTCGCCGACACCGCGTCGTCGTACCCCGACCAGGACTTCATGATCGTCGACTCGGTCGTCGACGCGGACAACGTCGCGAGCTACACCTTCCGGGAGCACGAGGGGTCGTACCTCGCGGGGCTGATGGCGAGCCTACTCACGACGCGCTCGTTCTCGGCCGGCGCCGGTTCCACCCAGGGCGACTCGACGAACCTCGGGTTCGTCGGCGGCGTCGAGTCGGACCTGATCCAGAAGTTCCAGGCCGGCTTCGAGGCGGGCGTCTCGGCGGGCAACGACGACGTCGACGTCAGCGTCAACTACACGGGCAGCTTCAACGACCCGGCCGCGGGCCGCGAGGCGGCCACCTCGATGTACAACAGCGGCGCGGACATCGTCTACCACGCCGCGGGTAACACCGGTACCGGCGTCTTCCAAGCCGCCCAGGAGCAGGGGAAGTTCGCGATCGGCGTCGACCGCGACCAGTCGGTCACGCGCCC
The DNA here is from genome assembly GCF_001280455.1 of Halorubrum tropicale. Classification (NCBI taxonomy): domain Archaea; kingdom Methanobacteriati; phylum Methanobacteriota; class Halobacteria; order Halobacteriales; family Haloferacaceae; genus Halorubrum; species Halorubrum tropicale. Next base: position 182,402 of record NZ_LIST01000002.1, read on the forward strand.
GGACTACGCCGACGTCATCCTCGGCAGCATGGTCAAGCGCGTCGACACCGCGGTCTACAACGCGATCGAGGCGACCGTCGACGAGGAGTTCCCCGGCGGCTCGAACGTCGCCCTCGGGCTCGGCAACGACGGCGTCGCGCTCGTCTACGGCGACCAGCTCGGCTCCGAAATCCCCGACGAGGTCACCGAGGAGGTCGCGACCGCACGCGAGAACATCATCGCCGGCGACATCGACGTTCCCTCCGAGCTGTAGGCGTCCATCGACAGGGGTCACCCGCGCGCCGCCGCACCGGATATTGTCGGCGCTCCGACCGATCGGCGCGCCGCGGGGACCGAATCATATCCAAACATATTCAGCCACCCTCGAATCAGAGGGAAGTAGACCAATGGCCACAGCCGTCCACCTCGACGGGATAACCAAGCGGTTCCCCGGCGTCGTCGCGAACGACGACGTCGACCTCGAGGTCGAACGCGGCACCGTCCACGCCCTTCTCGGTGAGAACGGGGCCGGGAAGACGACGCTGATGAACGTCCTTTACGGCCTCTACGAGCCGACGTCGGGAACGGTTCGGCTCGACGGCGAACCGCAGGCGTTCGACTCGCCGCGGGACGCGATCGACGCCGGGGTCGGGATGATCCACCAGCACTTCATGCTGGTCGACCCGATGACCGTCACCGAGAACATCACGCTCGGGAGCGAGCCGCGGAAGTGGGGCGGGCTCGCCGTCGACCGGGAGGCGGCCCGAGAGGCCGTGGCCGACCTCGCCGACCGGTACGGCTTCGACGTGGACCCGGACGCGCGGATCGAGGACGTCTCGGTCGGGGAGCAACAGCGCGTCGAGATCCTGAAAGCGCTGTACCGGGGCGCCGAGACGCTCATACTCGACGAGCCCACCGCCGTGTTGACGCCGCAGGAGGTCGACGAGCTGTTCGAGGTGTTAGCGGAGCTGACGGCGCAGGGCAAGACGATCATCTTCATCACCCACAAGCTCGGCGAGGCGATGCGCGCGGCCGACGAGATATCGGTCCTCCGGGACGGCCGGAAGGTCGGGACCGTCGCCGCGGACGCGACCAGCCAGGAGGAGCTGGCGGAGCTGATGGTCGGCCGCGAGGTGCTCATGGACGTCGACCGCGGAGCCGCGGAGACCGGGGACGTCGTCGCGTCTGTCTCTGACGTCGTCGTCGAGGACGACCGCGGGGTCCGAGCGGTCGACGGCGTCTCCTTCGACGTTCGCGGCGGCGAGGTGTTCGGGATCGCGGGCGTGGACGGCAACGGACAGACGGAGCTGGTCGAGGCGGTGACCGGGCTCCAGTCGGTCGACGCGGGCGAGGTCCGCTTCCTGGGCGAGGACGTGACGACCGTGTCGCGGCGCGACCGGATCGACGCCGGAATGGCGTACGTCCCCGAGGACCGGCAGGAGCGCGGGCTGGTGATGGAGTTCGACCTCGTCGAGAACGGGCTGTTGGGGAGCCAGCACGACCCCGACTTCGCCGCCAACGGCCGCGTCGACTGGCCGACGACGCGCCAGCACGCGGAGGCGATCATCGACGAGTACGACGTCCGCCCGCCGGACGCCGACGCGGACGCGGAGTCGCTCTCGGGCGGCAACCAACAGAAGTTCATCGTCGGCCGGGAGTTCGAGCGCGACCCGGAGCTGGTCGTCGCCTCGCACCCGACGCGCGGCGTCGACATCGGCTCGATCGAGTTCATCCACGAGCGGCTGCTGGAGCTCCGCCGCCAGGGCGTGGCGGTCCTCCTCGTCTCCTCGAAGCTGGAGGAGGTCCAGGGGCTCTCCGACCGGCTGGCGGTCATCTACGAGGGGGAGTTCATCGACGTGGTCGACCCCGACGAGACGACCGAAGAGGAGCTCGGGCTCCTGATGGCCGGGGAGCGACCGGGCGAGCGCGCCAACGGCGACCCGGACCCCTCGTCGCCGCCCGACGGATCGGGCGCGGCGGACGACGGGGCGGCGGCCGACGCGGTCGATCCGGCAGGTGACCGGGCGTGAGCGTCGCCGACCGCGCCCGCAACGTGCTCTCCCGGCTCGCCACGGCGTCCGGGACCGAACGGATCCTGATCAGCACCGCCGCGCTCGTGCTCTCCGTGCTCATCGGCGCGGTGCTCGTGCTCGTCGCCGGACGCATGACGACGTGTACCGCCGGCGAGGCGGTGTACTACTTCGGGACCGGGTTCTGTTACGACCCGATAGCGGTGTTCGACCGCCTCTTCCTCGGCGCGCTGGGCGACCCCTTCAGCGGCGGGTGGTCGCCGAACGGGCAGTTCGCGGTCACGCTCCGCGAGACGACGCTCCTGATCTTCACCGGCCTCTCGGTCGCCTTAGCGTTCCGCGCCGGGATCTTCAACATCGGGACGCAGGGGCAGCTCGTCGTCGGGGCGCTGGCGACCGCGCTCGGCGTCCTCTGGGCGTCGTCGCTCGTGTCGGGCGTCGTCGGGACGATCGTGTTGATCCCGTTCGGCCTGCTGGTCGGGGCGGTGTTCGGCGGGCTCTACGGCGCGATCCCCGGCCTGCTGAAGGCGTACGCCGACGCCAACGAGGTCATCACGACGATCATGCTCAACTTCATCGCGACCGGCGTCGCGCTGTACCTGGTCAGCGGCGTGTTCAAAGACCCCGAGAGCGCCGCCAACCAGACGGTTCCACTCCCGGAGTTCGCGCAGTTCCCGGCGGTGCTGTTCGGCGCGAGACAGGACTTCTCGCTGGTCGCGCTCGCGTTCGGGCTCCTCGCGCTCGGCGCGCTGTACTACCTCCTCGAACACACGGCGTTCGGGTACGACGTCCGGACGAGCGGCGTCCAGCCGGAGGCGGCCGAGTACGGCGGGGTCGACGCCGAGCGCACCGTCGTCGCGAGCCTCACGCTCTCGGGCGCGCTCGGCGGGATCGCCGGCGCGATGTACGTGATGATGGTGCTCGGCACGTTCCAGACCGGGATCCCCTCGTACGGCTTCGACGGGATCACCGTCTCGATCCTCGCGGGCAACAACCCCCTGGGCGTCGGGATCGCCGCGCTGCTGTTCGGCGTGCTGAAGAGCGGGACGACGGTCGTCCAGTTCGCGACGGACGTGCCGCCGCAGCTGGTCGGCGTCCTCCGGGGACTCATCATCCTGTTCGTGGCCATGCCGGAGTTCTTCCGGCTGCTCGCCCGCGGGCTCCCGGGGATCGGCCGAGGGCCGGAGTCGGCCGCGACCGACGGCGGCGTGCCGGTCGACGGGGGTGAGACCGATGAGTGACGCCCCCGAGGACGGGTCGACGAGCGGTCCGGTCGCCGATTCGGGATCGATCCTGGAGCGGTACTCGACACGCGCGCTCGTCGCCGCCGTCACGGTCGTCGGGATCGTCGCGCTGCTGCTCGCCGGACTGGCCTTCCCGGACTCGATCGCCGGGACGCTCGCGGACGCGCTCACGAGCCGGTTCACGCTCGCGTCGGCGCTGCGCCTCTCGGTCCCGATCGCGTTCGCGGCCCTCGGCGGGATCTTCGCCGAGAAGTCCGGCGTGATCAACATCGGACTGGAGGGGCTGTTGATCATCTCGGCGTTCAGCGCCATCTACGTCGCCGACATCACCGGCGGGGTCTGGGTCGGCTACGCGGGCGGCGTCGTCGCGAGCACGCTGCTGGCGGCGCTGTTCGCCGTCGTGACGATCGGCTTCCGGGCCGACCAGATCATCGCCGGGCTCGCGGTGTGGCTCATCGCGCTCGGGCTCGCTCCGTTCGCCTCTCAGGTGTTCTACGGGAGCCCGAACTCCCCGACCGTCGCGACGACGGGGTCGATCTCGGTGCCGGTCCTCGCCGACATCCCGTTCTTCGGCGCGCTGTTCTCGGCGTCGCCGTCGGTGTACATGCTGTTCGTCGCCGTCGCCGGGTCCTGGTACGTGTTCGAGCGGACGGCGTTCGGCCGGTGGATCCGCGCCAGCGGGGAGAACCCGAAGGCGCTCGACACCGCCGGCGTGAGCGTCACGCGAGTCCGCTACGCCGCGGTGCTGATCTCGGGGGTGCTCGCCGGGATGGGCGGCGCGGCGCTGTCGCTCGACCTCGGCCAGTTCACCGGGAACGGCCCGACGATGGTCAACGGGAAGGGGTTCATCGCCATCGTCGCGTACCTGTTCGGCAACTACAACCCGGTCGGGACGTTCTTCTCGACGATGCTGTTCGCCGGGCTGGACGCGCTCCAGACCGTCCTCCAGACCCAGGGGATCGGCGTCCCCCGCCAGCTCATCCGGATCACGCCGTTCGTGGTCGTCATCCTCGTGCTCGCCTTGGTCGGCCGGACGCGGCTCCCGGAGGCGGCGGGCGAACACTACGAGACCGAGGAGTAATCGGCGGCGCTCGGGACGCCCCCGCTCCGCCGCGTCAGTCCGACGCCCCCGCCTCGTCGGCCGGCGACGGCAGCCGCAGGTCGGCGAAGTCGTCCGCGTCGCCGACGCCGGTGACGACCTTGACCTCGTCGGTGATCGGGACGCCGACGCAGGAGAGGCGGGCGTTCGCCGCCCGGATCTGCTCGTCCGAGAGGATCGACTGCCCCGGCATCGCCACGTCGCCCTCGACGACGATCACGGCGCAGTTCGAACAGGCGCCGCCGCGGCAGGCGTACGGCCACGATCGGCCGCCGCGCTCCGCCGCCTCGAGGATCGACTCGCCGGGCTCGACGAGGAAGCGCCCGTACTCCGGGAGGTCGAGGTCGGCCTCGGCGGCCTTCGCGAACAGGTCGTCGTCGTCGATCGACCACCCGCGCTCGTCGACGACGGCCCTGTCGAGGTGGTAGACGGTCGAGGGCGTCCCGCTCCGGACCGGCTCGACCGACCCCTCGGCGTACCGGCGGACCACGTCGGCCGCCTCCGGGACCGGCTTCTCGTCGAGGGCGTCGAACCACTCGCGGACGGTCGCGGGCGCGAGGTTCGACTCGTCGGCGACCGCCTCGAGGTCGACCCCTTCGAGGCGGGCGACGGTCGAGACGAAGCCCGGCGAGTCGAGGGCTTCGACCGTCTCCGCGACCCACTCCTCCGAGCGGCCGTACCACGATGCCAGCTCCGCCGTGCCTATCCCCCGGTCGTACGCGACGGCGACCATCAGCGCCGCGGTCGCCTCCGACGACCGGACTTCCGAGAGCCACGCGCGGAGGCGGTCGGCGTCGACCTGATCGAGGTGACCCATATCACGAACCTCGGTCTGCGGCCCGTTAAACGGTGAGCCTGAACAGTTAGGCTCCGCGCCGTCCGCATCGCGACGCGGCCCTCGCGAAATCCGTCGCCTCCGACGCGACCGAAACGGGAGCAAAGAGTTTTGCCGGGCGCACGACACGGTCCGGTAATGGGTATCGACGAGTACGACGTCGTCGTGGCGGGCGCCGGGACCGCCGGCTGCTACGCCGCCGCGACGATCGCGAACGAGGGGCTCGACGTCGTCATCGTCGAGCGGAAGGACGCTGAGGAGGCCGGCCACATCGCCTGCGGCGACGCCCTGAAGGGCGCGGACGCCTTCCCCGAGGCGATCCCGAAAGCGCGGCTCGAACCCGCGTTCACGAACACCGGCGTCGACCACGGGCGCTTCGAGATCCCGCAGGAGGACACGATCCTCGAGATCCCGGTCCCCGGCGAGCTCGCCGTCATCGACCGCTGGGAGTACGGCCGTCAGATCATCGCCGGCGCCGAGGACGCGGGCGTCGACTTCCACTACGACACCGTCATCAACGACGTGCTCCAAGACGAGACGGGCCGCGTCACGGGCATTCACGCGGTGCGAGAGGGGGAGCCGGAGACGTACACGGCGGACGTCGTGATCGACGGCGCCGGGTCGCTCTCGCTGCTCCAGGACAAGGCCGACTTCGAGGGGACGACCTTCGACACGAACGTCCGGTACTCGCAGTTCTGCTCGGCGTACCGCGAGATCGTCGACGTGCCGGAGCCGGTCGAGTGGGACGACGCCCTCGTGTTCAAGGCGACCGACCGCGCGGCGGGCTACCTCTGGTACTTCCCGCGGACGGCGACGGAGATCAACGCCGGGCTCGGCTTCCAGATGACCGAGGAGCCGATGCAGCTCGTCGAGTCGCTGAAGCGGGACCTCCGGGACCGCCCCGAGTTCGAGGGCGCGGAGGTGCGCGACAAGCTCGGCGCCGCGCTCCCGACCCGCCGGCCGTACGACTCGGCGGTCGCGCCCGGCTACATGGCGGTCGGCGACGCCGCGGGCCACGTGAACCCGACGACCGGCGGCGGCATCGCCGGCGCGGCGTACGCGGGCAAGTACGCCGGCGAGCAGGCGGTGAAGGCGGTCTCCGACGGCGACGTGAGCGAGGAGAACCTCTGGCGGTACAACACCCGCGTGATGGACCACTTCGGCGGGCGCTACGCCGGCCTCGACGTGTACAACGTCCTCTCGACCGCGGTCGACGTGGACGACCTGATGGGCCTCCTCGCGTCGCTGCCCGGCGAGAAGCTCGCGGAGGCGTTGTACGAGGGGTCGACCTCGATGTCATTCGGGCTGAAGGTGAAGGCCGCGATCAAGTCGTTCGGCTACTGGGGGACGATCCGGAACTTCTACCAGACGAAGTCGCTGGCCGACGAGCTGATCGGCCACTACGACGAGTACCCGACGAGCCCGGCCGCGATGGCGAACTGGACCCGCGAGCGCGACGCCATCATGGACCGCGTGTACGAGACGACCGGCGCCGACGCGAAGTACTGAGGCGTGAGCGGCTACCGACTCACGGCCGTCGAGACGGTCTTGGAGGAGGGGTCGTGGGCGTTCACGGCCCGCGAGGGCGACGCGGACCGCGAGGTGGTCCTCGTGCCCTGTGCCGACGAGTCGGACGGCTGGGGAGACGAGGTGGACTCCGGCGGCGGACAGCCCGTCCGCGCGTGGATCAACCGCTGTACCCACGAGGCCCAGCGGCTCCACCGCGAGGGGGTGGGCGCCGTGACGCGCGGCGGATCGGTCGTCTGCCCGAAGCACGGCTCGGCGTTCGACGCCTGCGAGGGCTCCTGCGACAACGGCGAGGCCGCCGGGACGACGCTCCGGTCGATCGATATCGAGGTCCGCGACGGCGCGGTGTTCCTCACCGACGACGACCTCACGTACCTCTACGAGGGGTTGCCGGACGACGACGGCGACGCCGACGGGCCGGCGTCGAGTTCGCACCTCACGTTCTGATCGCCGTCGCCTTCCGCCGACTTCGGCTCGTTACGGTCGCGTCTCGGCGACCCGCCGGACCGCGCCGGCGATGACGTCGATACCGATCCCGATGTCGTCCTCGACCACGTCGAAGTCGCTCGTGTGGTGGCCGCCGGGGTGATCGGTGCCGACGCCGAGGTAGCAGGCGAGCCCGCCCTGCTCCTGGACGCGGTTCATGAGGTAGGTGGCGTCCTCGGAGCCGCCGAGGTCGTCGCTTTCGACGATGCTCGTGACGCCCGCGACGTCGCCCGCGGACTCGCGGACGAGGCCGGCGAGCGCGTCGTCGCTCGTCGCGCTCGGCGCCTCGCCGAGCGTGGACACCGCGACCTCGCAGTCGTGCATCTCCGCGGCCGAGCCGAGGATCCGGTCCGCGTGGTCAGACATGTACTCCGCGAGCTCCGTCGTCTGCCCCCGAAGCTCGCCCTCGATGTGCGACTCCTCGGGGATGATGTTCGTCGCGGTACCGCCCCCGACGAGCCCCGCGTTCACCCGCGTGGGGCCGTCGGCGTGCCGCGGGATGGCGTAGAGGTTCTGGACCGCGGCCGCCATCGCCTGGACCGTGTTCCGGCCCTGCTCGGGGCGCGCGCCGGCGTGGGCCGGCTCGCCGGAGAACTCCGCGAGGAAGTGCCGCACCGCGAGGAACCCCTCGACGCCGCAGACGACCTCGCCGGAGGGGTGATCGAGGCCGACGTGGACCGCGTAGAGGTAGTCCACGTCGTCGAGGTGGCCCGACTCGGCCATCGGCTTGCCGCCGGCGACCTGCTCTTCGCCCGGCTGGAAGAACACCTTCAGCGTGCCAGAGAAGTCGGAGTCGAGGACCGCGTCGAGCGCGCCGAGCCCCATCGTCGCGTGGGCGTCGTGACCGCAGGCGTGCATGAACCCCTCGTGCTCGGAGCGGAACCCCTCGCCGGCCGGGACGTGGTCGCCGGCCTCCGACTCCGTGATCGGGAGCCCGTCGATGTCGACGCGGAGGCCGACCACGGGGCCGTCGCCGCGCTCGGCGACCGCGACGCAGCCGGTGTAACCGCCCGAGAGCTCGTCGAGAATCTCCGGGTCGGCGCCCGCCTCGCGGGCCTGGTCCTCCCACTCGGCCAGCGTCTCGTCGTCCGGGACGTTCAGGCGCTCCTCGCCCGCCAGCGCGTCGGGGCCGACGTGGAGCGCCGTCAGGTCCCGCTCGCGGAGTGCCTCGACGATGCGGGCGGTGGTGTAGAACTCGCGCCACGCTGGCTCCGGGTGGCGGTGGAGGTCGCGGCGGAACGCGCGGTACTCGTCGCTGTCGAGAGCGCTCATACCGTCGGGTGGCCCGGCGACCGCTTAAACGATCGCCTCGCGGAGAGCGACGCGGGCCGCGCCGCCGACCGCTCGCGGTCGCCTCACTCCCCCCCGGTCTCCATGCGCTCCGAGTAGTCCCAGGCGTGGAGCCGCTCGGGCTCGATCCGGATCTCGACCTCGTCGCGCTCGGGCCGCAGGAGCCGCTCGGCGGTCGGGTTGTCGGTCCCGCCGAGGTACCTCGTCAGGAGCGACCGCAGCAGCCGCTTGTCCTCGTCCGGGACGACCGTCGCCCGACCGCGGCCGCGGACCCCCTTGTACGGCGGGTCGTTCGTCGACACGTCGAAGGAGACGTGGTCGTCGTGCTCGACGAACTCGACGAGGTCGGCGCTCTCGCTCGTCGCGCAGCGGATCGCGCCGGCGGGGGGTCCGGAGCCGCCGTCTCCGTCGGGATCGGCCCCCGCGTCCGGGTCCCACGCGAACCACAGCGAGACGATCCACGGGCGGTCGCTCGGCGTGCGGCAGCCGAGCCGGACCGGGACGCGCGCGGCGGCGAGGTACTCGTCGACGCGGTCGCGGTCCCACGGGCCGGTCGGATCCATACCGATCGCTCGGTCCCGGACCGCCTAACAGTTGCGGCGGGGCTCCGAGGCGGATGGCCCGTGGGGGCCGCGGCGCCCGCGGAACACAAGAGAATTGACCGTCCCCGCGCGAGTGGTGGTATGACCGAGTACTTCGAGGTCCACGAGCGCGACGGCGCCGCCCGCCTCGGGGCGGTCCGCCTCGCCGACCCCGTCACGACGCCGGCGCTCGCGGACCCGTTCCTCGACGACGCCGGGAGCCTCTGGGCCGGCGACCGCGAGGTGCCCGACGGCGACGAGTCCGCGCTCACGGTGCTGCCCCACCGGTCGTTCCCGGCCGGGACGCGCGACGAGGTCCGCGAGTCGTTCGCGGTCGACCACCCAGACGCGGACTTCCCCTCTGCCGCGGTCGTCGACAGCCGGAGCGCCCGCGACCTCGGCGCCGACGCGTACCTCCTCTCGGACGCCCAGGGGTTCGTCGGCCACGGCGAGGCGTTCCGCGACGCGGTCGTCCGGGCGAAGGCGGACCTGCCGCCGGACGCCGCGCTCGGCCTCGCCGGCGTCGCCACGCCGCGGAACGTCGCGCTGCTCGCGTACGCCGGCGTCGACCTCGTCGACGCGACGCTCGCCCGGACGAAGGGCACCCAGGGGATGTACCTCACCGCCGACGCGGAGCACTTCCTCGAGGACCTCGACGAACTGCCGTGCGCCTGTCCGGCCTGCGCCGGACCGCGGAGCGAGTTCACGCGCGCCGACTGCGCCGACCACAACGTCAACGCGCTCCGCGCGGAACTCCGTCGCGTCCGCGAGCGGATCCGTAGCGGCCGCCTCCGCGACTACGTCGAGGGGCAGGCCCGCCACGAGGGGTGGCTCACGGCCGCGTTCCGCGAGTTCGACGACCAGTGGGGGTACCTGGAGGAACGCACGCCCCTCATGCGCGACGCCGAGGTGACCGCGGCGTCGGCGGAGACGCTCGACCGCGTCGAGATCCGCAGATTCGCGGACCGCGTCACGAGCCGCTACCGCAACCGCTTCACCGACCAGCCGCTCGTCTTGGTCCCCTGCTCGGCGACGAAGCCGTACAGCGACTCCCAGAGCCACCGCCAGTTCCACGACGCGATCCAGTGGCGCGGCCACACCGTCTCGATGACCTCGCCCATCGGCGTGGTCCCGCAGGAGCTGGAGACGACCTACCCCGCGCAACACTACGACTCGGTCGTCACCGGCGACTGGAGCGAAGACGAGATCGAGTTCGTCGCCGAGGTCCTCCGGCGGTACCTCGAACGCAACGACTACTCCCGCGTCGTCGCGCACGTCCCCGCGGACGGCTACCGCGAGATCTGCGAGCGCGTCGAGCGCGACCCCGCGGTCGACGTGCCGTTCGAGTACACCTGCGTCGACCACCCGACGACCGACGAGTCACTCGGGGAGTTGAACGCCGCCCTCCGGGGCGAGCCCGCCTACAGCAAGCGGGAGCGCGAGCACAACACCGTCCGCGGCATCGCCGACTTCCTCCTCGGCGACGGCGCGGGCGACGACCTGTTCGGCGGGCCGGGCGAGGCCGACGTGCGCACCACCGGGCGCTACCCGAAGCTCCAGGTGTGGGGCGACGACCCCGACGCCGGCCGCGAGGGCGAGCCCGGCGAGCAGCTGGCGACGATGGTGCCCCAGTACGGCACCCTGTCGTTCACCCTCGCCGGCGCGCGGCGCTGGGTCGCGAGCGACGCGCCGACGAAGCGCGTCGAGATCGACTCCTTCGTCCCGCGCGGCTCCGTCCTCGCGCCGGGCGTCGTCGACGCCGACGGCGACGTACGGGTGGGCGACGAGGTCGTGGTGGAGGGACCGAAGGCGTTCGCCGTCGGCCGCGCGGCGATGTCCGGCCCGGAGATGGCGGGGTCGACGCGCGGGGTCGCGGTCGAGGTGCGACACGCCGAGGAGAAGTGAGCCACCGCCGAGGAGGCCGTTCGCCCCGGTCGTCCGAGCGCCGCGCTCGTCGCGGAGCCGCGCGCTCGTCGCGGAGCCGCGCGCTCGTCCCGTCCCGAGGTGGACGCCGAGCGCCGCGGTGACCGCTCACGCGCGGTGAAGACCGCTTACGCCCCGTGTTGCTCGACGTACTCGCGGGCCGCCTCGCGGATGACCTCCTCGGGGCCCTCGACGCACTCGCGGCGGAGGTCGGGGTACTGCCCGTCGAGCGCGCGGGCGACGTGCCCGTCGAGTTCGGCGACGGCCTCGACCGCCATGCCCTCCAGGTCCTCCGAGAGGAGGCTGGCGACGGCCCGGCTGACCGCACAGCTCCGGCTCTCGAAGGCGATCTCCTCGATGCGCCCGTCGGCGACCGTCACGTGGAACTCGCCGTCGTCGCCGCAGGTCGTCTCCTCCGAGGGCTTCACGAACGTCGGGTCGGCGAGCGCGCCCGCGTTGCGGGGGCGGTGGTAGTGCTCGCTGATGCGGTCGTGGTAGCGGTCGGAGGCGAGGTACGCGTCCAGGTCCTCGCGGGCCGAGTCGACGACCTCGAGGAGGCGGTCCACGTCCGCGCGGGTGTTGTACACGTAGAAGGACGCGCGGGCGGAGCCGGGGATGTCGAGCCGGTCGTGGAGCGGCTGCGTACAGTGGTCACCGGCGCGGATGGCGATCCCGCGGTCGTTGAGGAGGCTGGAGAGGTCGTGCCCGTGGACGCCCTCGACGTTGAACGAGACGAGGCCGGTGCGCTCCTCGCCGACGCCGGGGCCGTACGCGCGGACGAACTCCCGGTCCGCGAGCTCCCGGAGCAGGTACTGCGCGAGGTCGTTCTCGTGCTCGCGGACGGCGTCCATGCCGAGCTCGGCGAGGTAGTCGACGGCCGCGCCGAGCGCGATGCCCTCCGCGATCGGGGGCGTTCCGGCCTCGAACTTCCAGGGCAGCCCGTTCCACGTGGAGTCGGTGAGCGTCACGTTCCGGATCATCTCCCCGCCGAAGAGGAACGGGTCGAGGTCCTCCAGCAGCTCCCGCTTCCCGTACAGCCCCCCGATCCCCGTCGGGCCGGCGAGCTTGTGTCCGCTGAACGCGAAGAAGTCCGCGTCCATCGCGCCCACGTCGACGGGGCGCGTCGGCGCGGACTGGGCGCCGTCGACGACCGCGTACGCGCCGTGGTCGTGCGCGAGGGCGGCGAGGTCCGCGACGGGGTTGACCGTCCCGAGCACGTTCGAGACGTGGGGGACGCAGACGACCGCCGTGTCGTCGGTGACGATGTCGCGGGCGGCGTCCGCGTCGAGGTGGCCGTCGGCCGTGACCGGGACGTGGCGGACGGTCGCGCCCGTGCGCTTGGCGATTTGCTGCCAGGTGACGAGCGAGGCGTGGTGGTCCATCTCCGTCGCGACGATCTCGTCGCCCTCGTCGAGGTGCCGGCCGAGGCCGTACGCGACGAGGTTGATGCTCTCGGTGGTGTTCTTGGTGAAGACGATCTCCTCGCGGCCGTCGGCGCCGAGGAAGTCGGCGACGCGGTCGTGCGCCCGTTCGTAGGCGACCGAGGCCTCGTGGCTCAGCTCGTGGATCCCGCGGTGGACGTTCGCGTTGTACCCCGCGTAGAACTCCTCGAAGACCTCGTACACCTGGCGGGGGGTGTGCGTGGTCGCGGCGTTGTCGAGGTAGGTGAGCGGATGACCGTTCACGCGGCGGTCGAGGACGGGGAAGTCCGCACGTACCGCTTCGGCATCGAAACCCATGTCACTACCGAGAGATCAGTTCTTCATAAATTGATCGCAGATGATACTGGTACTCAATAACGCGGTCGACGGGGGCTACATGGCCGACGAGATCGCTCACTTCCTGCCCGACGCCCGCGTGTACGAGTACCCGCACGAGGACGGCGACCCGAGCCTCGACGGCGTGGACGGCGTCGTCATCGGCGGGAGCGAGGTCGGCGTCTACGACGAGCCCGACCAGCCGTGGATCACTGCTCAGAAGCGGTTCGCGCGCCGACTCGTCGAGGAGGGGGTCCCGACGCTCGGCATCTGTTTCGGCCACCAGATCCTGAACGCCGCGCTCGGCGGCGAGGTCGTCGACAGCGGGACCTCTCGGCTCCGACTCTGCGACGCCGACCTCGACGCCGACGAACCGCTGTTCGACGGCGTCGAACCGACCGTGCCGGTGCTCCACTCCGACGTGGTGACGGAGCTCGGCGACGGGATGGACGTCATCGGCCGCGCGGACTACTACGAGTACTTCGCCACCCGCCACCGCGACCGGCCGGTCTGGTCGGTCCAGTACCACCCCGAGTTCACCCCCCGGATCGTCGACGAGTACGACGGCTGGGAGGCGACCGACCGCTCCTTCGAGGACGTCACCGCCACCCGAACGCTCGCCAACTTCGCGGCGCTCGCGGACTCGTCCGCGGGCGACTCGTAGCGGCCGCGTGCCTGCGTTCGAAGGGGCGGCGGGGGGCCGTTCGAGAGCCGCGCCGGTCGCGCGTCACGCGCGTCGGTCCGGGAACACCATCACGGGGACGTCCGCCGCTCTGATGAGGTGACCGCCGGGGTCACCGGTGATCGTTCGTTTCCAATCGTCGATGTCCCTCGGAGTGAAGGCGACGAGCGTCGCGTCGGTCATGCCGATCGCGTCGACGAGCGCCGCGGCGACCTCTCGCGCCTCGAGCGTCACCCACTCGAAGCTGAGATCGTCACGGTAGAGAATGTCGAAGAACGTATCGTAGGTGGCCCCCGCGAACTCGTCTCGTCCGGTCTTGATCGTCGTCTCGTCGCCCTCACCCGGGGTCACGTGCGTCACGATGAGCGTCGTCCCCGGGTCGAGATGCGGCCGAACCGCCCGCGCCGTGGCCTCGGCGTCGTCCGGGCCCGCGATCGGTATCAGGATCCGCTCGAATAGCTCGTCGTTCACGAGCGTCCCCTCCGAGGGCGCGACCAAAAGCGTATGGGGCGCCCCCGGGTACCGTCCCCGTGTTCGGACCGCCGGACGGCCGGCGGCGTCGAACGCCCGCACGGAGCGACCCGACGCGGCCGCCCCGTCGGTCACACCGGGAACCCCGCCGGTCGGGGGCCGCGGAACCCGGCCCGAGACCGTTCGCCGGCGGCGCTCCCGGACGCTCTCTCCCGAAGATCGTTCACTCGTCGGCGGCGTCCTCCGTGCCGGCGCGTTCAGAGGTCTCCGCTCCCTCCGCGTCCGCGAGGAGCAGTCCGGTCCCGCCCGCGGCGATCATGCCCACGCCGACCGCGCGCAACTGCCGGAGGTACGCCGGCTTCGCGTCGAGTTCGTCGGCGTTGTGGAAGTTCTTCCCGATCATCTTCTTGGTGAGGCGAACGCTCGCCCGTGGGAACAGCGCCGTCACGACTCCCTGCAACAGCACCAGTGCCGACCCGAACAAGCGCGCTTTCTTACAATTGTCCATACCGAACTATCGGTGACGCGGCCGCATAACTATTGTGCCTACCATCCAATACTGGCCTCGGATCGAGCTTCGATCGGAATCTCCCAGCTTCTTACTCCTTAAGTATTGTGTAGGATTCACAATATCAATTCGCTCGAACGGCGCCCGCACGTGACTCGAGGAGCGGCGATCTGCTCGCCGCCCGCCTCAGTCGTCCGCGGCCGCTTCGGGCCGGTACGCCTCGCTGATCGCCTTCCACTTCCCGGAGCGGAACCGCAGGTAGTTGATCGCGGCGGGGATCGTCGTCTCGGCCATGAACGCGAGGTAAAGCCCCCACAGGCCGATCGCGGGCAGGGCCACCTCCGGGAGCGTGAACCCGACGAACGGAATTTCTATCAGCGGGGTCACGAAGCCGACGAGCGGGAGCTCTACCGCCGGGATCGTGAGGACTTCGGGAACCGTTACCGCCGGCGTCGCGTCGTGCGCGCCGACGTACGCGAGGGGGATCGAGACGCAGAACATCCCGAGGAACTGGCTGGCGAAGGGGATCTTCGTGTCGCCTGCGGCGTCGAGGGGGCCGGCCGCTCCGCCGGAGACGCCCTGGAAAATCACCGCCGCGCAGGCCGCGTACACGAGGTCGACGGCGATCGGGATCTCCGGGCTGGTGGGCGACTCGGCGAACAGCGAGACGATGTCGGTCGCGAAGGTCGCGATCAGCACCGCGGAGACGGCATACGTCGCCACCGAGAAGCGGATGATGTCGCGGGCGTACGCCTCCGCCTCGTCGGGGCGCTCGACGCCGAGCTCCTGCCCGACCAGGCTGGAGGAGGCGAGGCCGAATCCCCAGCCGGGCGTGTTCATGATCCCCCAGATGCGGCGGGCGATGACGAACGCCGCGACGGTGTTCTCGCCGAACACGTCGAGGATGGCGAGCATGGGGAACTCGGCTGCGGTCCACACGAGGTTGCGCGCGCCGACCGGGACGCCTATCTCGACGAGGTCGCGGAGCATGCCGGGGTTGACGTACGAGCCGGTCGCGTCGATGGCGACCGGGAACTCGCCGATCAGCGGGGCGCTCCCGCGGACGAGGCCGACGGTGAAGCCGGCGACGGCGAGCACGTTCGAGAGGACGGTGCCGACCGCGGCGCCCTCGACGCCCCAGCCGAGGCCGAAGATGAACAGCGCGCTGAGGACGATGTTGGCGACCGCGCCGCCCGCCCGGACCTGCATCGCGGTGTAGGCGTCGTCGCAGCCGACGAGCACGCGGCTCCCGACGAGGTTGAGCGCGGCGAACGGGACGCCGAGCCCGACCACGCGGAGGTAGTCGGCGCCGTGAGCGATCGCGGCCTCGTTGCTGCTCAGGACGTCGATGAACGCCGGCGCGTACAGCCAGAAGGCGCCGCTGACGGGGACCGTGATCGCGATCACGAGGAGGACGCTCGACCGGACCGCGTCGCCGAGCTCGGCGAACGCCTCGGCGCTGAACCGCTGGGAGACGAGGGCGATGGTGCCGCCGGCGACCCCGCCGCCGAGCGCGAACGCGAGCCCCCAGTAGGGGCCGGCGAAGCCGACGCCGGCGACGGCGCTGGTGCCGACCGCGACGCCGACCATCGCGACGTCGACCGCGTTCTTCGACATCCGCGCGATCCCCGTGACGATCCGCGGCCACGCGAGGTCGGTGGTCCGGACCACGCGGTGGCGGTCGATCAGGCCGACCCGGGCGAGCGCGAAGCCGATGTACAAGATGAGCAGCCGAAACGGGTTCGGAAGGCGGGAGATCAGCTCACGGGGAGAACTCGGGAGGCGAGACACGACGGATGGGCCCGTTTCCCGCTGGCGGCTAAAGGGGTTTCGTCACGCGGCAGGCGGTTCCGGATCGGCGGCGGTCTCGGGCCCGCAGCGGTCCGCGGTCAGGCGCCCGAGACCAGGTAGACGGCCGCGGCGGCGAAGGCGATCCCGAGCCCCTTCCGGGCCGTGAACGACTCGCCGAGGAAGAGGAAGCCGATCACCGACGAGAAGACGAGGAACATCGCGAAGATGGGCGTCACGACGCTCACGGGCCCCAGCGAGAGCGAGCGGTAGAGGGCGAGGATACCGATGCCGAGGAACACGCCCGCCGCGAGGACGTGCGCCAGCTTCGGCGACCCGAGGTGGGCCGTGAACCCCTGTCCGGTGTACGCGATCACGCCGATCGCCATGGCGACGAGCAGCGTGTTCGAGACGACGACGGCGACGTCGCTCGGGATCGCGTTCGGTCCGGTCGTGGCGACGCGCATCAGCGGCGAGACGAGGGCGTACGCGCCCATCGCGAGCAGCGCGTACGGGAGATAGGTCGTGGCCGTAGCGTCCATGTGCCGCGGTCGGCGTCCGGCGTCAAGTGCCTATCGACCCGCGTCCGGCGGCGCCCGCCGCGAGACCGAACCGCCCGCGGCCGACGGGCCGTCGGCGGGCGGCTCCGAGGCCTCGGCCCCTTCGTCTTCGGCCCTCACCGCTGTCCGGTCGAGCGGAACGGCGACCGTCACGAGCGTGCCCGCGGGGTCGCGCTCGTCGAACGAGATCCGGCCGCCGAGGTGGTCGACGCCCCACTTGACGATCCACAGGCCGATTCCGCTACCGTGTCGGAGGGGGGTCTCGGTGCCGCGATCTAAGACGTCGTACTCGGCCGGGTCGATCCCGGGGCCGTCGTCCGCGACGGTGATCTCGACCCACCCGTCCGAGACCGCGGCGTCGACCCGCATCCACGGCGCGTCCGCGTCGTTGTGTTGGAGCGCGTTCGAGCAGAGGTTCTCTAAGACGACCACCAACACCCCTCGGACGGGGACGGTCGGCACGTCCCCGACCTCGGTCCGCGCGTCGGGATCGTCCGCCCGCGCCTCCGCGACGGCCTCGTTGACGACCGTCGGCAGCGGCGTCCACTCCGACTCGTCCGTCGGATCGAACAGCTCGCCGGCGGTCCGAGTGCGCTCGCTGAGGTCCAGCATCCGCTCGGCGCTCTCCGAGATGACGGATAACGCGCGCTCGTCTGTCGGGTCCGAGCGGAGCTGTTCGAGGTACCCCAGGATGAGGTTCGTCTCCGTGCGAACGTCGTGCCGGAAGACGCGGTTGAGTACGTTGAGCCGCTGTTGTTGACCGAGGTACGCCCCCACGTCGTGGTAGGTAATCACCCGCGCAGTGGTGCGGTCGTGGTCGTCGACCACGTCCCTGATCGTCGCCTCGTAGGGCCGCTGCCCGTCGCGCCCGACGACCCGTATCGCCCGCGGCTTGTCCTCCCCGCCGTCGTCGAGTTCGCGGACCGCGTCGTACTTCGGGACGACCGCCGACGCCGGCTCCCCGATGGCCGCGCGGCGGTCGACGCCGAACGTCTCGGCCGCGCTCTCGTTCAGGTCGACGAGGAGCCCCTCCGTCCCGACGACGAAGACGGGGTCGTGGAGCTGCTCGAAGACGAGCTGGCGCGCGCGGCGGCGCGGGGCGGGCGCGAGCGTCAGCAGCCGGAACCGCGAGAGCGCGAGCAGGTACGCGACCCCCGAGACCCCGAACACCAGCGGCGTGGGGTCGAGTCCGGGGACCGGGATCGCGCCAGAGAGGTACGCGACGCTGCCGGCCCACGGCGCCGCGGTCCCGACGAGGAGCGCCGCGCTCTGTCCCCGGAACGGGCGGGCGTCGTCGCGGATCAGCTGGATCAGCGGGACCGATCCGACCGCCCCGAGGAGGTAAGTGTAGCCCGCGATGATGTAGTACAGCGGTCCGGGCACCACTTTGAGGAACGTGCCGACGGCCGTCTCGCGGACGACCCGGTCGGCCGCGAGGAGGTTGCCCGGGTCGCCGGCGGCGGCGACCGCGACGGTGGCCGCGGGCACGACGGACACCATCGCCACGGAGAACGGCGTCACGTAGCGGTCGTAGCCGGTGTACGCCAGCGCGAAGAAGAGCCACCCGACCGGGATGACGACGACGCCGACCCACTGGACGTCGTACCACAGCGCCTTCGCCGGCAGCGTCGTCGCCTCCAGTTCGAAGACGAGGAACGTCGCCCACCAGACCTGCCCGGCGAGCAGCACCGCGAGCCACGTCGCGCCCGGTTCCGGGCGCTCGCGCCACGCCAGGATCGCCGCCGCCAGTCCGACCGCCACCGCCACGAGGAGGACGACGGACAGAGGGCTCAACGCCGCCATAGAATTTTTACGGACATTGTATTTATAACTCATCGGGTTGTGATTATCTATCGAAAAAATCGGGATCTGGGGCCCTCAGCGCCTGAGATTACGCCGCCTCACAGCGCGAACGCGAGGAGGACGACGCCGGCGACGAGGTAGCTGCCGTCCGGGACGACGCCGAGCGCCGTCCCGCCGAGCCTGTCGGCGAGCGCGGTGATGGTCATCGAGACCACGAGACCGACGCCGAGCGCGACGAGGGCCGGCGTCGACGCGGCGCCGGTCGTCGCGGTGACGGCCAGCAGCCCGGCGGCGACGGCGTCGACGCCGAGGAGGATCCGTCGCGTTCCGGCGACCCCGAAGACGACCGGGAGCGTCGCCACGCCCTGCGCCGCGTCGGCGGCGGCGTCCCTGACGTTCGGGACTTCGACGTCCACGAACGAGCGGACGAGGACGTACGCGAACAGCAGGGCGACCGTCCTCGGCCCGACCGAGTCGACGGTGACGCCGGCGAACGCGAGCGGCGCGGCGACGACCGCGACCGCCCAGGCGAGCGCGACCGCCGCGGAGTTGAGGAGGAACACGTCCTTGAGCCGCGGCACCGAGGCCGCGCCGAGCGGCGCGAGGCGGTCGCCGAGGGCGGGGAGCCAGTCGGTTGCGTAGCCGATCCACACCGCGCCCGGGACGAGCGCGAGCGCCAGCGCCGCGGGCCCGGCGCCCGCCGCGAGCGCGACCGCGAGCCCGTAGCTCACGGCGGCGGCGACCATCAGCTGGTCGGCGTAACGGAGCGCGAAGCGGGCGCGCAGCGGCGTCGCGTCGGCGTCGCCCTCCGCGTCGGCGACGTGGTCCGCCGCGTACACGGAGAAGGCGATCAGCCCGACCGCGACCGGCGCGGCGGACCGCTGGACCCCGAGCGCGGCCGTCACGAGCGCCACCTCGACGGCCGCGACGAGCGTGGTGAACGGGGCCCCCGCGGCGAACGCGGCGACCCGGCGCACGGCGCTCGTGTCTGGGGAAGTCACGTGCGAGCGATACTGCGATGTCGTGCCGTCTGCCGTCGACGGCTTCGTCGGTTCGTTTGCCATAGAGCCGTTCGCCGCCGGCCGACGGCGAACGTACGGTATGGGAGATCGAACCGTATCTATCCACCCCGTTCAGCGTTAATAAAATGCGAATTAGACCCGTATCAGGTCCACCGGTCCGGCCCGTCGCGGGGGTTCGGGCTTCAGTACGCTTTTGACCCGAGCGGCCGATTTCCCGCCCATGGACGGAACCTTCGATCACGTGATGATCCGCGTCGAGGACTTAGAGGAGAGCCTCGACTGGTACCGGACGCACCTGAACTACGAGGAGAAGGGCCGCTGGGAGGCCGACACCTTCACGAACGTGTTCCTCGGCCCCGAGGACGTTCACGAGGACGGCGCCCGCTTGGAGCTCACGTACAACCACGACGGCCGCAGCTACGAGATCGGCGACGCTTGGGGCCACATCGCGGTCCGCGTCCCCGAGGACGCGCTCCAGGAGTCGTACGACCAGCTGATGGACGAGGGCGTCGAGGACTACCGCGACCCCGAGTCCTGCGGGAACCGCTACGCGTTCGTGAAGGACCCCGACGGCCACGAGATCGAGATCGTCAAGCGCGACCACGGCGCGAAGTGGAGCATCGACCACACGATGATCCGCGTCGAGGACGCCGACGAGGCGCTGGGCTACTGGACCCGCAAGTTCGAGTACACGGAGTACCCGGGCCGCTGGGAGGCCGACACCTTCTCGAACTACTTCGTGGCGCCCGAGGACGCGGCCGAGGAGGCGATGAAGCTCGAACTCACCTACAACTACGACGGCCGCGAGTACACGATGGGCGACGGCTGGGGCCACGTCGCGGTGCGCGTCGACGACCTCGACGAGGCGTGGGACGACCTCATGACCCGCGAGGCGCCCGACTACCGCGACCCCGCCTCGTGCGACCACAACTACGCGTTCACCAAGGACCAGGACGGCCACGAGGTCGAACTGGTCACGCGGGACTGATCGACGCCGCTCGGCCGGGGTCACACGGGCGCCGCTGCGCCTCTGCTCCCTTTTTCCCGCCCGATTCGAACCGGCTCACTCCTCGAACTCGACACCCGTGATCTCGAACCGCGCGCCGCCGTCCTCGCTCGCTCCCGCCCGCACCGACCAGCCGTGCGCGTCGGCCACCTGCTCGACGATACGCAGCCCGAACCCGGTTCCCGACTGCGAGGTCGTGTGCCCCGCCTCGAAGACGTCTTCCCGGCGGTCGGGGTCGATCCCCGGGCCGTCGTCGGCCACGTAGAAGCCGTCCGGCAGCGTCCCGACCGCGACCGTCACGTCGTCGCCGCCGTGTTCGATCGCGTTCCGCATCAGGTTCTCTAACAGCTGTTTGAGCCGTCCCTCGTCCGCGAGGATCATCCCCTCTGCGCCGGCGCGCAGCGTCGCGTTCCGCGTGTCGACCGTCCGCCAGCAGGAGCCGACGACCCGGCTCAGGTCCACCGGGTCGGGGTCGGTCACGGGGTCGCCCTCGCGGGCGAGCGTGAGCAGGTCGTCGATCAGGGCGGTCATCCGGCCGTGCGCGCGCTCGACGGCCGCGAGGTGGTCGCTGTCGCACTCCTCGCGGGCGAGTTCGGTCCGGCCGCGCGCGACCTCCAGCGGGTTCCGGAGGTCGTGTGACACCACCCCCGCGAACTCCTCTAAGCGGTCGTTCTGTCGCTCCAGTTCCGACGTCCGCTCCGCGAGCCGGTGGGTGCGCGCCTCGGCCTGGAACGCCGTCTCGGCCGCCGTCGCCAGGATTCCGGCGAGGTACTCGTCGACGCCGCCGAACACGCCGGGCTCCGTCTCGCCGACCGATATCGTCCCGTAGTCGCCGATCGGGACGATCAGCAGGCTGCGGAGGTCCGTGTCGGCGTCGAGCGCCTCGGTCTCGCGGATGTCGTCGAACTTCCGGGGCTCGCCGGCGTCGAACGCGCCCCAGTTCAGGCTCCCCCCGTCGGGGGTGTACGTCCGCCGTTCCGGCAGCAGGTCCACCGCCTTCGGCGAGACGGCCATCGGCACCAGTCCGCCGGCGTCCTCGTCGTGGATCCGGACCGTGACGATCGAGAACCCGAGCACGTCGGTGGCGGCTTCGACCGCCCGCTCCGCGATCTCCTTCCGCGAGTCCGCCCGGACGAGGGTCCGAGTCGCGTCGTGGAGCCGCTCCACGCGGCTCTCCCGCTCGATGCGGTCGAACGCCGCCTCGAGGTGGCCGGTGAGGATCTCGGCCACGAGCACGTCGGTGTCGGTGAACTCGTTCGGCTCCGGCGAGGAGACGACGAACAGCCCGTGGTCCCCGATCGGGCGCAACACGAGGCTCTCCGCCGGCGAGGGCTCGTCGAGCGGCTCGTACGCCGACAGCTCGTCGACGACGAGCGACTCGTCGCTCCGGTAGGCGTCCCACGCCATCGCCGCCCGCGTCCCCGGCGGCGCGTCCCGGTCGTACGACGGCTGCTCCTCGAACAGCGCGGGCACCGACTGGCCGAGCGCGACCGGTTCGAGGCGGTCACCCTCCTCGGTGCGGAGGTGGATCCCGCTCAGTCCCGCGTCGATCAGGTCGTCGACCGCGTCCACCGCCAGCTCGGCCGCTTCCTCGGTGGTCCGGGCGTAGTTGAGGTCCCGGGTCCACTCGCGGAGCCGGGCGAGGGTCCGCTCGCGCTCCTTCCGCTCGGAGACGTCCCGCGTGGTGACGACGTATCCCTCGGTGGCGTCCGTCTCGATCCGCTCGCTTCCGACCGATTCGAGCCACCGGTACTCGCCGTCGGCCGTCTCGAACCGGTACTCGGCCGTCGGCGGGCCGCCCTCGGCGTCCAGCTCGCCGAACGCCGCCCTGACCGCCTCCCGGTCCTCCGGGTGGACGTAGTCGAGCGACCGCTCGCCGAGCAGGTCCGACGGGGCGTGGCCGGTCACGCGCTCGCAAGAGGGGCTCAGGTACCGGAACCGCCAGTCGCGCGACAGCACGGCGACCACGTCGCTGGCGTGTTCGATGAACGCCCGGTGGCGGTCGCGGTCGGTGGCGTCGCGGATCACGCCGACGAAGTGTCGCTCGCCGTCCGCGGTGAACTCGCCGTACGACAGCGAGACCGGGACCTCGTGACCGTCGCGGTGGAGCGCGTCGAACCGAACGTCCGACCAGTCGACGCTCCGCTCGCCGGTGGCGAGGTATCGCTCGACCGCGCCGAGGTGGTCGTTCCGGTGCCGGTCGGGCATCAGCGTCGTCAGCGGCTCGCCCTCCAGCTCGCTCGGCTCGTACCCGAACACCGACTCGACGGCCGGGTTCGCGAACTCGATCACGCCGTCGGTGTCGACCGACAGGATCGCGTCCGACGCCCCCTCCGCGACCGCGCGGAACTGACCGACGGCCTCCTCGGCCTCCCGTTCGGCCCGCCGCTTCTCGACGGCCTCGACGACCCTGTTCGCCAGCCGCTCGTACCGCTCCGTGCCGCCGCGCTTCTGGAGGTAGTCGGTGACGCCGGCGGAGATCGCTTCGCTCGCGACCTCCTCGGACCCCCGGCCGGTGAAGAGGATGAACGGGAGGTCCGGGCAGCGCTCGCGGACCGCGGCGAGGAACGCCAGCCCGTCCCGGCCGGGCATCTCGTAGTCCGAGACGACGCACTCGAACTCGCCGTCCGCCAGGGCGTCGAGCCCGGCGTCCGCGTCGGGCGCCGTCTCGACCGCGATCCGGTCCGCCTCGCGCTCTACGTACGAGGCAGTGACCTCTCGCAGGTCCGGGTCGTCGTCGACGAGGAGGACCGGGATGCGGTCGGGCATACGCTCGGAATACTTACCATTCGCGTATAATGGTTTTGCCCGTCCGCGCCTCGGACCCCGAAAATCGACGGGGAAGGCCGCGAGCGACGTCGGCTCCGGGGCGGCGTTCACTCGCCGCGGGACCACGCCGAGTGGCTCGACGCGCTCGCGCTCGGCTCACTCGTCCGGGGACCGGTCAGGCGCGGGACGGAAGACGACGAGCCGCTCGCCGTCGGTGGCCCGCTCGCCGACGGCGGCCGTCACCGCGTCACCGATCGCCACGTCCGGGGCGGCGTCCTCGTCCGAGTCGTCGCCGCGGACGATCCCCGTCAGCCGCGTCGGGCCGAAGTCGACCACGGCGGTCGCGTACGGCGCGTCGTCGGCGAAGCGGGGCGACGGGACGTGGACGACGCTGTACGTCTCGACGGTCCCCGTCTCGCGGAGCGGCTCCCGCGAGAGGTCCGGCAACCCGCACTCGGGACAGACGCGGCGCGGGGGGAGCGAGCCGTGGCCGTCCGGACACGCGAGCGCGAACCCCTCGCCGTCCGCGAGCGCGTCGAGCCACTCGGCGTAGTCGCGGTCGGTCGGCGGGGCCTCCCCGCCCGTGTCCGCGTCGCTCATTCCGCCACCTCCAGCACGTGGACGACCGCGCTGGCGACGGTCCCGCCCGCGTTGTGCGCGACGCCGACCTCGGCGTCGGGGACGTGCTCGCTGTTGGGGTGGTCCCCGCGGAGAAGGCGGGTCAGCTCGGCGATCTGCGACCCGCCGGTCGCGCCGACCGGGTGGCCCTTCGCCTTCAGCCCGCCCGAGAGGTTCACCGGGAGGTCGCCGTCGGCGGTCGTGACCCCCTCGCGGGCGGCCGATATCCCCTCGCCCGGCTCGAACAGTCCCAGCGACTCCAGCGCCAGCACCTCGGCGATGGTGAAGCAGTCGTGGACCTCCGCGACGTCGACGTCGCTCGCCCCGACGCCGGCGTCGGCGTAGGCCGCGTCGGCGGCGTCGTCCGCGGCGGGCGTCCGGGCGAGGCGGTCGCGGTCGCCGAGCGCCATCCGGTCGGTCCCCTGTCCGGTGCCCGTCACCGCGACCGGCGCGTCGAGGTCGTTCCGCTCCGCGTACTCCGCGGAGACCAGCACGAGCGCGCTCGCCCCGTCGGTGATCGGGCAGGCGTCGTACAGGTGGAGCGGCGCCGCGACCGGCGGCGCGTCCATCGCCTCCGCGACGGAGACCTCCTTCCGGTACTGGGCGTACTCGTTGGGCACGGCGTTGGCGTGGTTCTTCGACGCGACGTGCGCCAGGTCCTCGCGGCTCCCGCCGTAGGCGTCGAAGTAGGCGTTCGCCATGAGCGCGTAGGCGCCGGGGAAGGTGACGCCCGACCGCACCTCGAAGAGGTCGTCGGCCGCGATGGCGAGCCCCTCGGTGACCTCGGCGGTCGGGAGGTTCGTCATGCGCTCCATCCCGCCCGCGAGGACCACGTCCGCGTCGCCCGTGGCCACCGTCCGGACCGCCTCCCGGACCGCGACGCCGGCCGACGCGCACGCCGACTCGTAGCGCGTCGCCGGGCAGCGCACCCCGGCGGCCTCGGCCATCAGCGGCGCCTGGTGGCCCTGATGCTCGGCGAGCGCCCCCATGAAGTTGCCGTAGTTCAGCTCTTGGACGTCGGCCCTGTCGACGCCGGCGTCCTCGAACGCCCGAAGCGCGGCCTCCCCGAACAGGTCGCGGCCGGTGCGCTCCGGGTGACTGCCGAAGGGAGTGAGCCCGACCCCGGCGACGCGTACCTCTGTCATACACGAACGATGATCGGGGACGTGATTTATCTCTGCCGGAAGCGGGAGTTCCGGTTCTCCGGCGGAAACGAACGGCCCCGCAGAGAACGAGCGGG
This sequence comes from Halorubrum tropicale, assembly GCF_001280455.1. Taxonomy (NCBI): domain Archaea; kingdom Methanobacteriati; phylum Methanobacteriota; class Halobacteria; order Halobacteriales; family Haloferacaceae; genus Halorubrum; species Halorubrum tropicale. The sequence continues at coordinate 207,620 of NZ_LIST01000002.1, forward strand.
TCGCGGCGGTCGCGTCCGGTCAGCCGATGTAACGCAGGTCGTCGTCCGGCACCGCCGGTCCCTCCTGCATCTCGCGGATCTTGCCGACGACTTCCTCCATCTCCTCGGCGCGGTCCTCTAAGCTCTCGTAACCGACGGAGAGGTCGAGGACGGACTCTAGGACCTCCAGCACGGCGCGGGCGCTCTTCGGGTCGACGAGGTAGCCGCTCGTCTCGCCCATCAGGCAGGCGGCCTCGAACCCGCGGCGACCGCCGAGCCCCAGGACGAGCCCGGAGACGCCGACGATGCCGCCCGCCGGCTCGTCGGCGCGGAACTCGACGCCGGCGTCCTCCAAGTCCTCCGTGAGCGCGTCCTCGGAGGCCGCGCCGAGGACGGTGTACTCCTCGACCAGTTCGCCGGTCGGGACGCCGCCGAGCGCGAACGCGCGCTCCGCGCCGAACGCCTCGGCCACGTCGAGGAACGTCGAGGTGAGCTTGTAGTGGCCCGCGTTCGACCCGGCCTGGTGGTCGCCGGTCAACACGAGCAGGTCGGCGCCGTCGGTCTCGACGGCGTGGAACTCGGCGCAGGTCAGCTCCGCGACCCCCCCGTCGTCGACGTTCACCTGCGGCGGGAACTCCGTGGCGTACACCCGGCGGACGAGCTCCCCGTCGAACTCCTCCAGCAGGTGTTCGGCCGCCAGCTTCCCCACGTGCCCGACGCCCGGCAGCCCCTCGATCAACACCGGGTCCGTGAGCTCCGGCGTCGCGACCTCGTCGATCTCGATGTCCTCCATACTCCGTCCGTCCGGGCGGCGGTCACAAGAGCGTGGCTATTCCGGTGGCTCGCGATCGAGCGGTCATGAGGACAGCCCGGACGCCGCCGCGGCGTCCGCGCCTACTCCGAGCCGCGTCGCCGCGCCCGCCGTCGGTACTCGCCGTACGGGTCTTCCGGGCCGAACGGGGCGGGCGCGCTGTTCTCGGTCGGGCCGCCGCAGACCGGACAGCGCTCGCCGAGCGCGTACACCGGCCGCTCGTGAGCGGCCGCCCAGTTCGCGCAGACGCGGATGTCTGATTTCACGGATGAAAAGCGTCGGGTCGGACCGAGTTACTCGTCGTCTTCGCGCCGCTCGCGGTGGAACTCGCCCTCGCCGCCGGCGGCCTCGATCGCCTCGCGGGCGCGCTCGGCGGCGGCTTCGAGCTGCGACTCCGCCGTCTTGTAGTCCGGCGCGCGGACCTTGATCCGGTACTCGGGCGAGCCGACGTAGCCGACGTCGAGGTCGACGCCGTCCGGGACCTCGCCGTTCCCTTCGGCGGCGGCGAGCGCGTCGCGCACGTCGTCGACGCCGTCGGGGGCCGCCGATTCGAGGTCGACGTAGCCGGTCACGTCGACGTACGGGACGGAGACGTTATCGCGGGCGGCCGCGACGACCGCGTCGACGGTGTCGGCGTCGACGTCGACGTCGTCGAGCGCCTCGTCGCCGCGGATCGCCGCCGCCTCGAAGGCGTCGTAGAGGCTCTCGTACTCCGCGAGGAGCGCGTTGGCGACCGACGTGTAGCGGTCGTCGTCGACGTCCTCGCCGAGCGCGATCTCCATCCAGTTGTCGGCCTTCTGGGCGTTCTTCCAGTCCTGGATCGTCTCCTTGCGCTGGTGTTCGTTGACGTCTTTGATCGAGAGGTCGATCTGGTTCGACGACTCGTCGACCTCGAGCACCTTCGCCACGACCGTCTGTCCCTCGCGGACGTGGTCGCGGACGTTCTTGATCCAGCCGGACGCGACCTCGCTGATGTGGCAGAGGCCGCGCTTGTCCTCGTACTCGTCGAGGTCGACGAACACGCCGAAGTCGGCGATCTCGTCGACGTCGCCGACCACCAACTCGCCGGGTTCGGGCCAGCCGCTGTACTTCATGACGGAGCGGTGAGGCGGTTACCGCGCCTCAACGGTTTCGACGATTTCGCCGTGAAGCTCCGCCTCCCCGCCGGTGGGGGTCGCGAGGGTCGTGCCGCAGACCGCGCACGACACCGTCGAGGAGGCCTTGCCGAAGACGACCTGTTCGTTCTCGCAGTCGCCGCAGGCGACGCGGTGGAAGTCTCCCGCCATGCTTACTCCTGGAACGTGAGACGGCCGGCGCGCCATCCCTCGCGCATGTGGGCCTTCCCGCAGTCGCCGCAGCGGTACTTCAGGTGGGTCTTCTTCGTCGGCTTGTCGCCACCGGGCACCTTCGAGTACCCGCCGGCGTTGCCGATGGTCGCGAGCGCGCGGCGTCGCTGTCGCGCGTCGCGTTTCATTCCGGTCGCGCGACCCGATCGGACCTTCTCCACCTCGTGCTCCTGGTGGGAGTCACAGTGGGGGCAGTACGTGTTGAAGCGGCGTGGCATTTCCATGGATATCGACCTTGAGACGCGGTTCGTCGCCGACGCTTAAAACGGGTTTGGTCTGGGCCGCCCGCGAGCCGGCCCGCGCGGCGGTCCGCGTCCGTCTAATCCTCCCACTCGGCGACCGCGCGCACCGGCGACCCGTCTGCGCCGCGGAGCCGGAGCGGGAAGGCGGAGAGCCGGAACCGCGCCGGGAGGCCGTCGAGGCCGCAGAGGTTCTCGACGACCGGGAGCGAGGCGCCCAAGAGGACGTCGTGGGCGGGGGTCCCCGCGGGTTCGCCGTCCTCACTCGCCTCTCCGTCTGCCCCTCCGCCCGCCGTCGGCGTCGGGTCCGGTCCGAAGGCGTCGAGCCCGACGCCGACGCCCGCCTCCCGACACCGCTCCGCGGCCGCCGCGGTCAGGTACGGGTGGTCGCGGTATCGGTCGGTCCCCCAGTGCGACTCCCAGCCGGTCCGGAGGACGAGGAGGTCGACCGCGGGGTCGAGGGCGTCCGGTTCGGGGAGCGCGCCGGGGCGGATCGGCTCCCGCGGTTCGAGCGGGCGGGGGTCGACGAGGCGGGCGTCGAACGCGAACCGGCCGACGTCTCGCTCGTCTATCGACTCGCCCCCGCGCACCGTATGCCGCGGCGCGTCGACGTGCGTTCCCGCGTGCGTTCCGGTCCGGAGCTCGCTCGTCGCGTAGCCGTCGGCCTCGTGGGTCGCGGCGGGCGCGAGCGTCACGTCGGGGTCGCCGGGGTAGGTCGGCATCCCCGTCTCGATCGGTCGCGAGAGGTCGCGGAACACGAGCGGCGGTGCGGTCGCGTCGCGGTTAAGTCGGTCGCCCTCGCGGCCCGCGTCGCCGGCGACCGCGCTCCCTCGGTCGCCGAGGTTCCGCGGCCCGAACGTATTTCCTCCGCCCGCCGCTGGGTGCGTTCATGTCGGAACTGCCGCTGGACGCGTACTACGACCTGACCCAGATCGGCGAGGTCGCCGTCTCCCCCGCCGGCGACCGCGTCGCCTTCACCGCGACCGAGTACGACCAGGCCGCGGACGAGGCGGTCTCCTCCCTCTTCGTCGCCCCGATCGACGGCTCCCGCGAGCCGCACCGCCTGACGAGCGCCTCCGGCGCCTCCGCACCGTCGTGGGGGCCCGACGGCGACCGCCTCGCGTTCGTGGCCGCTCGCGACCGCGACGCCGAGAAGCGGGTGGGCTGGCGCGACCGAGACGACGAGGGGGACGAGGAGGACGCCGAAAGCGGGGACGAGGACGCGGACGCCGAGAGCGAGGGCGACGGCGAGGAACCCCTCGGAAACGGCGACGACGGGCCCAAGCCGCAGGTGTGGATCTTCGACCTCGCGCTCGGCGGCGACGCGCGGCAGGTCACCGAGCGCGACGAGGGCGTCGCCGACTTCGACTGGTCGCCCTCGGGCGACCGCCTGGTGATCGAGTCGCGCGACCCGACCGACGAGGAGTCCGAGTACCTCGATCAGGTGCGCGAGGAGGGCGGCCCCATCGAGACGACCCGGCTTCAGCACAAGGTCAACGGCGCCGGCTGGACCGACGAGGTGACGCGGTACCTGTTCGTCGTCGACCTCGACGAACCAGGGAGCGACCCCCGCCGGCTCGACGACGCCTACGGCGGCGGCGCCTTCGAGGACATCGCCGGGATGGACCCGACGTGGGGCCCGGACGGGCGGATCGCGTTCACCTCCTGCCGGCTCGACCGCCCGGACGACACCTCCGTCCGCGACCTCTACGCGGTCCCGGCCGACGGCGGCGACGCCGAGCGGCTCACGGGCGGCGATCTGACCCACGGCGCGCCGGCGTGGCGCCCCGACGGCGACGGGATCGCGACGGTAGCCAGCGACCCCGACGACCCGCCCGCCCCGGCGGAGGTGTACCTCGTCGACGCAGCGGACGAGGCGGACGCCCGCGGCGAGCCCGCCTCCCTCACCGCCGCGCTCGACCGGACGGTCGCCCGCGGCGGCGAGCCGGCGTGGGTCGACGGCGAGATATACGCCCGGATCGCCGACGAGAGCCAGACGCGGCTGGTCCGCGTCGAGACGGACGGCACCGTCGAGCGCGTCTTCGAGGCGCAGGGCCGCGACCGCGCGATGGCCGGGGTCGACGTGGCCGACGACGGGTCGACGGCGGTCGTCGTCCTCTCCGACCCGACCGAGGGCACCGACCTGTACGCGGTCGACGTCGACGACCTCGACGCGGCCACGGAGCCCGACTCCTTCCGGCGGCTCACCCGCGTCAACGAGTCGCTCGTCGACGAGTTCGCGGTCCCGGAGGCGCGGCGCGTCGAGTGGGAGTCCAACGGCTGGACGCTCGACGGCGTGCTCTACCACGACCCCGAGATCGACCCCGAGTCCGGCGACCACCCGCTCGTGGTGGCCATCCACGGCGGGCCCATGTCGTACGACGAGCCCGTCTTCAGCTTCGGTCACGCGGCGCTGACGAGCCGGGGCTACCTCGTCTTCCGCCCGAACTACCGCGGCGGCACCTCGCGCGGCCGCGAGTTCACCGCCGAGCTCACCGGCAAGTGGGGCACCGCGGAGGTCGACGACATCGCCGCGGGCGTCGAGTCGCTCGCGGACCGCGGCTGGGTCGACCCCGACCGCGTGTTCGGCCACGGCTTCTCGTACGGCGGCATCGCGCAGGGGTTCCTGGTCACGCAGGAGCCGGACCTCTTCGCCGCCGCGGCGCCGGAACACGGGATCTACGACATCCGGTCGGCGTTCGGCACGGACGACACGCACGTCTGGATGGAGGCGGAGTTCGGGCTCCCGTGGGAGAACCCCGAGGCGTTCGACGCGTCGACCGCGATCCTCGACGCCGGGAACATCGAGACGCCGCTGCTCGTCATGGCCGGCGGCGAGGACTGGCGCTGTCCCCCCTCGCAGTCGGAGCAGCTGTACGTCGCCGCCCGCAAGCAGGGGGTCGACGCAGAGCTGGTCGTCTACCCGGACGAACACCACAACATCGGCGGCCCCGACCGCGCGATCCATCGGCTGGAGAAGATCCTCGACTGGTACGAGACCCACGACCCGGCGGTCGAGGCCGAGTCCGGGGACTGAGCCGCGCCGTCGGTTTCTCGGCGCCGACGGGCCGCCTCAGTGCTCGACGAACTCGACCAGCACGCCGCCCGTCGAGCGCGGGTGGCAGAAGGCGACCTCGTGGCCCCACGCGCCGGGGCGCGGCTCCTCGTCGACGAGGTCGATGCCGAGGTCGCGGGCGTCGTCGAGCGCGGCCGGGAGGTCGTCGACCGCGAGCGCGACGTGGTGAACGCCGGGTCCCTCGCGGTCGAGGTAGTCCGCGATAGTCCCGCCGGCGTCCGGTTCGAGCAGCTCGAAGTAGCCGCCGCCGTCGAGTTCGAGGAAGACGACGCGCATCCCGTCGAACGTTTCCTCGTGAGCGACCGGGGCGTCGACCAGGCCGCCGAACAGGTCCGCGAGCGCCGTGGCGTCCCGCGTCGCGACGCCGACGTGATCGAAGCGCATACCCGACCGTCGCGGCGCGCGGACATAAATGGCCCCGGGCGGCGCGACCGAGCGGGAACGCGGTCGGGAGACGTGGGCGACTGTCGGTCCCGGCAGCCCGGTCGACCGATGGAAAGTGTTGGGTAGCTCCAGTGACAACGGGCGGCAGAGCCATCCCGTGAGCGACCAGAACCCCGACACGGCCTTAGAGCAGAAGACGTCGCGGACGATCCTCGACTCGATCCTCGACAGCGCCGTCCACGAGATGAACCGCGAGCGGTCCGGGCTGCTGCTCTCCGGGCTGTCCGCCGGGCTCGACATCGGGTTCGGTCCCCTCCTGATGGCCGTCGTACTGACGCTGTCGCCGGGCGGATACGGCGACCTCGGGACCGAGCTGCTGCTGGCGACCGTCTACTCCGTCGGGTTCGTCTTCGTCATCCTCGGTCGGTCGGAGCTGTTCACGGAACACACCATGCTCGCCGTGATCCCCGTGATGGACGGGCAGGCCTCGCTCGGCCAGCTGGGCCGCCTCTGGGGGCTGGTGTACGTCGGGAACCTGATCGGCGGCCTGTCGTTCGCCCTGCTCGCGACCCTGTTGACGCCCGGGCTCGGCGTCGTCGAGGCCGCGGCGTTCGAGGAGATCGCGCTCAAGCTGGTCACCCACGACCTCACGTGGCTGTTCGTCGGCGGCGTGTTCGCCGGGTGGCTGATGGGGCTGCTGGCGTGGCTGATCACGGCCGCCCAGGAGACGACCGGTCGCCTGCTGCTCGTCTTCATCGTCACCGGTACCATCGGGATGCTCCACCTGCCGCACTCGATCGCGGGCAACGTGGAGGTGCTGTTCGGGCTGTTCTCCTCGCCCGCGATATCGATCGCCGACTACCTCTCGTTCCTCGCGCTCGCGACCGTCGGCAACGCGGTCGGCGGCGGGGTCTTCGTCGCGGCGCTGAAGTACGGCCACGTCGTCAGGGGCGCGGACTGAGCGCGCCGCCGGGGGCGGCTCGGAACCGTCGCCGCCGCCTTCCCGCTCACCGCCCGGGCTTGTACTCGCCGAACTCGTCGCGGAGCACGTCAGATATCTCCTGGACCGTCGCGTACGCCTTCACCGCGTCGACGACGTGGGGCATCACGTTCTCGGACCCCTGCGCGGCCTCGCGGAGCCCCGCGAGCGCCTCGTCGACCGCGTCGTCGTCGCGCTCGGCCTTCACCCCGTTCAGCCGGTCGCGCTGGTTCTGCTCCTGCTCGGGGTCGACCTCTTCCAAGTCCATTTCCGGCTCCTCGTCGACCTCGAACTCGTTGACGCCGACGATGATCCGCTCGCCCTCCTCGATCTCCCGCTGGCGCTCGAAGGCAACGTCCTGGATCTGTCGCTGGACCCAGCCGCTCTCGACGGCCTCTAACATCCCGCCGCGGCGGTCGACCTCTTCGAGGATCTCGAACGCCTCCTCCTCGATCCCGTCGGTGAGGTCTTCGACGTAGTACGAGCCCGCAAGCGGGTCGATCGTGTCGGCCGCGCCGGACTCGTGGGCGAGGATCTGCTGCGTGCGGAGCGCGGTGCGCACGGACTTCTCGGTCGGGAGCGCGAGCGCCTCGTCTTTCCCGTTCGTGTGGAGGCTCTGGGTGCCGCCGAGGACCGCCGCGAGCGCCTGATACGAGACGCGGACGACGTTGTTCTCGATCTGCTGGGCGGTGAGCGTCGACCCGCCGGTCTGGGTGTGGAACTTCAGCTGCTTCGACTTGGGGTTCTCCGCGCCGAAGCGCTCGTCCATGATCTGCGCCCACATCCGCCGTGCGGCGCGGAACTTCGCGGCCTCCTCGAAGATGTTGTTGTGGGCGTTGAAGAAGAAGGAGAGCTGCGGGGCGAACTCGTCGACGTCGAGGCCCGCGTCGAGGGCGGCCTCGACGTACTCGATGCCGTCGCCGAGGGTGAAGGCGATCTCCTGGGCCGCGGTCGAGCCGGCCTCGCGGATGTGGTAGCCGGAGATGGAGATGGTGTTGAACTTCGGCGTCTCGGCCGCGCAGAACTCGAAGATGTCCGTGATCAGCCGCATCGACTGCTTCGGCGGGTAGATGTAGAGGTTCCGCGCGATGTACTCCTTCATGATGTCGTTCTGGATGGTCCCCCGGAGCTGGTCGCGCGGGACACCCTGCTTGTCGCCCATCGCGACGTACATCGCGAGGAGGACGGCCGCCGGGGCGTTGATCGTCATCGACGTGGAGACCTCGTCGAGCGGGATGGAGTCGAAGACGGTCTCGAAGTCGTCCAACGTGTCGATGGCGACGCCCGACCGCCCGACCTCCCCCTCGGCCATCGCGGCGTCGGAGTCGTATCCCATCTGCGTCGGGAGGTCGAACGCCATCGACAGGCCCGACGAGCCCTCGTCGATGAGGTAGCGGAAGCGCTCGTTCGTCTCGGCGGCGGTGCCCATCCCGGCGTACTGGCGCATCGTCCACAGCCGCCCCCGGTGCATGGTCGAGTAGACGCCGCGGGTGTACGGCTCCTCCCCGGGGTAACCGAGGTCCTCCCGGTAGTCCACGTCGACGTCGGCGGGCGTGTACAGCGGGTCGACCTCCTGGCCCCCGGTGTCGGTGGTGAACGTCTCCTCCCGCTCGCCGAACCGGTCGACAGTGTCGCCGTAGGTCCCGTCCTCCCACGACTCCTTGGCCTCCCGGATCGCGGCGAGTTCCTCAGGATCGTACATTATTCAACCGGTCGACCGAGCGGGACTTAACAGTTTTCAGGGTCGCCGAGCGCCCGGGCCGGGCTCGGCCCGGCCGGCCCGCCGGTCCGATTTAAGTTTCACGCGTCCGAGACGGCGGTATGGACGTGCTCACCGACCCCGCGCGTCGGTTCTTGGCCGCGACGGCGCCGGAACACACCGAGACGCAGGCGGAGATGGCCGACCTCGCCGACGAGTGGGGCTTCCCGATCATCGGGCCGGAGGCGGGGGCGGTCCTCCGCCTGCTCGCGCGACTGACGGACGCCGACCGCGCCTTCGAGTTCGGCTCCGGCTTCGGCTACTCCGCCACCTGGTTCCTCCGTGGCGGCGCCGGGCACGTGGTGTGTACCGAGTTCGACGCAGACGAGGCCGAACGCGGCGTCTCGTTCGCCGCCGAGGGCGGGTACGCCGACCGCGTCACCTTCGAGGTCGGGGACGCGATGGAGACCGTCGACCGCTACGACGGCCCCTTCGACGTGGTGCTGATCGATCACCAGAAGGAGCGGTACGCGGACGCCTACCGGGCCGTCCTCCCGAAGGTCCGGTCCGGCGGCGTGGTCGTCGCCGACAACATCGCCCGGGGCCCGATCGACTTCGGCGACCTCGTCGCGCACTTCGAGGCCGGCGAGCCGCTCCCGGACGCCGCCGTCGACGCCCAGACGCGCGGCGTCGGCGAGTACGTGGGGACCGTCCGCTCGGACGACGCCGTGGAGACGGCGGTCCTCCCCGTCGGCTCCGGCATTTCCGTTTCGACGGTCGTCCGATGAAACCGAGCGAAACGGTTATCATGTCGAGTAGAAAACAACTACGCAGATGAGACAAGCGGACGGAGCCGGCGGCGACGAGGGGGGACGAGGGGCGTCGCTCGTACGCGTCCTCGTGGTCGACGGCGAACCGGCGTTCGCCGAGACGGCGGCCTCGCGGCTCGAAGCGCGCGACGACCGGTTCGAGGCGGTCACGGTCGAGGGCGCCGAGTCGGCGCTGGACGCGCTGTCGTCGGCGTCGTTCCACTGCGTGGTCTCCGGGTACGAACTGCCCGAGGTCGACGGCGTCGGGCTGTTAGAGACGGTCCGCGACCGCCACGGCGACGTGCCGTTCGTGCTCTTCACCGGGTCGGGGTCGGAGGCGGTCGCCAGCGACGCCGTCTCGGCCGGCGTCGACGAGTACGTCCGACGGGACGAGCCGGCGGACGAGTTCGCGCGGCTCGCGAGCGCGGTCGCGAGCGCGGTCTCCGAGGCGCGCGGCGGTCGCCGCCTGGCCGCGCACCTGGAGCGCACCAGCGACGCGTTCTGTCAGGTCGACTCGGAGTGGCGGCTGACCTACCTCAACGAGCGGGCCGCGGGGTTCGTCGAGCGCGACGCGGACGCGCTGCTCGGCGAGCGGATCTGGGAGCTGTTCCCGGAGGTCGCAGGCACCGAGGCGGAGGCGGCGCTCCGCGAGGTCGTCGAGACCGGCGAGGCGACCGAGTTCGAGCACCACGTCGACCGCCTCGACGCGGAGCTCGCGGTGAACGCCTACCCGACCGCCGACGGGCTGGCGTTGTACTTCCGCGACGTGACGGAGCGCCGGGAGCGCGAGCGGGAGCTCCGGGAGGTCTCGGAGCGGCTCCAGCTTGCCGTCGAAGGGGCCGACGTCGGCGTCTGGGACTGGAACGTGCGGACGGACGAAGTCCGGTTCGACGACCGGTGGGCGGGGATGCTCGGCCACGACATCGACGAGATCGACTTCGACCTGTCGACGTGGGAGGACCGCGTCCACCCCGACGACATCGACGACGCCTGGGACGCCATCGAGGCGCACTTCGCCGGCGAGACCGACCCCTACCAGAGCGACTTCCGCATGCGGACCAAGTCGGGCGACTGGAAGTGGATCCGCGACCGGGGCCGCGTCGTGGAGCGGACCGAGGACGGCGAGCCCCTCCGGGCCGTCGGGATCCACATCGACGTCACCGAAGAGAAGGAGCGCGAGCGCGAGCTCGAACGCTACCGCCGCATCGTCGACGAGCTGCCGGAGTCGGTGTGTATCTACGACGCCGACGGCCGCATCGCGCTCGCGAACGACCACATCGCCGACGTGTTCGGCACCGACCCGGAGTCGCTCGTCGGCCGCGAGAGCCGCCTCGTCGAGCGCATTCAGGCGGCCGACGGCGACGAGTACGGCGAACTCGTCGAGGGCGAGCGCGACTCGCTGACCGGGACGGTCGAAGTCGACCTCCCGGACGAGCCCGCTGCGATCGTCGACTACGGGCTGACACGGCTCGTCATCGACGGGGAGTTCGACGGGGTGCTCGGCATCTCCCGCAACGTCACCGCCGAGCGGCGCCGACAGCGTCGGCTCGAACGCACCTCCGCGCGCCTGGAGGCCCTCTTCGAGCGCTCGCCGGACATGGTCGACATCCACGACGAAGCGGGGTCGATCGTCGACGCCAACCGCGCGATGACCGACGCGCTCGGGTACGACCGCGAGGAGATAGTCGGGATGGACGTGTGGGAGGTCGACGCCGAACTCGACCCCGAGGAGGGGGTTCGGCTCTGGGAGGGCCTGGAGGTGGACGAGACGGTCCGACTGGAGACGACGTTCGCCCGCGCCGACGGCTCGACGTTCCCCGCCGAGGTCCACGTGCGGCGCATCGACGTCCAGGGCGAGGACCGGTTCCTGGCGAGCAGCCGCGACATCTCCGAGCGGAAGGCGTACGAGCGCCGCATCGAGCGGGAGAACGAGCGGCTCGACGAGTTCGCGAACATCGTCTCGCACGACCTCCGGAACCCGCTCAACGTCCTCTCGGGGTACCTCCGGCTCGCGCGCGAGACGGGGACCGACTCCTACTTCGACCGCTGCGAGCGCGCGCTCGACGAGATGGAGCGGCTGATCGAGGACGTGCTCGCGCTCGCCAAGCAGGGCGAGGCGGTCGGGTCGTTCGACCCCGTCAACCTCGGCGACCTGGCCGCCGGGTACAGCGACGACGCCTTCGGATCGGCGGACGGCGAGGACCCGTTCGGCGACGACGCGGCCGGCGGGGACGAGCCGGACGCGCCGGTCGAGGTCGTGGTGGAGGCCGACGGGGAGATATGCGCCGACCCGGGCCGGGTCCGGCAGCTCCTCGGGAACCTGTATCGAAACGCCGCCGAACACGGCGGGCAGCGCGTCGTCGTCGGCGACCTCCCGGACGGGTTCTACGTCGAGGACGACGGCCCCGGGATCGACGCCGACGAGCGGGACCGGGTGTTCGAGAGCGGCTACACCACCTCCGAGACGGGCACCGGCTTCGGGCTCTCCATCGTCCAGCGCATCGCCGAGGCGCACGGCTGGGAGGTGGCCGTGACGGAGGGGGAACGCGGGGGCGCTCGGTTCGAGTTCACCGGGCTCGACCGCCCGGGGGCGGACGCGGACGGGCCCGCGCCGCCCGCCGACCCCTCGGGCCCGGTCGCCGAAGAGGCGGAGCCGCGGGACTGAGCGGGCGGGGACGGTCGAAAAAAAGCGGGCGTCGACGCGGGAGTCCGGCCTCAGAACGCGCCGGGGTAGACGCTGACGTCGGCGTGGAGCTCCTCGCGGAGCGCGCTGTGGACGTGGCAGATGCCCTCGGCGCGCTCGGCGATGTCGGCGGCGGTCTCGTCGTCGAGGTCGGCCTCGACGTGGACGTCGAAGGCGATCGATTCGAGGTCGTCCTCGTCGTCGAGGTCGGCGCTCGCGTCGATCTGGATCTTGCCGAGGTCCTCCTCGCCGCGCTGGCTCCCGCCGACGCGGAGCGCCGGGAGGTAACAGGAGGCGTACGTCGCGACGAGCGTCGCGTTCGGGTTCGGGCCCGTCTCGTCGGTGGCGTCGATCTGGAGGTCGAACTCGCCGACCTGGCTGGTGCTGGCGTACCCTTCCTCGGAAACCGTGGACGTCTCGATGTCTGCCATAGTCGACCGACCCTTCGTCCTCCCGCCGCTAAAGGCTGCCGACACGGGACGTGAGTGCCGGGGGACGGACGGGGTCGATACAGCGCGGTCGCGTCGCTCCGGACGGGAACGCTGCGAAAAATGGCGGAATCACCGGAGGGGTCGTCGCCCCCTCAGTCGAGCGTGTACGTCTCGTCGCCCTCCAAGACGACGGGTTCGGCGGCGGCGCCCGCGGCCTTCACCTCGTTGACGAACTCGCGGGTCTCGATCTCGATCGGCCCGAACGAGTCGTAGTGCATCGGGAAGACGACGTCGGCGCCCACCCAGTCGGCGGCGATGCCGGCGCCCGCGGGCCCCATGGTGAAGTGGTCGCCGGCGGGCAGGGCGGCGGCGTCCGGTTCGAGGTACGGGGCGATCACGTCGACCATCTCGGACATCAGGCCCGTGTCGCCGGCGTGGTAGAACGTGGTACAGTCGGGGTCCGACTCCTGGGTCGGCTTCTTGTCGCCGACGACGAACCCGGTCGGCATGCCGGCGGAGTAGTCGGGGTCGTTCTCGATGCCGTTCGAGTGGTCCGCGCGGACCATCGTCACCCACGCGTCGCCGCACTCGGCGGTGCCGCCGATGTTCATGCCGCCGGCCGGGAGCGTGTGCTCGTGGCCGAAGTTCTCCTGGACGTAGCCGGTCAGCTCCGGGGTTGCGACCACCGTCGCGTCCGGGAACTCGGCGGCGTCGCCGATGTGGTCCGCGTGTCCGTGGGTCAGGAGGAGGTAGTCGGGGTCGAGGTCCGCGGGGTCGACGTCGGTCTTCGGGTTGTCGAAGAACGGGTCGATGAGCAGCTCCGTGTCCTCGACGACGACGTGCCACGTGGAGTGGCCGTGCCAGGTGAGTTCCATGGTCCGTTCCGTACGTCTCGGCGCGTCGTAATAAAACTCGACGCCGCGGAGGCCGTCGCCCGTCGGCGAAAGCGATTAACCGGAACGGACGCGAACGTCCGGTAGATGCCCTCCCAGACCAGCGAGCCCGGCGGCCCGCCGGCCGCCTGCCCCGCCTGCGGCGAGGCGGTGCCGGACGGGGCGAGCTTCTGCCCCGACTGCGGCGCCGACCTCGACGGCGCCGCGGGCCCCGCGTACTGCGCCGACTGCGGCGCGGCGTTCGACGACGACGACCGGTTCTGTTCGAACTGCGGCGCGTCGCGGTCCGGCGGCGAATCCGCGGCGTCCGAGCGGTCGAGCGGCCGGTCGGAGCGGTCGGACGACCGGTCCACGTCGCGCTCGACCTCGTCGCCGGACGAGAGCGAGCGCGCTTTCCGCCGCCGCGTCCAGGACCACCTCGACGCCGGGTGGGACATCGAACAGGACGCCGGCGACCGGGTGATCCTCGTCGACAGGGGAATCGGCTCCGTCGGCGTCCACATCCTCCTGTTCCTCTTCACCAGCGGGATCGGGAACCTGCTGTACGGCTGGTGGCACTACTCCAAGCTGGCCGAGCGACGGCGGCTCGTGCGCGGCGACGAGACGCGCGCTCGCCTTCCGTCGAGCGTGGAGAGCGGGGGGACGGTCGAAACCGTCTCCGCGTACCTCCTGAGCGGGTTACTGCTGCTGATCGGCGGTTGGATCGCGTTCCTCTCGTTCGAGTCCGGCACCCCGCCGGTGGCGCTGGTCGGGCTCGCGTTCGCCCTGCTCGGGGCGGGGGCCGCGCCGGCCGTGAGGCGCCGCCTCGGTCGACGGCACGGACTCACCGATTTCGGCCGGCAGCGGACGGTCGATCACCGGGTCGTCCGACCCCCGGAGTCCGTCGACGAGTCCTGCGTCGTCTGCGGCGAGGCGTTCGAGCGCGGCCTCGTCAGGCGTCGCCGCGACGAGACGGTCGTCGCCGGCGTGCCGGTCCGCACCCACGCGATCCGCCACAACCACTACTGTGCCGACTGCGCGCGCTCCGAGCTGTTCGGGGACCGCGTCGGGGCGCCGTCGCTCGACGAAGTAACGGGCGAGGCGGGGGAAGCCACCGACTCGCGCTTCGCCGACGAGGGCTCGGAGACGGACGCCGCGGACGAGGATTCCACCGTCGACGCCGCGGACGGCGACGCGACGGACGCGGCGGCGACCGACTCGGTCCGCGAGGCGACCGACTCGACCGAGTGAGCCCGCGAGCACGCCCTGTCACGGTCGTCGCTTGCCTCTCCGGGAACGCTTTTCGGGGGGCCGCCCGTTCGGCCGCGTATGTACCGCGCACGGTTCCGCGACCCGGCCGGATCGATCCGCGAGGGCGAGTACGACCCGGCGACCGACACGGTCGCCTTCGGCGGCGAGGAGTACGCGCTCTCCGACCCCGACATCGACGTGCTCGCGCCGACCGACCCGTCGAAGATCGTTTGTATCGGGCGCAACTACGCTGACCACGCCGAGGAGCTCGGCAACGACGTGCCCGACCGCCCGCTGCTCTTCCTCAAGCCGCCGAACGCGGTGGCGAGCCACGGCGACACCGTGACCGTCCCCGCCGGCAAGGACCGGATCGACTGGGAGGCGGAGCTCGCGGTCGTGATCGGCGAGCAGTGTAAGGCGGTCGACGCCGCCGACGCGATGGACGTCGTCGCCGGGTTCACCTGTATGAACGACGTGTCGAACCGCGACGACCAGAACCGCGAGCAGAACTGGGTGCGCGGGAAGGCGTTCGACGGCGCGGCGCCGCTGGGCCCGGTCCTCGCGACGCCCGACGAGGTGCCCACTGACGCGGGCGTCGAGCTCCGCGTCAACGGCGAGACGAAGCAGTCGAGCGACCGCGAGCACATGATCTTCGACGTGCCGACGCTGATCGAGGAGATCACGACGTACCTCACGCTCGAACCCGGCGACGCGATCGCGACGGGCACCCCCGAGGGGGTCGGCGCGCTCGCCGACGGCGACACCGTCGAGGTCGAGGTCGAGGGCGTCGGTACGCTGGAACACGACGTTCGCATCCCCTGACCGGCGCGCCGTTCTGACACCCACGTTTCCGCGTCTCGGTACCACACCGCGTTTCCGGTGAACGCTTATGTGCGAGCCCGCGGAGTCGGAGGTATGGAGACCAGTTCGTTCGTCGACGGCTGCTGACGGTACCGCCGCGGCGCGACGCGGCCGCCCCGTCCGCGAAGCGGGGTCGGTCGCCCGCGCCGCAGCACCGCGACCGGAGCGCGAGACGCTCCCCTCTCCGGGCCGACGCGAGCGCCCGACCGAATGTCACGAGACGACGCCACGACGAACGAGACCGCCGAATCGATCGACACCTCCCCTCTCGACCCCGCCGATCCCGACGCGACCCCCGCCGTCGTCGCGGCCCGGTCCGAGGGCGAGCCGCCTGACACGGCGGAGATCCGGGACCTCGCCGCCGCGGCCGGCTACGCGGTCGTCGGCGAGGTCACACAGCGGCGCCGCGAGGACCCGACCTACGACCTCGGCCGCGGGAAGGCAGAGGAGCTGATGCGGCTCGCGGCCGACGCGGGCGCCGAGGCGGTGATCTACGACGGGGGGCTGTCACCGGGACAGACGTTCTCGCTCGGCGACCTGCTGCCGTCCGGGACCGCGGTGATCGACCGCCCGCGCCTCGCGTTGGAGCTGTTCGCCGACGCCGCCGACTCGCGCGCGGCCGACCGTCAGCTGGAGCTGGCGCGGCTGCGCTACGAGCTCCCCCGGCTCCGGGAGGCGGTCGCCCGCGACGCGAGCGAGGACGTGCGCCTCCAGCCGGAGGGCGACAGCCGCGTGCTCGACGTCGAGAAGCGGATCGAGTCGGCCGAGCGCGCGCTCGACGAGATAGCCGACGACCGGGCGGCCCGACGGGCGGAGCGCCGCGACGCCGGACTCGACCTCGTCGCGCTCGCGGGGTACACGAACGCCGGGAAGTCGACGCTGGCCCGCCGGCTCGCCGACGAGGTCGACGACCCCGAGTTCGGCGACGGGGGCGGGCCTCGTGACGCCGACCGCGACGACAACGGCGAGGGGGAACCGGCGGACCGCGACGGCCCGCTCGCGGTCGCCGACCGCCCGTTCGAGACGCTCTCGACGACGACGCGCCGGGCGACGGTCGGCGGGCGGCGCGCGCTGCTCACCGACACCGTCGGCTTCCTCGACGGGCTCCCTCACGAGTCGGTGCGCTCGTTCCGGACGACCATCGACGCGATCCGGGCGGCCGACTGCGCGGTGCTCGTCGTCGACGCGAGCGACGACCGTGCCGACCTCCGCCGGAAGCTCACGGCGTCGCTGTCGGCGATCGAGGCGACCGACGGGCCGGTGATCCCCGTGCTGTCGAAGGCCGACGAGGTCGGAGCGGACGGGCTCGCGGCCGCGGTCGAGGCCTACGAGGACGCGGTCGCCGACCTGGACCCCCGGGACGCCCCCGTCGTCGACGCGCTCCGCCCGCCGGTCCCGGTCAGCGTCCGCGACGGGACCGGGCTCGCCGACCTCGCGGACGCGGTGGCCGACGCGCTGCCGACGGCGACCGCGACGGTCGAGGCGCCCAACGGCGGCGCCGCCCAGGCCGCGCTCTCGTGGGCGTACGACCGCGGCGTGGTCGCGGGCGTCGACTACGGGAGCGAGACCGTCGCCGTGGAGCTCGCGGGGCGCCCCGACGTGGTCGCCGAGGCGGAGCGGCGGTTCGCCGACGCCCCGTCGTCGTGAGCCGCGGGGCGCCCCCGTCGCGAGCCCTCGACCGCCAAGACCACGCTTAAGCCCGCCGGTCCCCGACCCGGTGACATGGAACCACGGGATCTCTCCGATCACTCGCCGTACGTGCCCGGGCGGGGCGTCGAGGAGGTCGCCCGCGATCGCGGGCTCGACCCCGACGACCTCATCAAGCTCTCCTCGAACGAGAACCCGCACGGGCCGAGCCCGGCGGCCGTCGAGGCGATCCGCGAGCACGCCGACCGCGTGAACCAGTACCCGAAGTCCTCGCACACGGACCTCACCGCACGGATCGCCGAGAAGTGGGGCGTCGACGACGGGCAGGTGTGGGTGTCGCCCGGCGCCGACGGCTCGATCGACTACCTCTCGCGGGCCGTCTTAGAGCCCGGCGACGAGGTGCTGGTGCCGAGCCCCGGCTTCGCCTACTACGCGATGTCCTCGCGGTACCACCACGGCGAGGTGACGGAGTACGAGCTCTCCCCGGCCGACAGGTTCGCGCAGGACGCCGAGACGGTGCTGTCCGCCTACGGCGGCGAGCGGATCGTCTACCTCACCTCGCCGCACAACCCCTCCGGCTCGACGATCCCGCTGGACGAGGTCGAGGCGGTCGCCGACGCGACCGCCGAGGAGACGCTCGTCGTCGTCGACGAGGCGTACGGGGAGTTCGCCGACGTGGACAGCGCGATCCCGCTCGCCGACGAGCGCGACGACGTGGCGGTCCTCCGCACCTTCTCGAAGGCGTACGGCCTCGCCGGGCTCCGGATCGGCTACGGCGTCGTCCCGGAGGCGTGGGGCGAGGCGTACGCCCGCGTCAACACGCCGTTCGCGGCCAACGAGCCGGCCTGCCGCGCCGCGCTCGCCGCGCTCGACGACGAGGGGCACGTCGAGAAGTCCGTCGAGTCCGCGCGCTGGGCCCGCGAGTACATCGCGGACGAGCTCGACGCGCCCACCGTCGACTCCGCGGGGAACTTCGTCCTCGCCGCGGTCGGCGACGGCGAGCGCGTCGCCGAGGCCGCTCAGGAGCGCGGCGTCATCGTCCGCGACTGCACCTCGTTCGGCCTCCCGGAGCACGTCCGCGTCTCCACGGGGACGCGCGCGGAGACCCGCGAGGCGGTCGCCCTCCTCAACGAGACGCTGGCGGACCTCGAACTCGGTGTCAGCGCGTGAGCGGCGACGCTGAGGCCGCGGCGCGGGCCGACGCGGAGGAGAGAACCGACCGCGGCCGGGCCGACCGCGTCGCCGTCACGGGCACCCCCGGAACCGGCAAGTCGACCGCGACGGCGCTCTTAGAGGACGAGTACGACGTGATCCACCTCAACGAGCGGATCAAGTCGGACGACGACCTCTGGACCGAGCGCGACGCCGACCGCGACACGCTCGTCGCCGACCTCGACGCGGTCCGCGATCACCTCGGCGACTGGACCGGCGTCCTCGACTCCCACCTCGCGCACCGGTTCGACGTCGACCGCGTCGTCGTGTTGCGCTGTCGCCCGGAGGCGATCGAGTCCCGCCTCGCCGAGCGCGGCGAGTCGTCGGAGACGGCCGCCGAAAACGCGGAGAGCGAGGCTCTCGACGTGATCCTCTCCGAGGCCGTGGCGGAACACGGCGCGGAGAACGTCTACGAGGTCGACGCGACCGACCGCGAGCCCGCGGCGGTCGCCGACGCGATCCGCGCGGCGGTCGAGGGCGAGCGCGAGCCGAGCGCCGGCACCGTGGACTTCATCGATTATATATGAGCCGGCCGCGAGCGTCGAGACGGTAGATGACCCTCGACCAGTACCGCTCAGTGGCGGACCGCCTGCTCGGCCCGTGGGTGTCGGCGGCCGACAGGCTCGGCCTCTCGCCCGACCAAGTGAGCGTGATCGCCTTCCTCGTCGCGGTGGGGGCCGCCGCCGCCTTCGCCCTCGGGTCGGCGCCCCTGTACGCGACCGGCGCGCTGCTCGTCCTCCTCAACGGCTGGCTCGACGTCGTCGACGGCGCGCTCGCGCGGCACCAGGGCGTCGCCTCCGACGGCGGCGACTTCCTCGACCACGTCCTCGACCGCTACGCCGACGTGGCGATCATCGCCGGGCTCACGGCGGGCGTCGAGGCGTACGCGCTCGGCTTCGCCGCGGTCACGGGCGTCCTCCTCACCTCGTACCTCGGCACGCAGATCCAGGCGGTCGGCATCGGCCGCGAGTACGGCGGGCTCCTCGGCCGGGCCGACCGCCTCGCGCTCGCCGGGATCGTCGGCGTGGTCGCCGCGGTCTACTCCGCGCCGATCGTCGCCGGACTGAACGTCGTCGGCCTGCTGCTCGCGCTGTTCGCCGCGGTCGGCCACCTCACCGCGGTCCAGCGGTTCCTCGGCGCCTGGCGGGACCTGTAACCGGCCCCGCGACGAACTCGTCGTAGCCGTCGAACAGGTCCTCGTCGTCGGCGCCGAAGGGCGACGGGAAGCCCGGCATACTCGAGTCCTGTCACCCCGTCGGGGGACCCTTGACCCCGCAGATGTTCGGGCCGTCGCGGCCGGTCGGCCCTCAGCCGCTCTCGTCCGCTTCCGAGCGCAGGTCCCGCGCCTCTGCCTGAGCGCTGTCGACGGCGTCGCGGACGATACGACGGCCGCCGTCGGCCGCCTCGATCACCGTCTCGCCGCCGTCGGTCGCTGTGATCCCCCTCCGTAGACGCGTCACGCAACGAGGGAACGATTTAAAAGCGTCCGGTCGGAACGAGGGGTATGCCCACTTTCGAGCTGAACCTCTCGGACGACGTGTACGCGGAGTTTCAGCAGCTGGCGGACGAGGAGTTCGTCTCCGAGGAGCAGGCCGCGGAGGACCTGATCGCGTCCGGTATCGAGGCGTACAACGTGAGCGTGGTCGACGAGGAGCCCCGCGACGAGATGCTCGACGGCGCCGAGAACAACATGTTCGACACCGCGGAGGACCCGGGCAGCATCGAGGACGACCGCCTCTGAGGCGGCACGGGGCTCTCGCGACTCGCCTTTCTCCGGCTCAGTACTTCGTCCCGAGCAGCCGGTTCGCCGACAGCGTCGCCAGCCCCAGCGCCATCACGCCCGCGAGCAGCCCGAACGCGACGGGCCACCCGGCGGCGTCCGAGACGGCGCCGACGACGACGCTGCCGGTGGCGCCCGTCACCATGTAGGCGGTCCGGACGAGCCCGAAGCCGGCGCCCCGCTCGGCGTCGGACAGCAGGTCCATGAACCGCGACTGGATCGGCGCGCCCCACGACATCGCGAGGCCGACGAGGCCAACGGCCGGGACCGACACGAGGAGGCCCAGGTCGAGCGTCGCGGCCGCGGCGAGGGCCCCGTAGCCGACGACGCCGGCGCCCATCGTCACCATCGCCGTGGCGTCGCGTCCGATCCGGTCGGACACCGAGCCGGTCACCGGCTGGGTGCCGCCGTGGACGAGGAAGTACGCGGAGAACAGCAGCGCCGACAGCGCGCTCGACAGGCCGGTCCCGACCTCGAGGAACGTCGGGAGGAACGAGGCGGTCGCCTGCCACGTGAACGCCCCCATCGTCGCGAGCGCGGTCGTGTAGAGGATCCGCGGCCGCGAGAGCAGTTCGACGAGCGGGCCGACGGCGAACCGCTCGCCGATCGGCTGGTCCGGCCGGAGGGGTTCGGTCGGTCGGACCCGCCACGCGAACAGGACGAAGACGGGGACCGCCACCGCGGCGCCGAGGAGCACGCCGGCGCGCCAGCCGTACCGCGACCCGACGAGCGCGGCGGCGGGCGGCGCGGCGAGCCCCGCGAGCGGGCCGCCGGCGACGTGGACGCCGATGGCGCGGCCCGTGTCGTCGAACTGCCGGGTGAGGAACGTCGTCGCGACCGAGTAGTGGAGGCCCGCGCCGACGCCGAGCGCGGCTGCGAACAGCCCGAAGGCGAGCATCGAGGGCGACGCGGCGAGGAGGACGGAGGCGACCGCGGTGGCGCCGACGGCGGCGAGGATGACGCGGCGCTCGCCGTAGCGGTCGCCGAGGACGCCGGAGGGGAACTGCGCCAGCGCGTAGGTGAGCCACATCCCGCTCAAGGCGAGCCCGACCGTGCCGTTCGTCACGCCGAACCGGGCAGTGATCTCCGGGACGAGCGGGCTCACGACGAGCCGCGCCACCATCGTCCCGGTGAACGCGAGCGTACAGAGCGCGAGCGCCGTGTGTTCGTACCGCCAGTTCACGGTCGCCGTACCGGGTACGGGTCAAAGCGGCTTCCGATCGCGGTCAGACGGGCCGGATGTCGCGCGACGCCGACGGCGGTCCGGGACGCCCCCCGGCGCCCAGCAACGGTTCACTCCGCGACGAACTCGATCGGGTAGTCGGTGAGGTTCTCGTACCCGTCCTCGGTGACGACGACGAGGTCCTCGATCCGGACGCCGCCGACAGCGGGGTCGTAGAGGCCGGGCTCGACGGTGATCACGTGGCCCGGCTCCAGCTCCTCGCCACCGCTCGCGAGCCGCGGCGACTCGTGGACGTCGAGGCCGATCCCGTGCCCGGTCGAGTGGATGAACCCGGTCTCGGTCTCGGGGTCCGTGCGGAACGTCGGCTCGCCGGCCTCCTCGTACACCTCGCAGGCGGCGGCGTGGACCTCTTCGCCCGTGGCGCCCGGCTCGACCGCGTCCAGCGCGGCGCCCAGCGCGCGCTCGGTGAGGTCGTACCACTCGCGGAGGGTCTCGCTCGGCTCGCCGACGCAGAACGTCCGCGTCATGTCGGCGTTGTACTTCGACGCCTTCGAGCGCGGGAAGATGTCGACGATGATCGCCTCGTCCGCGCGGAGCGGGCCGGAGCCGCGGTCGTGCGGGTCGGCGGCCTGCGCGCCGCCGGCGACGATCGTCTCGTCGAGCGCGCAGCCGTGGCGCAGCAGCGTCACCTCTATGTCCTCGGTCACGCGCTCGCTGGTGAGCGGCTCGCCGTCGCGGAGGAGGACGCCCGCCTCCGCGTCGTCGCCCTCGCCCGCCACGTCGGCGCCGGCGATCAGCTCCTCGGCGGCCCGCATCGCGGCCTCGTTCGCCTTCTGCGCGTCGCGGATCGCGTCGACCTCGTCGTCGGTTTTCACGGCGCGGACGGCCTGGAGCCGGTCGTCGGCGTCGACCGCGACCTCGATCCCGCGGTCGCGGAGGGCGTCCGCGGTACCGACCGGGCCGCGCGGCGGCATCGAGACGGACTCGACGCCCTTGTCGCGGACGAACGCCGCGTACATGTCGTTGCGCTCCTCGCGCCCGCCGTACTCGTAGTCGTAGTCGGCGTGGCGTTCGACGGTGTCGGCCGCCGCCTCCGTCGTCGCGCGGCCGTACTCCAGCCCGCTGACGAGGACGTGGACCTCGCCGTCGGCGTAGAGGGTGAGGAACGGGTCGGGGCCGGTGAACCCGGAGAGGTACAGCTGGTTGGCGTCCTCCTGCGAGGCGTCGAGGAGGTAGCCGTCGGTGTCGAGGTCCGCGAGGCGGTCGTCGAGCCGCGTTCGGTTCATAGGCGTGCTGCTCGCGCGACGCCCAAAGCGGTTGTCCTCGCGGAACCGATCGCCGCTCCGCCCGCGGCCCGTGAGAAGACATATCCCGCTCGCTCGGGAACGCCGGAGCGAGATGGCGACCGACGGCAGAACGACGGTCGGCTCGCTGGTGTCGCTCCCGGCGGGGTGGTTCCCCGTCGCCGCCGCCTGCGGGGCCGGCGCGGCGCTGCTCGGACTCGGGCTCACGCGGGTCGGACTCGCGGTCGCCGGCGTGTCGCCGGGGGACTCGGCGGTCGCCCGGTGGATGGTCGGGGGACCGGTCTCGGCGGTCGAGGGGTCGATCTGGTTCCTCTTCGACGCGCACTGGGTCCGGACGCGGACGGGTCCCGGGCTGTCGGACCTCGTCGTCTTCGGGCGCCCGCTGATACAGGCCGACGCCGCGCTGTGGCCGCTCCGGGCCGTCCCGCTCGTCGTCGCCCTCGGCGGCGCGGCCACCGTCCGATACCTCGGCGTCGGCGACACGCTCGCCGGCGCCGTGACCGGCGCGGGCACGGCGCTCGGGTACCTCCCGGCGATGCTCGCGCTGCGGGCGCTCTCCCGCGTGCCGCTCACGCGCCACGCGTCCGACGGGCGGGTACCGATCTCCGACGCCGACGGGATCCCGGCCTCGGAGGCGGCCGGCGTCGCCGCCGGCCCCGACCTCGCCTCGAGCGTCGCGCTGGTGACCGGGCTGGCCGTGATCCTCGGCTCCCTCGCCGGCGCCGTCGCGGCCGCCGCGACCGGGGAGTGACCGGCGGGCCGGCGGCCTCGAACGCCGCCCCGTCCGGCGCGAAACGCCTATATACCAACTCCCGCGTTCGCGCCGTCGATCGCGCTTCCAGCGCGGGTCAGTCGGTCCCGTCGAGAATTCCGAATTGTACAGGGTTCTACACGCCGTTTTCGGCCGTGTCCTCGCGACGCCAGATACGCGAACATTTAAGTGCGTCGGTCACTTACCCGAAGGTGAGGAAACCACCGAGACCCGTCTCTCGGTTTCGTTGTTCCCTCCACGCACCAAACCAATGAGCGAGAACCTTCGAACGTACACGACCGAGAACGTCGACGACGAGAGCGAGACCGAGTCGACGACCGAAGACGAGGAGCTGCGGTGCCCCGAGTGCGGCGGGCAGTTAGCGACCGACACGGAGCACGGCGAGACCGTCTGCGTCGACTGCGGGCTCGTCGTCGAGGAGGACGAGATCGACCGCGGGCCGGAGTGGCGCGCGTTCGACTCCAAGGAGAAGGACAACAAGTCGCGCGTCGGCGCCCCGACGACGAACATGATGCACGACAAGGGGCTCTCGACGAACATCGGCTGGCAGGACAAAGACGCCTACGGCAAGTCGCTGTCCAGCCGCCAGCGCGAGAAGATGCAGCGGCTGCGGACCTGGAACGAGCGCTTCCGCACCCGCGACTCCAAGGAGCGCAACCTCAAGCAGGCGCTCGGCGAGATCGACCGGATGGCGAGCGCGCTCGGGCTCCCGGACAACGTCCGCGAGACCGCGTCGGTCATCTACCGCCGCGCGCTCGACGAGGACCTCCTCCCCGGCCGCTCCATCGAGGGCGTCTCCACCGCCTCGCTGTACGCCGCCGCCCGGCAGGCGGGGACGCCGCGAAGCCTCGACGAGATCGCGGGGGTCTCCCGGGTCGAGAAGGACGAGATCGCCCGGACGTACCGCTACGTCGTTCGCGAGCTCAAGCTGGAGATCCAGCCCGCCGACCCCGAGAGCTACGTGCCCCGGTTCGCCTCCGACCTCGGGCTCTCCGACGAGGCCGAGCGCCGGGCCCGCAGCCTGCTCGACACGGCGAAGGAACAGGGGATCCACTCCGGCAAGTCGCCGGTCGGGCTCGCCGCGGCCGCCGTCTACGCCGCCTCGCTGCTCGTCAACGAGAAGGTGACCCAGAGCGAGGTCAGCGAGGTCGCGAACATCAGCGAGGTCACCATCCGGAACCGTTACCACGAGCTCCTCGAGGCCGAGGACTCGGTCGCGCTGAACTGACGCCGCAGCTCCGCGGCCGCCCGTCGCCGCGTTCGAAGGACGCTCGCCGGTTCACCCGCTTTCCTCGCCGTCCCAGTACCCCACGTCGTCGCCGATCCGGTAGTACCCCGACAGCGACCGTTCGGCGTCGCCCCCGGGCGGCGCGCCGACGTACACGCCGAACTTCTCCGAGTCCGGGTACACGGTCACGTCGGGCTCGCGCATCGTCGAGACGACGAGGTAGCGGAGGACCTCGTCCCCGTCGTTCACCACTCGGTGCGCGCCCGACTCGTCGGCGGTGAACGCGGCGTACTCGCCCGGTCGGAGCGGGTACGCCTCGCCGTCGAGCCGCAGCGTCCCCTCGCCCGCGAGGACGTACAGCGCCTCCTCGTTGGCCGCGTGGTAGTGGTACGGCCACGAGCGCTCGCCGGGCGGCAGCTCGTAGAGGCTACAGCCGAGGTCCGCGCCGCCCGCCGCGGCGCCGAGCCGCTTCCGTCGCCACGCGGCGTCGTCCGCGTCGGCCGTCGCCCACGACAGCTCGTCCGCGTTGATCGGTGGCATATCACGCGGTCACGCCGGACCCCCAAAGGCGTTCGCGTCGCCCGAGCGGAGTCCCCATCCCGCCGGGAGCCGAAACCGCGAAGGCGACGCGCCGCCACCCGGGACCATGGAGACGACTCGCCACTTCACGGCGACGACCTACATCGTCAACGACGGGGCGACCGCCCTTCACGAGCACGAGCGGCTGGGGATCACGCTGCCGCCCGGGGGCCACGTCGACCGCGACGAGCTGCCGCACGAGGCCGCGCGGCGCGAGGTCCGCGAGGAGACGGGGCTGACCCCCGAGCTGGTCGCGACGGAGTCGGCGATCACGGGCCCGAACACTCGGGGGCTCCCGGAGCCGGCCCACCTCATGCTCCACGACATCAACGTCCACGAGGACGGGTCGGTGGGCCATCAGCACGTCGACCACCTCTACTACGCCCGCGTCGACTCGCGGGAGATCGCCCCCGACGGCGACGACGAGGTGGACCCGGCGCGCTGGCGCTGGTACACCGCCGCGGAGCTGGCGGCGAGCGACCTCCCGGACGACGTCGTCGACCTCGGCCGCGAGGCTATCGCCGCCGTCGGCACGGACTGACCGGGCCGGGCGTCGCGCCGAGACGTCCGGCCCGCCGTCGAGCGGTTCGGTCCGCCGCGCGCGGCGTCAGACGGCCGTCTCACGCTCCGGAAGGTATTTGAGTCGGTGTTGGCGACGTAAACGCAAGGATGGACGCACAGCGACGGGAAGCGATCGCCGAGTGGGACGACCGCTCGTTCTCCGACGGGTTCGCGGGCCTCCGGCGGGTCGTCGACGACGGGTTCTCGGGGGCGGCGACCGACGGGACCGGATGGCTGTTCCTCGTCGACGGGCGCGTCGTCGGCGTCGTCGACGCGGCGCTCGACGCCTTCGCCGAGGCCTCCGGGACCGTCTATCGGGCCCCGGACGACGCGCTCCCCGTGCTCTTCGCCATGCAGGAGCTCGGCGGCGAGCCGCGGGCGAAGTACTACACCAAGGACACGCCGCTGGACGAGGCCGACCGCAAGCTCTCGCAGGGGGGATTCACCGGGTACATCGAGCTCTCGGAGAACGTCCTCTCCGGCGACTACTACGTCGCCTACACCGGCGGCGAGTCGATGGCGGCGGCGTACGTCGGCAACGCCCGGCGGCTGGAGACGGGCGACGACGCGTTCGACCTCGCCGCCGACGAGGTCGGGATCTACACGGTGTACGAGGTCGACCTCGACGTCCGGCCGCTCCCGGACGGCGACGGCGCGGGCGAGTCCGGCGCGGCCGCCGGATCCGACGCGGCGAGCGACGAGGCCGACGAATTGACCGACGAGCCGGCGAGCCCCGGGGCCGCCCCCGAGGCCGACGAAACCGACGATCAATCCGAGGCCCCCGGCGAGCCCGGCGACGACGGCGGGCGGGAAGACGGGCCGTCTCCGACGAACCGCTCGGACGAACCGAACGGCGTCAACGTGCGCACCGCGGAGAGCGACCGCGACGGCGCGGACCCGAGCGACGGCGCCGACGAGACGGACGGGCCGGCGTCCGACGCCGTCCGGATCGGTGACGCCGACTCGGACGGCCGCGACGGCGCGGCGGGCGCCGACCGGACGGGACGGGCGCCGGCCGATTCCGACGGCGCGGCCGCGTCGGACGCGGGCGCAGCGGACGGCGACGCCCCGAACTCCGACGACGTGTTCTCCGAGGAGGCCGAGTGGCGTGAACAGAAGTCGATCCCGGCGCTCGACCCCTCCGAGGCCGGCGGCGAGCCGCGTTCCGGCGGGGGGCGGCGCGGGGCGTCGTCGCAGCGCTCCCGTTCGGCGAACGACCGCGCCCGGACCGGGCGGAGCGGATCGGACGCGAACGGCGGCTCGCCCTCGCCGCGCGCCACCGAGACGCCGTCGTCGACCCCGTCGGCGGTGTCGAAGCGCGAGGCGGCGGCCGACGCCGACCCCGAGCGGGTGCGGAAGCTCGAGGCGGCCTTGGAGGAGACGGAGACGGAGCGACAGTCGCTCGCCGACGAGCGCGACCGCCTGGCGGCCGAGCGCGACGAGATCGAGTCGGAGCGCGACGAGCTGGCCGAGGCGGTCGACCGGCTCGAGTCCGAGGTCGAGGACCTCCGCGAGGAGCGCGACCGGCTCCGGGACGAGCTCTCGAACGCCAGGGAGCGGCTCCCGGACGCGGAGCGGACGCTCACGCCGGGCGAGGCGCGCGAGGGGACCAACCTGTTCATCAGGTACGACTCGAAGGAGGGCGCGACGCTCGCCGACGCCCACGAGGGCGCCGCCGACCGGGAGGCGCTCCGCGAGAACCTCCGGGTCGAACACCACACGAGCTTCGAGACCGACGGCCTCGCGGTCGACGGCCGACCGTTCGAGGAGTTCCTCCAAGACACCATCGAGTACGGGTTCACCCGCTGGCTCGTCGAAGACCTCCCGTTCGAGGTCCGCGGCACCGGCAACGAGGGGACGCTCCGCGACCTCTACGACGCGCTCCCCGAGGTCGACCGCGCCGAGATCGGCGGGACGGTGTCGATCGCGATCCGGGAGGGGGGCGAGGAGACCCGCGAGCAGCGGGCGTTCGACCTCGTGTTGCGCGACCGGATGGGCCACCCGCTGTTCGTCGCGGACCTGAACGACAGCCGGGACCCGACCGCGGAGGGGACGCTGGAGTCGCTCGTCGAGAACGGGCGCGACATCGCGGCGTCGAACGAGACGTTCGCGGGGGCGTTCGCGGTGACGGAGAGCTTCTTCGAGCCGGGGGCCCTAGAGACAGCGAGCGACGCGGTCGGCGGGGGCCTGTTCAGCCGGTCGAAGCGCGCGAGCTTCGTGAAGCTCTCGCGCAAGCAGGGGTATCACCTGTGTCTCGTGGAGGCGCGCGACGGCGGGTTCCACATGACGGTCCCCGACCTGTAACCGCGGGGAAAGCGTCGGGAGTAGCTCGCGGAGAACGGAAGCGCGGCAGGTGCGTCGGCGGGCGAAATCGAAGTTCCGATCAGTTCTCGAGCTCGGCGGCGTCGTCGATCCGCATGGACCCGAGCTTATCGACGGTCTCGTCGAGCTTCTCGTCGAGCTCGTCGACGAACTCGTGGGTGCGCTCCGTGGTGATGGCGCCCTGACTGGACGGCTCGATGAGGTTCTCCTCCTCGAGGACGCGCAGCGAGTACCGGACTTTGTGGTGCGGGTAGCCGGTCTCGTTCGACATCTTCACGATGCCGATCGGCTCGTTTTCGATGACCATCCGCAGGACCTGGAGGTGACGTTCCAGCATGTCTACCTCCTTCTCTAGTCGATCTATCATGGCACATGTTAACTCGTCATGCCCCCGTTTAAAAGTTGCTGTCGACGGCCGCGGAGGCCCGCTCAGATCGCACGCTTTCACGTGGGAGTAATTAACGTGTTCGATCGCGGCGCGGCAGCGGAGAACACGCACGGTCCGAACGCGAACGATAACACCGATCGCGAACGGTGCGGGGAGTAAATACACGAACAAGCGTATTATCTCTGATATACGGGCTTTTCGATCCACGTTTGTGGTAGTCTCACGGTCACAGACCGTAATCTGTTTTACCCCCCGCGGGGAATCGGCAGGTCGTATGACACTCACCATCGTCGGCTCCCAGCTCGGCGACGAGGGCAAGGGCGCCCTCGTCGACCGGTGGGGAGGGGACGCGGACGTCGTAGTCCGTTATCAGGGCGGCGACAACGCCGGCCACACCGTCGTCGAAGGCGGCGCGGAGTACAAGCTCTCCCTGGTTCCCAGCGGCGCGGTCCGGGGAACGGTCGGAGTCTTGGGCAACGGCTGCGTCGTCAACCCGCGCACGCTGTTCACCGAGATCGACGACCTGCGCGAGCGGGGGCTCGACCCCGACGTGCGCGTCGCCCGCCGGGCGCACGTCATCATGCCGTACCACCGCGTGCTCGACGGCATCGAGGAGGAGGTGAAGGCCGACGACGACGCCGGCGACGAGGTCGGCACGACCGGGCGCGGCATCGGCCCGACCTACGAGGACAAGGCCGGCCGCCGCGGGATCCGGGTCGCGGACCTGCTCGATCCCGACGCGCTCCGCGAGAAGCTCGACTACGTCGTCCCGCAGAAGCGCGCGCTCGTCGAGGACGTGTACGGGATCGACCTCGCCGACGACGACCGCGCCGACGCGTTCGACGTCGACGCGCTTCACGAGGAGTTCGCCGCGATCGGCGAGCGCCTCGCCGACGAGGGGATGACCGTCAACTGCTCCGACTACCTCCACCGCCGCCGCGAGGCGGGCGACGCGATCGTCTTCGAGGGCGCGCAGGGGACCCACATCGACGTCGACCACGGGAACTACCCGTTCGTCACCTCCTCGAACCCGACGGCCGGCGCCGCCGCGGTCGGCTCCGGCGTCGGCGTCACGACCGTCGGCGACGGCGAGGTCGTCGGGATCGTGAAGGCGTACCTCTCGCGCGTCGGCGAGGGCCCGCTCCCGACCGAACTCGACGGCGACGCCGACGAGGAGGCGCTCGCCGACGAGATCAGGGAGAAGGGCGGCGAGTTCGGCACCGTCACCGGGCGCCCGCGCCGGATCGGCTGGCTCGACCTCCCGATGCTCCGGCACTCCGCGCGCGTCTCCGGATTCACCGGCGTCGCCGTCAATCACGTCGACGTGCTCGCCGGTCTCGACGAGCTGAAGGTCTGTACGGGCTACGAGCTCGACGGAACGGAGCTTGACACCGTGCCGACCACCACCGACCGGTGGAAGCGGTGCGAGCCGATCTACGAGACGCTCGACACGTGGGAGCCGTTCGACTCGGCCGCGGTCGCCGAGGCGGGCTACGACGCCCTCCCCGAGGCCGCCCGCGAGTACTTGGAACTGCTCGCCGACGAGATCGACACCCCGGTGTACGCCGTCGGCGTCGGTCCCGACCGCGAGGAGACGGTCGAGCTGACGAACCCGTTCGACGAGTAGCTCGGTCGCCGGCACCGCCTCCGTCGCCTCGCGCCGAAGCCGTTTTCAGTTCCGCGACGCCCAGTCGTCGGTATGTCGCAGCCCTCCAGCGGTCCCGCCGCCCCCGACCCGCCGGACACGCTCGTCGAACGTGTCGCCTCGCAGCTCCCCCGGGTGCTCCCGCTCGCGCTGGTTCCGCTCGCGACGGCGCTGCTGCGCGCTCGGGACCTCGTCGCGACGGGGCGAACGAACGGGTTCTCCCTGCGCGCGTCGTTCCCGGTGTACCGGTACGACCTCTGGAGCTTCGTCGACGCGCCCCGCGGCGGCGGGGTGACGGTGTCGCTCCCGTACGGGTCGCTCGACCCCCTGCCGCTCCTCGTCCCCGTGATCGGCGCGTACGTCGTCGTCTCCGGCGCGCTCAGCGCGGGGTACTTCGGGAGCGTCGCGGCCGCGATCACGACCGGCCGGTACGACTTCGTCGCGGCCGTCCGCCGGTTCGGCGTCCGGTTCGTCCTCCTCGAAGCGCTCGTCGTCGTCGCGCTCGGGGGTCTCTTCATCCCGCTGCTCCTCTTCCCGCCGCTGTTCGTGGTCGCGGTGTTGGCGGCGCTCGTCGTCTCCTACCTGTACTTCCCGACCGCCTACGTCCTCACGCTGGAGGACAGAGACATCGCGTCGGCGGCGCGGCGGGCCCGGGCGCTCGTCGACGACCACCGACCGCTCGGGTTCTTCCTCGCCGTCGCGGTCGTCACGGCGGTCTGTTCGGTCCCCGTGAGCCTGCTCGCGCACGCCGGTCCGGGCGGCGCGGTCGCGGCCGCGGTCGCCGCCGCGCCGCTCGGACTCGCGTTCAACGTCGCGACCGCGCTGAAGGTCGCCGAGATGGCCGGGACGGAGACCGTCGAGTGAGCGACGAGGGCGGGTCTCGGCGCTTACTGCGGGTCGACGTCGTTCAGCGCCGTCAGGTCCTCGTCGGTCAGCGACAGCTCCGCAGCGGCGAGGTTGGATTCGAGGTGCTCGACGCTCGACGTGCCCGGGATCGGAAGCGTCACGTCGGAGTGGTCGAGCAGCCACGCGAGCGACACCTGCTGGGGCGTGGCGTCCCGCCGCTCGGCGACCTCGTCGAGCACCGGCCCGGCCTCGTCGTCGTCGACGGCGTACATCGGACCCCACGGGATGAATCCGACGCCGTGGTCCTCGCAGGCGGCCAGCACGTCCTCGTCGTCGCGGTGGCCGACGTTGTAGCGGTTCTGGACGGTGGCGACGTCGACGATCTCCAGCGCCGTCTCCAGCTGCTCGACGGTGACGTTCGAGAGGCCGACGTGCGCGACCTGCCCGGCGTCTTTCATCTCCGCGAACGCGTGGACCGAGTCCTCGAAGTCGGTGTCGGGGTCCGGACGGTGGTACTGATAGAGGTCGATCGTGTCCGTCCCGAGCCGGTCGAGGCTACACAGCACCTGATTCTTCAGGAAGTCCGGGTCGCCGTGGGGGAGCCACTCGCCCTCGCGGTTGCGGAGCAGCCCGGCCTTCGAGGCGACGACCACGTCGTCGGGGTCGCCGAGCGCCTCGCCGATCAGCCGCTCGGAGACGCCCGGCCCGTAGGAGTCGGCGGTGTCGACGAAGTCGACGCCGCGGTCGACCGCCCGCCGGAGCACCGCCTTCGCCGCCTCCTCGTCGTCGGGGCGCCCGATGATGTCCTCGCCGGTGACCCGCATCGCGCCGAAGCCGAGCCGGTTGACCGGGAGCTCGCCGCCGATGTCGAACGTCTCGCTCCTGCCGGTGGTGTCTGAAGCCATGGGCGGCGGTTCGCGTGCCATTCGGAAAGCGGTGAGGGTGCCGGAAACGGACGCGCCGTGACGGCGTCGGGCACCGCCCCGGGACTCGCCCGTGTTGCGTCCGTCGCTACTCATAAACCGCCCCCGCGCGATCGTCGGGTATGGACGCCGAGCGCGAGGTACTCGACGTGTTGGCGCGGAACGCCCGCGAGGACATCGACGACATCGCGGCCCAGACGGGCCTCGACGCGGCGGCGGTAGCGGACGCGATCGACGCGCTGGAGGCGGACAACGTCGTCCACGGCTACCAAGCCGTGGTCGACTGGGACCGCGTCGAGGAGGGGAAGATCCGCGCCGTCGTCGAGATCAACGTCGAGCTCGACCGCGAGACGGGGTACGAGCAGGTGGCCGACCGGATCGCGAAGTTCCCCGCGGTCGACGCCTTACACCTCGTCTCCGGCGACTACGACTTCGCCGTCGAGGTGCTCGGCGAGACGATGCAGGACGTCTCCGAGTTCATCTCCGAGCAGGTCGCGCCGATGCCCGAGGTCACCCAGACGGTGACCCACTACATCATGGAGACGTACAAGGACGGCGGGATCCGGTTCGAGGACGGCGACGACGACGACCGCCTCTCCGTGTCGCCATGAGGCTCTCGAACCGCGCGCGCACCCTCCCGGAGTCGGGGATCCGGAAGTTCTTCGAGCTCGCGGAGGCGCGCGACGACGTCATCTCGCTGGGGGTCGGCGAGCCCGACTTCTCGGCGCCGTGGGCCGCCCGCACCGCCGCGATCGACTCGCTGGAGCGGGGCAAGACCTCCTACACCGCGAACCGCGGCATGGCCGCGCTCCGCGAGCGGATCGCCGCGCACCACGAGCGCTACGACCAGTCGTACCAGCCCGAGTCGGAGGTGCTCGTCACGACCGGCGCGAGCGAGGCGGTCGACCTCGCCTTCCGGGCGCTGGTCGACCCCGGCGACACCGTCGCGGTCCACGAGCCGACGTACATCTCCTACGGCCCGGGGATCGAGCTGGCGGGCGGCGAGCGGCTGACGGTCCCGACGCGCGCCGCGGACGACTTCGCGCTCACCCGGGAGTCGCTGGCGGCCGCGGGCGCCGCCGAGGCCGACCTGCTCGTGCTCTGTTACCCGAACAACCCGACGGGCGCGACGATGACCGACGAACAGCTCGCCGAGGTCGCGGCGTTCTGTCGGGACGAGGACCTCCGCGTCGTCGCCGACGAGATATACGCCGCGCTCACCTACGGCACCGACCATGCCTCGATCGTCACGCAGCCGGGGATGCGCGAGCGCACCGTCGTCGTCAACGGGTTCTCGAAGGCGTACGCGATGACCGGGCTCCGCCTCGGGTACGCGCTGGGCCCGACCGACGCGATCGACGCGATGAACCGGATCCACCAGTACACGATGCTGTCGGCGCCGACGACGCCGCAGTACGCCGCGGTCGAGGCCTTGGACCGCTGCGACGACGAGGTCGCGGAGATGGTCGAGGAGTACAACCGCCGCCGCCGCCTCGTGGTCTCCCGGTTCAACGAGATGGGCCTCGACACGTTCGAACCGGGGGGCGCGTTCTACGCGTTCCCCGAGTGCGGCGGCGACGACGAGGCGTTCGCCGAGGCGTTGCTGGAGGCCGAGGGCGTTGCCGTCGTCCCGGGATCCGTCTTCGGCGCGGGCGGCGAGGGCCACCTGCGCGTCTCGTACGCCACCTCGATGCGCGAACTGAAGGAGGCGACCGACCGGATCGCCGCGTTCGTCGAGGGTCGCTGACCCCGCAACGCGGCTCCGGGCACGAGTCGGTCGCCGCGGTCTCTCCGTGCCCCTGCGAACCTAAACGAACAACTCTTCGCAGATTGTTCCACGTTCGCTAACGATTATCACGCTCGATCCTGATAGTCCGCGTATGGAGTTCCAGCTAACGGACGAGCAGAAGCAGCTGCGCGAGGAGGTCCGGAAGTTCGCCGACGAGGAGATCCGACCGGTCGCGACCGAATACGACGTCGAGGAGTCGTACCCGCACGAGGTCATGGACGAGGCGGCCGACATGGGGCTGCTCGCGCCGCACGTCCCGGTCGAGTACGGCGGGATCGGCTACTCGTCGCTGGAGAACGCCATCCTCACCGAGGAGCTGTTCGCGGCCGACCCCGGCATCGGGCTCTGTATCTCCAGCGCCGGCTTCGGCGCGGAGGCGCTCATGGAGTTCGGCACGGAAGCGCAGAAGGAGCGCGTCCTCCCCGAGGTGACCGCGGGCGACGCGGTGATGGGCTCGGCCATCTCGGAGCCGCAGGCGGGCTCGGACGTGACGAGCGTCGCCACCCGCGCGGAGAAGGACGGCGACGAGTGGGTGATCAACGGCTCGAAGATGTGGATCACGAACGGCACCGTCGCGGACTACTTCGTCGTCGTCTGCGAGACGGACCCGGACATCGACGACCGCTACTCGGGCTACTCGCAGATCCTCGTCGAGGGCGACCGCGACGGGCTCACCCGCGATAAGATAACCGGCAAGCTCGGGATCCGCGCGAGCGACACCGCCGAGCTGCGCTTCGACGACGTGCGCGTCCCGGAGGAGAACCTCATCGGCCAGCGCGGGATGGGCTTTTTACAGCTCATGCAGTTCTTCGACGAGACCCGCACCGCGGTCGCCGCGCAGGGCGTCGGCATCGCCCGCGGCGCCGCCGAGCGGGCGCTGGAGTACGCCGAGGAGCGCGAGCAGTTCGGGCGCTCCATCTCCGACTTCCAAGCGATCAAACACAAGCTCGCGGAGATGCACACCAACACCGAGGCCGCGCGCTGGCTCACCTACCGCTCGGCGTGGGCGGTCGACAACGAGGCCGGCGACCTCACCGCGCTCGCGTCGATGGCCAAGGAGTTCGCCTCCAGGACCGCGGTCGAGGTCGCCGACGAGGCGGTTCAGATCCACGGCGGCGCCGGCTTCGTCAACGACCACGACGTCGAGCGGCTCTACCGCGACGCGAAGATCACCCAGATCTACGAGGGCACCACGGAGATCCAGAAGAACATCGTCGCCCGCGAGCTGCTCGACGAGGGGATGTAGCCTATCGTCGGAGCGCCCCCCACCGGATCGGTATGTAAAAGCGACGAGGGTCCGTACCGTCCCGTATGAGCGAGGAGGCGAACGCCGACGTGGACGCCGACGGGGCGGCCGAGGCCCCCCGCGATCAGGACCCCGAAGAGCGGCTCAAGCGCCAGCGCGACGACTTACGGCTGCTGAACCAGGTGATGCGCCACGACATCCGCAACGACCTCCAGCTCGTCGGGGCGTACGCCGAGCTGCTCGACGACCACGTCGACGAGGAGGGGGAGAAGTACTTAGACGTGATCAAGCGCAACACCCAGAGCGCCGTCTCGCTCACGACGACGGTCCGCGACCTCGCGGAGGTGATGCTCCGCGAGGACGCCGAGCCGAGCCGAGTCACGCTCGACCGGGTCCTCTCGCAGCAGGTGGAGGAGGTCCGGTCGGGGTACTCGGAGGCCGTCTTCACCGTCGAGGGGTCGTACCCCGAGGTGGAGGTCGTCGGCGACGAGATGCTGAGCTCCGTGTTCCGCAACCTCTTGCGGAACGCGGTCCAGCACAACGACAAGACGCCGCCGACGGTGGCGGTGTCCGCGTCCGTCGACGAGGCCGCGGGCGTCGCCGAGGTCCGAGTCGCCGACAACGGGCCGGGCGTCCCCAAGGACCAGCGCGACGAGATATTCGGGAAGGGAGAGAAGGGGCTCGACAGCCCGGGCGCGGGGATCGGGCTGTACCTCGTGCGGTCGCTCGTCGAGACCTACGGGGGCGACGTGTGGGTCGAGGACAACGACCCCGAGGGCGCCGTCTTCGTCGTCAGGCTCCCGCTGTGTGAGTCCTGACGGCGACGCGGAGCGCCCCGTGGGTCTCGCCTCCTCCCGCCGCGCTTACTCCTCGTCGTACTCCATCGCGACCGAGTTGATGCAGAAGCGCTTCCCAGTCGGCTCCGGGCCGTCGTCGAACACGTGTCCGAGGTGGGAGTCGCAGTTCGCGCACCGGACCTCGGTGCGGCGCATCCCGTGGCTGGTGTCGACGTGCGTCGTCACGGAGTCCTCCTCGGCGGCGTAGAAGGCCGGCCACCCGCAGCCGGACTCGTACTTCGTCTCCGCCTCGAAGAGGACGGTGCCGCAGGCGCGACAGCGGTACTCCCCGTCGTCGGGCTGGTGGTCGACGTACTCGCCGGAGAACTTCGCCTCCGTGCCGCTCTCGCGGAGCACGCGGTACTCCTCCTCGGAGAGTCGCTCGCGCCACTCGTCGTCCGTCAGCTCGCTCGGGTCCCGCTCGTCGGTCTCGCTCATACCACCGATACGGACCCCACGGGCAAGGGGGTTGCGGCGGTCGGGCGGCGAAGGCGGCGCCTCGACGCCGCCGCAACCGGTTTCCCGCTCGGGCCGGATCGGTCGACATGGCGCGCGAAGTCACGCACGAGGAGCGGGGCCCGGCGGTTCTCGACGACGAGGACAAGGGCGACGACGGCCTGATCTACGTCTGTCGGTGCGGCCTGTCGGACTCGAAGCCGCTCTGTGACGGGTCCCACAGGGCGACGGCCGACGAGGCGGACGGCGTCGTCTACAAGTACGCGGACGACGACCCCGACGGCGAGCGGCGGGAGATAGCGGGCATCGACTACGAGGACGAGTAGCGCGGGGCGCCGTCGAGGACGGCGGTCGCGCCTACAGCACGCCCATCTCCCCGAGCCGCTCGGGGAGGTAGGTGTCGGTGACGAAGTCGAGCCCGCGGCTCGCGAGCGACTGCTGCTCGGACTTCTTCCCGATGTCGAGCTGGAGCTCGATCTGTTCCTCCCAGTAGTCGGTCTGGAAGCGCGGGTCCTCTAACTCCGATTCGAGGGCGTTGATGTCGGAGTCGGAGAGCGGGTCCGAGGGGAGGTCGTACTCGACGATGTCCTCGGGCTGGATCCCGATGAACCGCGCCTCGGGCGTCGCGAGGTACTTCGAGAGGTGCGCGGACTTGATCGAGCCGTACGCCACGGAGCCGTAGATCCGGTACGACCACGGGTCGCCGTCGGTGAACACCACGACCGGGAGGTCGAGCTCGTCGCGGAAGCGCTTCGTCAGCCGCCGCGTGGCGCGCGCCGGCTGCCCGCCGAGGTGGACGACGAGGGCGTCGTGTTCCTCGTCGAACCCGTTCTCGACGAGCCGGTCGCGCATGCCGCCGGTCTCCACGCAGAGGACGAACTCGGCGTCGTTGTCGAGGAACTCGATGGTGTCGGGGTTGTTGGGGATCTGGTAGCCGCCCTGTCCCACGTCGAGCTGGCAGTGGATCTCGCGGTCGCCGCGGTTGGTCTGCTCGCGGATCTCCAGCGGGCCCATCACCTTCGCGCCCGACTCCTCCGGGCGCATGTGGAAGTCCTCGCGGGTGACGCCCGTGACGATTTCGAGGTCCTCCACGAGGTCGTTCGACTCGTCCTGCGAGGAGAACTGCGCCTCGTCGTTGTCCCACGACTCGGAGAGGTAGTACAGCTCACGCAGCGTCGACGAGCGGTCGTCGTCGAGCTGGTTCGCGAGGAACTCGATGGTGTAGGCGGCCTTCAACAGCTTGCGCGCGCCTCGCACCGAGTTCGCGCTGCGCGTCGACGTGCGGTCGCCGTAGGTCCAGACCCCGCTCTCGTCGTCGTACTCGATGTTGCTCTTCGTCCGCGTGGGGAGCGTCATCTCCGGGATCGACCCAGACGCGAACTGGTCGTAGAAGTCCGCCGCCAGGTCGATCAGCTCGTCTCGTGCGTCGCTTTCTGTCGTCATTTAGGCGTTCACCGTCAGTTTCTCCGTCTCCACGCCGCCGACGCTGACCTCGAACTCCGCGTCGCCGTCGACCGCGTACGTCAGTTCCCGCTCGTCGCCCGAGGGCACCTCGGGCTTCCACTGAACGAACCACTCGCCGTCCATGTCCACCGCCGTCCCGTCCGAGAGGTCGGTCGGCTCGGTCGAGACGATGTCCGTGATCTCCAGCCGCTCGTTCACGTCGGAGTGGTTCTCGACGACGAGCGTCACCGTTTCGCCGTTCACCTCGCGCTCGACGCTCACGTTGTTCATGATCCGCGCCAGGGCCCCGTCGATGTCGGGGCGCGGTCGGCCCGTGACCTCCGAGACCTTGTCGGCCATCTCGGGGAGGATCCGACCCAGCACGTCCTGTTTCTCCCGGCGCTGTTGCATCGAGCGCCGCTTGCTGAGGTACGACTTCAGCTCGCGGGCGGCCTCACGCACCGCGAGCTCTATCTCGTCTTCGATCTCCGGGACGTTCGCGAGCGCGTCCTTCGACTCGCTCGTGAACGGAACGTTGGTGGAGGCGACGTGAACGCTGATGACGGCCGGTCCGTTCGGCATCCCGGAGCCGCCGGGCTGGTCGAGCCCGTAGTTCCGCCACCCGATCCCCTTTATCACGTCCGTCGTCGCGCAGGCGCCGCGCTGGTAGACGAGCGGGACGCGGTTCGCGAACCGGAGCAGCTCCACCGAGCCGTCCGACGGGATATCCCCGCCGTAGGCGATGCCGGCCTCGACGATGAACGGGTCGCCGCCGTGGACGTCGGCGTCTCGGGTCGCGGCCGCGTAGAAGTCCGCGTCGTACTCCTTCCGGAGCCCGGCCTCGACCAGCTCCGCCGTGATCGGCGCGAGGCAGTCGGTCGGGGGGGCGAGGATGTCAGTGGTCCGCATCGCCTCCAGCAGGTCGGCTGCGGCGTCGCGGTCGCCCGCGATCGCCGTCACCTTCGGCGGGTCGTCCGGCACCGTCCGCGCCCGCGACCAGAACGCCTCGACCACGTTCTCGCGCGCGGTCTCGCCGAAGGTCGCGTCGCGCTGCTCGGCGACGAACGACGCCGCGTCCGCGACGAGCCGTTCGAGGTCGTCGCGGGTGATCCGGAACGCCTCGCCGTCGAGGTTCTCGAACCGGCGCGCGAGCGCCTCCGCCATCGCCTGGACCGCCGCGTCGTCCTTCCGCGTCGACGTCGCCTCGTCGACGAGCGCGTACACGTCGGGGACGAGCGGCGACTCCGCATCGCCGTCCGACCCGCCGTCGTCCGCCTCGTCGCCGAGTCCGGTGACCGCTCGCCACGCGGCGTCGACCGCGTTCTCGCGGACGGTTCCGCCGAACGTCTTGCCGGTGTCGTCCGCGACGGTCTCGGCGGTGTTGTCGACGATCTCGGCGACCTCGGACCGTGCGACCCGGTCGTTGTTCCCCGCCGTCTCGGCGACGCCCTCGGCGAAGGCGGTCGTCGCCGCCTCGCCCTTGTTCGCGACGGCCGCCGAGACCGCGGCCGCGACGTCGCGGTCGTCGTGGGCGCGCGGCGGCGACCAGGCGAGCTCTCGACCGTAGTACACGTCGCGGAAGTTGCCGATCACGCTGTCGGCGGTCTTCTTGCCGACCCGGGTGAACTCCTCCTGGAGGAACCCGGAGACGGAGTACGACTCGGTCGCCTCCAGCATCTTGATCAGCGTCCCGAGCTCGACGCCGTGCGGGTGCGGGCGGATCTCGTTCGTCTCCGCCGGCAGCTCGTCGGTCGCGCGCTCGAACTTCATCGGCTCGTCGAGCCCCGGCTCGCGGAGTTCGAGCCGCGCGTGCGGGTTGACGACCGCGGTGTGTTTCACGTAGTCGTGGAGCTGCTGGCGGGCGCGCATGTTCGCCTCCATCTCCAGCTCGATCCGGGTGCCGTGGGGGCGGTCCCACGTCGTCTCCTCGTCGGCCTGGATCTCCGGCTCGTTCGTGTCCGTGTCGATGATGAGCTCGAAGTACTGCGCCCGCGACTGGCCCTTCGGGCGCGAGGTGATCTTCGCCGGCTGACCGGAGGTCAGCTGCGAGTAGAGCACGGCCGCCGAGATGCCGATCCCCTGCTGCCCGCGCGACTGCTCGCGCGCGTGGAACCGGCTGCCGTACAGGAGCTTCCCGAACACCTTCGGGAGCTGTTCCTTCGTGATTCCCGGCCCGTTGTCCTCGATGACGAGCCGGTAGTAGTCGCCCACCTCCTCTATCTCGATGTAGATGTCGGGGAGGACGCCGGCCTCCTCGGTCGCGTCGAGGGCGTTGTCGACCGCCTCCTTGACGGCGGTGACGAGCCCGCGGGCGCCCGAGTCGAACCCGAGCATGTGTTTGTTCTTCTCGAAGAACTCGGCGATGGAGATCTCGCGCTGGCCCTCGGCCAGCTCCTCCGCGATCCCCTCCTCGTCGCCGATCGTCGACTGGAAGGACGTCATTCGGTATCCCTCCCTTCCCCCGAAGCACCTAAAAACGCACCGGCGGCGCAGTGGAAGTGGAGCTCGGCGTCAGACGCCGTCTCCTCCGGGTGTGTGGGTCGCTCTATCAGGGCGTCTCACGGCGCTACGGGACGGCCTCGCGGAGTCGGTTCGCCCGCCGACAGGTTTCTCACTGCGACGCCCCATTCTCGATCCATGACGGACTGGACGGCCGACGAGATGCCGCGACTGGACGGGAAGACGGTGGTCGTCACCGGCGCGAACAGCGGGCTCGGCTACGCGGGCACGCGAGAGTTCGCCGCGAAGGGCGCGACCGTCGTGATGGCGTGTCGGAGCGTCGAGCGCGCCGAGGACGCGGCCGACGAGATCCGGTCCGAGGTCCGGGGAAGCCTCGACGGCGACCTCGACGTCCGCGAGTGCGACCTCGCCTCGCTCGACTCGGTGCGGGCGTTCGCGGAGGGGCTGGCGGACGACTACGACGCCGTCGACGCCCTCTGTAACAACGCCGGCGTGATGGCCATCCCGCGGAGCGAGACCGAGGACGGGTTCGAGACGCAGTTCGGCGTCAACCACCTCGGCCACTTCGCGCTCACGGGGCGGCTGTTCGACCTCCTCGCCGACGCC
The DNA here is from genome assembly GCF_001280455.1 of Halorubrum tropicale. Classification (NCBI taxonomy): domain Archaea; kingdom Methanobacteriati; phylum Methanobacteriota; class Halobacteria; order Halobacteriales; family Haloferacaceae; genus Halorubrum; species Halorubrum tropicale. The sequence continues at coordinate 248,266 of NZ_LIST01000002.1, forward strand.
GAGGGAATCGGCGGCGACGCGCGCGTCGTCACCCAGTCGTCCGGCGCCCACGAGCAGGGCGAGATGGACTTCTCCGACCTCAACTGGGAGCGCTCCTACGGGAAGTGGCGGGCGTACGGGCGCAGCAAGCTCGCGAACCTGCTGTTCGCCTACGAGCTCCAGCGCCGCCTCGACGCGGCCGACGACGAGGGGGACGGTCCGGGGATCCGCAGCGTCGCCTGCCACCCGGGGTACACGGACACGAACCTCCAGCTGCGCACCGCCGAGGAGAGCGGGAACCCCCTGATGAAGGTCGGGATGAAGGCCGCGAACGCGGTGCTGGGCCAAGACGCCGACGTCGGGGTCGAGCCGATGCTGTACGCGGCGACGGCCGACGTCGACGGCGGCGCCTACGTCGAACCCGGCGGGCTGATGAACATGCGCGGGCACCCGACCGTGGGGCGCTCGAACGACGCCTCCTACGACCGCGACGACGCCCGGGAGCTCTGGGCGTACTCGACCGAGGCGACCGGCGTCGAGTACCCGTTGTAGGCGGTCGTCGAGCGTCGCCGCAACCGGCGCGGTCCCCGCGCACCGGTCCGTGGCGTCAGTGAAGCGTCCCCTCCCGGACGTGTGCGTCGTGCGCGAACAGCGCGTACCCTACGTCGACCGCGCGGTGTCCGGTCTCGGCGGCGATGTCGCGGATGGGTTCGATCATCGTCACGTAATCGTCGGCGTCGAACGACTCCTTCCGGCCCTCGAGGTAGCCGAGCCGCTCTAACGACGCCCAGACGCGCGTGTCGACGACGGCGTGGCGGTCGCCGTCGAGCGCCGCGAGCACGCACGAGGCGGTCGGCGCCTTGAAGCCGGCGAGACCGGTGATCAGGTGGATCGTCGAGAAGTCACCGTCCACGGCGCGGGCGTTCCGCGTCACCTCGCGGCACCGGGACTCGGGGTTCTTCTCGACGTGATAGGCGCTCCGAGTCGAGGACTCGTAGGCGATCTCGTACAGCTGCTCGCGCGTGAGGTGTCCCTGCGACCGGTACGCCTCGCCGAACTCCGCTAAGCGCTCCGGGAGGACGCCCTGGGTCTCGGCGTAGCGGTCGAGGTTCTCGGCGACGAACGCGTCGCGGTCGGCGGGCTCCATGGCCGGCGATTCGGGTCCGGCGACCAAAACGGCGGCGCCGCGGCTCGCGGTGGTGATATACGGGGAACGCGTTTCGAGAGCTGTCCGAGTTCGTCGGTAGCGGATGCCGCGACCGAGCTACAGCCGAGTGAGGTTCGTCGCGCGCGGACCCTTGTCCGCCTCCTCGATCTCGAACTCTACCTCCTGTCCCTCCTCGAGGTCCGGGCCGCCGACGTCTTCCATGTGGAAGAACACGTCCTCGTCAGCGTCGTCAGTCTCGATGAATCCGTAGCCGCCGGTGTCGTTGAAGAAGTCGACCTTGCCTGTCGCCATCGCGTCCTGATCCTCTCCTGACGTGGTCATAAGTGTTGTGTGCTGCGGCGGACCGCAGTCACACGCGCTGTGGCGCGCGTATTCGGCCCATACGAAGGTCTCCGCCGCTCGATCGGCGGCGTTCGAGTGACGAGGCTCACTCGCGGACCGCGACCTCGTCGCCGACGCGGATCGTCTCCCCGCGGTGGCGTTCCGGGATCCGCGCGATGGTCGTCAGCGAGTAGTAGTGGTCGAACGCGTCCGCGTCGGCCCACTCGGGGAACGTCGCCTCGCGGCGCCGCACGAACCGCTCGCGGAACTCGGGGGTCGGCTCGCCGGTGTCGGGATCGCGTTCGGGGACGACGCACCGCCCGCACGGCGTCACGCCCTCGACGCGGACGCCGCCTATCTCGAACGCCGGCGCCCCCTCGCCGACGAACCGGTCCTCCCAGAACGCCGGGACGCCCGAGACCTCCACGTTCGCCCGGAGCCGGCGACGCGCGCCGTCGACGGTCACCCCGTCGAACCACGACGCGACCGCCTCCAGCGTCGCGGTGCTGACGACCGACGGGCCCATGTCCCGGCGGTCGACGTACCCGAGCGATTCGTCCCGCCTGAGCCGGAGGTCCGCGTCGAAGAAGTCGCCGAACCACGCTGCGGCGCGGGCCGGCTCAGCCTCCAGATCGAACCGCCGAACGGCCCCGTCGGGCGTCTCGACCCGCAGCGCGCCCGACTCGGTGTCGAAGTCGGTCGCGAGGTCGTGGACCCGGTCGGTCCGCTTCCCGTTGACGACGTCGCCGTCGGCGTCGAACAGCGCGAACTCGCGGTCGCGTTCCAGCGTCCCGCCGTCGAGGACCCGTGCGGCCTCGACGTCGACCCCGTCTAACCCCTTCACCGGAAACACCGTGAGTCGCTCCACGCGAGCCATACCTCGGGGAGGGGCGCCGCGTCCAATAGCCTTCCGTCGACCGCGGTTTCGAAGGCTCGCTCCCCCGCGGAGGCGGCGTCGTTCCGCTCGATCCCGGGCTCGGTGGATCTCGGTCAGGCTCACGGCACCGAGATCGCTTTCGATCCGAAGAAATCGGCCTCTCGAACCTTTGGTTTCGAAGTGGAAAACGCACTAAGGGTGTAGCCCGTAGGACTACCCAAGATGAGCACCAGGACCACCCACCTCGACATCACGGGGATGAGCTGCGCCAACTGCTCGGCGAGCGTGTCCGACGCCGTGGGGTCGCTCGACGGCGTCTCGCGGGCGGACGCGAACTACGCGACCGACGAGGCGACGGTCGAGTACGACCCCGAGGCGACCTCGCTCGCCGCCATCTACGACGCGATCGAGTCGGCGGGCTACGGCGCGGTGGCCGAGACGGCGACCGTGGCGATCACCGACATGACGTGCGCGAACTGCGCGGACGCCAACCGCGACGCCTTGGAGTCCGTGCCCGGCGTCGTCGAGGCCGACGTGAACTACGCGACCGACGAGGCGCAGGTGCGGTACAACCCCGCCGAGACCTCGCTGTCGGCGCTGTACGACGCCGTCGAGGACGCGGGCTACTCCCCGGTCCGAGAGGGCGACGGCGAGACGGCCGACGGCGAAGGCGAGGGATCGGGCGAGAGCGCGCGGGACGCCGCGCGAAACGCCGAGATCCGCAAACAGCTCCGGCTGACGCTGTTCGGCGCCGCGCTGTCCGCGCCGCTCCTCTTTTTCATGGTCGACAAGCTGCTCCTCGGTGGCGCGGTGGTGCCCGACCGCATCTTCGGTGTCAGAGCCGTATGGGCCCAGTTCGCGCTCGCGACGCCGGTACAGATCGTGCTCGGCCGGCCCTTCTACGTGAACTCCTACAAGGCGCTCGTCACGAACGGCCGCGCCAACATGGACGTGCTGATCGCCTTGGGCTCGACGACGGCGTACGTCTACTCCGTCGCCGTCCTCTTCGACCTGGTCGCCGGGAGCGTCTACTTCGACACGGCGGCGCTCATCCTCGTCTTCATCACCCTCGGCAACTACCTCGAAGCCCGCTCGAAGGGGCAGGCCGGCGAGGCGCTCCGGAAGCTGCTGGAGATGGAGGCCGACACCGCCACCCTCGTCGACGGGGACGGGACCGAACGCGAGGTGCCGATCGAGGAGGTCGAGGTCGGCGACCGCATGAAGGTCCGCCCCGGCGAGCAGGTCCCGACCGACGGCGTCGTGGTCGAGGGCCAGTCCGCCGTCGACGAGTCGATGGTGACCGGCGAGTCCGTCCCCGTCGAGAAGTCGGAGGGCGACGAGGTCGTCGGCTCCACTATCAACGAGAACGGGCTCCTCGTGGTCGAGGCGACGAAGGTCGGCGCCGACACCGCGCTCCAGCAGATCGTCCAGACCGTCAAGGAGGCGCAGTCCCGCCAGCCCGACATCCAGAACCTCGCGGACCGGATCTCCGCGTACTTCGTGCCCGCGGTCATCGCGAACGCGCTGCTGTGGGGCGTCGTCTGGTTCCTCTTCCCCGAGGCGCTCGCCGGGTTCGTCGACCGGCTCCCGCTGTGGGGCCAGGTCGCCGGCGGCCCCGTCGGCGGGACCGTCTCGACGTTCGAGTTCGCGGTCGTCGTCTTCGCCTCGTCGGTCCTGATCGCCTGCCCCTGCGCGCTGGGGCTCGCGACGCCGGCCGCGACGATGGTCGGGACCACCATCGGCGCGCAACACGGCGTCCTGTTCAAGGGCGGCGACGTGCTCGAACGCGCGAAGGACGTCGACACCGTCGTGTTCGACAAGACGGGGACGCTCACGGCTGGCGAGATGGAACTCACTGACGTGGTCGCCGTCGGTGACGACGGCGGGACCGTCGCCGACGGCGGGACCGTCGCCGAGCGCGGCGACGCGGCGGACGAGGGCTCGGCGGCCGGTGGCGGCGCCGAGGCCCCCGAGGACGAGGTCCTCCGGCTCGCCGCGAGCGCGGAGCGCGGCAGCGAACACCCGCTCGCCCGCGCCATCGTCGAGGGCGCCGAGTCGCGCGGCCTCGACCTCGCCGACCCCGAGGAGTTCGAGAACGTACCCGGACACGGCGTGCGAGCGACCGTGGACGGGGACGAGGTGCTGGTCGGCAACCGGAAGCTGCTGCGCGACGCCGGCGTCGACGCCGCGCCCGCCGCGGAGACGATGGAGCGGCTCGAACGCGAGGGCAAGACGGCGATGCTCGTCGCCCGCCTGCCCGCCGGCGACGGGGACGGGGAACTCCTCGGTGTCGTCGCCGACGCGGACACGGTGAAGCCGAGCGCGGAGCGCGCGGTCGGCCAGCTCCGCGAGCGCGGCGTCGACGTGATGATGATCACGGGCGACAACGAGCGCACCGCCCGCGCCGTGGCCGAGCGGGTCGGGATCGACCCCGACAACGTCCGCGCGGGTGTCCTCCCCGAAGACAAGTCCGACGCCGTCGAGGCGATCCAGGCGGACGGCCGCCGGGCGATGATGGTCGGCGACGGCGTCAACGACGCGCCCGCGCTGGCGGTCGCGTACGTCGGCACCGCCATCGGCTCCGGGACCGACGTGGCCATCGAGGCCGCGGACGTGACGCTGATGCGCGACGACCCGCTCGACGTGGTGAAGGCGATCCGCGTCTCGGACGCGACGCTCCAGAAGATCAAACAGAACCTCGTGTGGGCGCTCGGCTACAACACCGCGATGATCCCGCTCGCGTCGCTCGGGCTGCTCCAGCCGGTCCTCGCGGCCGGGGCGATGGCGGTCTCGTCGGTGTCCGTGCTCACGAACAGCCTCCTGTTCCGCCGGTACGACCCCGAGGGCGACTACCGGCTCCTCGGGTTCCTCCGCCGCTGACCGGCGCCGAACGGCGCTTTCCTCCCCCGCGCGGCGTCCCGAAGCCCCAAGGCGGGGCGGCGCATATGCCGCGACATGGCCACCCTCCTCGTCGTCGGCGGCAGCGGCTTCATCGGGCGCGACATCTGCCGGTTCGCGGTCCGCGACGGCCACGAGGTCCGCAGCGTCTCGCGGAGCGGCCGCCCCGACGTCGACGCCGAGTGGGCGGACGCCGTCTCGTGGACGAGCGCCGACCTCTTTCGCCCGAACGCCTGGCGCGACCGCCTCGACGGCGTCGACGCCGTGGTCCACGCGGTCGGGACGCTCACCGAGTCGCCGAGCGACGGGGTCACCTTCGAACGGGTCAACGGCGACGCGGCCGTCCTGACGGCGCTGGAGGCGGAACGCGCCGGCGTCGACGCCTTCGTCTTCCTCTCCGCGGCGGCGAAGCCCCCCGGCGTGCGGAGCGCCTACCTGACGGCGAAGCGCCGCGCCGAGTCGTCCATCGCGGACCTCGACCTCGACGTCGTGACGCTCCGCCCGGGCCCGGTGTACGGCGAGGGACAGCCGCACCTCCCGGGCGTCGCCGACCGCGTGCTCCGGTTCCTCGCGAGCGCGCGGCCGATCGCTTCGCGGCTGGGCGAGGCGCGGCCGCTGGCCGTCGGCACGGTCGCCCGGGCGTCGTACCGCGCCGCGCTGGACCCGGACGAGCGGCTGCTCGACGTGTCGGACATCCGTGAACTCGCCGGGTGACGCGCGGGTGACGCGACCTGAGCGTCGCCGAGCGCCCCCGCTACCGGGCGCTGCGCTCCTTGGCTACCTCCAGCGAGATGAAGAAGCCGAAGTACGCCGGGATCCCCGCGAGCATGAACATGTACAGCACCCACCGCGGGGCCGTCGGAAAGGCGAAGTCGTACAGCAGCGACGCGAGCCCCACCCACGCGAGCGCGAACAGCAGGTCCTGCGCCATGCCGGTGCCGTTCTCGCTGAGCACCGTCCGGGCGCGGTCGGCGACGCTCGGGTCGGTCTCGTCGTTCGGCGTCTCCGCGGCGTCCGAGTCGGGCATGGATAGAGTGTGCGTGAAGGGGTACGTCGGCCTTGCGGAATCGCGCGGGGCCGTCCGCGCGACGGAGCGGTTCTCGGTCCGGGAGAGGCGGTCCCGGCGCGGCGACCTCAGTCTTCTTCGAGGTAGTCGACGACGAGGACGGGGACGTGCGTCGAGCGCAGCGTGCGCTCGGTGACGCTGCCGAGCAGCGCGCGGCGCACGCCGGCCCGGCCGTGACTCCCCATCACGATGAGGTCGATACCGTGCTCCTCTGCGTAGTCGCCGATCACCTTGTGCGGGCGACCGCCGGAGACGTGCTCGACGACGTCGACCGCGCGCTCACCGGCGCGGTCGGCGACGGCGCCGGTCGCCTCGTCGGCCCGCTCCTTCAGCTCGCCCATCTCGTCGAACCGACCCTGCTTGAGCCGGTCGACCTGTTCGGTGCCGAGGCTGAAGTTCACGGAGTCGATGTCGACCACGTACAGCGCGTGGACCTCCGCGTCGTACCGCTCGGCCAGGTCGAGCGCGTGGTCGACCGCGGCCTCCGCGACGTCGCTACCGTCCGTGGGCACGAGGATGCGTTCGTACATCACCGCTCCCCCTCCGTGGTGTCGTCGGGGGCAGCGCCGTCCACTGCGCGGTCACCCTCGGCGGCCGCGTCGTCCACTGCGCGGTCACCCTCGGCGGCCGCGTCGTCCACTGCGCGGCCGCCATCGGTCGCCACGTCCTCGCCGCCGTCCGCGGCGACGACGTCCTCGGCGGTCTCCTGTTGCCCCATCGGCTCGGGGCTGTGACACTGCCGGACGATCCGCTTCGTCTCGAGCGACGGCTCGTCCGTGGCCATCGAGACGACGATGGTGACGACGAACACGATCGGGAGCGTGATGAGCGCAGAGCCGATGGCGGGCATCCACGTCGCGAGCCCGGCCGACAGCGGCGCCTCCAGCGAGCCGATGTACGTCGGCACGATCTGGTTGATCATCGGGATCGCCCAGAGCGTCAGCCCGGTCGTCATCCCGGCGAGCGCGCCCTGCCGGTTGGCGTTCTCCCACCACATGCCGAGGAAGAACATCGGGAACAGCACGGAGCCGGCGAGCGAGAACGCGTAGCCCACGAGCGCCGCGATCGACGAGGCGGGGTTGAGCGCTGCCAGCGTCGTCAGCGCGCCCAGGGCGACGATCGAGAGGCGGCCGACGAGGATCTGCTGGCGCTGCGTCGCGTCCTCGTTGATGATGTTCGTGTAGATGTCGTGGCTGATCGCCGACGAGCCGGCGATGAACAGCCCCGCGACCGTCGCGATGGCCGCGGCGATACCGCCCGCCGCGACGATGCCGACGAACCACTCCGGCAGCCCGGACAGCTGCGCCGCCAGCACGACGATGACCTCGCTGGCCGCGCTCGTCATGCCGGGGTCGCCGTACGTGGCGCCGACGTTCTGCGAGTAGAGGTCGGTGCCGAACGCCGCGAACGCGGGCGCGCTCCAGTAGAGGATACAGATGAAGAACAGCCCCCAGACCGTCGACCAGCGGGCCGTCCGCTCGCTCTCGACCGTGTAGAACCGGACGAGCACGTGCGGGAGCCCGCACGTGCCGACGATGAGCGAGAACGTCGTCGCGACCCAGAGGTAGTAGCTCGACCCGGCGAACGGCTCGGAGAACTCGCTGCCGAGCTGGCTGATCAGCGCGCCGTACTCCAGCTGCGGCAGCACCGTGGAGTAGCCGTTCGTGTAGCCGACGACGAACAGCCCGACGACGAACGCGAGGATGAGGATGACGTACTGGACCGCCTGATTCTTCGTGGCGCCCAGCATGCCGGACAGCGTCAGGTAGCCGACGGTGACGACCATCATCGCGACGACCATCACCTGGTACCCGTCGAGGCCCGGGATGAGCCCCCCGTAGTTGCCGAAGATGTACAGGCCGACCAGCGCCATCCCCTTCGCCTGCCCGATGGCGTAGACGAAGCCGATGAGGAACGTCGTCACCGCCGCGATGGCGCGCGCGGTGTCGGAGTTGAACCGGTCGCCGACGAAGTCGGGCGCGGTGTACTTCCCGAACCGGCGCAGCTGCGCCGCGAGGAAGATGAGGAGGATGAAGTAGCCCGTCGTCCAGCCGACGACGAACACCAGCCCGTAGAAGCCCGCCAGCGCGATCGACGCCGCCATCCCGAGGTACGACGCCGCGGACATCCAGTTCGCGCCGATCGCCATCCCGTTCTCGACGTTCCCGATGGACCGGCCGGCGACCCACATGTCGTCGGTGTCGGCCACGCGGAAGACGAACCCGATCGTCAGGAACAGCCCCAGCATCCCGATCACGAGCAGCGCCGGCCCGATCTTGAACGAGATGTCGAGCGCCTCGGGGAGGAGTTCGCTCTGAAGGGGCAGCGAGCCCGCCGTCATTCGTCGACCCCTCCGTCGGTCGCCGCGACGTCATCGTGCTCGATGCCGTACTTCTCGTCCAGCGCGTCCCGCTTTCGCGAGTACCAGAACGCCAGGACGAGGGCGCTGGTCGGCGCGCCGAACGCGACGAGGAAGTAGTGGAGCGGGAACTGTAAGATCGGCATCGTCTGCGTCATCACGCCGGGCGCGAGGTTCGTCAGGGTCACCGGCCCCCACACCGCGAGGACCCAGATCGCGAACCCCGTCCAGACGATGCGGAGGTGATCGCGCATGTACGGCGTGCTCGGGTTCAGGATGTTCACTTCCGCCCCGAGGTAGTCGGTGTTGCTGTGCGCCTGTGCGGCTCCCGACGTCGCGACGCCGCCGTCGGTGGCAGCGTCGCCGGTCGCGCTGCCGCCGTCGGTGGCTGCTTCGCCGGCCGCGCGGCCACTATCGGTGACCGCGTCGCCTTCTTCGCGTGAGGTATTATCTGTCATGTTTTGGTCCGTTGTGAGCTTGTCTGTGTGGTTTTTTCGTGATGGTTTCCGTCGTGCGGTCCGCCGTGGTCGCGGACGGAACAAACGGAAAACGGCTCGCCGAGCGCTACTCGGCGTCGGCCTTCTTCTGGATCTCCTCGACGATCTCGGGGTTCCGAAGCGTGCTGGTGTTGCCGAGCTCCTCGCCGTCGGCGATGTTCTCGAGCAGGCGCCGCATGATCTTGCCGGACCGAGTCTTCGGCAGGTCCGGCGTGAACACGACCTGTTCGGGGCGGGCGATCGGCCCGATGGCGTCCTCAACGCCGGCGACGATCGCCTCGCGGAGCTCGTCGGTGCCCTCGTAGCCGTCCTCCGTGGTCACGTAGGCGTACACCGCCTCGCCTTTGATTTCGTGGTCGCCGCCGACCACTGCGGCTTCGGCGACGCCCTCGACGCCGACGATCGCGGACTCGATCTCCATCGTCCCCAGCCGGTGGCCGGAGACGTTGAGCACGTCGTCGACGCGGCCGAGGACGGTGATGTAGCCGTCGTCGTCGATCTTCGCCCCGTCCTCCGGGAAGTACACCCAGTCGTCGGGGTCGTCGCTGTCGGTGTCGGAGTACTCGGCCCAGTACTCCTCGATGTAGCGCTCGTCGTTGTTGTACAGCGTCCGGAGCATGCCGGGCCACGGCTTCTGTACCGTGAGGTAGCCGGCCTTGCCGGGATCCACCTCGTCGCCGAGCGTGTCGAGGATCTGGACGTCGAGCCCCGGCAGCGGCGGCCCCGCGGCGCCGGGCTTCATGTCCTTGACGCCGGGCAGCGTCGTCACCATCATCCCGCCGGTCTCGGTCTGCCACCACGTGTCGACGACGGGGCACTCCTCGTCGCCGATGTGCTGGTAGTACCACTTCCACGCGCGCGGGTTGATCGGCTCGCCGACCGTGCCGAGCAGGCGCAGCGAGGAGAGGTCGTGGCGGTCCGGGTACTCAGCGCCCCACTTCATGAACGCGCGGATCGCGGTGGGCGCGGTGTACAGCTGGGTCGCCTCGTGCTCCTCGACGATCTCCCAGAGCCGGTCGCGCTCCGGGTGGTCGGGTGTGCCCTCGTACATCATCGTCGTCGTCCCGAGCGCCAACGGTCCGTAGACGATGTACGAGTGGCCGGTGATCCAGCCGATGTCGGCCGAGCAGAAGTACGTGTCATCCGGCTCGATGTCGAGGACCGACTGCGAGGTCCACGACACCCACGAGAGGTAGCCGCCGGTCGTGTGTTTCACGCCCTTCGGCTTCCCCGTCGTGCCCGAGGTGTACATCAGGAACAGCATGTCCTCGGCGTCGCGGGTGACCGGCTCGACCTCGGCGCCCTCGTGGTCGGCCACGAGGTCGTCGTAGTCGACCTGGTCGTCGCCGAGGTCGTGGCCGAAGCCGTCGCCGTTCGGCCCCAGCCGGTCGACGACGACCGTGGTCGTGTCGTGCTCGACGCCCGCGAGCCCCTCGTTCGCCTTGTCGAGGTGGTCGAGCGGGTCGCCGCGGCGGTAGTAACCGTCGCAGGTGACGAGGTACTCCGACTCCGCGGCGTTCATCCGCGTCGCGAGCGCGTCGGCCGAGAACCCGGCGAACACGACGCTGTGCGGCGCGCCGATGCGCGCACACGCCAGCATCGCGATCGGCAGCTCCGGGATCATCGGCATGTACATCGTGACCACGTCGTCCTCCTCGACGCCCTGCTCCCGAAGGGCGGCCGCGAACTCGTTGACCTCGCGGTGGAGTTCCGCGTACGTGTACGTGCGGTCGTCCTCGTCGACGGGCTCGCCGACCCACTCGATGGCGGCCTCGTCGCCGCGCTCGTCGAGGTGTCGGTCGAGGCAGTTCGCCGACGCGTTCAGCTCGCCGCCCGTGAACCACTCGTAGAATGGGGGGTTGCTGTCGTCGAGCACTTGGTCGTAGTCGGTTTCCCACTCCAGCAGGTCGGCGGCCGTCTCCCAGCACTCGGGCCAGTTCTCCTCGAACTCCTCGTATATCTCCGGGTCGGACACATTCGCCTGCTCGACGAACGACTCCGACGGCTCGAACACCTCTTGCTCCGCTAATCTCGCTTCCAGTTGGCCGTCTCCCTCTGTCATGGTACGGTCGTATCCAACCAATATCGGCATATAAACGCTGACGCTAAATACGAAAAATCGTGAAGGATTCCGCCCCGGAAGCGCGGGGCTCGCACCGTCGGACCCCCTCGCGACCCGGGCGCCGACCGCTCACTCGCCGGGCGGGGTCGCCCGCCCGTCGTCCCTCCGGGTCGGCCGGTCGGCCTCGTCCTCGAAGACGCCGTCGAGGAGGGCCCGCTGGGCCTTCCGGAGGTGGTTGTGGAACGTCGGCGACGAGACGCCCATCGCGTCGGCCACCTCCTCGGCCGTGCTCCCGCGCGGCCAGTCGAAGTAGCCGCCGTGGTACGCCGCCGACAGCGCCGCCCACTGCCGGTCGGTGAAGCGGTCCGCGACCCCGTCCCGCAGCGCCGACTCCGTGCGCGGCGAGCGCGCGACCGACTCCTTGCTCGCGAGCCTGACGTCAGCGAACCGGTCGCGGAGCCCGTCCGCGACCGGGCGGACGTTCGTTCCCTCGGGGAAGTCGGCGACGACGCGGACCCGCCCTTCGGCGGCGGACGCGTCGCGCACGGTCGCGCCGTGGTCGACGAGCGCCCTGACCAGCGACCCGTCCGCGAGCCGGACCGACGCCGAACAGCCCTCTTCGCGGGTCTCGATCACCCGGAAGTCGGAGACGCCCGGCGACGCCTCGACGGCCGTCGCGACGTCCTGCGGGCGGGCCCCCTCGACGGAGAGGTACGCGCGGGACACGTCGTCGTCGACGTCGACCGTCGACGCCAACTCGATCCGACAGCCGAGGCGGTCGCTCGCCCGGGCGAGGAACGCACCGTCGTCGCCGGTGTGGAACTCGACCTCGGTGACCGCGTCGGAGTGGAGCAGTTCCCGCCACCGCTCGGCGGTGATCGCGCGGCCGAGGCAGCCGCCGAGGGCGGCGAGCGCGCGGCGCTCCGACTCGTCGACCGCGTCGCCGTCGGCCGCGACGGCGCAGAGCGCGCCGTGAATCGCGCCGTCGGAGGCCGCCGGCACCGCCACCGCGGGCCGTCCGTTGGTCTCCTGGCGACCGTCGGTCGTCGCCGGCGCGCCGTCCGTGACGGCGTCCAGCCACGGACCGGCGGCGGCGACGCCGCGGTCCGCGAGCGCCTCGCGGTCGACGCCGGCCGCGGCGGTCACGTCCGCCCGCCCGCCGCCGACCGCGCGGCGGACGACCCACGCCTCGGCCCAGCGGTCGGCGTCGACCAGCCCCTCGACGACGGCCGCGGCGGGGGCGGCCGCCCCCGGGTCTGCGAGCGCCTCGAACCCCGGTAACGCGGTCGTTCCGCCCCGTTCCGCGCTCCCGTCGTCGGACCGCCCGTCGCCGGCGATGGCGGCCGCGAGGGCCTCCCCGTCGAGCGGGTCGAGGTACGGGTCGAGGGTGCCGAGCGACTCCCAGCCGCCGGCGTCGCGGACGGCCCGCGGGTCGACGCCGCGGTCGACGAGCTGGCGCCGGGCGAACGTCTTCCGGAGGGCGCTCGGGGTGACCCGCTCGTCGACCGCGCCGTCGGTGAGGCCCGCCGCCCGCGCCGCTGTCTCGCTCACGATCATCTGGACGCGCCGCGGCGAGACGTCGACGTACGACTCGTCGTCGGCGAGCCCCTGGCTCGTCGCGTACCGGTCGAGGTCGGCGGCCAGCGAGGCCGGTACCACGGTCTCGCGGTCGATCTGTTCCCCGCCGAGCGCGGTCGACCCGGCGTCCCCGCCCTCGTCGCCGTCCGCCGCGGGCACCGCGAGGAGGCGCGCGCCCGCGACCGAGTCCGGCTCGCGCAGGTGGCGCGGGGCGACGCGGGTGATCTCCTCGGTCCGGAGGCCGGCCTCGCCCGCCAGCTTGACGACGAGCGCCGCGCGATACGTCTCCGCGGCGGTGACGAGCGCGTCGTAGGCGTCCGCGTCGAGGCCGTCCACCATTTGTTTCGGAACTCAACAAGCAGCCGAAACAAAACTGTTCCGGAAGTCGGTCTTTCTTGTCGGTCTCGACCGTATATCCTCGGAACCCCCGTCGCATGAAGACAAACAGCGGAATGATTAGTTTCGTTTCTTTGTTGTATTCCGAAACTACGTCCGCCGGTCACCCGGAGGGACTCACGCCCCAGGCGACGCGGTCCCACAGGCGCTCGTAGCCGTAGTACGTGAGCGTCTTCACGGCGTTCGTCACGAGGCCGATGCTCGCCGCCTGACCGACGTCGCCGACGACGAGCCACGCGACCGCGACCGTGATCGTCACCATCAGCGCCCGGTAGCACAGCGTCTTGACCACCGCGCGGCGACGGGCGTGGACCGCGTCCGCCGCGAAGACGTTCGTTCCCATACCCTCGATACGGACCCCACCGGCAAGTAACCACGACACGCTTCACAACCGAAAAAGAGAAACCGCTATCAGTTTCTCGTCTCTCGGACGGTCGACTCGATCTCCCCCACGACCTCCGGGTTGCGCAGCGCGCTCACGTCGCCGAACTCCTCGCCGCGGGCGATGTCCTCCAGCAGCCGCCGCATGATCTTCCCGGAACGCGTCTTGGGGAGCTCCGGCGTGAACACGATCCGGTCGGGGCGGGCCACGTCGCCGACGGCGCTCGCCACCCGGTCCGCGATGGCGTCGCGCAGGCGCTCGCCGGGCTCGACGCCGCTCTTCGTCGTCACGTACGCGACGATCCGGCCGTCGTCGTCGCCGACGACCGCCGCCTCGGTCACGCCCTCGGCGTCGACGATCGCCGCCTCGAGTTCGCCCGTGTTGAACCGCTGCGCACGGACGTTGATCACGTCGTCGACGCGCCCGAGGATCGTGACGTAGCCGTCCTCGTCGACGGCCGCGCCGTCGCCGGTGCGGTAGCGCCAGCCGTCCTCGCCGTTCAGCCAGTACTCGCGCAGGTAGCGCTCGTCGCCCTCGCGGAGCCCGCGCAGCATGCCGGGCCACGGCGAGGCGATGGTGAGGTAGCCCGACTCGCCGGGGTCGGCCGGGTCGCCGTCCTCGTCGACGACGCGGGCGTCGATCCCGGGCAGCGGCGGGCCGACCTTCCCCGGCTTCATCGGCGTGACCCCGGGCAGCGTGGCGAGCGCGATGGCGCCGGTCTCGGTCTGCCACCAGGTGTCGACGACCGGCGCGTCGCCGCCGCCGACGTGGTCGCGGTACCAGCGCCACGCCTTCGGCGTGATCGACTCGCCGACCGTGCCGAGCAGGCGGATCGACGAGAGGTCGTGGGACTCGGGGTACTCCGCGCCCCACTTCATGAACGACCGGATCGCGGTCGGCGAGGTGTAGAAGACGCTCACCGCGTTGCGCTCGATCAGGTCCCAGACGCGGTCCCGGTCCGGGTAGTCGGGCGAGCCCTCGTACAGCACGGTGGTCGTCCCGGTCGCGAGGGGGCCGTACACGCCGTATGAGTGGCCCGTGATCCAGCCGATGTCGGCCGCGCACCAGTAGGTGTCGTCGGGCCGCACGTCCAGGACCGTCCGCGTCGTCCACGCGACGTGCGCGAGGTACCCGCCCGTCGCGTGCTCGACTCCCTTCGGCCGCCCGGTCGTCCCCGAGGTGTACATCACGAACAGCAGGTCGGTCGCGTCGCGGGCCACGGGCTCGACCGTCTCGCCGTCGTGCGCGGCCACGAGCGCGTCGTACTCGTGCTCGTCGTCGCCCAGCGAGACGGCGAGCTCGTCGCCGAGGCGGTCGACCACGACCGCGGCCGACAGCTCGCTCTCGGCGCGGATCCGGGCGTTGTCCGCCTTCGACTTCTGGTTGAAGGCGTCCTCGCGGCGGTAGTAGCCGTCGCAGGTGACCAGGTACTCGGAGTCGGCGGCGTCGATCCGCGTGGCGAGCGCCTCCGCGGACAGCCCCGCGAAGACGACGTTGTGCGGCGCGCCGATCCGCGCGCACGCCAGCATCGCGATCGGGAGCTCCGGGATCATCGGCAGGTACAGCGTGACCACGTCGTCCTCCTCGACGCCGAGGTCGCGGAGGCCGGCCGCGAGGGCGTTCACCTCGCGGTGGAGGTCGAGGTAGGTGTACGACCGCCGCTCGCCCCGCTTCCCGAACCAGCGGATCGCGAGCTGGTTCCGGCGGTCGTCGAGGTGGCGGTCGACGCAGTTCGCCGACGCGTTCAGCTTCCCGCCGGTGAACCACTCGTAGAAGGGCGGCTCGGAGTCGTCGAGGACGGCGTCGTACTCCCGGTCCCACGTCAGGAGGTCGGCCGCCTCGCGCCACGCCTCGGGGCCCTCCCGGTCGAACCGCTCGTACACCGAGGGGTCGTTCGCGGCGGCCTCGTTCCGGAAGTCGGCCGGCGGCGGGACGGCGTCCCCGTCGCCGTCGACGAGTCCCTCCTCGTTCCCGGAGTCGTCCATGACATCGTATGGCCGGCGGAGACTCGTATACTTTGTCCGCGCCTTCGCCGAGCGACAGCCGATCGCAGCTGGCCGTCGACCGCCGCCGGGCGGTCGCGGTCAGGCCGACTCCTCGGCGGGCGGCGCCGAGACCTCGGCCGCCTTCGCCCGGGCGCGGGCGACGATCGAGGGCTTCGCCTCGAAGTCCACGGTCACCTGGTCGCCCGCGTACGTCTCCTCGGCGACGTACCCGTGGTCGTGGACCCACGAGACGAGGCTCATCGCGTCGTCGGAGACGGGGAGCACGAGTCGCTCGCGCTCCCAGTCCGGCAGTTCGTCCTCGACGCGGTCCCGGAGCTCGGCGACGCCGGCGCCCGTCTTCGCCGAGACGGCGATCGGGTCCGGCGCCACGCCCGAGAGCGCGGCGCGCTTCTCCGCCAGCTCGCCGGGCGCCAGCCGGTCGACCTTGTTGAACACGGTGACTACGGGCGCCTCGTTGCGCTCGTAGAGGGTGTCGTGGCTCGTGACGAGCTTCTCGCGCATCTCCGCGACCGGCTCGCTCGCGTCGACGACGAGCAGCACGAGGTCGGCCCGGTAGACGGAGTCGAGCGTCGACTCGAAGGACTCGACCAGCCAGTGGGGCAGGTCCGAGATGAATCCGACCGTGTCGGTGAGGAGGACGTCGCGCTTCTCCATCTCGGCCCGGCGGGTCGTGGTGCCGAGCGTCGTGAACAGCATGTCCTGCGACTCGGCGGTGGTGTCGAGGTCGCGGTGTCGGTCGTCGTTCTCGTCGACCGCCAGCTCGTCGGCGAGCCGGCGCATCAGCGTCGACTTCCCGGCGTTGGTGTACCCGGCGAGCGCGACCAGCTCGAAGCCGGAGTCGCGGCGCTGCTCGCGGCGCGCCTCCTCCTTCTCCGCGATCGATTCGAGCTCGTCGCGGATCTCCGATATCTGCCGTTTGATGTCGCGCTCGACGCTCTCGTCGTACTCGCCGAGCCCCATGAACCCGGGCCGCTCGTCGCGCTTCGCGAGGCTCGCCTTCGCCTCCGCGCGCGGCAGCTCGTAGCGGAGCTCCGCGAGCTCGACCTGGAGCTGTGCCTTCCGAGTGTTGGCGCGCTGGCCGAATATCTCCAGGATGAGCGTGAACCGGTCGACGACCTCGACGCCCTCGGGGAGCACCCCGCCGATGTTGAACGTCTGGTACGGCCCCACGTCGTTGTCGACGATGACCGCCTCGGCGTCGGTCCGGCGGACCAGGTCGCGCAGCTCCGCGACCTTCCCCTCGCCGAACATGAACGCGGCGTCCTCGGTGCGCGTCTGGGTGAGCTCGCCTGCCACCTCGTACCCCGCGGCGGCCGCGAGCTGCGATATCTCCGCGAGGTCGGCCTCGCCCGAGTCGACGCGCTTGGCGACGATCGCGCGGCGGCTCCCGGTCGGCGCCTCGGCCTCGCCGTCCGCGTTCCCGGCGCTCCCGCTCATAACAGGAGTTCGCGCGCGGCGTACGCGGCGTGGTGTGCTGCCTGCACTGTCTCGCGCTCGCCTATGCTCTCGACGTATTTAAACTCGGGCTGGAAGCTCAGCCCGACGCGGGCCGCCGGCTCCTCGTAGAACTCGCCGCCCTCGGCCACGACCGGTCCCTCCGGCGGCGTCGGGAGGTCGCCGACCGCCTCCGCGGCGAGCGCGACGGTCGCCTCCAGCGTCGGGCCCTCGCGCGCCGCGGCGAAGCCCATCCCCTCGACCGACCGGATCCGCGAGGAGTCGATCCGCGCGTGGACCGCGGCCGCGACCATCAGGTACTCGCCGCCCTCCTCGTGGCGGCCGCTGATGTCCACGCCGACGACCTCAGGGGCGGGCGCCGTCCACCACGGTTCGACCGGCTCGGGTTCGCGGGGCGGCTGCTCGTGCGTCCATGGTCCGCCGTAGGTCGCCCGCCGAATTGAACGTTTCCGTGCGGGCTCCGAACGGGCCGTCCACCCGCGTCGGCGGAGCCGGCGGCCCGTTACGCCCGTAGCTCGTCGACTACGGCCGCGATCCGGTCGATCGCTTCGTCCACGTCCGCCTCGTCGACGTCGAGGTGCGTGGTGAACCGCGTCGCGTAGTCGTCGAACTCGACGCAGCCGACGCCGGCCTCCTTACAGGCCGCGTAGAGCGACTCGGCCGGGATCCCGGGCGCCTCCGTGTTCGCGACGACGATGTTGGTGTCGGGCGCGGGCGCGTCGACGCCGTCGAGCGCGTCCAGCCCGGCCGCGAGCCGCTCCGCGTTGGCGTGGTCCTCGGCGAGGCGGTCGACGTTCTCCAGCGCGCGGAGCGCGGGCGCGGCGATCATGCCCGCCTGGCGCATCCCGCCGCCGAACAGCTTGCGGACGCGGCGGGCGTCCTCGACGAACGCCTCGTCGCCGGCGAGGATCGATCCGACCGGCGCGCCGAGCCCCTTCGAGAGGCAGAAGGTGACGCTGTCGACGGGGGCGACGACCTCGCTCGCGTCGACGCCGAGCGCGACCGCGGCGTTGAACACGCGCGCGCCGTCGAGGTGGACCGGCACGTCGGCCTCGCGGGCGACCTCGGCCGCGTCGGCGATCCGCTCGACCGGGACGGCGACCCCGCCGCGGTAGTTGTGGGTGTTCTCTAAGGAGAGCAGCCCCGTTCCGGGGCGGTGGAGGTCCTCGTCGACGAGCCCCTCGCAGACCGCGTCTGGGGTCGGAACGCAGCGCTCGCCGGCGTCGATCGTCCGCGTCTGGACGCCCGAGAGCTTGGCGGCGCCGGCCAGCTCCCAGCGGTAGATGTGCGACTCGCGCTCCAGGAGGAGCTCCTGGCCCGGCTCCGTGTGCGCGTGGACCGCGATCTGGTTCGCCATCGTCCCGGAAGGGACGTACAGCGCCGCCTCCGTGCCGACCGCCTCTGCCGCGCGCCGTTCGAGCTCGTTGACCGTCGGGTCGTCGCGGTACACGTCGTCGCCGACCTCGGCGGTCGCGGCCGCCTCGCGCATCTCTTCCGAGGGCGCCGTGACGGTGTCGGACCGCAGGTCGATGAAGTCGTCGTCGGACATCCGTTACCCGCCCTACCGCGGCGGCGGGCATATATCCCGCGCTCGGCGACCCGCCGCGGCGACGAGTGAATTCCCGCGGCTCCGCGCGGCGAGCGAGGGGTTCCGAGTTCGGTCCCTTCTTAACGTGCGCGCCCGATCCGTGACGCATGGCAACGGAAGCCGCACCAGACGACGCAGCGAACGCACCGGACGCCTACGACGCCCTCCTCGACCGCGTCGAGCGGTGGAACGCGGTCGGCAGCGCCTCCGGCGTCCTCGGCTGGGACCAGCAGGTGATGATGCCCGAGGGCGGCACGCCAGCGCGCTCGAAGCAGCTCTCGGCGCTCTCCTCCGTCCACCACGACATGGTCACCGACGACGAGACGGGCGAGCTGCTCGACGAGCTCAACGACGCCGACCTCACCGACGAGCAGGCGGCGGTCGTCCGCGAGGTCCGCCGCGAGTACGAGCGCGCCGACGCCGTCCCGGTCGAACTGGTCGAGGAGATATCCGAGACCGGCTCCGAGGCGCTCCAAGCCTGGGAGGAGGCGAAGGCCGAGGACGACTTCGAGACGTTCGCGCCGTACCTGGAGAAGCACGTCAAGCTGAAACGCGAGTACGCCGAGCACATCGACCCCGACCGCGACCCCTACGAGGTCCTCTTCGAGGAGTTCGAGCCGTGCCTCTCGATGGAGCGCGCGGAGTCGATCCTCACGGAGCTCCGCGAGGCGCTCGTCCCGATGATCGAGGACATCCGCGCGTCCGACGTGGAGCTCGCGGTCGACACCTTCGAGGGGACCTTCTCGGAGGACGAGCAGGAGGCGCTCTCCCGCGACGCGCTCGAACTCGTCGGCTACGACTTCGACCGCGGCCGCCTCGACGTCTCCTCGCACCCGTTCACCGCCGGCAATCAGTTCGACTGCCGCGTGACGACCCGGTTCGACGAGGAGGACCCGCTCGGCGCGGTCGGCTCGACCATCCACGAGTTCGGCCACGCGCAGTACAACCTCGGACTCCCCCAGGAGCACTTCGGCACGCCGCTTGGCGAGTCGCGCGACCTCTCGGTCCACGAGTCGCAGTCGCGCCTCTGGGAGAACCACGTCGGGCGCAGCGAGGCGTTCTGGCAGGAGTTCCTCCCCGTCTTCCAGGAGCACTTCCCGCAGACCGAGGAGGCCAGCGTTCGGGACGCGTACGAGGCGTTCAACCAGGTGTACGAGGACAACCTCATCCGCGTCGAGGCCGACGAGCTCACCTACCACCTCCACATCGTGATCCGGTTCGAGATCGAGCGCGACCTGATCCGCGGCGACCTCGACGTCGAGGACGTGCCCGAGGTCTGGAACGACAAGTACGAGGAGTACCTCGGCATCCGCCCCGACACCGACAGCGAGGGCTGCCTCCAAGACATCCACTGGAGCCACGGCAACTTCGGCTACTTCCCCACCTACTCGCTCGGATCCGTGATGGCCGCCCAGCTGTTCGAGGCCGCCGAGGCGGACATCGACGACCTCGACGCCAAGATCGCCGACGGCGAGTTCGGCGACCTCCACGACTGGCTCGGCGAGAACGTCCACCGACACGGCTCTCGCTACGAGACGAACGAGCTCGTGAAGCGCGCGACCGGCGAGGACTTCTCGGCGGACGCCTTCCTCGACTACGTCGACGAGAAGTACGGCGAGCTGTACGGGATCTGAACCGGAAGACAGGTCGTCCGTCCCCGTTTTTACGAGAGCACCTGGACCAGCGACAGCGCCGCGAGCGGCACGTGGAACGCCGCGTGCGCGACCATCGCCGCCTCGAGGCTGCGCCGCCAGTAGAGCCACCCGAACGCGACCCCGGCGACCGCGTTCAACAAGACTGTCCGCGCGATCAGCGCCGGCGTCAGCCCCACCGCCTGCGCCAGCGCCGGGAGGTGGCCGACGCCGAACAGCACCGCCGAGACCCCGATCGCGGCCCACGCGACCCCCGGTCCGGGCGCGTCGCCGTGGCGGCCGGCGAGGACCCAGCCGCCGAGCGCGAGCGCGGACATGAGCCCGAACCGGAGCAGCAGCTCCTCCGTGACCCCGCCGTAGAGGAACCGGACCGGCGCGTACGCGAGCACGTTGACGACCGTCGGCCGCCCCGCGCCGATCGCCGACCCCGGCAGGTCGCGCGCGACGAGCGGCGCCAGCGCGACGTCGAGCGCGATCACGACCAGGCTCCCGGCGACGCCGACCGCGGCGGCGAGTCCGGCCTCGCCGCGGACCCGTCCGAGCGCCTCGGCGTCGCCGCCCGCGCGGTCGAGGAGGTGCGAGCGCAGGCGGGCCCGCGGGGCCGCGTAGGCACCGACCAGACACGCGACGACGAGCAGCAGGAGCGGGTTGACTCCGGTGAGGACGGCGAGGAGCGGGCGGGACAGCCCCGGCGGGACGGCGGCCGGCGGGGTCGTGCGGTAGACGTACCACACGAGCGCGGCGACGCCGGGGAGGCCGGCCAGGAGCGCGACGCCGAACCGAGCGCGGAGAGACGAGCTGGGTGTCGAGGCCATGCTCAGAGCGACGCCTCACGACGAGATAACGGTTCGGCAGCGTCTCAGCGCGCCCGACTGCGGGCGCGTCTGCCGCGCGACGCTCCCGCTATCCGAGTCGGAAGCCGGTCATCAGGACGATCAGCGCGAGCATCATCGCGCCCTCGAACAGCCCGACGACGAGGTTCTTCTTCTCGATCGATTCCAGTCGGTCGGCGTCCGGGTCGGGCGAGACCGTCTCGTAGTACGCGCTGAGGTGGAGCCGGTGGGGGACCGCCAGCCCGAACGCGAACAGCCCCCAGCCCAGGCCGAGCGCGAGCCCCGACCACGTCCCGCCGAAGCCGTACCCGAGCCCGATGTCGGGCGTCAACAGGACCGTCCCCGACAGCACCGTCGTCAGCGAGAAGCCGACGAGGAAGAACACCGCCTTCGGGATCAGCGTCCTGTTCACCGCGGCCGCGGCCGCCTCGTCGAGGCCGCCGAGCGTCGGGCCGATGACCGCGGGGAAGATCAGCGCGAACCCGAACCACACCGCGCCGGCCGCGACGTGCGTGTAGAAGAGTAGTTCGGTGCTTCCCAGCGCGAGGCTCGCGGCGAAGAAGGCCAGCGGCACGAGGAGGCTCCCGG
Source organism: Halorubrum tropicale (assembly GCF_001280455.1). Taxonomy (NCBI): domain Archaea; kingdom Methanobacteriati; phylum Methanobacteriota; class Halobacteria; order Halobacteriales; family Haloferacaceae; genus Halorubrum; species Halorubrum tropicale. Next base: position 269,971 of record NZ_LIST01000002.1, read on the forward strand.
CCGCGAACGCCGGGTTCGCGGCGTCCGCGAGGTGTTGAACCCGATCGATGCACCCCTGTTCGGCGACGCGACGGTTCCCCTCGTTAGCAACTGCCATGAGGTAAGATCACATGCCGACGGAAAATGATTTGTGGTCGATGCGATTCCGGCCCCGGGACTCGACGGCTACTTCTCGATGATGCTCTCCTCGACGGCCTCGCCGAAGTGGCGCGCCACGTCCTCGTAGAAGACGAGCGCCTCGTCGCCGGGCTCGACCTCGGTGACCGCCTTCCGGCCCTCGCTCGTGGCTATCTTCACGGTCTCGGCGTTCTGGATGAGCGTCTCGATACGATCGGTACCGTCGTCGGTCTCGATCTCCGCCTGGATCCGGAACATCGGGCGCTTCTCGATCTTCACCCGACCGACCACCGCCTCGCGGGTGTGCCCGTCGGTGTCGACGACCTGGACCTCGTCGCCGCTCGACAGCTCCGCGAGGTAGTTGGTGCCGCCCTCGGGGTCGCGGACGTACGCGTGGACCGCGCCCGCGTTCACGCGGAACGGGCGCGACTCGACGTACGGCGACTCCGCGGTCTCCGCGTGGACGAAGAACAGCCCTCGCGACATCGAGCCGACCAACATCCCCTCGCTGTCGTCCATCAGCGACCCGGTGTCGATACAGACGCGGTCCGCCATCCCGGTCTGTTCGATCTCTGTCACCTCGGCGTGTCGGAGGTCGAGCGTCTCGCGGTCGGCCGCGTCGCGGGCCTCGACCGCGCCGCGGATCTCGTCGGGGGAGTCGGAATCGAGGAGGACGCCGTCGGCGCCGATCTCCAGGGTCTCGAAGGCGGTCCGGGCCTCCGCGGCGGTCGTCGCGCCCGCGACGAGGTGGGTCTCCTCGCCGACGCGGGCGATGAGGTTCTCCAAGGGGATGATCGACCAGTCCTCGCCGACGACCACGGTGTAGTCGGCGTCGTCGGCCGCGGCCTCGGCGAACGCCTCGTACTCCGTGCCGAGGACGCGGACGTACGCCCCCTGCGCGCGGTCGTCGCGGCGGCGCAGCGTGGTCAGGTCGGCCGACCCGGAGAGGTCGTCGGGCATGTCGATCGTCCCGTCGCCCTCGCCGCCCTTCCCGACGAAGTACGCGTCCGCCTCCGCGTCGCTCTCGGCGTCGTCGATCACGTCGGCGTCCGACCGGAACGCCGCGACGTTCACGTCGCCCAGCTCCCGGACGCGCCCGACGTCGCCCTCGTCGACGAGGACCCAGTCCGCCCCGGCCTCGATGGCGGCCGTGACCCGTCGCTTGCGCGCCTCCCAGTCGCCGACCGCGCCGTCGGCTTTGACCCAGACCGTGCGTGTCATTACCGACACCTCACGGCGCGCCGGCTTGAAAACTGCGAAATGAGCAGTCGCGTGCGCCCGTCCGCGGCCCCGCGACCGCGGGGGCGGACCTCAGGCCTCGACGAACCCGCCCGCCCGCAGCGCCTCCTCGACGCCCGCGTCGTCGTGGACCACCGCGGAGACCGCGCGGGCGATCCCCTCGGGGTCGTCGTGCTGGAATATCGACCGCCCCATCGAGACGCCCGCCGCCTCGCCGTCCATCGCGCCGCGGACCATCTCGACGGTCTCGCGGTCGGTCCCCTTCGAGCCGCCGGCGATGACCACCGGGAGGCGGGTCGACTCCGTGACGCGCTCGAAGGAGTCGCCGTCGCCGGAGTAGCCGGTCTTCACCACGTCGGCGCCCAGTTCCTCGGCGAGCCGGACGGCGTGGCCGAGCGCCTCCGGATCGCTCTCGTCGACGCCGGGACCGCGCGCGTACGCCATCGCGAGGACGGGGAGCCCGAGCCGCTCGGCGTCGGCGGTCAGCTCCGCGAGCTCCTCGATCTGGTCCGGCTCGTGGTCGGAGCCGACGTTGATGTGAAAGGAGACGGCGTCGGCGCCCGCGCGGACCGCGTCCTCCGCGGTGCCGGTGACGCGCTTGTCGCTCTCGTCCGGCCCGATCGTCGTCGACCCGTTGAGGTGGACGATGTAGCCGGCGTCGTTCTTGTTTTCGTGGACGCGGGGCGCGATGCCCCGCTGCGTGAGGACGGCGTCCGCGCCGCCGCTCGTGACGCCGTCGATCGTCGACTCGATGTCGACGAGCCCCTGGACGGCGCCCATCGTGATCCCGTGGTCCATCGGGACGATGAGGTATCGGTCGTTCGTGGAGATGCGGTCGAGTCGTGCCGAGAGTCCTGCTGTCATTGTGAGGCGAATGTTGTGTGAGAGTGTGGCAATCGGAGGTAAGTCGGTTTCGTTCGGGGAGGTATTGGTCCGGTTCTGGTCAGGCGGACTCGGCCGCCGTCGTCCGCGAGCGGTACCCGCGCTCGGCGCCCTCGGTCAGCTCGCGGGAGAGCGCCTCCAGCCGGTCGGCGACCTCGTCGGTCGACAGGTCCTCGGCGACGCCCTCGGCGACCACGTCGACGAGCGCCGAGCCGACGATGATCCCGTCGGCGCCGCCCGCGACGATGCGCTCCGCGTGCTCGCCCGTCGAGATGCCGAACCCGACCGCCTTCGGCACGTCGTACTCGCGGAGCCGGTCGAGGCTCTCGGTCGTCTGGTCGGAGACGTCGTCGCGGGCGCCGGTCGTCCCCAGCCGCGCCTGGACGTAGACGTAGCCGGAGACGTTCTCCATCATGCGGTCCAGCCGGTCGCCGCGCGTCGTCGGCGCGACGATGAAGACGAGGTCGAGCCCGAACTCGTCGCACGCCTCGCGCAGCGGGTCCGCCTCCTCGGCCGGGAGGTCCGGGACGACGAGCCCCTCGATCCCCGCGGCCGCCGCCCGCTCGACGAACGGCCGGGGGCCGGTCTCGTCGCCGTACTGGTAGATGAGGTTGTAGTACGTCATACACACCGGGGCGGCGTCGACGTCGAGATCCTCCGCGAACGCGAAGAAGCGCTCGGGCGTCATCCCCGCGTCGAGCGCGCGGACGAGCGCCTCCTGGATCGTCGACCCCTCGGCGATCGGCTCGGAGAAGGGGAGGCCGAGCTCGATCACGTCGGCGCCGCCCCGGTCGAGCGCCTCGACGTACGCCTTCGACGACTCGTAGTCGGGGTCGCCGACGACGAGGTACGGGACGTAGGCGGGACCGTCCGCGAACGCCGCGGCGATCTCGTCGGAGTTGCCCGTCTCCGCCATTCAGATTCCCCCCGTGAACATCGACATGTCCGGCGCGTTGGGCACGTCGCGCTGGTCGGTCTCCTCGATGGCGGCGTCGAGGTCCTTGTCGCCGCGGCCGGAGACGTTGACGACGACGCGCTCGCCCAGTTCCTCGTGGTGCTCCTCCAGGTAGCCGAACGCGTGGGCGGTCTCTAACGCGGGAATGATCCCCTCCGTGTTCGAGAGCCGGTGGAACCCCTCCAAGGCGGCGTCGTCGTCGACGGCGACCGGGTCGACGCGGCCCTGGTCGACGAGGTACGCGAGCTCCGGCCCGACGCCGGCGTAGTCGAGCCCGGAGGAGACGGAGTGGCTCTCCATGATCTGCCCGTCGGAGTCCTGAAGCAGTTTCGTCCGCGCACCGTGGAGGACGCCCTCCTCGCCGGCGTACAGCGACGCGGAGTTGGGCGCGACGCCCGCCTCCTCGTCGACTTCGAGCGTGGAGCCGCCGGCCTCCACGGCGTGGAGCGCGACCGACTCGTCGTCGACGAAGTCGGCGAACGTCCCCATCGTGTTCGAGCCGCCGCCCGCGCAGGCGACCACGTCGGTGGGGAGCCCGCCGGTCTTCTCGATCGTCTGCCGGCGGGCCTCCTCGGAGATGACCGCCTGGAAGTCGCGGACCATCACCGGGAATGGATGCGGGCCGACGATGGAGCCGATCACGTAGTGGGTGTCCTCGACGGTCGCCGCCCAGTCGCGCATCGTCTCGGAGATGGCCTCCTTCAGCGTGCCGCGCCCGGTGGTGACGGGCTTGACCTCCGAGCCGTTGAGCTTCATCCGGAACACGTTGGGACGCTGGCGGTTGATGTCGCGCTCGCCCATGTAGATCGTACAGGGCATGTCGAGGTGCGCCGCCGCCATCGCGGTCGCGGTGCCGTGCTGGCCGGCGCCGGTCTCCGCGATGATGCGCTCTTTGCCCATGTACTTCGCGAGCAGCACCTGCCCGAGCGCGTTGTTCAGCTTGTGGGCGCCGCCGTGGAGCAGGTCCTCGCGCTTGAGGTACACCTCGGTGTCGTAGCGCTCCGAGAGCCGGCCGGCCCGCTGGAGCGGGGTCGGGCGCCCGCCGAAGTCCGCGAGGCGCTCGCGGAACTCGTCCATGAACCCGTCCTCGTTGTTCAGCACGTAGCGCTCGTAGGCGTCGGCCAGTTCCTCTATCGCCGGCATCAACGCCTCCGGGACGTACTGACCGCCGTAGCGGCCGAACTTCCCGTCGTCGCGGCCGCGCTCGCGGCCGGGGCGTCGCGAAAGCTCTCCAACCTCGCTCGTCGATGATTCGGTTTCGCTCATGTGGGTGTCTCCGTGGTGTCGGTCGCGTCGCGGGGTGTCGGGTCCGCGTCCTCGTCCGCCTCCGCCCGCGTCAGTTCGCGCGTGTTCGCTTCCACGTCGCCGTCCATGATCGCGCTGCCGACGAGCAGGGCGTCGGCGCCCGCCGCCCGCATCCGGCGCGCGTCGGTCGGGCCCTCGATCCCGCTCTCGGCGATCAGCGTCACCTCGTCCGGGACGTGGGGCGCCACGGACTCGAAGGTTCCGAGGTCGACGACCAGCTCGGCGAGGTCGCGGTTGTTCACGCCGACCGTCGTCGCGCCCGCGTCGAGCGCGCGCTCCAGCTCGTCGCGGTCGTGGACCTCGACGAGCACCTGGAAGCCGCGGTCGCGGGCGGCGGCGAGCAGGTCGGGGAGGTCGTCGCCGACGAACCGGGCGATCAGGAGGACCACGTCGCTCTCGACGGCGTCAAGCTGCGCCTCCTCGACGACGAAGTCCTTGCGCAGCACCGGCACGTCGACGGCCTCGCGGACCCGCCGGAGCGTGTCGACGCTCCCGCCGAAGTGCTCCGGCTCGGTGAGCACGCTCAGCGCGGCCGCCCCGCCGGCGACCATCCCCTCGGCGAGCGCGACGGGGTCGTCCTCGCGGCTGCCCTCGGTCGTCGGGCTCGTCGGCTTCACCTCGGCGATCACCGGGACGCGCCCGTCGGCCTCGGCCCGCTCGAACGCGGCCGCGAGGTCGCGGGGCGAGACCGAGGCGGTGTCGCCCGCCCTCGCCGCCGCGCCCGCGCGCTCCCGTGCGGCGGACAGGATCGACCTGACCGCCGGCGCCAGCTCGTCTGGATAGTCCATTACTATACACTAGTGTACGTATCTGTTCATAAGGCTTGCGGGGGCCAGGCCGACCCGATTAGCCTCCGGGCGAGGGGACGACTCGGTCAGACGGGGGGATGTTTTAAGTAATCGACCCGACCAGTGAAGGGTATGAGCATGGCGGGCACCTCGGGCGTCTTCGCCCGGGAGTTCGACCAGATCGGCCGGACCGTTCAGGTCGGGTTCGCCGGCGGTCGCGTCATCTCGGTGTCGTTCCCCGCCGAACCGCCGGGAGACGCCGACGGCGACCACGACCTCCTCGACCGGATCGGCGCGTACCTCGGCGGCGAGCGCGACGAGTTCACCGAGGTGGCGCTCGGTCTCACGGTCCCGACCGACCAGCGCGAGGCGCTGGAGGCGCTCCGCAACGTCCCGTACGGCGAGGAGGTTTCGGTGAGCCGCCTCGCCCGGCTCGCCGGGTTCGACCCCGACGACGCCGACGACGTGGCGACCGTGAGGGGCGCGCTGAACGACAACCCCGTCCCCGTGTTCCTCCCGGACCACCGGGTGAGCGGCGGGCCGTACGCGACGCCCGGCGAGATCCGGCGCGCGCTCCGCCGCGTCGAAGGCCTGTAGGCGGGACGACGCCGCCGCGGACGGCCGATCAGATCTCGAAGTCGGGCGTGTCGAACGCGCCCTCGTCGGCGTCGACGTCGTAGCGTTCGATCCCGGTGAGCGCCAGGTCTAGCGTGGCCTCGGCGTCCCATCGCCCCGTGTTGATGACCAGGTCGTAGATGGACCGGTCGTTCAGGTCGATGTCGTAGTAGGACTTGTAGCGCTGCTCCTCGATGACCTCGCGCACCTGCATCTCGGAGGTCATCTCCTCGCGGTCGGCCGTGCGGTCCGCGCGGACCTCGTCGGGCGCGTCGAGCCAGATCCGGATGTCGGCGCGGTTGCCGGCGATCCAGCCCGCGAGCCGCGACTCCAGCACGAACGCCTTGTTCGCGGTCCCCCACTTCTCGGCGATCCGGCGGAGCCGGCGGTCGAGCGCGCGGTCGATCTCCTCGGACTCGCCGGTCTCGGCGATGAGCTGGGAGAGGCTCATCTCCCGTTCGGCGGCGACCTCGCGGAACAGTTCGCCCCCGGAGACGTAGCCGCAGTCGAGCGACTCGGCGATGCCCTCGACGAGGGTCGTGGCCCCGCAGCCCGGCGGGCCGGAGACGGTGACGAACAGGTTCCGGTCGATCCGTCGGTCGGGCTCCGGCGAGGTGCCGCTCATGCGTGTGGCGCCACGGAAGGCGGTCGGATAAACGGGTCGGTTCCGCGAATTTCCGCGGGGCCGACGTATGTGGGGTCGGTTCCGCGAATTTCCGCGGCCCCGACGCAACCGATTTCCCTCCCCGAGCCCTCGTGATCACCGTGAGCGAGACCACGGACCGCGGCGACGAGGCGGCCGCGCGCGCCCTCCTCCGCGACGCGGTCGAGCGCGGTGCGATCGCGGACCCCGACTTCGACCCGGACGCGGTCCCGATCGCCGACGCCGACGTGCTCGCGCGGCTCTCGCCGCCGGTCCGGCGCTGGTGGGTCGAGCGGTTCGGCGCGTACGTCGGCGAGAACGGCGGGTTCTTCACGCCGCCGCAGCGCGAGGCGATCCCTCGCGTCGACGACGGGGAGAACTGCCTCGTCGCGGCGCCGACGGGCAGCGGGAAGACGCTGGCCTCGTTCCTCGCGGTGCTCGACGACCTCTTCGCGCGCGACCGCGCCGACGACCTCGACAACGCCGTCTACTGCCTGTACGTCTCGCCGCTGAAGTCGCTCGCGAACGACATCGAGCGCAACCTGGAGACTCCCTTGGAGGGGATCGGGGAGGCGGTCGCCGCGGCCGAGAGGGACGACGGGGCGGGGGACGCCGAGGCGTACGATCCGGGCGTCAGGCAGGCGATCCGCCACGGCGACACCTCGAAGGCGGACCGGCAGGCGATGCTCTCCGAGACGCCCCACGTCCTCAACACCACGCCGGAGACGCTGGCGATCCTGCTCAACTCGCCGAAGTTCAAGGAGAAGCTCCGCACCGTCGAGTACGTGATCGTCGACGAGATCCACTCGCTGGCCGCGAACAAGCGCGGCACGCACCTCGCGGTGTCCCTAGAGCGGCTGACCGAGTTGACGCGGAACGGAGACCGGGGAGGCGACGCCGGGATCGCGCGGATCGGCTGCTCGGCGACCGTCGAACCGCTCGACGGGATCGCCTCGTTCCTCGTCGGGCGCGAGCGCGTCGCCGGCGAGGTCGGCGACGCCGACGGGTTCGAGACGCGGCCCTGCGAGGTGGTCGACGCCCGGTTCGCCCGCGAGTTCGACCTCGAACTCCGGACGCCGGCCGCCGACCTGATCCACACGCCGCGGTCGGCGGTGACCGACCGCTTCTACGAGTCGCTTCACGACCTGATCGAGTCCCACGAGAACACGCTGGTGTTCACGAACTCCCGCTCGGGCGCCGAGCGCACCCTCCAGGAGCTCCGGGGGCGGTTCGACTACGACGAGTCGGACTCCGGCTGCCACCACGGGAGCCTCGGCGAGGCGCAGCGCACCCGCGTCGAGGAGGGGCTGAAGTCGGGCGAGCTGGACGTGGTCACGACCTCGACGAGCCTGGAGTTGGGAATCGACATGCCGCACCTCGATCTCGTCGTCCAGGTGGGCTCGCCGAAGTCCGTCGCCGCGCTGCTCCAGCGCGTCGGCCGCGCGGGCCACAGCCCGGGCGAGACCGTCGAGGGCCGGGTGTTCGCCCTGGACCGCGACGAGCTGATCGAGTGCGCCGCGCTGCTCGCGCGCGCCGAGGACGGGTTCGTCGACCGCGTGTTCCCGCCTGAGGGCGCGTACGACGTGGCGGCACAGCACGTCTACGGGATGGCCATAAACCGGATCCGCCCCGACCGCGAGGTCCGCGAGGTACTGCGCCGGGCGCACCCGTACCGCGGCTTCGACGACGCCGCGTACGAGCGGCTGTTCCGGTACCTCACGGGCGACTACGACGGACTGGAGGAGAAGAACGTCTACCCGAAGGTGTGGCGCGACGCCAACGACCCGCCCGACGGCGAGCACCATCACCCCGCGTACCCGGTCGGCGAGAAGCTCGTCGGGAAGCGCGGGCGGCTCGCGCGGGTCATCTACATGACGAACGTGGGAACGATCCCCGACTCGTTCACCTGCGACGTGTTCACGCGCGACGACGAGTGGGTCGGCACCCTCGACGAGTCGTACCTCGACACGCTGGAGTCGGGCGACGTGTTCGCCTTGGGCGGCGAGCGGTTCGCGTTCCGCTACCGCCGCGGCTCGAAGGTGTACGTCGACCGCACGAGCGAGCGCCCGACCGTGCCGTCGTGGTTCGCCGAGCGACTGCCCCTCTCGGCGGACCTCGCCCGCGAGGTTCTCGACTTCCAGGCCGAACTCCTCGACCGCCTGACGGGGGACGGCGCGAACGCCGGCCCGGCGGCGGTCCGGGCGTGGCTCCGACAGTTCCCCCTCGACGGGAACGCGGTCCGCGCGCTCGCCCGCATGTACGACGAGCAGGTACGGTACGCGGGCGCGGACTCGGTCTCGACGCCCGACCGCCTCGTCGTCGAGGAGGAACTCGACCGGAGCGAGTACAAGCGGCGCTTCTACGTCCACTCGACCTACGGCCACCGGTTCAACGACGGGCTCTCGCGGCTCGTCGCGGCCGCGGTCGCGAACCGCACCGACGCCAACGTCGCGGTGGCGGTCGCCGACCGCGGCTTCTCGCTCGCGCTCCCGCTGAACCGGAAGGTCGACGTGGCGGGGATACTGGCCGACCTCGACCCGGAGACGGTCCGCGAGGACCTGCGCGAGGCGGTTCAGGGGACGGACCTGCTCCAGCGCTACTTCCGGATCAACGCCGGGCGCGCGCTCCTGATCCTGAAGCGGTACAAGGGGTACGAGAAGTCGGCCGCGGAACAGCAGGTCTCCGCCGAGATGCTGCTGTCGTTCGCGGCCGACTTAGAGGAGTTCGCCGTCTTAGAGGAGACCTACCGGGAGCTGCTGGAGGACCGGCTCGACGTCGACGGCATCCGCGAGGCGGTCGACCGGATCGCCGCCGGCGACCTCGCGGTCGAACACCGCGTCGTCGACTCGCCCAGCCCGCTCGCGTTCGGGCTCGCGACGCTGGTCGACTCCGACACCGTCATCGCCGACGACGAGTCCGCGGTCCTCCGCGAGTTCCACGCCCGCGTGATGGAGGAGATCGGCGAGACCCCGCGGAGCGCCGCGGCCGAGGGAGAAAACGGAGGCGACCCCGACGCCGGACCGCCCGCGGACGGGAAACCGGACTGAGATGACGGTCCCCGATCCCCCCGCCGTCCCGCCCGCCAGGCTCCGCCGACGGTTCGCCGGGGCCGTGGCGCTCGGCGCGCTCGGGCTGGCCGCGCTGTGGCGCCCGCTCGGCACGGCTTGGGTCCTCGCCGCGGTCGTTCCCGGCGCGTACCTCGCCGCGTACGCGCGCGGCAACCTCGCGGCGAACCGCACGCCCGACGGTGAGGCACCGGACCCGCGGCTCGGCCCGGCGAACGCGATCACGCTGTTCCGCGGCTGGCTCGCCGTCGTCCTCGCGGGCGCGGCGGTCGCGCCGGCGCCGAGTCCGTGGCTCCCCGCCGCCCTCTTCGTCGGCGCGGTGGGCCTCGACGCGGTCGACGGCGCTGTCGCCCGCCGCACCCGCGAGACGGCCCTCGGCGCGCGCCTCGACGGGGCCACCGACGCGTTGGCCGTGCTCGTCGGCGCCGCGGTCGCCGTCGCGCTCGGCGCGCTCCCCGCGTGGTACCTCCTCGCCGGCGGCGTCTGGTACGCCTACGCCGGGTCGCTGTGGCGGCGCCGGCGACGCGGGGCACCGGTGTACGAGCTGCCGCCCAGCCGGGTTCGGCCGTTCGTGGGCACCGCGCAGTTCGCCGTGGTCGCGCTCGCGCTCCTCCCGAACGTCGGCCGCGGGGGCGGGAGGGCCCTCCTGACCGCGTTCGCGGCGGTCGCGCTGGCGGCGCTCCTGGCGAGCTTCGCCAGAGACTGGGCGGCCGCGACGGGGCGACTCGGCCGCGACGACCCGCCGACCGCGGCCGGGCGAGGCGGCGAGTGAGGCGGTGAGCGAACGGTCCGAACCGGGCGGGGGCGGGACCGGTTCGCGGCGTCGAGGAGTGAACGGCGAGCCGCGGTCGCGCGCTACGACTCTCTTGAGAGCAGGACCGCCAGGACGGCGATCAACGCGACCTGCGCGACCTTGTCGACGGCGCCGTACACCCCGACGTCGGCCGGGAACGAGTACGTCCCGGTGACGAAGTTGATCACGTACCAGAGGACGATCTGACCGCCGGTGAACGGGATCCCGACGGCGTACATCAGCCGGCGCCGGTACCCGGCGACTATCGCCGCCACGCCCGCGCCGAAGCCGAGGGTCGCGACGAAAAAGGAGATCCCCAGCGCGCCCCCGACCAGAACCCCGAGGACGGCGTGGACGATCCCGGACACGGTCGCGGCGATGATCCCGACCCAGTGGAGCGTGGTCAGCGATTCGACGTCGGCGCCCGCGTCGGAGTGTGCCATGGATACGCCACGCACGGCCTCCGCCGGCTTATGTTTACTCCCCGGCGGGCGCGACCGCGACGGGCGACTCCGCTCGGTCGGGCGGTCGTCGCCGGCGGGGCTTTATATTTGATCGGCACATGCGATCGGTAATGTCGACTCCTCTCGGCCGTCGGCCGCGGACGGGTGAGTCCGCGTGAGCGACGGCGCCGTCCACCGCGCGGTGGAGTTCACCGCCCCCGAGCGCGTCGAGGTCGTCCCGGTCGACGACCCCGCCCCGGCCCCCGACGAGGTGGTCGTCTCCGCGTCCGTCTCGGCGGTGAGCGCGGGGTCCGAGCTGCTCGCGTACCGCGGGGATCTCGACCCCGAGACCGTCGCGGACGAGGAGCTCTCCTCGCTCGACGGCGACCTCTCGTACCCGCTCCGCTACGGCTACGCGGTCGTCGGGCGGGTGACCGCGGTCGGCGAGGCGGTCGACCCGTCGTGGCGCGACCGCACCGTCTTCGCGTTCAACCCCCACGAGAGCCGGTTCGCCGTCTCCCCGGACGCGCTCATCCCGGTCCCGGACGGGATCGACCCGGAGACCGCGACGCTGTTCGCGAACGCGGAGACGGCGGTGACGCTGACGCTCGACGCGGCCCCCCGGCTCGGCGAGCGCGTCGCGGTGTTCGGGCAGGGCGTCGTGGGGCTGCTCACGACCGCCCTCCTGGCACGGAGCGGCGCGGAGACCGTGGTCGCGGTCGAACCGAAGGACCGGCGGCGCGGGCTCGCGGCCGAGTTCGGCGCCGACGCCGTCGTCGACCCGACCCGATACGACGGGCGCGCCGGCGTCGTCGACGCCGTCCGCGACCGCACCGGGGGCGTCGACCTCGCGGTCGAGGTCTCGGGGCGGCCCGAGACGCTGGAGACGGCCGTCGAGACGACGCGGTTCGACGGCCGCGTCCTCGTGGGGTCGTGGTACGGCACCAAGCGCGCCGACCTCGGCTTCGGCGACCACTTCCACCGCGGGCGGGTCACCGTCCGGAGCAGCCAGGTCACGACCATCGCGCCGGAACTCCGGGGTCGTTGGGACCGGGAGCGCCGCCGCGAGACCGCCTGGCGCCAGCTCCGGCGACTTCACGGCGAGCTGGGCGTCACCGAACGGCTCGTCACGGACCGCGTCCCGGTCGACCGCGCGCCGAGCGCGTACCGGCGCCTCGCCGACGAGGGCGAAGCGACCCTCCAACTCCTCTTCACCTACCCATGTACGAACTGACCGTCTCCGAGACGTTCGTCGCACAGCACTACCTCACCGTCCCGAACCCGCCGGCCGGCGAGGCGGAGCTCCACTCGCACACCTTCACCGCGGAGGCGACGTTCCGCGGCCCGGAGCTCGGCGAGTACGGCTACCTGCTCGACATCGATCTCGCGCTCGACGCCCTGGCCGACGCGGCCGACCGCTACCGGGACGAGACGCTCAACGAGCACTTGGAGGGCAACCCCAGCGCCGAGCGGCTGGCCCGGGCGCTGTTCGACGACCTCGCGGCGGTGGACGCCCCGGCCGCGACCCGGCTGACCGTGACCGTCCGCGAGGACGACGCCGCGAGCGTCTCCTACGCCGGCGAACTGCGGTGACGCCCCGATGCGCGTCGCCCTCGTGCTGGCCGGCGACATCGAGTCCGAGTCCGGCGGCTTCTACTACGACCGGCGGCTCCGCGACCGGCTCCGCGGGCGCGGCCACGGCGTCGAGGTGGTCTCGCTGCCTCGGGGGTCCTACCGGGAACGCCTCGCGCCGAACCTCCGTGCGGGCCGGCTCGCAGACCGCCTCGCCGAGTTCGACGTGGTCGTCGAGGACGGGCTGGCGCACCCCTCCGTGCTGTGCGCCAACCGCCGGCTCGACGCGCCGACCGTCGCGCTCGTCCACATGATCGCGTGGCGTGCGCGGGCGGCGCAGGGGACGCCGGACGGCGGACGGGGGCCCCTCGACCGCGCGCGCTCGGCGCTCGGTCGCCGCGGAGTGGCGGCCGTCGAGCGCCGGTTCCTCCGCGGCGTCGACGCCGCGGTGTACAACGCCGAGACGACCCGTCGGAACGCGGCCGTGCTCGGCGGCCCGGCCAGGAGCGCGGTCGCCCCGCCGGCCGGCGACCGGTTCGAGCCCGTGACCTCCGCGTCCGAGATCCGCGAGCGCGCCCGGTCCGGTCCGCTGGAGGTGACCTTCCTCGGGAACGTCGTCCCGCGGAAGGGGCTCGAAGCGCTCGTCGACGGCCTCGCCAGGCTGGACGGTCGCGACGTGGACTGGCGGCTGACGGTCGTCGGGGACCGGACGGTCGCGCCGGACCACGCCGAGGCCGTCGCGGAGTCGGTCGCCGCGGCCGGGATCGGCGACCGCGTCGGCTTCGCCGGCCGCCTCGACGACGAGGCGGTCGCGGCGCGGCTCCGCGAGAGCCACGTCCTGGCGGTCCCGTCGCGGTACGAGCCGTTCGGCATGGTGTACCTGGAGGCGATGGGATTCGGCTGCGTGCCGCTGGCGACGACCGCGGGCGGCGCGAGCGAGTTCGTCCGGGACGGCGAGTCGGGCGTCCTCGTGCCCCCGGGCGACCCGCGCGCCGTGGCCGCGGCCCTCCGCGACCTCGACGACCGCGACCGGCTGGCGGCCATGGGGACCGCCGCTCGCCGCGACTACGAGGGGCGGCCGGGGTGGCCGGAGACGCTCGACCGCGTCGTCGACTTCCTGGAGGCCGAGGCCGGACGGCGGACGGGGGCCCCGGGTCGGGGAGGTGACGCGGCGTGACCGACCACGCGACGTACCTCGACGCGAAGCGCGCCCTCGACGACCGCTCGCTGAACCGGACGGTCCTCGACCGCTTCGCCGCCGAGCTCCCGCCCGAGCCCGAGGTGCTCGAAGTCGGCGCGGGCACGGCGACGATGGTCGAGCGCCTCGTCGACTGGGGCGTGATCGACGCCGGCCGGTGGGTCGCGGTCGACGCCCGCGAGGACGCCCTGTCGGCGGGCGAAGCGCGGATCGGCGGCGTGGTCGGCGACGTCGCCGTCGAGTTCCGCGTCGCGGACGCCTTCGACGTCGCGAGCGAGGCGGCGGCCGCCGGCGAGCGGTTCGACGCGGTCGTCGGCTGCGCGTTCTTCGACGTGGTCGACGCCGCCCCCGCGGTCGACGCCCTCGCCGAGGTCGCCCCCGTCGCGTACGCGCCGATCACATACGACGGTGAGACGCGGTTCGCGCCCCCGGACCCGGACGACGAGGCCGTCCTCGACCGCTATCACCGCCACATGCGGGAGTTCCGCCCCGGCGGCCCCGACGGGGCGGCGGCGCTGGCCCGGCAGGCGACCGCGATCGCCGAGGGGCCCTCCCCGTGGGAGATCGAACCCCCCTACGAGTCGGGCGAGCGGACCGTACTCGCGCACCTGCTCGACACGGTGGAGGCGGCCGTCGGCGAGACCGGCTACGACGCGAGCGACTGGGCGGCCAGGCGCCGCCGGGCGCTCGACGACGGGCGCCTGCGCTACGAGGCCGCGAACCGCGACCTGCTGGTGCGGTTGGAGTGAGCGCCCCGGGGGTCCCGGTTCACGGCCCGAACGGCTCCCCCGGAACCGGGTCCGGGAGCCCCTCGAGCACCAGGGTCGTGTAGTGGAGGAACACCGCCAGCGCGGCGAGCGAGAGGAGCAGCAGGAACAGCAGGATCAGCCGCTCGTCGCTGCGGACGACCGCGGCGGTGTCCGCGAGGAATCCCGTCCGGGCGCGACGGCCGGTCATCGTCCATTGTTGCGCTCGCGGGCGCTTAAAAGTAGCCGCCGCAGTCCGGGTGCGACCGGCGCCTGCGGCCCTCTCCCGCTCCGTCAGTCGTCCGACGGCGACGGGCGGGTCCGGCCGAGGGGCTCGCCGTCGACGGGCTCGTCCGGGTTCGCGTCCACGGCGGCCTCCGAGAGGCCGAGCTGCGCGTCGACGTCCACGTCCTCGCGCACGTGGACGGTCCCGCGGTGGACCGCGATGGCGTCCGCGAGGTGGAGCCGGACCGCGTCGAGCAGGACCTCGGCCTCGAGGGGCTGCCCCCGCCGCTTGATCTCGTCGACGTCGGCGCCCGGGGGCACGTCGAAGGCGCGCTGAGCGATGACCGGCCCCTGGTCGAGGTCGGTCGTGACGTAGTGGGCCGTGACGCCCGCGACCCGGACGCCGGCGTCCTTGGCCTGCCGGTACGCCTCCGCGCCGGGGAACGCCGGCAGCAGCGAGGGGTGGACGTTGACGATCCGCCCCTCGTACCGGAAGACGACCTCGGGCGAGAGGATGCGCATGTACCGCGCCAAGGCGATGAGGTCCACGTCGTACTCGGCCAGCAGGTCGAGCAGGCGCTCCTCATCGGTGTTGCCGTTGCCGTCGCCCACGTCGTAGAACGGCTTGTCGTAGCGCTCCGCGAGCGACCGGAGGTCGCCGCGGTTGCCGATGACGACCGGGATCTCGGCCTCGCTGTCCTCGGCCAGCTCGCCCCGCGCCTCCGCCTCCAACAGCGCCTCGGGCGCGTGGGTCTCCTTGGTGACGAGCAGCGCGACGCGCCGCGCGTCGCGATCGCTCGGGAACCGTACTTGGATGTCGACGTCGAGCTCGCGGCCCAGCTCGGCGAGCGCGCGGCGGAGCTCGCCGCGCGATGTCTCCATCTCCGCGGTGTCGACGCGGGTCGTCATCCGGAAGACGCCCTCGCGGACCGCCTGGTCTAAGTCCTCGATGTTGATTCCGCGCTCGAACAGCAGGGAGGTGACCCGCGCGATGAGTCCGGTCTTGTCTCCTCCGACGACCGTGATTTCGGTCAGTTCGCGGGTCATGCGACGATCACCTCCGCGGGTTCGAGCGGCTGCATACACCCTTCACAACAGCCGGAGGGGTTTGCCCCTTTCGCTCGGTGCCGTCCCTGCCTCCCGCACGAACGACCGCAACATATCCACGAATATGCGCATAAGCGTCGTTCCAAAACGGTTTTTACACACGACCCCGCACCAACAGGTATGACCGCGTACACGGCGACGGTGACGATCCGGCTAAAGCGGGGCGTCCTCGACCCGGAGGCCGAGACGACCCAGCAGGCCCTCGAACGGCTCGGGTTCGAGCTGTCCGACCTCCGCTCGGCGGACCGCTTCGAGGTCGACCTCGACGCAGCCGACGCCGACGAGGCGGCCGACCGCGCCGACGAGATGGCCGAGCGGCTGCTCGCGAACCCCACGATCCACGACTACGACGTGGCGGTCGCGGAGCGATGACGGCCGACAAGGCGAGGTGGGCGGCGTGACGGTCGCCGTCGTCCAGTTCGGCGGCTCGAACTGCGACCGCGACGCCGTCCGCGCCTTAGATCACCTCGGCGTCGACGCCGAGCGCGTCTGGTACGACGACGGCCTCCCCGCCGACCCCGACGGGGTCGTCCTCCCCGGCGGGTTCTCCTACGGCGATTACCTCCGCGCCGGCGCGATGGCCGCCCGCGACCCGATCATGAACGAAGTCCGCGACGCCGCCGACGCCGGCGTCCCCGTGATCGGCATCTGTAACGGCGCGCAGATCGGCTCGGAGTCGGGGCTGACGCCCGGCGCGTTCACCACGAACGCCTCCGCGCGGTTCCAGTGCGAGCCGGTCCGCCTGCGCGTCGAGCGCGCCGATACCCCCTGGACCGCCGCCTACGACGAGGGACAGGTCATCGAGGTCCCCATCGCGCACGGCGAGGGGCGCTTCGAGATAAGCGAGGCGGCCCACGCCGACCTCGTCGCCGAGGACCGCGTCCTCTTCCGCTACTGCGACGCCGACGGGAACGTCACGGACGCCGCCAATCCGAACGGCTCGACCGACAACGTCGCCGGCGTCCTCGGCGAGCGCGAGACGGTGGCCGTGCTGATGCCGCACCCCGAGCGCGCCACACTCCCCGACCTCGGGCGCAGCACCGACGGCGCCGGAATCCTGCGCGCGTTCGCCTAACTGTCGCCTTTTTGCCGCCGGCCGCCGAACCGACACGCATGCGAGCGCGACACATCGATCACGTCAACCTCCGGATCCCGGAAGACGGCGCCGACGAGGCCCGCGAGTTCTACGGCGAGCAACTCGGGTTCGGCGTCGAGGACGCGCTGTACGCGGCCGACGAGAAGCCCTTCTTCGACGTGCGGCTCTCGGCGACCGCGGTGATCCACCTCTGGCCGACCGAGGAGTTCGAGGCGCCGACGAAGACGAACTACGACCACGTCGCGGTCGTCGTGGAGGAGTCGGTCGACGAGATTGAACGCGAGCTGGCGGACGCGGGCGCCGCGGTCGAGAAGACGCTCGACTCGCCGCTGGGCGCGACCGGCGAGGCCGGCGCGGTGTACGTCAGGGACCCGTTCGGCTACCGGGTGGAGCTGAAGGCGCGGGTGTGATAGCCCGGGGACGACGACCGATCGACCCCCGCCCCGAACCCGTTCGCCCCGCCGAGCAACCCTCGCCCCGACGCGGTCGTTTAAGAGTCCCGAGCGACAGGGTCGCGTATGAGCGAACAGCAGCCGAGGTCCGACGACGACGAGCGGCGCCGTCGCCGGGAGGACGCGGACCGATTCGCCGGGAAGAAGGACGGGGACCTGCGGAGCCGCGAGGTGACCGAGGGACCGGACAAGGCGCCGCACCGCGCGATGTTCCGCGCGATGGGGTTCGACGACGAGGACCTCTCCTCGCCCATCGTCGGCGTCCCGAACCCGGCGGCCGACATCACGCCGTGTAACGTCCACCTCGACGACGTGGCCGACGCCGCGCTCCACGGCATCGACGCCGCGGGCGGGATGCCGATCGAGTTCGGCACGATCACGATTAGCGACGCCATCTCGATGGGGACGGAGGGGATGAAGGCGAGCCTGATCTCGCGGGAGGTCATCGCCGACTCGGTCGAGCTGGTCTCCTTCGGCGAGCGCATGGACGCGCTGGTGACGGTCGCGGGCTGCGACAAGAACCTCCCCGGGATGATGATGGCCGCGATCCGGACGGACCTGCCGAGCGTCTTCCTCTACGGCGGCTCGATCATGCCCGGGCAGCACGACGGCCGCGACGTGACGATCGTCCAGGTGTTCGAGGGCGTCGGCACGTACGCGCAGGGCGACATGGACGCCGACGAGCTCGACGACCTGGAACGCCACGCCTGTCCCGGCGCGGGCTCGTGCGGCGGGATGTTCACCGCGAACACGATGGCGTCGCTCTCGGAGGCGCTCGGGCTGGCGCCGCTCGGGTCGGCCTCGCCGCCCGCCGAGGACGAGGCGCGCTACGCGGTCGCCGAGCGCGCCGGCGAGCTGGCGATGGACTGTATCGAGAACGACCGCCGGCCCTCCGACATCCTCTCGCGGGAGTCGTTCGAGAACGCCATCGCGGCCCAGACCGCGATGGGCGGTTCGACGAACGCCGTCCTCCACCTGCTCGCCTTGGCGGGCGAGGCCGACGTCGACCTCTCGATCGAGGACTTCGACGAGATCTCGCGGCGCACGCCGAAGATCGCGAACCTCCAGCCCGGCGGGACGCGCGTGATGAACGACCTCCACGAGGTCGGCGGCGTGCCGGTCGTGCTCCGCCGCCTGCTGGAGGCGGACCTGCTCCACGGCGACGCGATGACGGTGACGGGCAACACCCTCGCCGAGGAGATCGCGGCGCTGGAGGAGCGCGGCGAGCTCCCGGACGAGTCGGACATCGAGGCCGACTTCCTCTATCCCGTCGACGACCCGAAGGAGGAGGAGGGCGCGATCAAGATCCTCGACGGCAACCTCGCGCCGGACGGCTCGGTGCTGAAGGTGACCGGCGACGACGAGTTCTACCACGAGGGGCCGGCCCGCGTGTTCGAGAACGAGGAGGACGCGATGGAGTACGTCCAGTCGGGCGGGATCGAGTCCGGCGACGTGATCGTCATCCGCAACGAGGGCCCCCGCGGCGGCCCCGGGATGCGCGAGATGCTCGGGGTCACCGCCGCGGTCGTCGGCGCGGGCCACGAGGACGACGTGGCGCTGCTCACCGACGGCCGCTTCTCGGGCGGCACCCGCGGCCCGATGATCGGCCACGTCGCGCCCGAGGCCGCCGTCGGCGGCCCGATCGGCCTGATCGAGGACGGCGACCACGTCACCGTCGACATCCCCGAGCGCGACCTCACCGTCGACCTCTCCGACGAGGAGCTGGAGGCGCGCCGCGAGGAGTGGGAGGCGCCCGAGCCGCCCTACGAGGGGGGCATCCTCGCGAAGTACGGCCGGGACTTCGCCTCCGCCGCCGCCGGCGCGGTGACGAACCCGCGGCTCACGCGGGACTGATCGCGCCGCCGCCCACCGACCGCGCCGGGCCCTCCGTCAGCGGACGAGCACCACGGGCACCGGGGCGCGCTTGGAGACGGTCTCGGCGACGTTACCGACGAGGAACCGGCGCGTCGCACGCCCGCGGTCCGCGCCGTGGGCCCCGATCACGACCGTGTCGTACCCCTCCGCCCGGTCGACGATGTTCCGCGCCGGGTGGCCGACGCCGACGACCGTGTCGACCTCGCGGCCGCGGTCGGTCGCCAGTGCGCGGGCGCGCTCGAAGACGCCCTCCGCGCGCTCCGCGGCCGCCGCCTCGAAGTCGTCCGCGAGCGCGAGCGACGCGGCCTCGCCCATCATCATCGACGGCGCGCCGACGACGTGGACCACGGTGACGTCGGCGTCCGGGAAGTTCTCCAAGGCGTATTCGAGGGCTCGCTCGGCGTGGTCCGAGTCGTCCATCGGCACGAGGATGCGGTCTATCATACCCGATCTACGCCGCGCACCCTCCTAACTGCTCCCGTCAGCGCGGCGTCGTCAGGCGACTCCCGGCAAGAGGACGAAGAACGCGTACGCCAGCGCGGTCGACACCGACGGGCCGATGATCCACATCGAGACGTACTTCAGGACCGCCCGGGGGTTGAACAGGTCGCCCGCGTTCAACACCGCCGCCGGCTCCGCCTCCCCGATCGGCGACGACTGCCGTCCCTCGGTGTCGACGACGGTGATCGCGCCGGTGACGATCTCGTTGTCGCCGGTGTCGCGCGTGACCGCCTGCCGGACCGTGACCGGGCGCGTCGCCCGCCCCCAGCCGATGCCGACGATCGTCATCACCGTGCCCATGACGAGGCTGATCGGGATGCCGATCCACGAGAGGACCGTCGTGATCGTCGAGGCCGTGGTCATCACGAACAGCGCGGCGAGGAGTGGGATGTCGCTGAGCTCGCCGCCGACCGACTCCATCGTGCGGCGGGCGATCGTGAACCCGCCGAGCCCGATCGCGAGCGTCGCGAGCAGGATCGCGGTGTCGTCGGGGAGCCCGCCGACCCCGCTGACGAGCGGCGCGGCGGCGTTCGGGACGTTGCTCGCACCGGCGCTGAACGCCATGTAACAGCCGATGACCAGAACCACGACCGTGCTGACGAGCTCCGAGTACGTCGTGTTGGGTCCGAGCGCGACCGTGGGTACGGCCCCGTCGCGGTCGAGTCGGAGCAGCGAGCCGGGGGACTTCTCGATGCGAACGCGCCGGTTCACGGCCGGGTAGACGTACCGGCCGATGACGACCCCGATCCAGAAGCCGATGATCGGCGTCACGATCCACCAGGAGACGATCCGGGTGATCGTGGCGTAGTTGAGCGTGTCGGTCGCCAGCCCGAGCCCCGCGATAGCGCCAACGGTCGTCATCGAGGTCGGCACCGGGACGCCGAAGACGTTCGCGATGAGGATCCCGAACCCGATGAAAAACAGGACTGCGACGCCGGCCGACAGCGAGAGCTCGGTCGTGATGATCCCGCCGCTGAGCGTGTCCATCACGTTTCGTCCCACCGTCCACCCCCCGAGGAACACGAACACCGTCATCAGCGCGGCCGCGGTCGTCTTCTTCAGGATGCCGGCGCCCACCGGCGGCCCCCACGCGATGCCGGTCGAGGAGCCGCCGATGTTGAAGCCGACGAACACCGAGGCGACGATACCGACAGCGAGCAGCGTCTCGACCATCTCCTGCGCCTACCGGCATCGGTGGCAAATACCTGTCGCCATCGGGGAGCGGACGGCTGCGAGACGGACGGCGAACGGCGAGAGAGAGAGAGACGAAGCGGACCCGCGGGAACCGGACTGCGGAGTCGACGGGCGCGCTCCCGGCCGGTGGCGGAGCTCGGGGTTCGGCGCCGCTTACCGGCGCTCTCCCCCGTCGGTCCGAGCCGTCGTGACCGACTCGGCGCACCAGACGTTGCTCCGGCGACCCGCGCGGGACAGCTCCATCCGCACGACGGACCCGACCGGGAGGTCCGCGACCCGCTCGCGGGCGTCCTCGTCCGCATAGTCGACGATGTGGAACGTCTCGTTGCGGGGATGGGCACGTACCGTGGTACATTCGTGATCGTTCTGTGCGGAAATGACGGTGTACGCGTTCGATTGTGACATCTTATACCGTTATTGCTGGACACCGTACTTCAAGCCTCCGTATATTCACTACGGACGTGAGGGAAGTCGTAATATCGATATAAGGTCCTGAATTTTGACTACGATCGCCGAAGAGTGTCGATGATTCGCGGACGATCGTTTCGAACAGGCGATCACGAGCGGCCCGGTCGCTGACGGACCGTCACGGGGGACGACCGGCGACTGACGAGGGCGAACCGCGAGCGCGCGGATCACCATACCTATTTCCGACGACGGCGAAGGCCGGTCATGGACCGAGGCGAGGGGCCGGACCCCGAGACGACCGCCGAGGGCGTCGCGAGCGCGGACGCCGAGACGGATCCGGACGCCGGCGGCGTGGCGCTGTTCGTCGACGGCCCGAACGTGCTGCGCGAGGAGTTCGACGTGGACTTAGACGACGTGCGACTGGCCGCCGAGGCGGAGGGGCCGCTGGTGACGACCCGGCTGTACCTCGACGAGCACGCGACGCCGGGGCTGATCCAGGCCGCGGAGGCCCGCGGCTTCGAGGTCGTGATCACGAGCGGCGACGTGGACGTGAAGCTCGCGGTCGACGCCGCGCGGTTCGCCGCGGAGGGCCGGATGGAGACGCTCGCGATCGCCTCCCGCGACACGGACTTCAAGCCGGTCGTCGAGACCGCGAACGGCTACGGGATCCGGACGCTCGCCATCGCGCCCGGCGAGTTCGGCCGGTCGGACGCCCTCCGCAACGCGGCGAACGGCTCCGTGACGCTCGACGGCGACGAGGTCGACGCGACCGAGGCCCCGGACGATACGGGAAGCGAACCGACCTGGCACCGGTAGCGATCGAGCGACGCAGCCGGCGACCGTTCACGGGAGAGAGAGCGACGGGGGTGAACGCGCCTTCGGAGCCCTCACAGAACTCCTTACCGCCGGCTTCCCCGCCGAACCCGACCGAGCAACAGCGCCCCGACGCCCCCGGCCAGTCCCGCGATACCGACGAGGACGACGCCGGTCGCGACCCCGCCGTAGCGCGCGACCGCCGCCTCGACGCCCACCCGTATCCAGCCGAGGTTCGGCACCGCGAACAGCGCCTTCCCGGCGATCCACTCGTCGGGGACGACGGGCGCGATGCCCGCGCTCTGGTCGTACAGCTCGTTCGCGTCGCCGTAGGTGACGTACCCGTCGTACGGCGCCGGGCACGTCGCCAGATCCGCGCAGTCCGCGGCGAGGAGCGCCGGGTCGGCCCGCTCCGTCCAGTCCTCGCCGGCGTCGACCGCGAACGCCAACCGGTGGAACACCGGTCTCCCGTCCGCCCCCGGGACGGTGTAGACGACGACGTCGCCCGTCCCGCCGAGCCGCGCCGGCGCGTTCGGGTCGGCAGCGGTCGAGAGGTCGCCCCACGGCGCGCGGTCGGCCGCCGTCACGACGACGAGGTCCCCGCGCTCGACCCCGGGCGCCATGCTGCCGCTCTCGACCGCGACGAAGGGCGGCCAGGTCCCGACGAGCGCGAACAGGAGGACCGCGGCGACCACGACGGCGACCGCGGGTGCGATCGGACCGGTCCGGTCGGGGCGACGGCTGCTCACGCCGGAGCGAGGGGCCGGCGACCGCTTGAGGCTGTCGGCCGAGTCGACGACGGGCGCGACCGCGGCGGGGGCCGCCGCCGACGCGGACCGCCGATGTCACAAAGCCTTAGGTTCGTCCCGGAGAGGTGCGAGTATGACCGATCGCCTCCCTCCGCTCCACGACGCCCACGACGAGCGCGGCGCCAAGTTCACCGACTTCGGCGGCTGGCAGATGCCCGTCGAGTTCGACTCGATCCGGACCGAGCACGCCGCGGTCCGCGAGTCGGTCGGCGTCTTCGACGTGTCGCACATGGGCGAGATCGAGGTGTCCGGCCCGGACGCGACCGAGCTGCTGAACCGGCTCACGACGAACGACGTGCGCGCGCTCGACCCCGGCGACTCGCAGTACGCCGCGATCACGAACGAGGACGGCGTGATGCTCGACGACACGGTCGTCTACCGGCTCCCCGACGGGACCGCGGCCGGCGAGGGGGCCGCGTCGCTCGCGGACCTCGACGCGACCCGCGACGGCGACCTCGACGCCCCGAGCGGCGACCCCGCGTACCTCTTCGTGCCGAACGCCGGCCACGACGGGCAGATGTACGACCGCTGGACCGCGCACCGCGACGAGTGGGGCCTCGACGCGACCGTCGCGAACGCCACCGACGACTGGGCGATGCTCGCAGTCCAGGGCCCCGACGCGGCCGACGCGCTCGACGAGGCGACGCCGGGGGACCGGGTCGTCGGCCTCTCGAAGTTCGAGGCGGCGGCCGCGGCGGTGGCCGGCACGGAGAGCTGGGTCGCGCGCACCGGTTACACCGGCGAGGACGGCTTCGAAGTGATGTGTCCGGCCGACGCCGCCGAGTCCGTCTGGGCGGCGTTCGCCGACGCGCCGCTGGAGGCGCAGCCGTGCGGGCTCGGCGCCCGCGACACGCTCCGCACCGAGATGGGCTACCTGCTGTCGGGACAGGACTTCGACCCCGAGAGCGAGCCCCGGACGCCGCACGAGGCCCGGATCGGCTTCGTCGTCGAGCTCGACACGGAGTTCGTCGGCCGCGACGCCTTGGAGGCCCAGAAAGAGGAGGGAGTCGACGAGAAGTTCGTCGGCGTCCGCCTCCGCGAGCGCGGCGTCCCCCGGAACGGGTACGCCGTCACCGACGGCGACCTCACCCGCGTCGGGAAGCTCACCTCCGGGACGATGAGCCCGACGCTCGACGAGCCCATCGGCTTGGGCTACCTCCACGAGTCGTACGCCGACGCCGGCACCGAGGTGAGCGTCGTCGTGCGCGGCGACGAGAAGCGCGCCGAGGTCGTGGTCCCGCCGTTCCTCGACCGCTGAGGGCTGTCACCAAGGCCCGAGCAACGCTCATACGAGCGGGCCGCGAAGCGCCGGTATGGCGCCCACCGATCCCGCGAGCGACGCGACTGGGGTACCGGATTCGGACCTCGCCGTCGCGCGAGCGGCCGATCCCCGGCCGATCGAGGAGGTCGCGGCCGACCTCGGGCTCTCCGCCGACGGCGTCGAGCGGCGCGGCGACGGCGTCGCGAAGCTCACGCACGCGGCGGTCCGCGACGCCGTGGGCGACGGGCCGCGCGCGCCCGGGGCCGCGGCGGCGTCGGCCGGGACGACCGTCCTCGTGACCGGCATGTCGCCGACGCCGAAGGGCGAGGGGAAGACCGTCACCACCGTCGGACTCGGGCAGGGGCTCGCCGCGCTGGGCGAGCGGGCCGCGGTCGCGGTCCGGGAGCCGTCGCTCGGCCCGGTCTTCGGGGTCAAGGGCGGCGCGGCCGGCGGGGGCCGGTCGCAGGTGCTCCCGATGGAGGCGATCAACCTCCACTTCACCGGCGACATCCACGCGCTGACCGCGGCGCACAACCTCCTCGCGGCCGCGCTCGACAACCACCTTCATCAGGGCAACGACGCGGAGATAGACGCGCGACGGGTCGACTGGCCGCGCGCGCTCGACGTCAACGACCGCGCGCTCCGCGAGACGGTCGTCGGGCTCGGCGGGACCGCGAGCGGCGTCCCGCGCGAAGACGAGTTCGTGATCACCGCCGCCTCGGAGCTGACGGCCGTCCTCGGGCTCGCGACCGACCTGAACGACCTGAAGGCGCGGATCGGTCGGATCGTGCTCGCGGCCGACGCCGACGGCGAGCCCGTCACGCCGGACGACCTCGGGGTGACCGGCGCCGCGGCCGCGCTGCTCAGGGACGCCTTCCGGCCGAACCTCGTCCAGACGGTCGAGGGGGTCCCGGCGTTCGTCCACGGCGGCCCCTTCGCGAACATCGCGCACGGGACGAACACCCTCGTCGCGGACCGGGTCGGCGCCGCGCTCGCCGACTACCTCGTCACGGAGGCCGGGTTCGGCGCCGACCTCGGGGCGGAGAAGTTCGGGAACATCGTCGCGCGTCAGGGCGTGGTCCCCGACGCTGCCGTCGTGGTCGCCACCGTCCGCGGCGCGAAGCGCCACGGGCTGGAGATGTGGCCGACCGACTTCGACGCCCTCGCGGACCCGGCCCCCGAGGCGGTCCGGGCCGGCGTCGCCAACGTCGCGAAGCACGTCTCGATCGCCGAGTCGTTCGGGGTCCCGACGGTCGCCGCGATCAACGTGTTCGCGGACGACACCGAGGCCGAACTCGCCGCGCTGGAAGCCGGCCTCGAAGAGCGCGGGATCCCGGTCGCGCGCTCGACGGCCCACCGCGACGGCGGCGCGGGCGCGACCGACCTGGCCGAACTCGTGCGCGATCGCGCCGGGACGGGGTCGTTCGAACCCCTGTACGACGCCGACGCGCCGATCCGCGAGAAGATAGCGACGGTCGCGCGCGAGGTGTACGGCGCCGCGGGCGTCGAGTACGTCGACGGCGCGGCCGACGACGTCGAGCGCGTCGAGCGCTGGGGGTACGGCGACCTCCCGGTCTGCCTCTCGAAGACCCCGTACTCGCTGTCCGACGACCCCGCCCGGACCGGCGTGCCCGAGGGGTGGACGCTCACCGTCCGCGAGGTGACCCCCTCGGCGGGGGCCGGCTTCGTCGTCGCGAAGACCGCCGACGTGATGACGATGCCGGGGCTGCCCGCGGAGCCGGCCGCCGAGGACATCGACGTGGACGCCGACGGCGACGTGAGCGGGCTGTTCTGACCGACGGTCGGGCCCCGGTCCGACGCCGCCCGCCGCTCACTCGCCGCCCACCGGTCACCCGCCCGCGACTCACTCGCTGACCTGCTCCTTCCGCTTCTCGACGACCTCGACGTCCGAGATCCGCGTGTCGGGATATCCGCCGTCGGCGTCCTTCTCGGCCGCCTTCACCATGTCCCAGACGGTGTTCAGCCCGGTCGTGACGCCCTCTAACGCCTCCATCTCGCAGCCCGTCTTCCCGGTGGTCTCGACCGCGACGGTGAGTTCGATCCGGTCGTCGCCCACCGCGAACTCGGTGTCGACGTTCGTGATCGGGATCTGGTGGCACATCGGGATCGTCTCCCAGGTGTGTTTCACGGCCTGGACGGCGCCGATCCGGGCGGTCGCGAGCACGTCGCCCTTCTCGACCGCGTCGGCCTCGACCGCGTGGATCGTCTCCGGGGTCAGCCGGATCTCGCCGCGCGCGACCGCGCGTCGACTGCTGTCGGGCTTCGCGCCCACGTCGACCATCTGGACGTCGCCCGCGTCGTCGGTGTGGGTCAGCGCGTCCGCGCCGGCGGGGTCCGCGCTCGCGCCGTCGCCCGCCGCGCCGTCGCCGGGTCCGTCGTCACTCATTACGCATCGCCTCCGGCAGCCGGTCGGGTAAGTCCGTCGCCACCAGGCCGGCGCCGTTCGCGTCGGCCGCGGCGTCGCCCGCGCGCCCGACGACGTACGCGCCGACCGCGGCCGCTCGGAACGGGTCCGCGACCGCCGCCAGCGCGCCGACCGTCCCCGCCAGCACGTCGCCGGTCCCGCCGACGGTCATGCCCGGGTTGCCGGTGCGGTTCAGCCGCACGCCGTCGGCGTCGGCGACCACGTCGACCGCGCCCTTCACGAGCAGGACGTGGCCCAGGTCCGCGGCGAACTCCCGGACCAGTTCGGCGCGCTCGTCGGGTTCAGGCGCCGTCTCGCCGCCCATGCCGACCAGTTCGCCCTGGTGCGGGGTACAGATCAGGTCGGCGTCCGTGTCGGCCTCGGGGACGACGCGGAGCGCGTCGGCGTCGACGACCGCTCGCCCCTCGTAGGCCGTCAGGAACTCGCGGACGAACTCGCGGGTCCCGTCGCCGTCTCCCAGTCCGGGGCCGAGGACGACGACGTCGTTCTCGGCCGCGAGCGACGCGACCCGGTCCGCGTGCGACGAGCCGACCCGATCGCCGGGGAGCGGCCGGACGATGAGGTTCGGCGAGAAGCCCTGGACCGCGTCCGCGATCGATTCCGGACACGCCACCCGGGCGAGGTCCGCGCCCGCCCGGAGCGCGGCGAGCGCAGACAGCGTCGGCGCGCCGGTGTACGGCCCGCCGCCGACCACCAGCACCTCGCCGTTGTCGCCCTTGTGCGAGTCGGGGTCGCGGTCGAGGCCGAGGAGGTCTCCCGGGCCCGTGTACCGCTCCGCGGCGGCCGGGATCCCGATGTCGGCGACCGTGACCGCGGCGTCGAGGGCTGCCAGCCCGGGCGTCTCGTCGTGGAACGTCACCACGCGGTCGGCGTCGACGGCGACCCCGCCCGGGCCCCCCGTCGGGTCGCCCGTGTCGGCGTCGATCCCGGATGGCACGTCGACCGCGATCACCGTCGCGTCGCTCGCGTTGATCGCGGCGGCCGCGGTCCGCTCCGGTTCGCGGAGCCCGCCGGATATCCCCGACCCGAGCATCGCATCGACGACCACGTCGGGGTCGTCGCCGTCGGGCGCGTTGAGGTCGAGGTCGCGCGAGTCGGTGACGGTCTCTCGGGGGACCGCCGCGTTTTCGAGCGCCGCCCAGTTCTCCCGCGCGATGTCGGTCCGGATCGTCTCGGGGCGGCCGAGCAGGTGGACCCGGACGGCGTACTCGGTCAGGAACCGCGCCGCGACGAGGGCGTCGCCGCCGTTGTTCCCGCGGCCGCAGACGAGCGCGACGGTCGCGCCCGGGTCCGCGACGGCCCGCACCTCGCGGGCGACCGCGTTCCCGGACGACTCCATCAGCTGTTTGCGCGGCACGCCGAGCGCCGCCGCGTTGGCGTCGACGGCCGCCATGCGATCGGTCGGTATCATGCCCGGCGGTTCGGGCGCCCGGGGATTAAGCGGGCGGGGTCCGGCGGGGCAGGTCCGGGCGGGGTCGGCCGTCGCCGGTCCGACCGGTCGGCTCGGGAAATGAAAATGTTGAAGCGGTCTGGTAGTGAATCCGGCGAATGACCGTGGTACTCGCAGTAGCCGTCGGCGCGGACGACGAGCCGAGCCCCGCCCCGACCGGCGCGTCCCCCGCCCGCCGACCCCTCCGCGGCGGTTCCGGCCGCCGGCAACCCCCCAACCGTCAGACGCGACCATGAACATCGGCTTCTTCACCGACAGCTACTTCCCCGGTATCGACGGCGTCACCTACACCATCCAGTCGTGGCGCGACCGGCTCGAGTCTCGGGGACACGACGTCTACGTGGTGTATCCGGCGAGCAGTCACGAGCCGGACGACCACGAGATTCCGGTCCCCTCGCTGCCGAACCCCTTCTACCGTCAGTACCGCCTCCCCACGTTCCGCCGCCTGTCGACGCTCCCCGACCTCGACGTGGTCCACTGCCACGGCCCGGCGTCGACCGGGCTGATGGGCCTCCGGTACGCGAGGCGGTACGGCGCGACCTCCGTGTACACGCATCACACCCCCGTCGAGGACTACTTCGTTCAGGGGCTCAAGTCGGAGCGGCTCGCCTCGGTCGTCGGGCGGGCGTACGTCGCCTACGAGAATCGCTTCCTCAACGCGTTCGACTGCGTCACCGCCTCCACCTCGCGTATCCGGCGGGACGTGGAGCCGTACCGGCTCCCCGTCGGGATCGAGATGGACCGGTTCCGGCCGCGCGAGAACGCCCGCGTGACCGCGACGGCGACCGACGGCGGGCCGACGGCCGTCGACGCGCCGGTCGTCGGGTACAGCGGCCGGATGACCCGCAAGAAGAACGTCGACGAGATCCTCCGGCTCGCGGAACGCCTGCCCGAGGTGCGGTTCGAAGTCGTCGGCGAGGGGCCGGTCCGGGCGGATTTGGAGGCCGACGCGCCGGGGAACGTCCGGTTCCACGACTTCCTGCCGCGCGAGGATCTCCCCGACTTCTACGCCGCCCTCGACGTGTTCGTCACGGCGTCGACCTGCGACACGCTCGGGCTCTCGACGCTGGAGGCGAACGCCTGTGGCACGCCGGTCGCCGCCGCGGACGTGGCGCCGTTCGACGAGACGATCGGCCCCGAGAACGGGGCGCGCTTCGCGTTCGGCGACCTCGACGACATGGAGCGCGCGGTCCGCGACTGCCTCGACGGCGACCGGGACACCCGCGGCGCGGTCGAGCGGTTCTCCGTGGAACGGACCGTCGACGAGCTCGAATCGATATACGGGGTGACGGCGTAGATGGGCGCCGACAACGTCGACGCGTTTCAACGGTTCATCTTCTCTGTGCCGCCCCTCAGGATTCAGGCGGCCGCCCTCGTCGCTCTCAGCGTCGTCTACGCCGTCGGGACGGTCGGCGGAATCTGGCTCTTCACGCCGTTCGCTCCCGAACCGTCCCGGATCTTGCCGGTGGCCGTTCTCATCTTTTTGGTCCCCTTCGTCGTCGCGGCCGAACTCTTCCCCCGGGTCCTCGACGGCTACCCGCGGTCGTGGAGCTACTTCCTCGCGCTCACCTCACAGTTCGTCCTGTTCGTCTACGCGCTGGTACTCTCCGGGGCGGACAACGTCGGGAACGCCTGGAGCATCATCTGGCTCAGCTTCATCACGCTGTACCTGATCAACATCTTGGTGCTCGTCGTCTCGACGGGCATCGACCGGTTCGACCGGATTCTGCTCGTCTCGCTGGTCGAGCCGGCGGGGCTCATCGCCGCCTTCTACGCGCTGGGCGGGAGCGAACTCGGCTTCTCGACGTACCGACACGTGTTCGCGTTCGCCTCGCTGCTCATCGCGGCGGGCTTCCTCGTGTTGGTCCTCGTCGTCGTCGACTACCTGATCAAGAGCAACACCGACGTCTCCGCGTTCGCGCTCACCTCCGGTCTCCTCCGGAATGACCGCGAGTCACTCGACCTGGGCGTCGAGGCCCGTCCGGCCGTCGAGACGTTCGCCGTCGACAACGGGAGACGGCTCACGGTGGCGGCCCCGTGGGTCCACCCCGGCCCGCTCGGCGGGTTCGGCGGCGGCCAGCTGAGCGGGAACCTGATCGAGGCGCTGAACGAGGGCCGCGGGGTCGACGGGGCGGAGCGCGCCGAGACGGCGGCCGCGACCGACGGCGGCGCCGCGGCCGCCGCGTCGGCGGACGCGGCCGGCTTCTTTTTCCACGTCCCGTGTACGCACAAGGAGGACCTCTCGAACCCCGCGGACGCGGAGCGGATCCTCGACGCGGTCGCCGACCCGGACCGGACCGAGCGCGTCTCGCGGCTCGTGACCGCGTCGTACGGCGAGCGCGAGGGCTACGCGGACGTGCGGTTCCACGGCCGCCGGATCGGGGACAAGGAGGTGATCGTCCTCCACGGCGAGGGGATCGACGACTACGACACGGGCGTGTTCATGCGCGACGTCGACCACGACGAGGTGCTGCTGATCGACCAGCACCGACACGACATCCAGAACGGCCCCGACGTCGAGATCCAGTACGGCTCCGCGACGGCCGACCGCCTGAAGCGCGCGTTCGACGACTTCCGCGACCGGCTCGCGGACACCGACCTCGTCGAGGACTACGCCGCCGGGTTCGCCGTGACGCGGACCGGTCAGGACGCGCTGGCGATGGTCGAGCGCGTCGACGGCCAGGAGGTCCTCTGGATCGGCGTCGACACCAACGGGCTCACCCCCGACGTGCGGGCGACCGCCGACGAGTACCGCGCGGAGTTCGACGCGGTGATCCCCTTCTCGACGGACACCCACGCGTCGATCCACGAGCTGGCGAACAAGCGCGAGTCCGACATCGACGCCATCGAGGGCGCGGTCGACCGCGCCGTCGACGACGTCGCGCCCGCGACGGTCGGGTTCGAGAGCAACCGGACCGAGCCGGTGAAGCTCCTGAAGAACGACTACAACGGGCTCGTGTTCAGCGTCAACATCCTCATCCGCCTCACGCTCATCTCGCTGGTGATCCTGTACGCGCTGCTCGTGTTGTGGCTGTTCTTCTGAGTCGGACGCACCACCGAGCGGCTCGCTCCCCTTCGCTTTTGCCCGTCCCGGTCCACATGTCCCTATGGCCCCGCGAGCCCTCCTTGGCACCGGTCGGTCTCCGAATCGCGCGCTCCGCGCCGTCGGCGTCGCGTTCGTCGCCGCCTCGTTCCTCGTCGCCTTCCCGTGGGAGCCGATCCGAACCGCCTGGCGGTACCCGATCTGGGCCGTCCTCGTCGCCGTCGGCCTCGCGAGCGCCGGGTACGCCGGGCGCCACCGCGGCGGCCTCCTCGCCGGCTGGGGAGCGACGTTCCTCGCGGCGATCTGGGTCTTCGTCGTCCCGCCGCTCGCGGCGGTCGTCCGCGGCGCCACGCTCGACGACGGCGGCTACGCGGTGCCGCGGCCGTCGACCGTCGCGCTGGGTCCGCGCGCCGAGCTGCTGACCGGCCTGCGAATCGGCCCGGTCGTCGCCCTCGCGGTCGCGCTCACGCTCGGGAGCGCGGCGTACGCCCTCGGCGCGGCGGTGCGGAGGCGACCGGACCGGTTCTGACGCGGCGCGCTACTCGAACGCCCTCACGCCCAGCGCGGACGCGGAGGCGCCCCCGATCACCATCGGGACCCAGTAGACGGCCCCGCGGAAGACGAGGACGGCGGCGGTGATCGCGGAGGCGGCGACGCCGGTCGTCGGCACGAGCAGCCCGACGAGCGCGGCCTCGATGCCCCCCAGCCCGCCGGGGAGCGGGGTCGCGCCGGCGACGTACGACAGGGGAACGACGAAGACCGGGATCACCGGCGAGATCGGGTGGCCGATCGCGGCGAACGCGGCGGTGAGCGCGGCGGCCTGGAAGAGCCAGCCGAACAGCGAGAGCGCGACGATCCCGAGGAGGCGCGGCCGGTCGGTGCCGACGCGCTCGATGTCGGCGAAGAAGTTGCCGAGGCGGTCGGCGAGGCCGGCCTCGATCGTCTCGGCGTCGAAGCGGTCGAAGCGTCCGAGGAACGGGCCGACGGCGCCCGGAACGCGGTCGACGACCGCGACGCGGTAGCGCCAGACGAAGGCGATGGCCGAGACGATGGCCGCGATCAGCGCGACCGCGCTCGCGACCGCGAACCCGACGCGGTCCCCGACCGCCGTGGTGGCCGCGTAGGACCCGACTCCGATGAACACGAGCGAGACGGAGGGGACGACGTTGAGCACGTCGACGCTCGCGATGCCGACGAGCCCGGTCTCGTAGCGCGCCTCGCCCACCTTCGAGATGAGCGCCGCGGCGACCGGCTCGCCGCCGGCCTGTCCGAACGGGGTGACGTTGTTCGCGAAGGCGGCGCCGCTGTACACGAGGAACGCGGTCCGGACGGACAT
The DNA here is from genome assembly GCF_001280455.1 of Halorubrum tropicale. NCBI lineage: Archaea > Methanobacteriati > Methanobacteriota > Halobacteria > Halobacteriales > Haloferacaceae > Halorubrum > Halorubrum tropicale. Next base: position 302,348 of record NZ_LIST01000002.1, read on the forward strand.
CTCGACGTCGAGGGCGCCCAGCACGGCGCGGAGCATGAGGCTCCACGCCGCGAGCCAGCAGAGCCCGAGGCCGAGCGTCACGGCGACGAGACCCGGGTCGGCGGCCGCGAGCGCGTCGACGATGCGGTCGACGCCGACGACGACGAACAGCACCGCGAGGAGGAGGACGGCGCCGCCCGCACCGAGGATGAGCGCGCGCCGTTGTGGGCCGTCCATGGACTGGGTGGGGCGGTAGCGAACTTGAAACGTCTGCTTCGCGCCCGCCGGCGCGTCGGCGTCTCCGGGCCTCGGCCACGCTCGCGGACCGCCGGTCCGGGGGCGAGAATGAGAATGCATACGTACCGGCGGGCCGACGGCCCACCTAATGGAAGATCAGCGGTTCCTCGAGTCGGAGTGGGATTACTGTCTGGTGCTCGACGCGTGCCGGTACGACGTGTTCGCCGACGTGTACGACGAGTACCTCGACGGCACGCTCGAGAAGCGGCGCAGCGTCGGCTCGTCGACGCCCGAGTGGGCCTACCGCACGTTCACCGACGACCACGACATCGCGTACTTCTCCGGGAACCCCTTCATCAACGACCTGGGGATCCCGCTGAACGAGCTGAAGTGGGGCGCCAGCTGCGACTACGAGTGGACCGCCTCCGAGCACATCAGCGACATCCACGACGTGTGGAAGACCGACTGGGACGACGACCTCGGCACCGTCCCGCCGGAGGGGATCGCGGACGCGTTCCACCGCAACCAGGACGCCGTCGAGCGCGCCGACCGCACCGTCCTCCACTACATGCAGCCGCACGCGCCCTACCTCTCGCGCGGGAAGGGGCAGAAGCTCAAGCAGATCCAGAAGGGGATCAGAGAGCAGGGGGAAGCGGAGGAAAACGGCGGAAGCGAGGACGACGGCGGGCTCCTCTCCTCGCTCAGCGACTCCGTCCGGCCGAAGATCGAGAGCCGGCTCGACGACAGCGAGTTCGCCCAGAAGGCGGGGCTGTGGCTCGAACTCGACCCGAAGGACCTCGTGAAGGACGGCACGCGCGTGACCGCGCTGTCGATGTACGAGGAGAACCTCCGGATCGCCTTAGAGAGCGTCTCGGAGCTCGTCGACGAGCTCGACGGCGACGTGGTCGTCACCGCCGACCACGGCGAGGCGTTCGGCGAGGAGGGCGTCTGGGAGCACCACATCGAGACGTACATCCCCGCGCTGATGGAGGTCCCGTGGCTGGAAGTCGAGTGAGCGACCGCGCCGGGGCCCGAGACGCGACCGCCGCGCGGCCGCGCCCGCCGACCCGCCGATGAAGGTCAGCCACTACTTCGAGTTCGCGGAGCGCGTCACCGGCGGCATGGCGGCGTCCGTCGACCACCAGCGCAAGATGTTCGACCGTGTCGGCGTCGAATACACGACGGAGCCGACGCTCGACGCCGACGTGCTCCACCTCAACCTGATGGGCCCGCGCTCGGTCTGGTACGCGCGCCGCGCCCGGAAGGCGGGCGTCCCCGTCGTCGCGCACACCCACGTCACCGCGGAGGACTTCGGCGACAGCTTCCGGTTCACCAACGCGCTCGCGCGACCGCTCAGGCCGTACCTCCGCCGCGCGTACGGGCTCGCCGACCGGCTGATCTGCCCCTCCGAGTACAACCGGTCGGTGATCGAGGGGTACACCGACGCGCCGACGACGGTCGTCTCGAACGGCGTCGACCGGGGGAAGCTCTACGGGTTCGAGTCGCTGGAGGCCGAGTACCGCGACCGCTACGACCTGGACCCGCCGACGGTGTTCATGGTCGGCCACGTGATCAAGCGGAAGGGGCTGGAGACGTTCGTCGAGACGGCCCACCGGATGCCGGACGTCGACTTCGTCTGGTTCGGCCCCATCGATCGCTCGCTGAAGGGCCGCGAGACGAAGCGGCTCGTCGACGAGGCGCCCAGGAACTGCACGTTCACGGGGTTCGTCGACGACATCCGCGGCGCGTACGCCGCGGGCGACGTGTTCTGCTTCCCGACCCACGAGGAGAACGAGGGGATCGCGCTGCTGGAGGCGATGGCCGCCGGCAAGCCGCTCGTCGTGCGCGACATCGAGACGTTCTCGTGGCTGGACGACGGCGAGGAGTGCCTGAAGGTCGGCGACGCGGGCGACGGGGCGCACGCCGCGGCCGACGCCGACGCTCGCGGGGACAACGTCGAGGGGTTCGTCGAGGCCATCGACGCGCTCCGCGACGCCGACCGCCGGGCGGAACTCGGCGCGCGGGCCGCCGAGCGGAGCGAGGCCTTCTCGCTCGACGCGATCGCCGACCGCTACCGATCGCTGTACGCGGATCTGGTGTAAGCGGCCGCGAGGGGGGACGAAATCGACCGATCGCGGAAAATTGCGAAAACCGCAGTTGGTATGTCCGCCCGACGATACCGTAGGGCCAAATGACTCGAGTGAGCGTTATCGGCTGCGGAAACATGGGGGGTGCCCTGCTCAGGGGGCTCGCCCGCGTTGAGGGGTACCACCTGACGGCGATCGACCTCGATCCCGAGGCGCTCGCCGCGATCGAGGACGCCGTCGACGAGACGACCGAGGACGTGGACGCGGCGCGCGACGCCGACATCGTCGTCCTCGCGGTGAAACCGGACGTGGCGCCCGCGGTCCTCGACGACCTCGACCTCCGGGAGGACCAGCAGTTGGTGACGCTGGCGGCGGGGCTCCCCCGCGAGTTCGTCGCCGCCCGCACCGACGCCTCCGTCGTCCGGATCATGCCCAACCTCGCGGCGGAGACGGGGAACATGGCCGCGGCCGCGACGAACGCGGGCCTCACCGACGAGGTCCGCGCCATGCTCGACGCGGTCGGCGAGTTCGTCGAGGTCGACGAGTCGCTGATGCACGTCTCGACGGCGGTCAACGGCAGCGGTCCCGCGTTCGCGTTCTACCTGATCGACGCGATGAAACAGGGCGGGATCGACAGCGGGCTCGACGCCGAACAGGCGGAGACGCTGGCCGCTCAGACGTTCAAGGGCGCTGCCGAGACGGTGCTCCGCGACGACCGCAGCGTCGACGAGCTCATCGACGCGGTGTGCTCGCCGAACGGGACGACGATAGAGGGGATGGAGGTGCTGTGGGACAGCGAGGCCGACGCGGCGGTCGAGGACGCGGTCGCGGCCGCCGAGCGCCGGTCCCGGGAGCTCGCCGAGGCGTTCGACGATGGCTGAGGACGCGAGCGTGGAGCGGGTCGGCGCGACCGACGGCGAGCGCGTGGCGGCCGCGCGAGAGGAGGCCGCCGCGGCCGACCGCGTGATCGTCAAGGCGGGGACGAACTCCCTTACCGACGACGACTCGCGGCTGGACCGGGTGAAGCTGGACAAGCTGGTCGCGGACGTGATGGACCTCCGCGAGCGCGGTACCGAGGTCGTGCTGGTCTCCTCCGGGGCGGTCGGCGCCGGGACGGGTCGGCTCGACACGGGGCCCGAGTCGCGGGACGGCGTCGAGTCCATCGCGGAGAGCCAGGCGCTCTCGACCGTGGGCCAGGGCCTGTTGATGCGTCACTACACGCAGAGCTTCGAGCGGTTCGACCAGGACGTGGCGCAGATCCTCGTGACCGGGACCGACCTCGACGCCCCGGAGCGGTTCGACAACTTCACCAACACCGTCGAGACGCTGCTGTCGTGGGGCGTCGTCCCCGTCGTCAACGAGAACGACGCGGTCGCGACCGACGAGCTCCGGATCGGCGACAACGACATGCTGTCGGCGTCGATCGCGATCGGGCTCGACGCCGACCTCCTCGTGACGCTCACCGACGTGGACGGGGTCTACACCGGGAACCCGAAGCGCGACGGTGACGCGGAGCTGATCGAGGCCGTCGACGACGGCTACGAGCGGCTGCGGGAGATCGTCGGCGACGGCACGGAGACGGACTTCGGCGGCATCCGCACGAAGGTGGAGGGCGCCCACGACGTGAGCCGCCACGGGATCCCCGCGATCATCGCCGGGTCGGCGGAGCGCGACGTGTTAGCGCGGATCGCAGCGGGTAAGCCGACGGGCACGCTATTCGTGCCGGAGACGGGTGACGACGATGAGTGAGAGCAACACCACCGACGTGGAAGCGGACACCGACGAACTGGCCCGGCGGGCCGAGCGCGCCGCGCTGCGGCTCGCGAACGCCGACGAGGCGACCCGCGACGAGGCGCTCCGGTCGATAGCCGACGCGATCCGCGAGCGCGAATCGGAGATACTCGAGGCGAACGCGGTCGACGTGGAGGCCGCCGAGGCGATGCTCGCGGACGGCGAGTACACGCAGGCCCTCGTCGACCGCCTGAAGCTCGACGCGACGAAGGTCGAGGAGATCGCCTCGATGGTCGAGTCGGTCGCCGAACAGGACGACCCCCTCGGCGAGACGCTCGCGGCGCGGGAGCTCGACGAGGACCTCGAACTCTACCGGGTGGCGGTGCCGATCGGCGTGGTCGCGACGGTGTTCGAGTCGCGGCCCGACGCCCTGGTTCAGATCGCCGCGCTCGCGCTGAAGTCCGGGAACGCGGTCGTCCTCAAGGGCGGCAGCGAGGCCAGCGAGTCGAACCGCGTCCTCCACGAGGCGATCGTCGACGCGACCGCGGACCTGCCCGACGGGTGGGCAGCGCTGATCGAGGCCCACGAGGAGGTCGACCGCCTCCTCGAACTCGACGACCGGGTCGATCTCGTGATGCCGCGCGGCTCCTCGGAGTTCGTCTCCTACATCCAGGAGAACACCCAGATCCCGGTGCTCGGCCACACCGAGGGGATCTGCCACGTGTACGTCGACGCGGACGCCGACCTGGAGATGGCCGCCGACGTGGCCTTCGACGCGAAGGTCCAGTACCCCGCCGTCTGTAACGCCGTCGAGACCCTGCTCGTCCACGAGTCCGTCGCCGACTCGTTCCTCCCGGACCTCGTCGAGCGCTACGAGGACGCCGGCGTGGAACTGCGCGGCGACGGGCGGACCCGCGAGGTCGTCGACGTCGGGCCCGCGACCGCCGACGACTGGGACACGGAGTACGGCGACCTCGAACTGTCGATCAAGGTGGTCGACGACGCCTACGACGCGATCGACCACGTCAACGACCACGGCTCGAAACACACCGAGTCGATCCTGACCGAGGACGCCGAGACGGCCGAGACGTTCATGACCGGCGTCGACGCCGCGAGCGTCTTCCACAACGCCTCGACCCGCTTCGCGGACGGCTACCGCTACGGGCTCGGCGCGGAGGTCGGCATCTCGACCGGCAAGATCCACGCCCGCGGCCCGGTCGGCCTGGAGGGGCTCACCACGTACAAGTACTACCTCGAAGGCACCGGGCACCTCGTCGCGAGTTACAGCGGCGAGGACGCGGTCCCGTTCACGCACCGGGAACTCGACGGCGCCGAGTGGACGCCGGGAGCGCTGTCGACGCGGTAAGCGGAACGCCGCCGCCGACGCGACGGAACCGCGGCCCGAGGCGGAAGCGCGCGACGACCGGCGGTCGGTCGGCTCGCGGTCGTGGGACGCGCGCGAAAAAGCCGCGCTCGGCGGGCGGCCGGACCCGAACGGGGCGGCCGCTCAGAACGGCGGGCTGTAGTCTTCGTACTCGTCCATCTCGTCCATCTCGTCCGTCTTCGACGGCATGACCGCGGCGCGCGGCCCGCCGGCCCGGACGACCTCCACGTCCTCGAGCCCGTCGACGCTCTCGGGGAGGCGGCGCTCGATGGCCCGCATCGTCATCGGGGCGATGCCGCACCCGGAGCAGGCGCCGCCGATGGCGACGGTCGCCGTCCCCGCCTCCTCGTCGACGTGCCGGATCTCGAAGTTGCCGCCGTGCTGCTGGATCTGTGGCACTTCGTTGCTCAGGAAGCTTCGCGTCTGCCGTTCGAGTCCCTCTGCGCTCATTGCGAACGGACATTGTCCCCAACGTATCATAAATCTTTAGTTTTAGGACACCCTAAAATTTGAATATACAGGCCCCGAAACGGTTTCTCTGGCGGTTTACCGAGTGCTACTTATCGATACATATCAATTTTTAGTACTGCCTAAACGCGTGCGGAGCGTCGTCGTCGGTCGGTTCGGCGCCCGCGTCGCCGGGTCTCGTCTCAATATGTTCCCAATTAGCGTGATCGGACCGAAACGGCGGCCGGAGACGGCGACCGTCGGCGACGACGGCGGACGCACGCGCCGGGATGGTCGTCCGCGGACGAGATCGGAGCGACGGGGCTGGACGCGGGTCACCCGGTCGGGCGCCAGCCGCGGAGGGACGCGACGCAGAGCCCGCCCGCGATCCCGCTGAACGGGAGCGCGAGCGTCCGAACAACGAGGACCGCGGCCGTCGCGGCCGCGCCGGGAACGCCCGCGACCACGGTCAACGCCCCGCCGAGGAGCAGGTCGTAGGCGCCGAGGCTGCCCGGGATCGGGACGACGCTCGCGATCTGCGGGAGCGGCACGAGGACGAGGATCGGCAGGAACGCGCTCTCGACGCCGAGCCCGGACAGCGCGACCCACAGCGCGGCCGCGGTGAGCGCCTGCTCTACCAGTCCGCCGAGCGCGATGAGCCCGATCAGCCCCGGAGTCCGTCGGAAGTCGACGATGCGCTCCCAGTAGCGCGCGACGCCGGCCTCGACGAACGCCCTGTCGTGCGGCGGGTCGCGGTACAGCGCCGACACGCGAGTGATCACCGGCGCGAGCAGCGCGACGATCCCGTCGGAGAGCCGGTCGCGGGTCGAGAGCACCGCGGCGCCGAACAGCGCCAGCCCCCCGACGGCGACGCCGAACGTCGTCAGGATCGGCGCCGCGTCCGGGGCGTCGAGCAGGACGGCCAGCCCGACGAGGGCCGAGAACGCCGCCTGCGTCCCCGACTTGACGTACTTCGCCGTCGAGCGGACGCCGAGCGCCTCGGCGTACCCCGTGTCGGTGGCGACGCTGAAGAACCGGGCCATGATCGGCTCCGAGCTGACCGGTCCGGCCGGGCTGAGCGTGTCGAAGAAGTCGCCGGCGAGCGCGAACCGAACGCTCTCGCCGGCGGAGATCCCGTCCCCGAGCGGGGCGATCGACGCCCAGACGCCGATGGCGTCCGCGATCCCCTCCAAGACGACGAGCAGCGCGACGACGGCGAGGATCAGCGGCGTCACCGCGAGCGCCCGGTCGAGGACGGTCTCGATCCCGACGGTGTACAGGTACCCCGCCAGGATCGCGGCACCCGCGGCGACCCCGACGAGGAACCGCAGCGCTCGCCGCATGGGTCAGCGACGCACCGCCTGGGGGGATCCGACCATCGGTTCGGTCACCGTCGGGCGCCCGGAACGCGCGAGACGATCACATCGTGCGAGCCGAGCGACTTGAACGGTTCCATCGGCGCCGACCGGGCGACCGTAGGTGCGTCGACCGCACCCGTCTCGGCGCGTCGGCCGGCCAGTCCGACGCGGAGCGCGACCGCCGTCTGACCCGTTCGACCGACCGTTTTTGGTCGTCCGGGCATAGGGATCGGTAATGGCAGATCAGCCCGCAGGCGACGCCGTCGGAGCCAGTCGACGAACGTATCTGACGGCGGCCGGCGGCGCGGCGGTGACGGCGCTGGCCGGCTGTATGGGTGGCACCGCGAGCGGGACCGACACCCTCCGCGTCTCGGTCTGGAGCGGCACGAACGAGACGGTGTTCCGCGAGGTCATCAAGCCGATGTACGAGGAGCGGACGGGCAACACCCTCGAACTGAGCGGGAACTGGCAGGGGATCCTCTCGAAGATCCGCCAGTCCCCCGCGGACGACCCGCCGTTCGACGTGACGGTCGGCGTCGGGCGGACGAACTACCGCGGCCAGCAGGACGACCTGTGGGTCCCCGTCGACTACGACGACCTCTCGAACGCCGGCGGCATCAAGTCCAACCTGCGCCAGTACCAGATGGCCGAGTCCGGCGTCCCGGTCGCGTACGGGGCCCACGCGTACGTCTACAATGAGAACAGCGCCGCGTGGACGCCGGAGTCCTGGAGCGACCTTCAGTCCGACGCCGCCGAGAACGTCGCGCTCCCCAGCGACTTCTGGCTGAAGCTGTTCATGATGGCGGCGCTGCTCAGGGACGACGAGCCGATGGCCGACGAGGTGTACGATCCCCAGTACATGGACGCCCTCTTCGACACCGTCGAGGGCCTGCCGGTGTCGACGTTCTACCAGGGCACCCAACAGCTCTGGACGGCGCTCGGCGAGGGCCTCGCCGACGTGGGCCACTACTTCTTCGCGTACGGCCTGCGCAAGGCGCGGGACACGGACGAGTACCCGATCGGGGTCACCGTGCCCGACCCGACGACGGGGTACATCGACTACTACCAGATCGTCCGGGGCGCGTCCGACGAGGCGATGGCGACCGAGTTCATCGACTTCATGCTCGACCCCGAGGTCCAGAGCGCGTACGCCGCCGAGTTCAACCTCGGGTTCTCCCACGAGGAGACGACGCACCCCTCGACGACCGCCGACGCGCTCCCGATCGCGAACGACGACCTCGACCAGATCGCGTTCCAGAACTTCGCCGGCGTCGCCGAGTTCTCCGGCGACATGAGCGACCGCTTCCGCGCGTTCGTCCAGGACAACTGAGATGCTCGAACTGGACGGCCTCACCGTCGAGTACGGGGACTTGACGGCGGTCGACGACGTGTCGCTCGCGGTCGCGGAGGGCGAGCTCTGCTGTCTGCTCGGCCCGTCCGGGTCCGGCAAGTCGACGGTCCTCCGCGCGATCTCCGGCTTCGAGACGCCCGCGGCGGGCCGGGTGCGGATCGGCGGCGTCGACGTGACAGAGGCGCCGCCCAACGAGCGCGACTGCTCGCTGGTGTTCCAGGACTGGGCGCTGTTTCCGCGCCAGACGGTCGCGGAGAACGTCGCCTTCGGCCTGAAGATGGACGGCGTCGGGGCCGCCGAGCGCGAGGCGCGGGCCCGGGAGATGCTCGAACTCGTCGAGATGGAGGGGTACGGAGACGCGTACCCCGAGCAGCTCAGCGGGGGACAGAAACAGCGGGTGGCGCTGGCCCGGTCGCTCGTCGTCGACCCCGACCTCCTGTTGCTCGACGAGCCGCTGTCGAACCTCGACCGGCGGCTCCGCGAGACCATGCAGCTCGAGCTCAACGAGATCCACGACCGCGTCGGCACGACCATGCTCTACGTCACCCACGACCAGGACGAGGCGTTCACGCTCGGCGACCGGCTCGGGGTCATGGAGTCGGGGCGGCTCGTCCAGCACGACACCCCGGAAGCGGTGTACGACGACCCGGCGGACCGCTTCGTCGAGTCGTTCCTCGGGACGACGAACTTCGTCGCGTGCACCGCCGCGGAGCCGGGGCCGCGGCCCCGCCTGGAGACGCCGATGGGCGTCGGGTTCGAGGCCGCGGTCGAGGGCCCGTCGCTGGGGGCCGGCGACGCGGTCGTCGCCTCGCTGCGGCCGGAGCGGCTCTCGCTGTCCGTCGCTCCCGCCGAGCGGACGCCGGACGCGACCGTCAGCGACGGCGGCGAGTCAGCGGTCGCGGTGCCAGCGCGCGTCGAGGAGACGGTCTACCGGGGCGCGGACGTCCGGATCCGGCTGTCGGCCGGCGAGACGACGCTGTTCGTCGAGCCGTCGGTCGCGGAGGCGCCCGCCGTCGACGCGGGCGACGCGGTGGTCGTGCGCTTCCGGCCCGAGGACGCGCTCTACTTCGACGGGACGGGGGATAGATGTCGGTGAGCGACGCGCGGGCGGCGCTGCCGGCCGTCGAGCTGTCCGCGCGGTGGCGGACCCTGGCGCTCCTCGTCCCGCTCCTCCTGCTCGACGGGCTCGTCTTCCTCGTTCCGATGGGCTACCTGCTCCGGCTGAGCTTCGCCGAGCGCACGTCGGGCGGCGCCTTCGCGGAGGGATCGTGGTCGCTCGCGGGGTACGAGTACGTCGCCGAGACGCCGCTGGTCCACGAAATATTCGCCTTCACGCTCGGGTTCGCCGTCCTCGTGACCGCCCTCGCGGTCGCCGTCGGCGTGACCTACGCCTACGCCGTCTGGCGCGCCGCCGGGCCCTGGCGGACGCTCCTCCTCGCCGGCGCGGTCTGCTCCCTTTTCACCACCATCGTGGTGAAGCTGTTCGCGGTCGTGCTCGTCTTCTCGCCCCGGGGGGTCCTCAACGACGTCCTCACCGGCGTCGGCCCGCTCGCGGAGCCGCTCCTGCTCGTCGACAACCTCGCCGGCGCGGTCATCGCGCAGCTGTACATCGTCGTGCCGTACGCGATCCTCACCGTCTACGCCGTGCTGACGACGCTCGACGACAGCCTCGTCGAGGCCGCCCGCGACCTCGGCGCGGACCGGCCGGCCGTGTTCCGGGAGGTCGTGCTGCCGCACGCCCGGCCGGGGATCGCCGTGGCGGGCATCATCAGCTTCACCTGGTCCGTGGGCGCGTACCCCGCACCGTTGCTCGTCGGGTCCGGGAGCGAGCAGACGACGGCGATCCTCGTCTCGCAGCTCCTCCTGACCGAGTTCGACTGGCCGGCCGCCGCCGCGCTCGCGGTGATCACCGTGGCGGTGGTGCTGACGGCGCTGCTCGTCGGGCTGTGGCGCCTCGACGACGGGGGTGAGCTCCTTGGCTAGCGTCCGCGCGGTCCGGGGCTGGCTCGCCCGAGGCGCGGTCGCGGCCCTCTTCGGCCTGCTCGTGTCGCCGCTCGTCATCGTCGTCGCGACGGCGTTCGACGCGTCGAGCGCGGTCGTCTTCCCGCCGACGGAGCCGTCGCTGCGGTGGTTCGGCGAACTGCTCGCCTCGCCGACGTGGCTGCGCTCGCTCGCCAACAGCCTCGTCGTCGCGGCCGGGACGAGCGCCCTCTCGATGGGGGTCGGGACGACGGCCGCGCTCGGGCTCCGCGGGTACGACGGCCGGTTCCGCGGCGCGCTCGTCGGGCTCGCGCTGCTGCCGCTGCTCGTCCCGGGAGTCGTCATCGCCGTGACGCTGTTGACCTTTTTCAGCGCGTTCGGCCTCCAGCAGAGCTACCTCGCGCTCGTGTTGGCCCACTCGCTGTGGGCGACGCCGCTCACCTTCTCGGTGATGCAGTCCGCGTTCGCGCGCTTCGACTGGGCGCTCCACGAGGCGGCGCTGGACCTCGGCGCGTCGCGGCTCACGGCGTTCCGGACCGTCGTCGTCCCCGAGGTCCGCGCCGGGCTGGCCGTCGCCGCCCTCGTCGCGTTCATCGTCAGCCTGCAGGAGTTCGTGATGGCGCTTTTCCTCTCCGGCCCCGACACGCGGACCGTGCCGGTGCAGGCGTGGAACTCGCTCCGCCAGAGCCTCGACCCGCTCGTGAGCGTGGTCTCGACGATCCTGTTGGCCGCGGTGCTGCTGCTCGTCCTCCTCGCCGGCGGGCTCGCCGGGCTCGACCGGCTGGCGACCGACACTTGAGAGGCCGCCCGGTGCGGCTCGTCGACTCATGGGACCACATCGGCGACGACCGGGAAGTGGTCCGACGCGGGCGCGTCGGCGTCGTGCGGAACCACTCGGTAGCGTTCGACGGCGCAGCCGCGGACGAGGACGTGGTCGATCCGTCTCGCAGCCGGGTCGCCGCTGACGCCGTCGTCCGCGTCGAAGCCGACGTACGTGCGGTCGGGCCCGTCGCGCTCGTGCGCCGCGAGCCGGGCGTCCGTCAGGTCCGCCGTGAGGGCTTCGTACGGCGGGGATCCGGTCTGACAGTTGAGGTCGCCGGCGACGACGACGGGACCGTCGGGAACGCGGTCCCGGACCAGCCGGGCGCCCTCCAGCCGGGCTCGCTCGCCCGCGTGGTCGAGATGGACCGAGAACACCGCGACTGTCCGGCCGTCGGCGTCGGGGGGTGCCGGCGCCCGCCGGTCCCTGAGCGTCGCGTGCGTGACGGTCCGAGGGATGGCGGCGTCCCACGCCGTGACCTCGCGGTCCCCGCCCGGGGCGAGCCCGAACGCGCCGGCCGAGGCGACCGAGACGCGACGCCTCCGGACGGCGATCGGCGTGTGCTCGCCGTTGCGGTCCGGGAACGCGACCCAGTCGTAGCCGGGAAGACGATCGCGGAGGTCCGGCAACTGGTCCATCCAGACTTCCTGTACCGCGAGCACGTCCGGATCGATGTCGCGCACCAGCGACGCGACGCCGTCGCGCCGTACGCTCCAGTCCAGCCGCCCCGCGTCGAGGCCCGCGTACCTGACGTTGTAGGACGCGACTCGGAGCGGGGTCCGGGTCACGAACCGCCCTCCGCCGGTCGAGACCCCGCGTCGGGATCGGCGGTCGCCGGTGCGGGACCGTCCCGGACCGCTCGCCGGCCCGCGTCGACGTCCACGCGCGACAGCAACGCGGCCCCGCCCAGGAAGAACACGAGCAGCGAAACGATGCTGTACCGGCTCGACCCGGTGAGTTGTCCGACGAACGCGAACAGTGCCGGTCCGACGACCCCCGCGAGCTTCGACGAGATCGAGAAGAAACTGAAGAACTCGGCCGACTTGTCCGGCGGCGACAGCGCGGCGTAAAGCGACCGCGACAGCGCTTGCGTGCCGCCTTGAACCGTCGCGACCGCGACGGCGAGCGCCCAGAAATGCCACGTCTTTGTCATGAAAAACCCGCCGACAGAGATGCCGACGTACACGGCCAGTCCGAGGTAGATCGCCCGCTTCGTCGTGAGTGCGATCCCGCCCGCCGCGAGGCCGATCCGCCGTCCGGGAAGCGAGCCGAACAGGAACGCGAACGGAACGCCGAGGAACTGAACCAACACCAGCGCGCCCACGATTCCGGTTCGTCCGATCCCGATCTCGGAGCCGTAGATGCTCGCCATCCGGATGATCGTTCCGATGCCGTCGGCGTACAGCAGGAACGCTCCGAGGAACAGGAGGAGGTCGGGGTACTCTCGCATGTCGGCGGCCGTGGTCCGGAGCCGACGGACGGCCGTGACCACTGGCGACGAGCGCTCCGACTCAGGGGCGGTCGCGCCGTCCGTCGTGTCCGCCGGGGGTTCGTCGACGTAGGCGAAGAGCGGCAGGGAGAACACCGCCCACCAGACGGCGACCGAGAGGAGCGCCGCGCGGGTGGCGACGTCCGCGTCCGCGAACCCGAACGTCGCCGGCGAGAGGATCCACGCGAGGTTGCCCACGAGGAGGATGCCCCCGCCGAGGTACCCGACCGCGAAGCCGGCCGTCGACAGCTTGTCCGCGTCCGACGCGACGTGCGAGAGCAGCGAGTCGTAGAAGACGTTCGCGCCGACGAATCCCATGTTCGCGAGGACGAACAGCGCGGAGGCGTACAGCACCGCGCCTTCACCGGCGAGGAACAGTCCCGCGGTCGAGACGACGCCGAGGGCGACGAACCCGGCGAGGAACCGCTTCTTCGCGCGGTACCGGTCAGCGAGTGTTCCGAGTACCGGTGAGGCCAGCGCCACGAGCGCTAGCCCGACCGCGGTCGTGTAGCCGAAGTACACTGACGCGAGGTTCCCGGACAGCCCGGCACCGATCACCGACTCGTAGTAAACCGGAAACACCGCCGCGACGACAGTCGTCGCGAACGCCGAGTTCGCCCAGTCGTACAGCGCCCACGCGCCGCTGGCCCGCGAGTCGACCCCGAGCCGCGCACCCAGCGCCCCGATCCGCGTCACCGTGAGCGACCCCCGTCTGTTGGCATGGTCGGAGGCTCGGCGGCCCCCGGCAAAAACCCGACTACTGAGGGGTATAAACGGCTATTGAGCGACCGCCCGGCCGAGCGCGTCGACGATGCGTCTCTTTCCCGAGGGCCGCGCGCACCGACTCCGCCGCCTCGCGCCGACCGGCGGCCGCCTCCGCGGTCGTCCCCGCGCCCGATGCCCCCGGCGCGTCGCCCGGCACGCGCGACCGTGCGGCACGGAATCCCGATTCCCTCGCGACCGCGTCACGGTCGCTCGCCGTCGTCCGGTCGCGACCGCTCCGCCTTCAGCTGGTCCACCTCCCGTTCCACGTCGAGCGCCGCCAGCTCGACGGTCACCCCCTCGCCCCGCTCCGAGCCCGACGCGCCCGCCGTCGCGGGCGCGTCCCCCGAGCCCGACCCCAGCAGCCGCTCGACGCGACGGACCGTTACGTACGCGGTACACGCGACGCCGAGGGCGACCGCGCCGTACGCGGCCAGTATCGCCGCGGGGCCGAACTGCGCTTCGAGCACCGCGCCCGCGAGCCACAGGAAGACGCCGACGCCGGCCAGGAAGCCGACCGCGAGCGGCAGGGATCTGCTCATAACCGTCCCTCGCGCCGCGAGCTCAAAGCCTTTCGCGTGCCGAGAACCGCTCACTGAGCGCCGTCCACCGAGCGCCCGATCCGAGCGACGTCCGGTCCGAGGCGACTACCGTTCGAGACGCCCCCGACCTCAGGCGACACCGGCCTCAAGCGACCGCGACCCCCCCAGTATTTCAGTCGCGGAGCGGTACCGGGCGGCATGACAAGGCTTCGCTCCGCGCTCGCGCCGGACCGCGCCGACGCGGTCGCAGCGTGGGCCGTCACCGCCGGTCTCGTCGCCGCAGTCGGTCGATTCCTGCTCGTCGGCGAGCCCGACTGGGCCGCGTTCACCGCGCTGCTCGCGCTCGTCGCCGTCGTCGTCCCGGTCGCGACGCGTGACCCGGCGGTCACCGTCCCGGCGGAGCTGCTCGCGGCCGCCGCCGTCCCCGTGGCCGTCCGCGCGGCGGGGGCGCTCCCGGGCGCGACGCCGTTCGTCGCGGCCGCGGCGCTCGGGCTCCTTGTCGCCGTCGTCCTCGACGCGTTCACCTCGCTGTCGATGACCCCGCGGTTCGCCGCGGTCTTCGTCGTCGTCGCGACGATGGCCGCCGCCGGCGCGTGGGCGGTCGGGTCGTGGGTCCTGGACGCGGTCGCGGGGACGAGCTTCGTCGGGACCGCGGACGAGCTGATGTGGGACCTGATCGTCGCGACCGCCGTCGGCGTCGGGGCGGGCGTCCTGTTCGACGTGTACTGTCACGTCTCCGGCCGGATCGAGCGGCTCCGACCGGACGCCGACGCCGCCGACGCCGACCGCGCCGTCGGTGGCGACGCCGGGAGCGGCGCGCGTCTCGTCGGGGCACTGCAGGCGGTCCTCCTCGGGATCGCGGCGATCGCGGTCGCCCGCGGCGACGCGACGCTGCTCGTGAACAGCGCCGTCCCGCTGGGTATCACGCTCGTGCCCGCGCTGCTCCGGCGGCAGTACGGCTACGCGATGGACGCGCGCCTCGTCGCGTGGATCGCCGGGGCGTCGACGCTCCACGCCGTCGGCGCGCTGGCGCTGTACGGGGCCTTCGGCTGGTACGACAGCCTCGCGCACACGTTCTCGGCGGGGCTCGTCGCGGGCGCCGGCTACGCCCTCGCTCGGAGCGTCGAGCGGCACTCCGACGCCGTCGCGTTCACGCGCGAGTTCCGAGCCACCTTCGTCGTCCTGTTCGTCCTCGCGGTCGGCGTCGCGTGGGAGGTCCTGGAGTTCGCGAGCGGCGGCCTCGCGGCGGTCACCGGCGGCGAAGCGGTGTTGGCCCAGTACGGGACGACCGACATCGTGAACGACCTCGCGTTCAACACGGTCGGCGCGGTGCTCGTCGCCGCCTTCGCGAGCGCGCACTTCGAGGGGCTCGCGGCCCGGCTCGCCGGCCGCGTCGGCGCCCTCGTCGGTGGCGGCGACTGACGCGGGCACGGACGGGCTGACCGGGGGCGACGTGGCGACCGCGGGAGGAGACGCGACGGTGCGAGGACCCGGGTCCGCGCCTACCCGTCGAACTCCGGCAGCCGCCCGCCGTCGACGGCCACGTTCTCGCCGCTGACGTACGACGCGGCGTCGCTGAGGAAGAACCGGAGCGGCGCCGCCACGTCCGCGAAGTCGGCCGGGCGGCCGCGGGGGAAGTCCTCGACGCCGGCCTCGGTGTTCGAGACGGCGAACGGCGAGACGGCGTTGACCGTGATCCCGTCGTCGCTCGTGTCCGCCGCCAGCATCCGGGTGAACATCAGGACGCCCGTCTTCGCGACGAAGTAGGGGAAGTTGACCGGGTGGGCGTGCATCCGGTCGCTGTCGGCGAACCCGATGTTCACGATCCGTCCCCACCCCTGCTCCCGCATGGCGGGCAGGGCGCGGCGCGAGCAGAGCACGGTGCCGTAGAACGTCGTCTCGACCACGTTCCGCCACGACTCCCAGTCGATCTCGCTCCAGTGGCGCGCGTCGAAGTCGCCGACGTTGTTCACGAGCACGTCGACCGCGCCGAGCTCGGCCTCGACCGCGTCGAAGAGCGCGTCGACGGCGTCGGGGTCGGTGATATCGCCCTGCGCGGTGATCGCGGTCCCGCCGCGGTCGCGGACCTCCTCGGCGGTGGCGGTCGCCGCCGCCTCGCTCTCGTTGTAGTGCACGACGACGTCGGCGCCGCAGTCGGCGATCGACAGCAGTAGTTCGCGGCCGACGCGCTTCGCGCTGCCGGTCACGAGGGCGGTCCGTCCGCTCAGGTCGGGGCGTGACTTCATACCGGATCCGTGGGCCGGCCCGCCCCTAAGCGTTCCTCACGGTGGGGGTGCGGACGCTCGCCACCCCGTCGAAAACGCAGTCGGCGCGACGGGCGCTCGCCGGCGCCCGCGCTCACTCGCCGGCGCCCGCGCTCACTCGTCGCCGCCGTCGGTGAGGATCTCCACGTCCGTCGCCTCCTCCGGCTCGGACAGCGACGGTTCCTCCGCCGGCTCGTCGGTCGATTCGTCGGTCTTCTCTCGCGACCACTCTCGCGAACGATGTCCGTGGCACATGTTACGTAATACCGTACCGGCTGCTGACGGGTAAATCCTCGGCCGAATACGGCTCCGATTCGGGCGCGATGGCCCCGGAGAGCGCCAGACACTCGGTCTCCCCGGCCGACGGTCGGGCCGCTTCCGTCGGGGTCGGGCGCGCGTCGGACCGTCCCGTCGCGGTCGGTCAGAACACGACGATCAGAACGTACCCCACGACGACCGTGAGGGCGGTCCACAACGGGAACCGCTTCGCCTGTCGTCGCTGCTCCGGGCCGAGGTCGCCGATGGACGCGGGATCGGTATCCGCCCGGAGCCACGTCACTCCCCGCCACGCTCGGTCGCCCTCGCGCCGGCGGGCCGTCGAATCCGCCCGCGGTCGACCGCTCTGGGACGATCGTGCGCGTTCGTGGATTTATCACGGCTAAGAACTGGCGGGAATGATTGATATCGCCGCTCCACCAAGAGATATCAATGAGTACTGCGAGCGACGAGCGCCCGGAGCCGATTCGCGTCCTGTACGTGAACGGCGACGCCGACTTCGCCGCGCTCACGCGGGCGAAGCTCCGACGGCTCGGGTCGGGTCTCGAGGTCGCGACAGTCGATAGCGCAGAGGCCGCGCTCGAACGCGTCGCGGCGTCGTCGGTCGACTGCCTCGTCACCTCGTACTCGCTTCCGGACGGAACCGGGATCGACCTCTTAGAGCGTATCGCGGACGAAGGGGCGGCCCTGCCGACGATCCTCTTCACCGGCCGCGGGAGCGAGCGGATCGCGAGCGAGGCGACGCGAGCGGGCGTGTCGGACTACATCCCGATCCACGGGACCCACGACGGCTTCGATCTCCTCGCGCGCCGGGTCCGGACGCTGGTCGACGCCGCGCGCACCGAGGCGGCCGCCGAGCGGCTCTCCGACCGCTTTCAGCGGACGCTCGAACGCGCTACGGACGCGATCTACGCGGTCGACGAGGAGTGGCGCGTGGAGTATATGAACAAGAAGATGGCCGACCGGGTCGGTCGGAACGCCGAGGCGGTCGTCGGGAACACCATCTGGGAGGAGTTCCCGTCCATCGTCGGCACGGAGCTCGAAGAGCGGTACCGAACCGCGATGGAGACCGGCGACCCGGCGGTCTTCGAACAGTGGCTCGGCGAGCCGTTCGAGTACTGGGTGGAGGTGCGCGCCTTTCCCGACGCGGACGGGATGACCGTGTTCTCCCGAGAGATCACCGACGAGCGGGAGCGCGAGGTGGAACTGGAGCGCAACGAGGCGGTCTTGGAGAACGTCCACGACGTGGTGACGGTCATCGACGAGGACTGGGAGATCCGCTTCGCCAACGCCGCCGCGAACCGAGTGCTGGGCGACCGGCGATCGGCGGACATCACGGGAGAGCGGTTGAACGCGCTCGTCGGGGACCGCGTCAGCGAGGCCGACGCCCGAGCGTTCTCGCGCGCGGTGGAGTCGACGCTCGACGAGATGACGAGCGACGGCGGCGTTAGCGGCTTCTACGACGCCGACCTCCAACTCGACGCCGCGGTCGGGGGGGCGGAGCGCACGTTCGACGTGCGGCTCACGCCGTTCCGACGACACCGGCGGACGCAGGTGCTCGTCGTCGCACGGGACGTGACGGACCAGAGCGAGACCAAGCGCCAGCTGCGCCGCGAACGGGACGCCTTGCGGCGGATTCAGCGCGTTATGGCCGAGAGCGACCCCTCGTCAGCGGCCCGCATCGAATCGCTGCTCGAGGTGGGGTGTGACGCGCTCGGCCTCGATATCGGTATCGCCTCGCGGATCCGCGACGAGGACTACGCGGTCGAGGCCGTTCACGCTCCGGACGCCGACATCGCCGTCGGCGACCGGTTCGACGTCGACGCGACGTACTGCGAGGAGGTGATCGCGGCGGACGGGGTCCGAGCGTTCGCGGACGCGCACGACCGCGGGAAGGGGTCGCATCCCGCGTACCGCGCGCTCGGGCTGGAGTCGTACATCGGCGCGCCGCTCGACGTCGACGACAGTCGGTTCGGTACGCTCAGCTTCTCCAGCCCCGCGACGCGGGCCGCGCCGTTCGGGGCGCTCGAACGGACGTTCGTCGAGCTGCTGGCGCAGCTCGTCGGCGCCGAGCTCTCCCGGGCGCGCGAGCGCGCCCAGTTACAGCGACACGAGTTCCTGTTCGACCGGGTCCAGGATATCGCGGCGATCGGCGTCTGGGAGTACTACCCGTCGAGCGACGAGCTCACGTGGTCCGACGGGGTCCGGCGGATCCACGGCGTCGACGACGAATA
This sequence comes from Halorubrum tropicale, assembly GCF_001280455.1. Lineage (NCBI taxonomy): Archaea > Methanobacteriati > Methanobacteriota > Halobacteria > Halobacteriales > Haloferacaceae > Halorubrum > Halorubrum tropicale. The sequence goes on from NZ_LIST01000002.1 coordinate 321,289, forward strand.
CGAGCCGTCCCTCGACGACGGCATCGAGTTCTACCACCCGGACGACCGGGCGACGATCACCGAGGCGGTCGACGCCGCCGTCGAGGGCGGCGGCTCCTACGACCTCGACCTCCGGATCGTGCGGAGGGACGGCGCCGTCCGCGACGTCCGGGCGTGGGGCGAGTACGTCGCGGACGCTCGCGACGGCGAGGCCGCCCTCCGAGGCGTGTTTCAGGACGTCACGGAGCGGAGAGAGGCGCAGCGCGACCACCGGAGGCTCGCGGAGGAGTACGAGGCGCTGCTCGCGACGTCCGGCGACGCGATATTCCTGCTTGACGTGGACACGGCGGGCGAGGAGCCGTCGTTCGAGTTCGCTCGGCTCAGCCCGGGGTACGAGGACCAGACCGGGCTCTCGACCGCGGACGTGCGAGGGAAGACGCCGCGGGCGGTGTTCGGCGACGAGCGGGGGGCCGAACTCGAGGCCAACTACGCCCGCTGCGTCGAGGCGGGCGGCCCGATATCGTACCGCGAAGAGCTCGACTTAGACGCCGACGCCCGGTTCTGGGAGACGAGCCTCGCACCCGTGACCGTCGACGGCGAGACGCTGCGGATCGTCGGTATCGCGCGGAACGTGACCGACCAGGTCGGGCGGGAACGCGATCTCCAGGCCTCGAACCGCCGGCTGGAGTCGCTGTTCGAAGCGACGCCGCTCTCCGTGGTGGAGGTGGACGCCGACGGAACGGTCGTCCGCTGGAACGAAGAGGCCGAGACCATGTTCGGCTGGTCATGCGACGAGGTCGTCGGCGAGCGGCTCTCGGACGTCACGGCTGACGAGCGGAACGCGCTCGGGGACCACTGCCAGCGCGCCCTGCGCGGCGAGCGGGTTCGAGCGGCGGAGATCCGACACGAGACGAAGGCCGGAGCGGAGTTGGACCTGCTCCTGTCGGTCGCGCCGATTCCGGGCTCGGACGGCGAGGTCGCGAGCACGCTCGCCGTCGTCGAGGACATCACCGAACAGAAGCGGTCGGAGGCGCGACTCAGAGCGCTCCAGGACACGGCCCAGCGGCTCAGCGCCGCCGAGTCGACCGAGGCGATCGCGGCCGTCGCCGTCGACGCCGCGGCCGAGGTCCTCGACCTCGAGATCACCGCGCTCTGGGAGTTCGACGCGGCGGCGGACGCGCTCGTCCCGGTCACGGAGACGGACCCGGCGGCCGACCTGCTCGGGGAGCCGCCGCGATTCGCGAGCGGCGAGGGGCTCGCGTGGGAGGCGTTCGAGTCCGGCACCGCCCGGGTGTACGACGACGTCCGGAACGCGGACGGGCGGTACAACCCCGACACCGCGATCGAGAGCGAGATCCTCGTGCCGCTGGGGGAGCACGGACTCATGATCACCGGCTCCACCGCCCCGCGAGAGTTCTCCGAGACCGACGCGGACCTGTTCCGGATCCTCGGCGCGACCGTCGAGGCGGCCCTCGCCCGCGCGAGCCGTGAAGCGGAACTACACCGGCAGAACGAGCGCCTCGACGAGTTCGCGAGCGTCGTCGCGCACGACCTCAGAAACCCGCTCGCGGTCGCACAGGGATTCCTCGATCTCGCCGAGGAGACGGGCGACCCGGACCACCTCGAGCGCGTCGGGTCCGCCCTCGATCGGACCGAGCGCCTCGTGGACGACCTGCTCGCTCTGTCGCGCGGCGAGACCGCGGTCGAGGACGCAGAGGCGGTCGACCTCCAGGCCGTGACGACGGAGGCGTGGGGGTACGTCGACACGGCGGCGGCGTCGCTCGCGGTCGCCGACGGGCTCCCGACGGTCACCGGCGACCCGGGCCGGTTGACCCAACTCTTCGAGAACCTCTTCCGGAACGCCGTCGAGCACGGCGGTCGGGACGTCTCGGTCACCGTGGGCGGCGCGGACGACGACGGGTTCTACGTCGCGGACGACGGGCCGGGGATCCCGCGAGCGCGACGCGACGAGGTGCTTCGCCACGGCGTCACGTCGAGCGCGGAGGGGACGGGGTTCGGCCTCTCGATCGTGGCCGACATAGCGAGGACGCACGGGTACGTCGTCTCGGTGGAGGAGAGCGCCGACGGCGGTGCGCGGTTCGAGTTCGCTCGGAGCGACTGACCCGAGTGGCGGTCCGGTCGGGCGCCGCGCGCCCGGTCACCGGACCCGCGCGGTGAGGTCGGTGAGAAGCGCCGCGCGCGCCGAGCGCCGCGTCACTCCAGCGCGACCCGGTCGGTGAGCCAGTGGCCGTCGAGGTCGCCGTCGCGAGCGCTCGACAGGCCGAACGCGTACGTGACGGTGCGGCCGTCCGGGCCGGTCAGCGTGACGCGCTGTTCCGCCCGGCTCCCGCGGCGCTCCAGCGCCCCCGTCGTGGCCTCGACGTGGTCGATCATCGGGGCGTACCGCGGGCCGCGGACCATCCGGACGAAGCGGTCGAACGGCCCGGTCGCCCGCCTGTTCGCCGGCGACGCGAAGTTGTACGCGACGGCGATCCCGGCGTCCTCGAACGGGTCGTCGTTCGAGGCGAGCGCCCCGAGTTGGATCGAGACCACCTCCTCCGGGGAGTGAGACGGGTCGGGGGTCGGGACCCCGTCGATCGGGTGCCGGTCGCACATCGGAATACCGCGTCTTAGCGCGCGAACGGCTTGAATTCTCGGCTTCGTCGCCGACGCGTCAGGCCGACAACGACGTGAGAATCCCGTTAAGCGTCTCGAGCTCCGAGGGGTCTCTGGCCACCTCGGCCGCGGTCTCGGCGATCGCGGTCCGGTCGACGAACTCCAGTCCGTCGCCGTACACCGCGAGCACGGGCTCGTCTCTGAACTCGCCGATCGGTCGCGCGCGGACGCTCTCGACGGGGACGTAGGGGCCGTCGGGGAGCGTCGCCGCGTCGGCGTGCGTCGTCGGGAGGTCGGCGCGGTGGACGCCGACCAACACGTGCCCCGGGAGGAACGCGAGCGCCGTCCGGTACCCGAAGGGCGGCTGCGAGAGCATCCCGACGAGGAGGTACGTCAGGTCCTCGCAGTCCCCGCCGGCGTCGACGAGCGTCTCCGGAACCGCGCGGACGTAGTCCGGGACCCCCTTCGACGCCGTGTCCGTCACGTAGGGGAGGGAACGGACGAACGAGACCGCGCGCTCGAACCGCGCCGTGTCCGGGAACGCCACCCCGTTGCGATTTTCGAGGGCGTTCGCGGCGTCGATCCGCTCCACGAGCCGGCGGGCGTGGGGATCGGTCCGGGCCGACTCGAGCGCCGAGAGGTACCCGCGCGGGCGGCGGGCGGCGGCCGCGTACGCCGGTCGCGGAACGGAGAGGTCGACGCTCCACCGTCGTCCCCGGCCGTCGGTCCAGTCGTACGTCAACGCGTACCGCCCGCCGACGCGGTTTCTCGCGACGCCGTCGGCCGCGTCGAGCGACCTGGGGGTCGCGGCGCGGCCCGGCGACGGCGTGACGGCCGACGAGTACAGGCGGGAGAGCCCCCCGAGAGCGGAGGCGACCAGCCCGAGCGCGCACTGCGCGACGCCACGCCGGAGCAGTTCGCGCCGTTTCACGGGTGCCTCGCGGCAACCGTCGCTCGGTCGGCCGGCGGTGCGAACGGCGTCTCCGCCACGCTTTCTGGTCGCTGTGACCATCCTCCCAGTCGCCCGCGCTCGGGGAGTCGAACGCGTCGTGGGCAGCACACGCGCGCGGGACGACGAGTCACCGGAACCACCTGGCCTCGATCACGCAGTCGGCGTTCACCGTCAGCCAGGTGGCCATCTTCTCGTCTCCGGAGGCGCCGACGGGGTACACGGTGACCCGATCCGGGCCGGCGGGCCGCGTGTCGGCCCGCGAGGTCAACTCGGTCTGGACTGGGCCCGGTTCGCGCTCCGCTGCGGTCTCGTGCGGCGTCTGGTCGCTGTCGGAGGACACGGGTGGATCGACCGGGACCACTCGGAGCCGCCGCTTGAACTCTTATAATAGGCGACCCGACGCGGCGGGAGTCGACCGGAGCGGTATATAGCGGTGCGAGGCCTCCGGACCCCGCCGCGCGTCCGGCTCCATGGGGCCGGTCCACTCCGGCGCGTCTTCGGCGCTCCGCCGGGCGAGGCCGGCTGGGGACCCCTCCACCGCGCTCGGTTGCGCTCGGGAGCGCTCTAAACCGCTCGAGCGGGAAACGGTACCATAATATATAATATTTGATAAGAATCAATAGCCGGCGGTCGTCAGCGGGGGTATGGGACGTGATCGCTCCCCGAACGTGTTGCTCGTCGTGTTGGACTCGGTCCGCGCGAAGAACTGTTCGCTGTACGGCGCGGCCCGGACCACGACGCCGTTCCTGGAGTCGCTCGCCGAGGAGGCCGTCACGTACGCGCAGGCGAGAGCGCCGTCGAACTGGTCGCTGCCCAGCCACGTGAGCGTCTTCACCGGGCTGGAGGCACACGAGCACCGGCTCACCGTCCACGACCGACTTCGCCCGGGGAACACGGTCTTCGAGTCGCTCGCCGAGGACGGGTACGAGACCGGCCTGTTCACCGAGAACGGATTCCTGAACGGTCACGATTCGGGGATCGAGGAGTGCTTCGGGACGGTGGGAGGAGTCCCGGAGGAGTACGACGACGCGTACGACACCGCCTCGCTCAATCCCGGCCCGGACGGGTTCTACTACGCTGACCGACTGCTCGACTGGACGGCCGAGCGCGACGGAGCGTGGGCCGCGTGTCTGAACCTGATGGACGCTCACCGACCGTTCGAGCCGCGCGCGGCGTACGACGAGTGGGGCGACGAGCGCGCCCGCGACCTACAGGCGGACCTCGACGTCCGCTGGGAGTGGGAGTTCTACGGCTCGACGCACCCGTACTGGCGGCTCGGCGGTCTGGAGTCGCTCTACGACGGCGGGATCCGGCAGGCCGACGCCGTCGCCGAGCGGGTGGTCGAGACCCTGCGACGTCGGGGCGAACTCGACGACACGCTCGTGGTCGTCTGCGGCGACCACGGAGACGGCTTCGGCGAGCCCGGTCACCTCTCGAACGAACCCCACGCCGTCTCGCACATCATCCCGATGCACGAGGAGCTGCTCCACGTCCCGCTTCTCGTCCGTCCCCCGGGCGGCGCCGACGGCGAGGTGTGTCACCGCCCCGCCGCGCTGACCCGGTTCCCGTCCGTGGTGGCGGCCCACGTCGCGGGCGAGCCGCCGGAGGCCGGCTTCGCCGCCGAGCGCGTTCTGTCGCTGAAGCAGCCGGTCACCGCGGACCTGCGCGACCGGTTCGAGGACGCCTGCGAGGACGTGACCCCGTTCACGGCCGCGAGTCACGCCGTGTACACGAACGAGACGGGCAGGGGAGTCCGCAAGCGGTACCACTGGGGCGACGAGGGGCTGGAGGCGTCCGTCTCCGGCCCCGGCGACTTCGCGCCGCGTCGGGAGATCGATCCGGCCACGGTCACGGACGCGTTCGAGGACTCGGAGGCCGACGTTCGGGAGCCGATGGGCGGTCGGCAGGCGACGGAACAGGCGAAAGAACAGCTCGCTGCGCTCGGGTACTACTGACGCGGCGCGGTCGCCGTCGCCCGGCGGCCGGTCGCGGGGGGGTCCGTCGCGACGGACGAAGCCGGCGGCCCGAGCGTCCTCGCCGGCGGACGGTCTGCCCCGGGCGAAGAGCGAAAGCACCACGGGCTCGGCCCCGTGGCCGGATTTTCGAGCCCAGAACGGGGCGTCCGGAACGTCGGTCGCTGGCCACCAATTCGATATAGCGACATGAGATATACGAGTCGCGCTGACGACGAAAATACGTCGTCCTTCGAGCGACGGAAGTTGACTGATTCGGCGGAACTCCGGAATTATTACCCCCGCCGCCCGCGCAGCGATGCTCATGGTTGAGTCCGACTGGGGCGACTGGCTGCCGCGCGCGGTGGCCGACGCCGACCCCGACACCGCTGCGCTGTGGTACCTGGGTTGTAACGGCTTCGCGATCAAGGGGAGCGAGGGGACGGTCCTCTGGATCGACCCCTACGTCGGCACGGGCGACCCGCCGCGGACGGTCCGAATGGTTCCGGTCCCGTTCGACCCCGCCGACGTTGAGGTCGCGGACGCGGTGCTGGCGACTCACGAGCACACGGACCACGTCCACGGCCCCTCGCAGGCGCCGATCCTAGAGAACACCGACGCGGACCTCGTCGCGCCCGACGACTCGCTCGCGGTCGCGCGCGAGGAGGAGCGGTGGACCGAGGAATACGACGTGAGCGAGGCGGCCTTCACCGAGGTCACTGAGGGCGACGAGCTACGCGTCGGCGAGTTCACCGTTCACGTCGTCGAGACGCACGACGCAGACGCCACGCACCCGGTCGGCTACGTGATCGAACACGACGCCGGGACGGTGTTCCACGCCGGCGACAGCAAGCCCTCGCCCTCGTTCGCCAGGCTCTCGGAGCGGTTCGACATCGACCTCGGAATCCTCGCGTTCGGTTCCGAGGGCACGATACCCGACAAGGAGACGGGCGAGCCGGTTCAGACGAAGTGGTACAGCGACGAGAACGAGGTCGCGACGGCGGCGAACGACCTCGGCTTGGACCGCCTGGTGCCGACCCACTGGGACATGTGGAAGGGACTGACGGCCGACCCGACCGCGCTTCACGACCACGTGCGGAGCTACGAGTCGCCGAACCGGCTGGAGATAGTCGAGATCGGCGACCGGATCGACCTGTAAACGGGAGTCGAGCGGCCGATTTGTCGACGTTTCGGTTATCAACCACGAAACGCGGCCCGTGGAATTTAAGCCCTTGCTCCGGGACGTGCGGGTATGAGCGAACGGACGGCGGAGGCGGCCACGACCGTCGACGAGGACGGCATCCGCGTCGAGAAATCCTTCACTGACGACGCGTTCCCCGTGCCCGCGGTGATGTACACCCTCTCTTCGCACCGCGAGGACCCCGTACGGGTGCGTATCGTCGACCGGATCCCGGAGTCGTTTCCGATGGACCGAGTGGGGTTCCACCCGGAGTACGAGAGCGAGAACTGGACGGCGTACAAGGACCACCGCGTGGAGTTCGAACGGGTGATAGACCCGGACGAGACCGTCGAGACGGTGTTCGGGATCCGCGACGAGGACCCCGACCTCGACGGCTTCCTCGGCACGCCGGTGATCGAACACGTCCCCGTCGGCGAGGAGATAGAGGACGTCCTCGGCGCCGGCGACACGGACGCGGTCCGCGAGGTGCTCTCCGGCGACCGCGCGACGCTCCCGGGCATGGCGGAGGACGACGAGCTGCTCCCGGACGACCGGGCCCAGGAGCGTGCCGAGGAGCCCGACTCCGAGGCCGTTTCCGATGCCGAGGAGTCCGACGCGGAGTCGACCGAGCCACCGGAGACAGACGCCGAACCGGAGTCCGCTACCCCCGAACCCCGACCCGTCGAGGCGGAGACGGCCGCCGTGACGGCACACGAGGGAGAGCCCGTCGGCGCAGCGGTGGCAGAGAGCGAGTCTTCCCCGGACGAGGAAGCAGAGACGGCGACCGACGATATGCCCGAGGAAGCGCCCGAGGCGGACGACACGGACGCTGAGGAGCCTCACGAGGACGAGGCGGACGAGGAGAGAGCGGTCGAGGACGACGGCCAGGCGGCGAGGCTACCGGGCGAGGGCGGCCTCGCGGCGGCCCTCGCGGCCGAGATCCGTACCGGCGCGGCCGACGAGGAGGACATCGCGACCATCGAGGAGGCGTTCGAGGCCGACGTGCCGCGCAGCGTCGACGTGCGGATCGCCCGCCTCCAGTCGAGCGTGGCCGACATCGAGGCGTACGCCGACGCGCTCGCGGAGTTCATCGACGGCGAGGGCACGGCGCGGGAGATCCTCGACGGGATCGACGAGCGCGTCGACGCCGTTGAGGCGGAGGTCGACGCCCTCGACGACCGCCTGGACGAGGCTGACGACGAGCGCGAAACGCTCGCCTCGGACGTCTCGCGCGTCGACTCCGAAGTCGACGCCGCCACGGACGCGGTCGACGAGGTGGAGGACCGCGTGGACGCGGTGGTGGACGACGTCGAGACGGTCGAGAGCGACGTTCGGGCGGTTGAGGACGACGTCGCAGCCGTCGACGACAGCGTCGAATCGGTCCGGGACGCCGTCTCGACCGTCGAGACCGACATCGAAGACCTCGCCGCCGACGTGGACCGGGTCGAGGGAGAGGCCGACGCCGTCGCGGAGTCGGTCGACGACCTGGGAGACGACGTGGAAACCCTCTACGAGGAGGTCGACAGGGCGGCCGAGCGCGCCGAGAACGCCGAGGAGACGGCCGAGAGCGCGGAGGACCTCGCCGCCGACGCGACGGAGCGCGTGGACGAGGTCGAGTCCGGGCTCGACCGCTTCGACGAGGAGTTCGACGACCTGTGGGACGACCTCGCGGAGGTGGACTCGCGGCTCACCGACATCGAGGACCGCATCGGCGAGGACCTCGACGACGTGGCGGCCGAGATCGAGGAGATCAACGACCACCTCGACGAGCTCGACGAGTTCCGGACCAGGCTCAACGAGGCCTTCGGCCCGTAAGTCGGCCGCTCTCGACGCTGCGCAGCCGTTTCGGAGGGGAGCAGTCGCGAGCCGCCGTTCCGGTTCAAAAACGCAACCCGTTTCACCCGCCCGTCCGCAGATCGCTCAATGACAGATCCGGTTCCGGTCGCGGTCCCGCGGAAGGGACGCCCGCTCGAAGCGGTGTTAGAGCGGATCGCGGCCGTCGCGGACGGCGACCGCCTCGACCGGCTGGCGGACGGCGTGAGCAACACGCTCCGGTACGAGAAGGCGGTCACGAAGGGCTCCGTCGACGCCGACGCGGGCCCGTACGAGCGGCTCGCCGAGTACTCGGACCCGGCGACCGCCGCCGAGCCCGAGTTCACGCTGCTTCGCGACGACCGAAACGGGAAGCCGCGTCGGATCGTGTTCGACGCCGCGACGGTCGATCTGGGCGACGTGACAGTCAAACTCGTCGGCCGCGAGGAGCCGTTCCGCGCGCTCCGGACCCACGAGTTCGCGCTCGGATTCGACTCCGCGGACCTCGTCTTGGAGGAGGTGGTCGGCATCCGGGAGGGCGGCCTCGGCGACATCGCGGACATCAACGACCGCATCGACCCGGTCGACACCGACGTGCGCGTCGTGTCCGGCCTCGGTGACACCGTGTATCACACGCTGATGGGACGCGAGGACCGACGCGCGCCGAACACGACCTTCGATCGCGGGTACCTCGCCGACTACGAGGGGCCGCTGTGTATCTCGCCGCGGTACGAGCGCCTGGTCACCGCGGTGCTGGGCACCGACGCGCTCGACGGCGTGGAGTTCGTCTATCCCGACGCCGACGAGGAGGAGGAGGCGGCCATCGCTCGGGTCGGCCTCGGCGTCTACCTCACCGTCACCGGCTCGACGGCCCGGGAACACGGCCTCGCCGTCGGCGAGCACCTCTTCCCGAGCGAGACGGTCCTGATGCGTAACGCCGCCGAGACGGACGAATCGGTCTCTCGCGTGCTCGGGGCGTTCGAACGCGAACCGACCGACTCGGAGATACGCGTCTGAGTCCGGGTATCGTATAGCGGCATGAAATATACTCGTCGCGTCTGAACTGGATCCGACCTCGTCGCGCTGGCCTCGGTCCGTGTTTTCGTACCGGCAGTGACAGGAACTCCAGTCGATACGTCTCGGCGGTAACCTCTGTCGACGAAGGTCGTCCAGTTCGTGCCGTGTTCTCGAACAGTCCGACGGAATCGGTTAGCCGACTCCCTGGGAGGACGTGTCTCGGTGACCCTCGCATGGAAGCGATCGGGCCTACTGTATATCTGGAAGTGTAGTACTACAAATCCCAGATAGCAGTACTACAAGGTAAGATATACATCTAATACCGACGAAAACAGAGTGCCACACACCGAGATAAATTCACTTATCCGCAAATCTGGGATAGATTGAAGTTGGGAGCGCGAGAATGCTCGCTCTAAGGATGGCAGGGGATCGACAGTCGGTGAAGACGTACGTGCCGACGGATCAAAAAGAGATCTGGTGCGATCACGCCGACGAGTTGGACATGTCGCTGAGCGAGTTCGTCAGGACGATGGTACAGGCCGGCCGCAAGGGGTTCGCGCCGAGCGATTCGGCGACGGACGAGGAACTCGCTTCCGAGGGCTCCAACCCCGGGGGTCACGACCTCGAAAGGCGCGTCCGCGCGGCTCTCGAATCCGGCCCTCGATCGTGGGACGAACTGGTCCAAGCCGTGGTCGGTGACGTGGAGGACGAACTGGAGGAGACGCTCGACGAGCTCCAGGATCGCAACCGCGTTCGATACAGCGGGCGAGACGGGGGGTACGTGTTGACCGATGAGTAGCACGCGCGCGGCCCCCGATCCCGACGACCCGGTCGGATACTTCCTCGAGGACCTCACCTACCACGGAAAGACGGACCGGACCAGGGCGGCGTACGAGCGCGTCCTCCGGCGGTTCGAGGCGTTCCTCGACGAGAGCGGCCCGGCGTCGGCGACTCACCGCGACTGTATGGCGTTCGTCCACTCGCTTCGGGGCGACGTCGCCGACAGCACGGTCGCGACGTACGCTGCCTACCTCCACCGGTTCTACGGGTACATGACCGAGGTGGGCGCCTTCGAGGGCAATCCGATGACGCTGGTGATGGAGGAGATGGACGAGACCGTCGACAAGGACCCCGCCCGACGCGACGTCTCGATCCCGGCCATGCAGTCGTTCGTGGCCGAGATCCGTCACCCGCTCCACCGGGCGCTCGTGGTGACGCTTTTGAAAACCGGGATGCGGGTCGGCGAGCTGTGTAACCTCGATTTACGGGACTTATCCGTCACGGACCCGGACCTAGAGGCGGCCTACGCGCTCGGCGACCGACCCGCGCTATCCGAGCGTCCGGACTCGGTCTTCGTGACGGCCGACGCGGCCGTCGGCGAGGAGTTGAACGGGGAGGTGCGCACGGCCGCGAACAAGCGGAAGCGGGGGACCGTGATCCCCGTCGACGACGAGCTCCGCCGGGTGCTGAAGGCGTGGCTCGCGGTTCGACCGGACTCGCCGTCGCCCGCGGAACCGCTGTTCGTCGGCACCGCAGAGGGCTGGGGCGAGCGGCTGCGACCGCAGGCGGTCAGACACGTCGTCGAGCGCTACGCCCGCGAGGAAGGATGGTATCGGACCGGCGGCGGCGCGGACGAGAACGTCACGCCCCACTACTTCAGACACTTCTTCACGACGCACCTCCGCGATAGGACCGGCGACCGCGGGGTGGTGAAGTACCTCCGCGGCGACGTGGCCGACGACGTAATCGACACTTACACGCACAACTGGGGCGACCAGGTGCGCGAGGTCTACGAGGCGAACGTCTACCGACTGCTCCCGTAATCGACTCAAATTTGGTCGGGTAGAAAGCGACGAATTCTGTTCCAGGGCGAGTAGATAAATTGTATGTCGCTATATCGAAATTCTGCCTCGATTCGCTCACGTCCGATCGACCGATCGCGGCAGTTAGGCAGGCGACCCCGTCGGAACGTGAACGGTAGCGGCGCCAGCAGCAGCTCGCGTTACCCTGCTGTACCGGTGTACTCCGACACCGTGTCACTCATGTGGCGCGAAGACGGTGAGGGAGGGACGATGGCGCTCCTCAGAGTGACCGCCCTCACCGGCCTCTCGGTTATCGTCGGGTCGGCGGTCACAGCCCTCCTCTGTGTCGGGCCTCGACAGCTGTCCCGCGCGACGAACGACCTCGGCCACCGCGCTCGCGACGTCGCGCCGTACCTCGCAGCGGCGCTGGGGTTACTGGCGGTCAAACAGCTCACCCAGGGGTACCGGATCCGGATCTCTCGCGCGCTCGACTGGCACATTACGGACGAGCTGTACGCTATCGAAGGAGAGTTCGTCACCGCGCTCCAGCGTGCGACGCCGGACGCGACGCTCGAACTCTTCTCGGCGGCGTACATGCTCGGGTTCGCTGTCCTCCTCGTCGCCGGACCGGCGGTCTACTTCCTCGCCCGGGAGGGCGGGCAGCGACACCTGAAGGAACTGCTCGTCGCCTACATGGTGAACTACGCGGTCGGGACGCTCTGTTACACGCTGTTCGTCGGGTACGGACCGCGCAAGTACCTTGACTCGGTCGACGGACTGCTGTATCAGTTCTACCCCGAGACGCAGGAGCTGACGGCCGCGGTCGCGTCGAACACGAACGTCTTCCCCTCCCCCCACGCCTCGCTCTCCGTGGCGGTGGCCGCCGTCGCGTGGCGCTCTCGGCGGCGGTTCCCGCGATGGACGTGGATCGCCGGCGCCCTCGCCGCGACCGTCGTCTACTCGACGATGTACCTCGGGATCCACTGGGCGACCGACGTCCTCGCCGGCGCTGTCCTCGGCGCGGGTTCGGCGGCCGTCGGGGCGCGGATCGTGACCCGCGCTGAACGCCGGGCGCCCGGCGAAGGTCCCGATCGACTCGACGGGCCGACGTCCGAGCCGGAGCCGACGCCTGGCGACGACTGATCGAGCCGGGGGCCGGAGCCCGTCGACCGAGCGGGGCGACGGACGCGTCCCGAGAGCCGCGGCTCGTGAGACGTGACGAGCGGGCTCGGGCCGGCGGGATCGGGGTCGGCAGTCCGCTACTCCTCGTCGAGGAGGCTCTCGACGAGTTCCTCGGGGTCGAACAGCGTGATGTCGCCGTACCCCTGTCCGGTGCCTAAGAAGAGGATGGGCTTGCCCGTGACGTACGCGACCGAGATGGCGGCGCCGCCCGAGGAGTCGGCGTCGGCCTTCGTCAGGATGGCGCCGTCGATCGCCGCGGCGTCGTCGAACTCCTTCGCGCGGTTCACCGCGTCCTGCCCCGCGACCGCCTCGTCGACGAACAGCGTCATGTCAGGGTCGACGACGCGGTCTATCTTCTCCAGTTGGGCCATCAGGTCGTCGCTCGTGTGGAGCCGGCCCGCCGTGTCGCCGAGCACGACGTCGACGCCGTTCGCCTCGGCGTACTCGACGCCGTCGTAGATGACGGCCGCCGGGTCGCCGCCCTGGTCGTGGCTGATCAGGTCGCGGTCGAGCCGGTCGGCGTGTTCGCGGATCTGCTCGTTCGCGCCCGCGCGGTAGGTGTCGCCGTTCGCGAGGACGGACGAGTAGCCGCGGTCGGCGAGCCACTCGGAGAGCTTCGCGATGCTCGTCGTCTTGCCCACGCCGTTGACGCCGGTGAAGACGATGGTGACCGGCTTGTCGGCCTCGGCGATGCGCTGCTCGAAGTCGAACTGGCCGACGGCGATGACGTCGAGCAGGGCGTCGTGAAGCGCCTCCTCGACGAGCTCGCCGGTCGTCTCGACCTGCTTGCGCGACTCGCCGAGCATGCTCTCGCGGACGCTGTCGAGGATCTGTTCGGCGACGCTCATCTCCACGTCACTCTCGAGCAGGGCCATCTCGAGGTTCCACAGCGGCTCCTCTAAGTCCTCCTCCTCGATGATGATCCGGCCCGTCGCGAACGCCTTCGCGCGCTGGAAAGTGCTCGGCTCGTCGTCCGACGCCGAGTCGTCGTCGGTCTCGCTCTCGTCCGCTTCGGACGCGTCACCGACGGCCGCCGGTCGGGCCTCCTCCGCGTCGGCGTCGCTCTCGGCGGTCGCCGCCTCGTCGTCGGGAGGCGCCTCCTCGGTCTCGGTCGACTCCTCGACGTCCTCGCGGAAGCCGGAGAGCTTGTCTTTCAGTCCGTCGAACACGGTCGGATCCCCGTCTTACTCCCCGTCGTCTTCCTGCGCCTGCTGCATCTGCTGCATCTGCTGTTGCTGCATCTGCTGTTGCATCTGCTGGGCCTGCTGTTCGAGCTCGTCGCTCTCGGACTCCAGCTCCGCGACCTCGTCTTCGGTCTCGTCGATGCGGTCGTCGAGCGCCTCCTGCTTGCTCCGGAGGACGTCGATGGCGTCGTCCTGCTCCTGCTCCGCGGAGTAGTTGCCGCCGAGCGAGACGATGACCTCGTCGATGTCCTGGACCTCGGCGCGGAGGTAGGCGCCGCCGCCGAGCGGGACCTGGACCGTCGAGCCCGTGTCGAGCGTCTCGATGGCCTCGATCGCGTCGTCGATGTCCGCCTTCTCCTCGCGGTAGTCGGCGATCTCGGCCTCGAGCGCCTCTATCTCCTCGTCGAGCGCCTGGATCTCCTGCGAGAGCTGCTGAAGCTGCTGTTGTCCGCCGCCCATCATGCCTCGGACACCTCCTCGATCTCGATCTGGGTGCGCTTGCGGTTGTGCTGGCTCCCGACCGTGGTGTAGATGCGCTCGCGGGCGAGGTCCTCGTTCTCCGCTTCGACGTCCTTCGTGAACGGCTGGTCGCCGTCTCGGCTCTGGAACCGTCCACTCACCGTGTAGGTACTCATGTTCCTCAATCCGGCAGGGACAGGGAAGTATCTTCCTAAAAGGGGACAGGCGGCAACGCCGGGGCGGAGGGGGCGCAGCGGCCGCGCAAGCCGGGTCTCACCCCGTGAGATCCGCGAGCCGGAACCGAACGGCGGCGAGCGCGACGAGGGCGGTCGTTGCCGCGAGCAGGACCGCGGCGCCCGTCGGGTCGTACTCGCCTAAGACGAGGACGGCAGAGGGGTCGTAGTGGGCCGTCGGGCTGACGTTTCCGATCTCGGCGTAGTCGGTGCTCGCGACGACGGACTCGAACATGAACAGCGCGAACAGCGCGCCGAGCGCGATCCGCTGGGCGATCCCCGGCCGCGACGCGAGCGTCGACACAGCGATGCCGAGCGCGACGCAGGTCAGGTGGTACGGGACCGCGAGCGCGTGGACCGCGGCGAGCCGTTCGACCGCGATGGTCTCCCCGACGGCGAGGACGCCGACGTACGCGACGACCGGGAGGACGACGTTGAGGAGCGCGACGAGCGGGATCAGACCGAGGAACCGCCCGATCACCACGTCGCGGCGGGCGACCGGCGCGGAGAGCGTGAGGTCCATCCGGCCGGAGGCGACGTCGCCGGCGATGGTCCCCCCGGCGAGGTACGCGAGGTAGAGGCCGACGAGAAGCAGCCACGCGAACTGATAGAACTCCACCGCGAGGAACCCCTCGATGGATGAGAAGGCGATGATCCCGAACGCCTCCCGGAACGCCGGCGGCAGCGCCTCGACGTACGCGTCGAGGTCGATGCCGGCGGTCGACAGCGACGGGTAGAAGGCCAGAAAGAGCAGCAGGAACGCTGAGAGGAGACCCGTCACGACGAGCGACCCGCGGGCGCGGCCGGCGGCGTCGTACCGCGCGATCGCGAGCCACGGTGCGGGGCGATCGCTCATCGGGCGTCACCTGCCGGCTCCGCGGCAGTGTCGCTCCGCGCGTCGTCGCCCGGCGCCCCGCCCGCTCCCCCGTTCCCGGTCGGGCCCGGCACGTCGCCGTCGTAGAAGGTCATGAACGCCTCTTCGAGCGGCGCGTCGACCACGTCGAGGTCCCGGACGGTGTACCTCGACAGCAGGTCGATCAGCGCGTCGTACTCGCCGGTCCACGTGAACGAGACGGTCTCGCCGACGCGGAGGTTCATAATCCCGCGGACCTCGAAGTCGCTCCTGTCGACGTCTTCGGCGATGCGGACGCGGACCTGCTTGCCTCCCCGAGAGCGGAGGTCCGAGACGGACTCGACCGCCACGAGGTGGCCCTGCCGGAGGACGCCGACGCGGTCGCAGAGCGCGGCCACCTCGCCGAGGACGTGCGAGGAGAGGAGGACGCTCGCCCCGTCGTCGACGCGCTCGCGAACGAGGGCGGCGAACTCCTCCTGGAGGAGCGGGTCGAGCCCGGAGGTCGGCTCGTCGAGCAGCAGCAGGTCCGGGTCGTGCATGAACGCGGCCACCAGCGCCACCTTCTGCCGGTTCCCCCGAGAGAGGTCCCCGATCCGGCGCGACTCGTCGAGGCCAAACCGCTCGACGAGGTCCTCGCGGCTCGACTCGCCGCGGAGCGCCGCCTGATGGTCGAGGAACGCCGCCGCGGTGCGGTCGCGGTCGAGCCCCGGGTCGCCCGGGAGGAACCCGATGCGCTCGCGGGCGCGGCGCGAATCGACCGGGTCGGTCGCGTCGTGACCGAGCAGCGTGGCGCCGCCGCTCGTCGGCGAGAGGAACCCCAGCATGGTGCGGATCGCGGTCGTCTTCCCCGCCCCGTTCGGGCCGAGGAAACCGAACACCTCGCCGTCCTCGACGGCGAAGGACACGTCTTCGATCCCTCGGACGTCGCCGTAGTACTTGGAGAGGTTGCGGCACTCGATAGCGGGCATACCGACCGCAACACGGCTGCGGCTCTTAAATGTAAGAGTGCGATCGGAACGAAGGAGAACGGAGCGCGGGACGGCTCAGTCGATGAAGGCGAGAGTCTCTTCGATGCGGCCCAGCTCGGGGCCGGTGGTGTCCTCGCCGACGACGTACCCCTCGTCGGTGGCGACGAGGCCGGAGCCGACGAGCGGGGCGCCGTAGTTGACGGTGCCGAGGTCGGCGCGGACGTCGAGCGCCTCCTCGACCGCCTGAAGCTCCGACTCGGTCGACTGGGGGTGACAGAGCACGCCCGTGTTGTTGGCGACCGCCGCGGTCCCGACCGTGCGCACGTCGCCGAGGTCGCCCCGCGTCACCGGCACGTCGAGGGCGTCGGCGACCGTCCGGACCGCCTCGCGCGAGAGGTCCGGGTGGACGTACGCGCCCGAGTCGTTCGCGAGGACGACGTTCCCGGCGGCGTTGATTTCTCCCGGAAGCTCTCGCACCGGGACGCCCGCGGCGTCGGCGATCCGGTCCTTCTCGCGCTCGGTCGCCCGCGCGGAGACGAGGACGCCGTTCTCGTTGCCCGTCGCGAGCGCGCCGACCGTGTTCGACCCGCCGACCGTCGTCGGCAGCGGCTCGGCGCCGAGCTCCGCCGCGAGGTCCTCGGCGAGCCCCTCGTCGACGTCCGGCCGGACCAGCAGGAGGTCGTCGACGGCGCGGGCGAATACGCCCACGTACGACGAGCCGGTGAAGGTCGCCCGTAACACGTTACTCCGCGTGTTCGGCCTCGACGACCGGCTCGCCGTCCTCGACGAACCGAGCCGCGCGGACCCGCACCGAGCTGGGCGGGTTCTGTCGTCCGTTCGCCCAGACGGCCTCGTTGACGGAGCCGTCGATGATCACGTCGCCCTCGTCGACGGAGAAGTGCTTCGCGAGGTGCTGCCGCGTGATCTTCATGGCGTAGTCGGCGCGCTGCTGGACGGGCTTGTCTTTGGCGTCGCGGAGCGGCACGGTGACGACGCGCTCCTCGAAGTCGTTCGTCGACATTTACTCGTCCAGGTCGTTCCGGCGCCAGTTGCGCCGCTTGGGGTTTCGCGTCACGTTCATGTCAGTCTTCATCATGACCCACGCGGGGACGCGGGTGTTCTGGCGCTCCGCCTTCGCCAGACGCTTCTTTTGAGCCTTCGACTTGTCTCCCATAGTGGCGCTCACTTTCCGCGGAACGCATAAAACCCCTTCCATACGGGGCCGCGCGGGGTCCGCGGGAGCCGGACCGAGGCCGGCGTCGCGACCGCTACCGTTCCCGCTCGGCGATGCCCATGTAGATCCGGTAACAGCGGTCGAGGGCGTCGAGGCTCGCGCTCTCGGTGTCGGTGTGGGCCTCGCCGGGCTCGGAGGCGCCGCAGACTAAGCACTCGGTGCCGGCCTCCGCGAGCCACCCCGCGTCGGTCGCGTGCGGCTTGGTGACGTGTTCGGGCGCGTCGAGGCCGAGGTCGTCGTGGACCGCGCGGGCGACCTCGAGCGCGGCGTCCGCGAACGCGGCGTCGCCGCAGGCCATCGGCGGGAGGTCCTGGTCGACGACGAGTTCGACGCCCGGCGTCGCGTCCGCCACGCCGGCGAGGTCGGCGCGGCCGCCCGGCACGGTGCGCTCGTCGACCGTCGCCTCGCAGCGCTCCGGGATCACGTTCCACGTCTCGCCGCCGTCGACGACGGTGACCGCGAGCGACCCCGACACGTCGTTCCCGAGGACCGTCGCCCGCGGGGCGTCGAGGTCGCGGACCGCATCGATCGCGTCGCAGGCGCGGTAGATGGCGTTCTCGCCGGCCTCGGGCTCCGAGGCGTGCGCGGCCTCGCCGCGCGCGACGAGCCGCGAGCCCCGGCGCCCGCGGTGCGCGACGACCACGTCCGTGACCCCGGGCTTCGAGTAGTTCGTCGACCCCTCCGCGACGACCGCTCGGTCCGGCGCGAACCCGGCGTCGATGGCGTGTCTCGCGCCCTCGCCGCCGACCTCCTCGCCGACGAACGAGGCGAAGATCAGCTCCCGGTCGGCCGGCGGCGTCGCGTCCCGGAAGGCGCACATGGCGGCCGCGACCGATCCTTTCATGTCTGCGGTCCCGCGGCCGTAGATCCGGCCGTCGCGGCGCTCGACGACGTAGTCGCCGTCGAGTCCGTCGCCGGTCGTCTGCTCGGGGGCGGGCGGGACCACGTCGTGGTGGCCGACCAGCGCGAGCGAGTCGGCGTCCTGGCCGTCGGTCGCGCCCCGGTACGCGAGGACGTTGCCCGTCCCGTCGCGCTCGACAGTCGCGTCCGTCTCCGCGCGCAGCCACTCCTCGATGGCGTCGCCCGCGGCCGTTTCGTCCTCGTGAGAGGGGATCGAGACGAGCCGCTCGGTCAGGTCCGCGAGTTCGTCCATGCCACCAGTGGCGGTCGTCGCCGCTTAAGAGCGTCCCTCGCGGGCGCTCCGGGCGACCGGCCGCCGCGTCGCGGCCTCACGTCGTGAACAGCTCGGTGTCGTCGGGCACCGCGAACAGCCCGAGCCGCACCGCGGCGTCGAGCCAGCCGTAACCGTACGAGTACGACGCGAGCGCGTTCACCGGGTCGCCGTCGTCGCGGAAGTGGCGCCCGTCGTCGAGGTACGACTCGGCCATCTCGGTCACGTCGGCCGCGGCCTCGCCCAGGGGCGTGTCGGCCGGGGGGCGGGGTTCCGCGACCGCCAACGCGTCCGCGAGCATCCGCTCGTAGCGGTCCGTCTTCTCCTCCAAGTCGGCGGCCATACGCGGTGGTTCCCGCGAGCGAACAAAAAGGGCGGCGGGGTGGCGAGATTTATGTTCGACGCGAACCGGTACCGATACGATGCCCTCCGACGGATCACCGAGGTCCGACCGCGGCCCGTCGCGCCCGCTCGCCCCCACGGGTCGCGGGGCGCTGGCGCTCGTCGTCGCGACGAACCTCCTCCCGCTCGCCGGCGTGGTCGCGTTCGGCTGGCGCGTCGGCGAGCTGCTCGCGGTGTACTGGATCGAGGTGGCCGTTCTCGTCCTCGCTCACGCCGCCGCCGCGATGTTCGCCGAGCGACCGATCGTGTTGGCGGACCGCTCGTTCTACATCACCGGCTACGACGAGGACGCCGAGCGCGACGAGGTGTGGGAGCGCGAGCCGGAGCCGACCCGCCTCGTCCCGTGGCTCCCGCCGATCTACCGGCGGAACTTCCGCGTCGTCCGCCGCTCGCTCGGGGTGTTCGTCTTCCTCCTGTTCCCGCTCGTGCCGGTCGGCTGGGACGCGCTCTCGTATTTCACGCCCACGGTCGCGCTGGCGACGCTCGGCGTCTGCGGCGCGCAGGTCGCGGAGGTACGCCGGGAGTTCTTCGCCCAGCGCGCCTACGAGGATCAGTCGCCGTACATGGTCGTCGAGGCCGCCCAGCGCGTCGTCTTCTTCTACTTCGTCATCGGCACGCTGACCGTCGTCCCCGTCACCGCCGTGATCTTCGCGATCGAGGCGGCGCTCGCTCCCGGACTGCTCGACCGCGTCGGCGACGCGTTCGGCGTCGGGGCCGTCCTCCTCCCGTACCTCCTCCCGATCACGCTCGCCAAGGCGGTCGTCGAGTGGGGGCGGCGGCGGGCGTTCCGCGAGGACGACCCCGACGGCGTCGCGACGTGGTTCACCGGCGAGGACCCGCGCCGCGAGTGGAAGAAGGAGGAGGAGTCCGCCGGCGAGGGGTGATTTGCGGATCGGGAGCGCCGAAAGCGCAACGCCGATACGCTCGGCCGCGAAAGGAGGGGGCATGTACGAGGCCGTTCACGCCGCCCCCGACGGGGAGGCGACCGCCGCCCGCCAGGCGGCGACCGCCGCGCGACACGGCTACGACGGGATCGTCGTGCGGTCGCGCGACGCGCTGGACCCGGCCGACGACGGCTCCGCCGCGGCCGGCGACGCGAGGGGCTCGGTCGGAACGGGCCGCGCCGAGCGCCCGGTCCGCGACCCGACCGCCATCGGGGATGAGTACGGGATCGACGTGGTCGACGCGGTCGAGATCGACGCCGACAGTCCGACGAGCGCCTCCGGCGCGGTCGGGAACTACCGCTCCGACCGGACCGTCGTCTGCGTCGTCGGCGGGGACGACGCCCTGAACCGGTTCGCGGTCGAGCAGGCCCGCGTCGACGTCCTCGTCCGGCCGATGGCGGCCGGCGGCGACTTCAACCACGTCCTCGCGAAGGCGGCGCGCGACAACGGCGTCCGCGTCGAGTTCGACTTCGGGCCGGCACTCCGCGAGACCGGCGGGAAGCGGGTCCGGGCGCTCGCGGACCTCCGGAAGCTCCGCGAGATCGTCGACCACTACGACGCGCCGTACGTCGTGAGCGCGAACGCCCGCTCGCACCTCGAACTGCGGGCGCCCCGAGAGCTGGTCGCGGTCGGCGAGGCGGTCGGGTTCGACGCCGAGGCCGTCCGCGAGGGGCTCCGGGCGTGGGGCGAGCTGGTCGACCGCAACCGCGAGCGCCGCTCCGAGGGCTTCATAGAGCCGGGGGTCCGACGTGGCAGGTATGAAGAAGACGGTCGCTGAACACGCGGAGCGGTTCTCCGAGAAGGCCGCGGAGTACGACGACTCGAAGAGCGAGGAGTACCACGCCTGCGCGAGCCTCGTGATCGACCACGCGGCGCCCGGTCCGGACGACGTGGTCCTCGACCTCGGCGCCGGCACCGGCGCCATCGCGCTCGCGGTCGCCGAGGACGCCGAGCGCGTCCTCGCGCGCGACATCAGCGAGGGGATGATGGACGAGGGGCGCCGGAAGGCCGACGAGCGCGGGCTCGACAACGTCGAGTTCGCGTACGGCGAGTTCCGCGGGCCCGAGGTCGACCCGGACCGGGGGGTCGACGTCGTCACCTCGAACTTCGCGCTCCACCACCTCGCGGACGACGAGAAGCGCGAGGCGATCCGGGTGATGGCCGAGACGGGCGCGCGCCGGATCGTCCTCGGCGACGTGGCGTTCTTCGAGGCGCCCGACCCCGACGAGCCGTTCTACAGCCCCGAGGTCGACGACCCCGCGACCGTCGGCACGCTCGTCGAGGCGTTCACGGCCGAGGGGTTCGCGGTGACCGCGGTCGAGCGCGTCCACGACCAGGTGGCGGTGATCGTCGCCGAGCGGATCCGGGAGCTCCCGGCGTGAGGGGCCCGTCGTGAAGCACCTCCCGAAACACCTGCGGCCGCGGTGGCGGTACGTCGCGGTCGGCATCGAGTCGTGGGCGGACGCCGAGGTCGGTCGGCGGGCGTTCCAGCGCGCGCTGTGGTACAGCGCCGGCAACCTCCTCGGCGACGCCGGCAGCGCCGACGCCGACCTCACGCTGCTGTCGTTCGACCACGCGGACGGCAGCGGCGAGGCCGTCGTCCGCGTCAGGCACGGCCACGTCGACGACGCGCGCGCCGCGATAGCCTGCGTGAGCGAGGTCGACGGCGAGCCGGTCGGGATCCTCGTCAGGGGGATTTCGGGGACGGTGCGTGCCTGTGAAGAAAGATATATGGGTCGCGCGACCGCCAGTTCGACACAGCGAGACGTCGCGTTCGAGGGCGCCGAGCGGACCGCGACCGTACGCGGAGACGCGTGCGACGTGCGGACCGAGTCGGGCCGCGTCGGCGCGACGACGTTCGACACCGAGTGATATCATGCAGGGCCAATCCCAACAGCAGGCGTACGACCGCGGCATCACAATCTTCTCTCCGGACGGCCGACTCTACCAGGTCGAGTACGCCCGGGAGGCGGTGAAGCGAGGGACGGCGAGCGTCGGCGTCCGCGCCGAGGACGGCGTCGTCCTCGCGGCCGACAAGCGCGCCCGCTCCCCCCTCATGGAGCCGGAGAGCATCGAGAAGCTCCACAAGGCCGACGACCACGTCGGCGTCGCGAGCGCCGGTCACGTCGCCGACGCGCGCCAGCTCATCGACTTCGCCCGGCGGCAGGCGCAGATCAACCAGCTCCGCTACGGCGAGCCCGTCGGCATCGAGACGCTGACGAAGAACATCACCGACCACATCCAGCAGTACACGCAGGTCGGCGGCGCGCGCCCGTTCGGCGTCGCGCTCATCGTCGGCGGCATCGAGGACGGCGAGCCGCGCCTGTTCGAGACCGACCCCTCGGGCACCCCCTACGAGTGGCAGGCGCTGTCGATCGGCTCGGACCGCAACGACCTCCGCGACTACCTCGAAGCGGAGTACGAGGAGGGCGTCTCGACGGACGAGGCGGTCGGGCTCGCGCTCGACACCCTCGCGCAGCCGAACGACGGCGAACTGGAGCCCGACGGCGTCGGCGTCGCGACGATCACCGTCGACGACCCCGAGTACGGCGAGCTGTCCGCGGACGACATCGAGGGGGTCCTCGACGAGCGGGACCTCCTCGCGACCGACGAGGACGAGGACGCCGCGGACGACGCCGAGAGCGACGAGGAGTAAGTCGTCGGCGCCGCGGGCGCGACGGCCGGCGCGTCTCCGGCTCGACCGCCGTCGGTCGGGAGAGTTATGGCGTCGGAGACTGACCGGAGACGCGTGCAGAAGACGGTACTCATCACCGGCTGTTCCTCGGGCATCGGCCGCGCCGCGGCGCACGCGTTCCTCGACGAGGGATGGACCGTGTACGCTACCGCGCGGAATCCGGCGGACATCGAGGCGCTCGGCGAGGCGGGCTGTGAGCTCGCCACGCTCGACGTCACCGATCGGGACGACATCGACCGCGTCGTCGAGCGGATCCTAGACGAGGAGGGCGCGATCGACGCCCTGATCAACAACGCCGGCTACGGCCAGTTCGGCCCGGTCGAGGACGTCACCACGGACCGCGTCCACGACCAGTTCGACGTGAACGTGTACGGGCCGCACCGGCTGATCCGCGCGGTTCTCCCCTCCATGCGCCGCGAGCGCGACGGGACCATCGTCAACGTCTCGTCGGTCGCCGGCCGGGTGTCGATCCCCGGCGGCGGCGTGTACAGCGGCTCGAAGTTCGCCCTGGAGGCGATGTCGGACGCGCTCCGCAACGAGGTGGCCGACCTCGGCATCGACGTGGTCGTCGTCGAGCCCGGCCCCGTGAAGACGAGCTTCTCCGAGCGCGCGGAGCGGGAGGCCGACCCCGAGAAGCGTGAGGGGATCGAGCGCACCGACGCCTACGCGGACTTCTACGCCATGTTCGAGGACGCGCAGCTGATGGGCGGCGACGGCCCGGGGGCCGTGGAGCCGGAGCTCGTCGCGCACGCCATCTACGACGCCGCGAGCGCGACCCAGCCCCCCGCGCGAGTCCAGCCCGGGACGGTCGCTCGCGTCGGCGTGCTCGCGCGGTTCGTTCCCGACGCGCTGATCGACCGGGTGTACGGCCTCGTCAGGAACGTCACGTCGTAGACGGCCGCGCGTCCGTCACTCGCTACCCCCCGCGTCGACCGCGAACGGGCTCTCTCCCTCCCGCCAGTCCCAGCCCGGCAGCCGCGTCTGGAACCCCGCCGCGAGCGCGGCGTCGAGGTCGTCCGCCCCCGCGGTGCCGGCGCCGTCTCGATCCGTCTCGGCCGTCGCGTCCCGGTCCACGTGAACGTCGGCGACGTGGAACGTCGCCTGCGCGAGCAGCGAGAGCGGGCGCCCGCCGGCGACCGTCGCCGCCAGCTCGCGGCCCAGCGCCTCGTCGACGACGAAGCCCGGGTAGTCGCCCTCGACGTCGAGGTCGCGTAAGAGCGCGACGCAGCCCGCGACGTTGACCGCGACCTCGCCGTCGGCGAAGACGGCGTCGACCTCGCGGCGGTACGCGTCGGGCGCGACCGCGTCCACGTCGGCGTCGAAGAGGCGACCGAGGCGGTCGCGGGTGTCGTTGAGTATCGGGACGACCACGTCGGCGCGGTCGCGGACCCAGGCGTGTTCGTCGCGGACCGTCTGCGGCGTGACGCGCATGGCCCGGCTTGGGTCGACCGGGGCTTGCCCTTTGCGAAGGCTTTTATAACGGCGGGGCAGTACCGTGATCCAAGCGGGTTTTCGCTGGCTGTTCCCGCGTACGGAACCAGTACGGACAGTACTTCCACTATGCCTACCCCGTCACGGCCGATCGATCGGCGCCGAGTCGCCGCGCGACGCGATTCGACGACGACGGCGGCCCCGACGACCCGCAGTGAGATATGAGTCAAGTCGACAAGCAGCTCGATACGTTGAAATCAGAGATCGAACAGGAGATTCCGAACGACATCACGGTCACCGACGTGAAATACGAGGGGCCGGAGCTGGTCGTGTACACGCGCGACCCGAAGCGGTTCGCCGGCGACGGCGACCTGATCCGGCGGCTCGCCTCGAAGCTCCGCAAGCGGATCACGGTCCGACCGGACCCGAGCGCCCTCTCGCCGCCGGCGCGGGCCGAGGACCAGGTCCGCGAGGTGATCCCCGAGGAGGCCGGCGTCACGGACCTCGACTTCCACGAGGACACCGGCGAGGTCGTCATCGAGGCCGAGAAGCCCGGCATGGTGATCGGCCGCCGCGGCTCGACCCTCCGCGAGATCACCCAGGAGGTCGGCTGGACCCCCGAGGTCGTTCGGACGCCGCCGATCGAGTCCTCCACCGTCTCGAACGTCCGCGGCTTCCTGAAGAACGAGCGCGAGGAGCGCCGCGACATCCTCGAACGCGTCGGCCGGCAGATCCACCGCGAGGAGATGTCCGACGACGAGTGGGTGCGGATCACGACGCTCGGCTGCTGCCGCGAGGTCGGCCGCGCCGCCTTCATCCTCTCGACGCCCGAGACCCGGATCCTCATCGACTGCGGCGACAAGCCCGGCGCTGAGGGCGAGGTGCCGTACCTCCAGGTACCCGAGGCGCTCGGCGCGGGCGCGGCGACCCTCGACGCGGTCGTGTTGACCCACGCCCACCTCGACCACTCGGCGCTGGTCCCGCTCCTGTTCAAGTACGGCTACGACGGCCCCATCTACACGACGGAGCCGACCCGCGACCTGATGGGCCTGCTCACGCTCGACTACCTCGACGTGGCGGCGAAGGACGGTCGGACGCCGCCGTACGAGTCCGCGCAGGTCCGCGACGCGATCAAACACACCATCCCGCTGGAGTACGGCGACGTGACCGACGTGGCGCCTGACGTGAAGCTCACGTTCCACAACGCGGGCCACATCCTCGGCAGCGCCGTCACCCACTTCCACATCGGCGACGGCCTCTACAACGTCGCCTTCTCCGGCGACATCCACTACGAGGACACGCGGCTGTTCAACGGCGCGGTCAACGACTTCCCGCGCGTCGAGACGCTCGTCCTGGAGTCCACCTACGGCGGCCGCAACGACTACCAGACCGATCAGGAGGACTCCGAGGAGGCGCTCAAACGCGTTATCAACGAGACGTACGAGCAGGGCGGGAAGGTCGTCATCCCCGCCTTCGCGGTCGGACGCTCTCAGGAGATCATGCTCGTCTTGGAGGAGGCGATGCGCGAGGGCGAGATCCCGGAGATGCCCGTCCACCTCGACGGGATGATCTGGGAGGCGACGGCGATCCACACCACCTACCCCGAGTACCTCCGCGACGACCTCCGCGACCGCATCTTCCACGAGGACGAGAACCCGTTCCTGGCCGACCAGTTCAACCACATCGACGGCGGCGAAGAGGAGCGACAGGACGTCGCCGACGGCGACGAGTGTATCATCATCTCCACGTCGGGGATGATCGAGGGCGGGCCGATAATGTCGTGGCTCCGCCACATCGGCCCCGACCCGGACTCGAACCTCGTCTTCGTCGGCTACCAGGCGCAGGGGACGCTCGGCCGCCGGATCCAGAACGGCTGGGACGAGATCCCGGTCGACGGCTGGGGCGGCGGGAGCCGCGGCGACACGCTCACCCTGGAGATGGACACCGAGGTCGTCGACGGCTTCTCCGGTCACGCCGACCGGCAGGGCTTAGAGAACTTCGTGAAGACGATGAACCCGCGCCCGGAGAAGGTGCTGTGCGTCCACGGCGACGAGAGCTCGGTCCAGGACCTCTCGTCGTCGCTGTACCACGACTACAACATGCGGACGTTCGCGCCGAAGAACTTGGAGACGTTCCGGTTCAAGTAGGCGGTAGAGAACTGGCGTGCTGGCGAGAGCGCCGCGCCGTCAGTCGTCTCGCTGTTCCGCGGCGGCGGCCTCGTCCGGCGGGTCCGTGGCGTCGTCGTCACGGTCGAGGAACGTCGCCAGCGCGCCGGTGCGAGCGGTCCGCGAGCGCGCGTACGCGAGGTACCACGCGAGGCTTCCGAGGGTGATGCCGACCGCGCCGAGGATCGAGAGGCGCCCCATCTGAACGATCAGCACGGCGCCGCCGATCACGCCGAGTATCTGTAACACCGGGTACCCCGGAGACCGGAAGTCCGGGTCGTAGAAGTCCACGTCGGCCTCCCGGAAGACGATCACGGAGAGGTTCTCCAGCGAGAAGACGAGGATGAGGAAGGCGCTCGCCAGCTTCGCCAGGTCGACCACCGGGACGAACGCGATGAGCGCGAGCAGCAGCGCGCCGGTGACGAGGACGGCGTTCACCGGCGTGAGGAACCGGGGGTTGATCCGCCCGACGCGCGCGGGGATGAGCGAGTCGCGGCTCATCGCGAGCAGGAACCGAGAGGTCCCCAAGACGCCCGCGTTCGCCATGCTGGTGAGCGCGAGGACGGCGGTGACCGCGACGACGGTGACGCCGGCGCCGCCGAACACCCGCGCCGCGCTGTCGGCCATCGGCGTGAGGGAAGTCCCGCCGCCCGGACCGCCGGTGACGAGGGTCTCGCCCGGCACGACGCCGACGACGACGGCCACGACCGCCGTGTATATTGCCATCATCACGCCGATGGAGACGAGCATCGCGAGCGGGATGTTCCGGTCCGGGTCGGCGATCTCCTCGGCGACGGACGCGACCTCGCCGATCCCCGCGTACGAGACGAACACGAAGGCGGCGGCGGTCGCGATCCCGCCGACGCCGTGGGTCGTGAACGGGACGTACTGCGCCGACTCCGCCGGCCGGATCCCGCCGACGACGTAGGCGCCGAGCACGAGCACGACGAAGGTGACGAGGACGCTCTGTACCTGCCCGCTCTTCTCCGTGCCGACGACGTTGAGCAGGATGACGACGACCCCGAGGACGAGCGCGACCGTCTTGACGAGGCCGAATGGGATGTTCACGAGCAACAGCAGGTAGGCGCCGAGGCCGACGAGCGCGAACGCGCTCTTGAACACGAGCGAGAACCAGACGCCGACGCCCGCGATCGTTCCGAACAGCGGGCCCATCGCGCGGTCGATGTAGATGTAGGTCCCGCCGTCCTCGGGCATCGCCGTCGCCATCTCGGCCTTCGAGAGCGCGTTCGGGAGGACGATCAGGCCGGCGATCAGGTACGCGAAGATGACCGCCGGGCCGGCCTTCTCGTAGCCGACCGCCGGGAGGACGAAAATGCCGCCGCCGATCATGGCGCCCATGCTCAGCGTCACCGCCGAATAGAGCCCGAGGTCCCGGCTCAGGTCCCCTTCACTCATTACCTATCGCTTGGAATACCCACAGTTAATCCTTCGCGATCAGTAATAGAGGACTCGCGTATTTCGGGTCCGATAACGCGGCGGACGGCCGCCGCTCACTTCCGCCGGTCGTCGTCGGGTCCGTCGCCGCTCGCGTCGACCTTCCCGTCGCGCCGGTCTCGCTCCCGCGCCTCGGGGTCGCGCTCGGCGGGGTCGCCGTGCCCGCCGCCGCCCGGCGTGCGGACCGAGACCGCCGTGCCGGCCGGGACGTCGACGGACGCCTTCGCCGGGACCGGCTCCCCGTCGATCAGGTTCTCGCCGAGCGCGCCGTCGCCGCCGCCGTCGAGCCCGCGCGGGGCGGTCCGGCGCCGCTCCGTCAGCAGCGAGACGGTCGCGTCCGCCTCGACGGTGAGGCGCCGCTCGACGCCGAGGCCGCCCCGGTGCCGGCCGTCGCCGCCGCTCGACGGGCGGAGGGCGTAGCGCTCGATCCGGAGCGGGTACGCCGCCTCCAGCGCCTCGACGGGGGTGTTGAGCGTGTTCGTCATCCCGACCTGGACGCCGTCCATCCCGTCCTTGCCCGGCCGGGCGCCGAAGCCGCCGGCGATGGTCTCGTAGTAGGTGAACTCGCCGGCGCGGTCGCCGATTATCAGGTTGTTCATCGTCCCCTGGCCGCCGGCCGGGACGACCGCCGGGACCGCCTCGGCGAGCGCCGCCAGCGTCACGTCGGTGACGCGCTGGCTCGTCTCGACGTTGCCGCCGACGACCGCGGCCGGCGGGCGCGGGGCGAGCAGCGACCCCTCGGGCGCCGATATCGACACCGGCTCGTAACAGCCGTGATTCGGTGGGATCTCCGGGTCGGTGATCGCGCGGACCACGAAGTAGACCGCGCTCTTCGCGACCGAGAACGGGGCGTTCAGGTTTCCAGGCACCTGGTCGGCGGTGCCGGCGAAGTCGACGTCGAGGGACGCGCCGTCGACGGTGACCGCGGCTTCGACCGGGATGTCCCCGTCGCTCACGCCGTCGCCTTCGAGCACGTCTCGCGCGCGGTAGGTCCCGTCCGGGAGCTCCCGGATCTCGGCCTCGATCCGGTCGCGCGAGTAGTCGATGACGGCGTCGAAGGCGTCGAGGAGCGCGTCGCCGTGCTCGTCGAGCAGCTCGCCGACCCGCTCCTCGGCGCGCGCGTTCGCGGCGCGCTGCGCCCGGAGGTCCGCCGCCCGCTCGTCCGGCGTGCGGACGTTGGCGAGGATCAGGTCGCGGACGGCCTCGTTCGGCTGGCCGCCGTCGACGAGCCGGACTGCCGGGAGCCTGAGCCCCTCCTCGTAGATCTCCCGCGCGCCGGGCGGCATGCTCCCCGGCGCGCTCCCGCCCACGTCGGCGTGGTGCGCGCGCGACACCGCGTAGCCGACGACCTCGCCGCGGGGCGCGACCGTCGAGACGAGCGTCACGTCCGGGAGGTGGGTCCCGCCCGCGAACGGGTCGTTGACGACGAACACGTCGCCCGGCTTCGGGTCCTTCCCGAGGACCGCGTCGACGGCGTCCGGCATCGCCCCGAGGTGGACCGGGATGTGCTCGGCCTGCGCGACCATCCGCCCGTCGGCGTCGAAAAGCGCCGTCGAGCAGTCCTGGCGCTCCTTGATGTTCGGCGAGTACGCCCCGCGGATCAGCACGTGGCCCATCTCGGCCGCGACGCTCTCCAGTTGGTTCCGGAGGATCTCCAACGTGACCGGGTCGAGGTCGGCGCCCGTCACGCCTCGCTCACCTCCGCGAGCAGCGCGCCGTCGCCGCGGAGCCGCACGCCCCACCCCGGCGGGACGACGACCGTGCTCTCCGGCCCCTCGACGACGACCGGTCCTTCGACGGCCTCGCCGAGCGGGAACCGATCGCGGTCGTAGACCGGCGTCTCCCGGGCGCCGTCGGGGAACACCGCCTCGCGCGTCGTCCGCGGACCGGGGTCCTCGGGGGCGTCGACGCCGACCGCCGGGGCCGTCCGCGGGACCGTCGCCGTCGCGCGGCAGTTCACCAGTTCGACCGGCTCGCCGGCGCGGTAGCCGTACGCCGACTCGTGGGCCGCCGCGAACCGCTCGCCGACCGCCGCGGGGTCGAACGGTCGGTCGACGTCGACGGTCAGTTCGAAGCTCTGTCCGGCGTAGCGGCAGTCCGCCGCGTACTCCATCCCCGCGGCCGCCGGGTCGCTGACCTCGTCCGACAGCCCCTCGGTCAGCTCCGCGTAGACGGCCTCGACCGCGTCGGGGTCGACCTCGGCGAGGGGGGCCTGCCGGGTCCGCACCGCGTCGCGCGTCTCGTCGGCCGCGAGCAGGCCGTACGCCGACAGGACGCCGGAGGCGCGCGGCACGACGACGCGCTCGACGTCGAGGCCGTCGGCGATCGCGACCGCGTGCATCGGGCCGGCGCCGCCGAACGCGACGAGGCCGAACCCGCGCGGGTCGTGGCCGCGCTCGACCGTGACGGATCGGATCGCGCGGGTCATGTCGGCGTTCGCGACGCGGTGGACGCCGAGCGCGGCCGCGACCGGCCCCTCCATTCCCGCCTCGTCGGCGAGGTCGGCGAGGGCGTCGCGGGCGGCCGCGGCGTCGAGCGAGAGGTCGCCGCCCAGGTCGGTGTCCGCGCCGACGTACCCCAAGACGAGGTCCGCGTCGGTGACGGTCGGCTCCGTTCCCCCATTCCCGTAGCAGGCCGGGCCGGGGTCGGCGCCCGCGGAGCGCGGGCCGATCCGGAGCGCGCCGCCGGCGTCGACCCGCGCGATCGACCCGCCGCCGGCGCCCACGGTCTCGACGTCGACCATCGGGGTGCCGATCGGCCGGTCGGCGATCGCCGACTCCGTCGTCCGCTCGACCTCGCCGTCCCGGACGAGGCTCACGTCGCTGGAAGTGCCGCCCATGTCGAAGGTGATCAGGCCGTCGCGCTCGGCGTCGGTCGCGGCCGTGGCGCTCGCGCCCACGACCCCGGCGGCGGGCCCGGAGAGGACGGTCGTCACGGCGTTCCGCCTGACCGTCTCGGCGTCGGTGACGCCGCCGTTGGCCTGCATGATCCGCGGCTGGGGCAGCCCGAGGTCCCGCGCCCGCTCGGTGAGGCGGCCGACGTAGCCGTCGATCGCCGGGCGGACGTAGGCGTCGACCACCGTGGTGGAGGTGCGCTCGTACTCGCGGAACTCCGGCAGCACCTCGTTGGAGGTCGAGACGGGCGCGTCGAGCGCGTCGCGGAGCGCGTCCGCGAGGCGGTCCTCGTTCTCAGGGTGGGCGTAGGCGTGGAGCAGGCACACGGCGACGGACTCGACGTCGGCGTCACGGAGGTCGGCGACGAGCGACTCGATCGCCGCGTCGTCGACCGGTCGATCGATCCCGTCGACGGTCGCGCGCTCGGGGACCTCGAACCGCCGGCGCCGGGGAACGAGGGGGGCCGGCTTCTCGGCGTCGAGGTCGTACAGCGACGGCCGGGTCTGCCGGCCGATCTCCAGCACGTCGCGGAAGCCCTCGGTCGTCACGAGCGCGGTCCGCGCGCCGTCGCCCTCCAGGAGCGCGTTGACGGAGACGGTCATCGCGTGGGAGAACTCGGTCACGCTCTCGGGGGCGATCCCGGCCGCCTCGCAGGCCTTCTCGACGCCGGCCGCGACGCCCTCGCTCTGATCGTCGGTGCTCGGCACCTTCGCGGTGACGAGGCGGTCGTCGAGCGCGAGCGCGACGTCGGTGAACGTCCCGCCGACGTCGACGCCGACGGCTCGCGCGTCCGTCGCCCGGCCGTCGGTCGTTCCGCCGCCCATCTACGACACCCCCGCGGCGTCGCGGAGCGTCCGGACGCCGAGCGGCGACGTGGCTCGGTCGCGTGGCATGGCCCGCCCTCGTCACCGGACGGACTTAAGACCGCCCCGTTCGGCGGCCCGACGCTCTCGGTCCGTTCGCCGCACGCCGCTCGGAAATCGGGTTCCCGCGAGGCGACGAGCGCGCGAACATCTTCGGGACCAAGCCGAGGGTGCCTGGAGTCCATGATCCGCGTATGGGAGCAGTTCCGGGCGGTATCGACGCGGAGCACGGCCCGCCGACGACGGTGCCGCTTCGGCACTTCCTGGTCGGGCTAGCCTTCCTCGGCGCCGCCCTGCTCGTCGGGATCGGTCTGCTCGTCGACGCGGTCCCGGGGCTCGGCGGCCTCGTCCACGTCCACCTGCTGCTGGTCGGGTGGGTGTGCGTGACGATCATGGGCGCGATGACGCAGTTCGTGCCGGTGTGGTCGGGGACGACGCTCCACTCGCGGCGGCTGGCGAGCGCCCAGCTCGCCTTGGTCGTCGTCGGGCTTGTCGGCTTCGCGACCGCGCTCGCGCTGGGACGACTCCCGTGGCTGGCGGGGTTCGGGGCCGTCATGCTCGCCGGCTTCTGGGCGTTCGTCTACAACGTCGGGCGGACGCTCGCGACCGTCGAGGACCTCGATGTGACCGAACGTCACTTCGCCGTCGCGCTCGCCTGTTTCGTCGCCCTGACCGGCCTCGGCGTCCTGCTGGCGGCCGACCTCGGCTCCGGCTTCCTCGCCGGGTTCGGGGTCTCGCACGCCGGGGTCCGCGGCGCGCACGTCACCCTCGCCGTCTTCGGCGCGGTGCTCACCACCGTCTACGGCGCCTCGTACCAGCTCGCCACGATGTTCACGCAGACGGAGCTCCGCGGGGTCGACCACCGGCTCCGCGCGGTCGAGGAGGTCGGTCATCCGGTCGGCGTCGCCGCGCTCGCGGGCGGGCGACTGCTCGGCGCGGCCGCCCTCGCCCGCGTCGGCGCGGTCCTCGTGCTGCTCGCCGCGCTGGCGTTCGCCGCCGTCCTCGCCCGTCGGCTCCTCGAGATGCGCGTCGAGCGCACCCCGATGCACACGCGGTACGCCGTCGTCGCGCTCGCGCTCGTCGGGTGGGCCGCGACGGCCGTGACGGCATGGCTCCGGTCGCCGCTCGCCGCCGAGACCGTCCTCGGCGGACCGGGCAGCGCGCCGCTGCTGCTCCTCGGCGCGGTCGCGTTCGTCGTCCTCGGCACGTTGTACCACGTCGTTCCGTTCGTCGTGTGGGTCGAGCGGTACAGCGACCGGCTCGGCCTCGAGGCGGTGCCGATGGTCGACGACCTCTACGACGACCGGCTCGCGGCCGCCGACGGCGCGCTCCTGTTCCTCGGTACCGCGCTCGTCGTCGGCGCCGACGTCGCCGCCGGCGCCTCGGGGACGACGCTCGCCAGCGCGGCCACGCGCCCTGCGCTCGTCGGGCTGTCGCTCGCGACGCTCGGCGTCGCGGTGTTCGCGGCCAACGCCCTGCTGGTGATCCGCCGACACAGTCCCGGGACGCTGGCCCGCGTCGCGCTCGGCCCGTTCGGGGCGTCCTTGGCGTCCGGGGGAACAGACGGCAGCGACGGTGACGGCCACGGCACCGGGGAGGGCCCGAACGACGGCGACGGTCCGGGCGACGGCCCCGCGGCGGTGGAGTGAACGCCGCGGCGAGGCGAGCGCTTAAGCGACGCCGGAGCGAGCGCCACGTATGCGCATCGCGCTCATCGCACACGACGAGCTGAAAGACGAGATGGTCGCGTTCGTCGAGCGACACACCGGCGTCCTCGACGAGTGCGAACTGGTCACCACCGGGACGACGGGCAAGCGCATCGCGGACGCGACCGGGCTCGCCGTGAACCGACAGGCCTCGGGGCCGTACGGCGGCGACCTCCAGATCGGGGGGATGATCGCGGACGATAGGATCGACGGGGTCGTGTTCCTCCGCGATCCCCTGACCGCGCAGGCGCACGAGCCCGACATCTCGGCGCTGCTGCGGGTCTGCGACGTGAAGGACGTGCCGCTGGCGACGAACGTGGCGTCCGCGGAGCTGCTCGTCGAGGGACTCCTGGACGGCGATTCTCTCGACTGATACCGCAGACCACGGTGCTTTAACCCGGGCGGCCGAAAGGGCGGCCGATGACGCGCCCGCGACGGACCCGCGCCCTCGCCCTCTCGCTGCTGCTGCTCGCCGCGAGCGTCGGCGCCGGCGCGGTCGCGGGCCAACCGGCGGCGTCCGGAGCGGACGCCCGCGTCCAGGGAGCGACCGTCCAGTCGGTCGGCGGCGCGCCCGCGGACGGTCCGGCGACCGTCGGCACCAGCGCCGACGCGAACCGGAGCGCGGCGCCGCCGCTCACGCGCTGTTTCACCGGGCGGGGATACCCCATCACGATCGGCGACGGCGAGGGCGGGACGACGATGGAGACGGTGGTCCACCTCTCCGTGCTGACCGACCCCGCCGCGGGCAACGAGTTCGGCGTCGAGACCGCCGGGCGCCTCGACGGCGAGCCGATCGTGACGCTCGCGGCGGGGGTCAGGCTGACCGGGCGGGAGGCGATCGCGAACGGCTTCGACCCGCTCGCGGCGTTCGACGTGCTGTACACCTACGAGATGCGGCTCCCGATGTTCGCCGGCGCGGTCGGCGACGCGGACTACGAGGACGACGGGTCGCCGATCGAGTCGAGCGCCGGCGCTGTCGCCTGCTGACCGGTCCTCACGAGCTGTCTACCGCGTCCGACGACGCCGGAAGCCGAACGCCGCGGACCAGTCGCAACACGCCCTGACGGGTCGCTTCGAACCCGTCGCCGGTCGGGTAGGCGCCGCCGGCGAGCAGGTACTCGCCGGCCTCCCACACCGCGAGCAGCGCCTCCACAGGGACCCGCTCGCCGTCGACCGCGCAGCGCCCGTGGAACACGGTGAGCGTTGCGGGCGACGCCGCGGGGTCGTCGACGTCGAGGCGCCGCTCGTCGCGGCGCGCGAGGTCGCCGATGCGCCGGTCGGCGAGGCGGTCGCGGAACCCCTCGCGGGCCCGGGACTCGACGAGCCGGGTCAGGGCGGGGTTCGGTCCGGTGTCGGGCGAGATGCGGAGCCGGCTCGCGAAGAAGAACGGCCGCGGGGGCGGGGTCTCGCGCTCGTACCGCGCCGTCCCCGCCGTGACCGAGACGGGACCGGCCTCGAACGGGCGTTCCGTCGCCTCCGCGACGAGCGTCCAGCCCTCAAGGCGGTCGCGGGGGACGACAGGCGGCTCCATGGTCCCGCCTCTCTCCGGACGGGAATAAAACGGACGGGCGGGGAAGGAACGGTCGGGCGGGCGCGTCGGTGCTCAGTGGTCGTCTTCGCGCCACTTGTGCTCGCACTCGGTACAGACGAAAAAGCGGGTCTCGGACTCGTCGGCCGCGCGGATCTGCTGCATGTACCAGTACGCCTGGTCGTTGTCGCACTCGGGACACTGGGCCGTCGTCGTCGGGAGCCCCTTGTCCTCGGCGTCGCTCACGTCGACGATCTCCGACTCGACCTGCGACTCGGTCGTCCACTCGTCGTCGCCCTCGTCGCGCCCGATCTCGTGGCCGCAGGAGTCGCACACCCAGTGGTCCTCGCCCTCGCCGGACTTCATCATGGATCCGCACTCGTCGCAGAACTTCATGCCCGAACCTACCGCGGATCGTATTTAAACGGCGGGATCGCGGGCGAGCGGCGGACGCGCCCGCGGGGCGCCCACGCCGCCGTCAGTCCGCGTCGACGTGGTCGGCGAGCGCGAAGCGGACGCGCTCCTCCTCGGGCCCCTTCGTCTCCCGGCCGGTGACGACGACCTCCCCGATGTCCGCGGTGTTCGCGACGTGGGTCCCCGCGCAGGCGGTGCGGTCGTACGGCTCGTCGTCGGCGTCCGCGCCCGCTATCTCGACGATCCGCAGCTCCTCGATCGAGTCGGGGAGGAGGTCGATCCGCGTCCGGTCGGTGTCCAGCGTCGCCTCCGCGGTCTCGCGGTCCATCGTGTAGCTCGACACCGCCCGCCCGTCGGCGACGAGCTCGTTGAGCCGAGCCTCGATCCGGCCGAGGTCGCCGTCGGTGAACCGGTCGTACTCGGCGTCGAGGCGCGCCCGGTCGCGGTACAGCTGATTGCCGGTCGTCGGCGCGTCGAACTCGTCGAGCAGCAGCGCCGACAGCAGGTGCTGTGCGGTGTGGTACCGCGAGTGCGCGGCGCGCCGGTCGGCGTCGACCTCGCAGGCGACCTCCGACCCCGGTTCCGGGAGCGAGACTTGCGCGGTCGCGTCGCTCGCGTCGTCGTCCGCGCCCGCCGTGCCGTCGACCGGTTCGACCTCGTGGTACACCGTGTCTCGCATCTCGACGTCCACGATGCGCCAGCGAGTGCCCTGATCGCCGTCGACCGCGCGGATCGTCCCGGTATCGTGCGGCTGGCCGCCCCCGGTCGGGTAGAAGTGCGTCCGGTCGAGGACGATCCGGTGCGGGTCGGAGAGGACGCGCTCGACGGTCGCCTCGAACGTCGTCACCGCGTCGTCCGCGAGGTAGAGTCGCTCGGTCACGGGTCCGGGAAGGGGCCCCGGCGAAATATATCCCCGGTCCGACGCGGCCGCGTCGGAACGCATCGGCCGGAAAGCCGTTCCGCGGCGGCAGAGTTGGGCACCCTCATGTCTCTGAACGGTCGCGTTGAATCGCCAGACAGCAGCGAGGTGAGCCGCTGGATAAAGAGGGTTGAAATGGGAGAGTTCAGTTCGATCTTCACGGGGTACTGGGGCCTGATCGACACCGGTGGTTATCAGACCCAATACTTTGACCGAAAGGTTATCACATTCAAATTGACGACGTGTTCACAACATCCTGCCGGGGCACTTGATGCCGCTTCGTCGAGAGTACTCATGACACCGCCCACCACACTTCGAAGACGGGAACGAGGGCAGTCGACCCTCGTCGGATTCGTCCTGTTGATCGGGATGATCGTCGTGGCAGCGTCGGCGACACTCTACTTCGGAACGGCCATGATGAGCGACCTCAGGGGCGAGATTCAGGGGCAAGACGCGGAACAGACGATGCGGGAGATTGATTCGCGGCTGAACGAGGTCGCGTTCAGCGACAACCTCGAACACACGCTCGCTTTCGATCCCGACGAGGGGCAGTCAGTACGCATCGCCAACAACGCGGAGATGGTGATCAAACTCGACGGCGGCCCGGGTTGTACCCCGTTCGTGATTCCGATGGGATCGCTTCACTACGAGAGCGACGGCCACTCGACCGTCACCTATCAGGGCGGTGGGATCTGGAGAGGGACGCCGAGCGGCAACGAGATGATCTCACCCCCCGATATGGAGTACAAGGACGGAACGCTGACGTTTCCGTCCGTGAATGTCAACGGCAGCGCCGGCGGACAGGTGGAGACGCTCCGGGCAACGAAGAACCTCGAATACTCTCGTGAACGGTCTCGCGAGTACTCCCAACTGATGGCGAACTGCTCGAACGCGTCGCAGATGACCGTTACCGTCGAGAGCCGCTACGCCGACGTTTGGGGCGAATACCTCGAAAGCGAAGTCTCGACGAACTCGACGTACGACCTCGACAACGCCGATCCCGACGACGACTCGGTGACGGTAACGATCTCGGAAGGCGTGGACTTCGGCGTCGGGGGGAATGAAAGCGAGATCAGCGTCTCGGAGAACGCGACTGTCTCGACGACGGTCCTGGGAACGGAAGTGTCCAGTCAGACACCCACCTGGTGGGGCGGTATGCGAAAACACTGGGCCCCGGTTACGATGGGAGTCGTAACCGACGACGGACAGATGCGGCCGTGGCCCGACGGACCGTACGATCCCGGTGATCCCGTCACCGCCGAGCAGAACCTCAACGACCGAGAGACCCAGCTCTCCGAGTGGACTCACGAGTTCGAAGTCGAGGCGGGAGCGACGGTTTCGCTCCGAGCGACGCAGTGGTCGTGTGCCGACTACGACTACGCCGGGGCGGACGAGTACGACGGAACGACGTGGTACCACTACAACTGCGACGACCTCGGCTCGGTGAACCTCCGCACGGACGCGTCGGCGGGTGAGAACCCGGAGAACGTCAGAGTGCTCAAGAACGGCGACGAGATGCCGGTGATAGAGACGAGGTACCGGCAACGCAACGCCGAAGAAGTTCTCGGTCCACTACTCAACGAGACGGGGCACCTACAGCTTGAGGACAACCAAGCGGTGTTCCTCTTCGAGATCACCGACCCGGACGCTACGTGGGAGAGCGCGAAAGACGACATCGGCGACCCCAACTACAACGACGCGATCGTACTGTTGGAGATAGAGGATCAAGAGGGCAAGGAGGTCGCCGGCGGGTTCGAGATCAGACTGACGACGAACGAGGTCATCATCGAGACCACCAACGAGTGAGTGAATCGCTCAGCCTATCGAAATCGAACCGCTCGTCTCGGACTCGACCGAACCGTACCGTCACGGACCTGTCACGGCAGGATCCTCACCGTCACCTTGGTCGTCCGAACGAATACGGTATCGGCCTCGCACCTGTAGCCTGCTGCCGTCTGCTTCCATCCATCGCGTTCGGCGAACCACCTTTCCCAGGCCTTCTCGTGACGTGACTCCTCGACTCGGATCGTCACGTTTTGAGCCATGTCGGCCTCGTTGACGACGGTCCCGTTTTCCCGCCTCGGATAGTATATATCGGAGTCCTGCTTCGCGACCGTGACCAGTACCGATCCGTCCACACTCGTCGATGTGACGTTACCGCGCGGATCGATCTCGACCAACGAGATGATCGACTTCCCGTCTCGACACGTCACGCTCGGTGGGCGTGACACGAATCCGTAGTCGTCGTTCGTCCGTAGGACCGCTCCATTCTCGTAGCTTATCTCGGTCTCGTCTTTCGTGTACGAGAGTGAACCGGTTCGGACGGTCTCCGCGAAGGTCCCGTTATCGAGTCCAACAGACACGGTGAACCTCGCGGTACGGTCCAGCGATAGCGCGCCTCCAGAGAGTCGGAACTCGCCCGCCCGTGTCGGGGCATTTCCTCGCTCGATGTCGTGAAAGTTCTCCGCGAGCACCGACATCGCGCGCTCTGTGTTGTGTATCTGTTCCTCCTGTTGCTCCTCGGCGATAGCGGCGAATCCGCCGGTGTGCACGGCGCTGACAGCGAGCAGGATGAGTGAAAACGAGAGGACGAATCCGACCATATCGCTCACGGCGCGCCCGTTCGCAGTCATGGCTGCGAACGCTCCATGCGGACCGCGGTCCCGTTGTGAACGAGTCTGATCTCCCCCCCGAAGGCGGTCGACTCGACGGTGTCGATGTCGTCTCGGACGGGGACCACGACCGGCGCTCCGATCGCCCGCGATTCGAGCACGAGGCAGGTGTCGGTCCGACAGTCTCCGGAATCCGATGTCAGCCGCACTCGGTAGCGCGAGTTCACGACCCGCTCGGGATGTGAGGTCTCGACGGTCATCGTCGAGTTCGTCGGGTCGGCGACGCGGTCCAGTGCCGTGAGTTCGGTCGCGATCCGTTCTCCGATCGTCGTGAGCTCGCCCTCTACCGCCCGCTCGCGTTGCGTCTCGACCGCGCCGCCCGCAGTGATTATGAGCCCGGCGATCAGCACGGAGGTAATCCCCATCGTGAGAACGTGTGTCAACGCGACCGAAACCCCCCGCCGGTCGCCCCGAAGCCGGTCTGTTACGCCGGGACCTCTCATTCCGAATCTCCCCCGATCCGAACCGTGATCTGCGACTCCGCGGACAGTTTGTCGCTCACGTATTCGACGTCGACGACGGCGGTCGACAGTTCGCGGCTCACGTACGGCTGGCCGTTACCCGGGTCGGTGTGGAAGTTCCCGGTATCGACGTCGCTGGCCTCGTTGACGAGGATATGATACGCGCCGTCGGACCGGTGACCGTTTTCCACGCGAAGGTCGTACGGGGCGTTCAGTCCCGGAGCGAACGCGAAGCGCTGGGTCCCGTTGATCGCTCCACCAGTGACGTTCACCCGAGCCGCATTCCCCGAGACCGACTCACTGACCGTGGTTCCGTTGTCGTACGTGACCTCGACGCTGACGGCATTCGAGGGGGCTTGGCTAACGTTGAGGCGCCAATCGCCGCCGTCCTCGCCCCGGGCGATGAACGTCGTCGGCGTCAGGCTCCGCGGTTCGATGACGAGCTCGAACGGAGTGGATTCGTTGAACGTCGCGTTATCCACGAGGGTCCAGTCGCTTCGGTTCGCCCGCGAGCGGACGGCTCGCGAGCGGTTGCGCTGCCGAAGGGCCACCCTTTCGAGCTCGGACGCGCTCTCGTTCAGCGTCACACGAAGATACGCGGGCCGCCGGTCGACGATCTGCTCCGCCTTCCGTTCGCTGTAAACGGTCAACGTCGCGTTCAGCTCGTGGACGTCGACGTAGCCGTCTCGTTGTCCAATCCGGTCGGTGAGGCGGTCGACGTCCGTTCGAACGGCTTCCAACTGTCGCTCTACCTCGTTCATCTCTCCGAGAGAATTTCCGGGGTTGGTGTTTTGGGTGTAGATCGTAGAGTTCAGCACGACGACGAGTGCTAGTAGGCTCGCTGCCATCACGATCGCCCCCACGAGCATCAGTTGACCGCGGTCGTCGAGCTTCGTGATCACCAGACGACCACCCGCACTTCGACCACGTTTACCAGGGTCGGGTCGTCGAGGTCCTCGGCGTAGAACTTCGAGACGTTCCCTCCGAGGGTACCGCCGGGACTGTGTGTCAACTCCATCCCGTCGTGAAGCGCTATCGAACGGGTCGCGGTGACCGCGTTTCGACCGGGAGTTCCTTGGACGAACAGCGGCTCCGTCTCCGTCGTCTTCCCCTGCGTCTGATAATCCAGATAGACGTTGTACCGATAGAACCGGGAAGTGAACGTCTCTTCGAGGAGAAGGCACAGCGTGAGCGGCTCGTCCGCTATCGTTTCGGGGCAGGCATCGCCGGGCTGGTACGCGGTCGGCCACCCCGACTGTCCGTCCTGGGAGTCCCAGTACAGTGCGGCTTCAATAAGGGCGTTCCGCTCGTGAGCGGTCGCGAGAACGTCGTCCGTCTGCGTCCCCAACTGTGCCATCGTGTCCCGATCGATCGTTCCGGCCGTGGTGGGCGTAATTACCACCGCAGTCGTCGCTAATAGCAGCGCCGTGAGGACCACGATTGCGGAAATAACGCCTTCGAGAGTGTACGCTTGTCCGCGGTCCGCGTCGGACGGCGGTCGCCGTTTCGGCGGACCGGCTACCATAGTCGCACCTCGATACGACAGGTGGCCGTACAAGTGTGGTTCCCTACGTAGCCCGACTCCGGGACGACGACGCGTGTCGCAGCCGCCGTAGACTCGCCCTGATACGGTGGGCCGACTGTGTGTTGGACCGTCCCGTTTCCGTCGACGAGCGTCACGTTCACTTCGCTCCCTTCTGCCGTCGGTATTCCGTCCAAGTTAGACTCGTTCGCGAAAAACGAGTCAGCTCCAGCGCCGTCGAGCACGTTCTTCGAGTCTGGTTGAGTGATCTCCGCGAGGACTTCGGCGGCGTACCTGTCGGCCTGGGTGGTCTGTGAAGCGTCAACAGGCGCCGTAAACGGTGTGAAGAGAGTCGGAATGAATCCCACGACGAACGCAGTCGTGAGGAGAAATATCGACACCCCGATGACGTAGTCTTGGAGCGTCTGGCCGCGACGATCCGAGGCGAGTCGCTTCGGTTTACGAGGTGGTGTCACTTCGAGTTACCTTGCGATCGTTACGCAGTGTTTGCGTTGCGCGGGATACTCGCTGTTGTTATGCGTCCGATCTCCGTCGGACAGAGGACCGACTTCGGAGAGTAGCTCCGTACGAGATGGGAGAGTAACTGATAT
This sequence comes from Halorubrum tropicale, assembly GCF_001280455.1. Classification (NCBI taxonomy): domain Archaea; kingdom Methanobacteriati; phylum Methanobacteriota; class Halobacteria; order Halobacteriales; family Haloferacaceae; genus Halorubrum; species Halorubrum tropicale. Next base: position 362,565 of record NZ_LIST01000002.1, read on the forward strand.
TCGGACAGAGTCGATATATAAAAAACGCGGTTGGATTATTAATTCTAATAAATCACAGGCAGCACTCTCGGACCGACCTCGCATCTGCGAGAAGCTCGTTGAGACCCAGGTAGAGGATTCGTTTCCCGTTGTGACCGTCCCATCGGCGAATGTCGGTACTCCGTCGAGGACCGTCTGTGCGCGGTCAGCCGACATAGATCCACACCCCCAGCGCCAGCGTCATCAGGACCACGGCGTACTTGACGCCGGAGATAAGCTCCGCGTCGCGGATGTAGCCGCTGATGAACCCGGAGAGGACCGCCTGGATCGTCACCGCGTGGAAGAACAGCATCGAGAGCACGTCGGGGTCGATGCCGCCGCCGCCGCCGAACCCGGCCCCGCCGGTGCTCCCGGCGCCGTCGCTCTGCGCGACCAAGTCGCCCATCACGTCGATGAACTGCGTCTGGAGGATGGCCATCACGCCGAGCAGCGTGACGTACGTCATCACGATGATCGCCACCTGCATCCGGGTCCGCGACTTCCGCTCGCGCTCGATGTCGTCCTGGTTCTCCGAGGCCTGCGCGGCCGTCGTGAGCACATCCGTGATCTGCGAGGACGCCTCCTGCGCCTCGGCGATCAGCTTCACCGTCCGCGCGAGCCGCGGCACCGCGTAGGCGTTGTTGAACTCGACGAGCGCGTCACGGAGGCTCATCCCGTAGTTCACCTTCGCGTGGATCACCTCGAACTCCTCGGCGAGCTTGCCGGTCGAGGTCTCCGAGACCGTGCGCACCGATTCGAGCAGCGTCTGGCCGGTGTCGTTCGCCGAGGAGAGCTTCCGGAGCGTCTCCGAGAGCTTCCCGGTCACCGCCCGCCGCGAGCGCTGGTGCCACTCGTAGAACACCCCGAGCGGGACCAGCACGACGTAGAGGGGCACGTAGACCCAGACGAACGCCGACCACACCGGGCGGGCGATCCAGCCGTCGACCGTCGTCGGCGCCGACCCGGCCGCGGCCGCGACGACGACCAGCGCGAGCGCCGCGGGCACGGTCAACGCGAGGGTGTACGGCGGGTTCTCGCGGAGGAAGAGGTGCGGCGCCGAGAGGATCTCCATCGTCTTGTGGGTCCCCTCGCGGTCGCGGATGCGGTCGAAGACCCCGAACGTCCCGACGAACGCCTCCACGAGCCCGAAGTGGAAGAGCCCCTCCCGGCTCGTCTGTCGGAGGCGCTCGCTGCCACCGTCGGGCTGGAGGTAGCCGTCGCCGGGGTCGTCCTGTTTCACCGTCGAGACCAGCACGAGGAAGCCGACGCCGACCAGGGGGATGAGCAGGTACACCGTGACGTACAGCAGGCGGTCGTCGGCCTCGCCCATCATCCCCATGATGACGAGGATGATGATGAGAAGCAGCGGGAACAACGAGAGCGTCATGTACATCTCGCCGAACAGCTCCAAGGTCTCCAAGGTCATCTCGCGCTCCTGTTTCGACGTGCGGAGGTGCTTCTCCTTTTTGTCCTTCAGGAAGCCCTCCATGTCGCCGCCGGAGTTGACGATGGAGAGCATGTCGGCGAGGAACTGCGAGAGCTCGTCGGAGGGGGTCTCCATGGACTGCTGGCGGATCGCGTTCCGGTAGTCGGTGCCGAAGTACTCCGTCTCGTTGACGATGCTCTGGAACTCGCGTGACACCTCGCCGTAGGTGTCTTCCGCCGTCGCCATTGCGCGGAGGATCTCCAGCTGGTTCAGCCCGCCGACGGAGAGCGCGTACATGAACGACACCGAGTCCGCGAGCAGGAGGTTGATCTCCCGCTTCCGCGAGGAGGCGCGCGAGTACGGGACCGCGACGAGGCCGCCGAACCCGATCGCGAACCCGATCGAGCCGAAGACGAGCCCGCTGAGGAGCACCGCGGTCGGCACGACGAGCGAGCGGAGCAGCTCCTGGATCGCCGTCGTCGGCGCCGGCACGCCGAGCGAGAGCGTCGACGGGTCGACCAGCCCCAGCGAGAACACGCCGTAGCCGACCAGCGTGCCGAGCGCCCAGAGCAGCCCGCCGACCAGCAGGCCGACCGCCAGCGCCAGTGAGACGTACATCTCGACCTGGTCGGGCATCCGCGCCTCCGCGAGCTTGCGCTCCACGTCCGCGACGAAGTCGCCGTCGGGGTCGAACAGCAGCTCGAACACCGGGTAACACAGCTCCGCGAGGACGTTCGCGTCGACGCCGCCGTCGCCCGCGTCCACGTCGAGACTCACGGGACGGCCCTCACGAGGAACACGGCGTCACCCGTCCTCCGCGGGCTCGACGGCGTCGAACCCCCATTCGTCGATGTCGTCGCCCGTTCCGTCGTCAGCCTCGTCGGGGTCGTCCCCCTGCTCGGTCTCGTCGGCATCCTCCGCTTCATCTGCTGTGTCTGCCGTGTCAGGCTCGTCCGCCGCGTCAGGCTCGTCCGCCCCGTCCAACTCGTCCGTGTCGGACTCCTCGCCGTCGCCGACCTCCGCGGAGGGCTCGCCGTCCACGGGCTCCGCGGCGCTGAACCCCTCGCTCACGTCGGGGGACGCGTCGGCGCCGCCGCCCGCGCCGGCGTCGGGCGGGGCGCCGGGCTCGGAGGGGCCCGCGGGCGAGGAGAGCACGTCGACGCCCTCGTCGAACGGCTCGCCGAAGTCGATGCCGTCGAGGTCGCCCGAGCCGTCGCCCACCGCCTCGGCGACCCCCTCGAAGTCGCCGTGCGCGGGGTCCGGCGAGGGCGTCCCCGAGTGGCCCGCGCCCCCCAGGTCGGGGGGCGTCTCGTCGGCGTCGTCGACGCCGTCCGCGTCGGCCGCACCGGGCGCCGGTTCCGGGCCGGCCGGCTCGTCGTACGCCGCGTCCGCCTCGCGGGCCGCCTCAGCGAGGGCCTCGTGGTCGCTCGCCGGGGCGGCCTCCACGTCGCCCGCGTGGTTCATCTCCAGGAGGGCGTCGGCGACGGAGTCGGGGACCTGCCCGCGGTACGTCTCGAAGAGGTCCTCGGCGGCGTCGAGTATCCCGGCGGCCTCCGCCTCGCCGTCCGCGTCCGGCGTCGGGCGGGGGACGAGCGCCTCCTTCTCGCGGTCGACGTTGATGAGGACCGACTCCATCTCGCGGAGGTCCTCCAGCGAGCGCTCGAGCTCCTCGTTGGCCATCAGCGCGAGCACCGTCTCCGGGTCGTTGATGAACGCCTGGAACGTCGCCGCCACCTGCGCGTAGCTGTTGAGTCCGCGGTCGATGAGGTAGGCCAAGACGACCCGGCGCTTCCGCAGCTCCTCGTCGAGGGTCGCCCGGCTCCAGCCGCGGTCGAACATGATGTCTTCGAGCGTGTTCGAGTCGCCCATCTGGAGGAACTCGTCCGTCTCCGCCTGCCACTGGAACACGTCCTGAACGTTGATCTCGTCGTTCTCGGCGTCGTAGTGGTTGATCTCGGTGATCGACTTGTTCCGGCGCACCTTCTTGCCCTGAACGCGGGTCGAGGTCTGGATCGAGACCAAGTCGAGCGCCGTGAACATCGTCTTCGAGACGTTGATCGGGTCGGTGGTGAACCGCTTGAGCACCTCGCCGACGGAGTCGGCGTGGAACGTGGTGTAGGTGGTGTGACCGGTCGACATGACCTGGAACGCCGTCCGCCCCTCCTCGCCGCGGATCTCGCCCATCACGATGTAGTCGGGGCGCTGACGGAGCGCGGCCTCCAGCAGGTCGAACTCGTCGATATCGCCCTTGTCGTCGTCCGAGAAGGAGGGTCGGGTGACGGAGGCGATCCAGTTGCGTTGCGGGAGTTCGACCTCGCGGGTGTCCTCGATGGAGACGATCTTCGCGTTCGAGGGGATGAACAGGGAGACCGCGTTCAGGCTCGTCGTCTTCCCGGAGGCGGTGCCGCCGGCGAAGATCAGGCTCTTGTGGTTCTCGATGGAGAGCCAGAGGAACGCCATCTCGTCGAGCGAGAAGGTCTTCCAGTTGATCAGGTCGATCGGCGTGAAGGGGACGTCGTTGAACTGCCGGATCGTGTAGTTGGTCCCGTGGTCCGACACCTCGCGGCCGAGGGTGAGCTGGGCGCGGGAGCCGTCCGGGAGCGTGGCGTCGACCTGCGGCCGGCGCTTCGAGATCCCCTTCCCGGAGCGCTGCGCGAGCTTCACGACGAAGTCGTCGAGCTCGTCGGTGCCGTGGTAGACGTTGGTGATGATCTGCTCGTACTCGGAGTGGTAGACGAAGACGGGGGAGTTGTACCCGTCACAGGAGATGTCCTCGACGTTGATGTCGTACTTGATCGGGTCGATCCGCTCGTAGCCGACGAAGTCGCGCTTCAGGTAGTACAGGAGCTTCTCGACCTGGTGGGCGGACAGCGTGCGGGCGTCCTCCGCGAGCACCGCGGGCTCGGGCCGGGCGCTGATCGCCGGCGGGTCGTCCGGCTCCTCGGTCGGCGGCTCGTAGCCGAGCGACTCCGCGATCCGCCCGGCGATCCCCTCCGTCGGGTCGATGCCGAAGCGGTCGACCAGCGTGTCGGCGATGCCCCGCTCGTCCTCGTCGTCCTCGTAGAGCCCGTAGCGGTCGAGGAGCGTGCGCGCCTCCTCGACGATCACCTCCTCGCGGAACGCCTCGTCGCCGCCCGCGATCGACTCGTCGGCGTACTTGATCGAGGTCCGGAGCTTCCCGGTGAGGAACTCCGTGAGCTCCGTCTCGATCTCGGTGCGGTACGGCTGGACGGCGTAGTACTTCGCCTCGTTCTCCTTCCGCGACCGGAAGACGATGACGAACGCGTACGGCTTGTTCACCCAGTAGCGCTCCTCCTCCCGGAAGTGGGTCTTCTTCTGCATCGGCACCGCCTTCTCCAGGTCGTACCGGTTCGTCAGCGTGGTGTGGCCCTCGTCGGTCGAGAAGAACGCGTCCTCGTCGACTTCGGGGTTCACGTCCACGGTCCGCTCGTCGACGAGGTCGGCGAGCTCGGCCGCGGCGCTCCCGCCCGCGCCGAGCAGTTCCTCGGTGCGGTCCGGGTCGAACCCGAGCGCCTCCGTCTTGTCCTCGTGGGTGAACTCCAGCGGGATCGGCTCGCCCTCCTCGTTCTCCTCGGTCGGCGGGTTCCCGTCCTCGTCGAGGAAGAACTCCTCGCGGTAGTTCTCCCACGTGTAGTACCCCTTCAGCACCGGGACCGAGTACGGGTCGTAGCGGGCCGCGCACATGTCCCAGAGGACGTCGCCGACCGCGGCGGCCGCGCGGACCCGGTAGTCGGTCTCGCTCGGGTCGAATCCCAGCAGCGTCGCCGGGTCGAAGTCGACACGGTCCCACTCGTCGGGTGTCGGCGCGCGAGAGGGCACAGACTCCACCGCGTCGGGGCGCGCCACGACGACGCCCGCGACCCCGCCCCGGCCCACCGGTCCGTCGAACACCGTGTCCGGGCCGGGGTCGGCGTCGGGCACCGGCGTCGCGTCCGCGGTCGCCGCCGGGCCGGGGTCGGCATCGGGCACCGGCGTCGCGTCCGCGGTCGCCGCCGGTCCGTCGTCGGGGTCGCCGTCGGCTTCGACGTCGTCCGCGGTGTCCGAATCGCCGTCGGCCGCGTCGCTCCGAACCGGACGCCGCGGCGCGGCGACCCGCTCGCCCGTCGGGACGACGGTAGCACCGTCGAGGACGACCGCGTCGGTCCCGACGACGAGCGTGCCGCGGTCGGGGGTGCCGCGGCCCGGGACGGCCGTTTCCCCGTCCGCCTCGAACGGCTCGTCGACGCCCGGCGCGCGGAGCACGTCTTCGGCCCCGTCCGGGCGGTGGTACGCGACGGCGTCGGCCGGGACGGCGGGCTCGTTCGGCACGTCCGCGTACACGCGTTCCGCCTCGTCCTCGCGGCCGCGCTCGACGAGCAGCGACCGCCAGGTGTACCTGTCGGTGACGGCCGGGACGGTCTCCGCGGCCGTGTCCGGGTCGTCGAGCGGCTCGCCCTCGCCGGTCCCTCCAGTCCCGTCGCCGTCCGCGTCGGCGTCGGGTCCGTCCGATTCGCCCGATTCGTCGTCCGCGTCCTCGACGGTGACCGCGGGCGGCTCGTCGTCGCCGTCCGCGTCCTCACCGCTCGCCGCGGCGTCGTCGCCCTCCGAATCGTCGCCGCGCTCATCGGTTACGGCGTCGCCGTCAAGGTCCGCGTCGCCCTCGGCGGCCGCTTGTCCGTCGGTTTCGGACTCGTCGCGCTCGTCGTCCGCACCGCGCTCTCCGTCCGCGTCCGGCTCGCGGGTCCAGCCCGGGTCGTCGCCCGCGTCGGAACCGGACGCCGAAGTGCCACCCACCGGACCGGACCGCTGGGCGGACCGCTCGGCGTCCTCGCTGTCCATAGTCTCGGGAACTGCTCATCCGTTGAAAAAGGTGTCTCGCTAAACACCGCGATTGATAATCACGGGGGACGGGCGCTTTTTAGTCGCTCGGGCACCGACCGGTGCGCGTGTCTCGCTTCGACGGCGTCCGCCGCCTGCGACGGCTCCGCAGCCCGCGGGTCAGGCGGCGGGTCCGTGCCGCCCTCGCCGAGGAGCTGTTGGGCGCGCCGCGGAGCTTCGCCGCCGTCTGCGCGTTCACCCTCTTCATGCTCGGCGTCGGCGTCGCGTACTACGCGCCGACCGCGGGGACCGTGCCGCCGGCGCTGTGGCCGCTGTACGCCGACTCAGCGGTCGCCGTCGCGCTCGGAGGCGGCGTCCTCGCCGCGATCGCGCCGACCGTCAGGCGGGGCGACCCGCTCGCGGAGGCGCCCGCCTCGCGCGGACTGGCGTACCTCCAGACGATCGCCTTCGTCTGGCTCGTCCAATTCGGCCTCTGGCCGCTGGTCTCGCTGAACCTCGCGTTCGCCGAGTACGTCGCCGCGCCCGACGCCTGGATCTACTACTGGGGCGTGATCGGCACGCACCTGCTGTTCGTGGGGCTCGCGCTGCTGTTCCCGGCGTTCGGCCGCACGACGCGCGGCGCGCTCGCGACGGCGCTGGCGCTCGGCGTCGCGAACGTCGGCCTCGATTACGGGCTCGGCTACCACCCGCCGCTGCTGTACGAGCCCGGCGCCGGGCTCGCGGCCGCGACGCTGGCCATCGCGGTCGGAGCGGTCGCGCTCGCGGCGCGGTCCTTCCCGCGGCTTGACGAGGACGCGAGCTGAGAAGCGGGCCTGACCGGAACGTCAAATAACCGGGCTCCGATCGGCCGACATGGCCGAGGAATACGACAAACTGGTCCGAGACGAAATTCCTGAGATCATCGAGGCGGACGGCGGGCGAGCGCAGACGCACGTCGCCGGCGAGGACGAGTACGCGGACCGGCTCGCCGCGAAGCTGGCCGAGGAGACCGCGGAGTACCGAGAGACCCGCGACCCGCGGGAACTGGCGGACGTGCTCGAGGTTGTCCACGCGCTCCGCGAACTGAGCGGACTCACCGCCGAGGAGCTGGACGAGATGCGGTCCGAGAAGGCCGAGCGACGGGGGCGGTTCGACGAACGGATCGTCCTCGAACGGGCCGAGGAGTAGTCGCACTCAATGGGTTACCGGCGGGCGCGGCGGGACCAATACGAGACGGACGAAGTGAGTCTCGCGTGGTTCGAGTCCCCGGACCGCTACTGCTCACTTCGTTCGCGGGTAGCAGGCGCGGCGGGATCCACGCGAGCGAACGCAGTGAGCGAGCGTGGAGCCAGTCGCGCCCGTGACTGAGCGAAGCGAAGTCACGGGCGCGACGGGATTCGAACCCGCGATCGAGAGGTTAGGAACCTCTCGCCCTGTCCGCTAGGCCACGCGCCCAGAACGGGTGGAGAAAACGGTACGGCGGGGATCGGTCGGCGTCGGGGCCGGCTTACGCGCTCGTTTCCTTTTCGGTCTCGGTCTCCAGCTCGTCGAGGTCGTCGTCCTCGTCGTCGAGCGTCGAGTCCGCGCTCTTGCCGTCTTGCATGTCTTTCAGTTCTTCTTCGACCTGTTCGCGGCCCTTCTTGAACTCGCCCATCGCCTGGCCGGTCGACCGAGCGAGCTTCGGGATCTTGTTCGCCCCGAACAGCAGGACCAGCACGAGCAGGATTATGAGGAGTTCCGGCCCCGCCGGAATGCCGCCGATCAGTGGAATCGCACTTGTCATCTCTGTCTCGCTGTAGCCCTGTGTCGATTATAGTCTTTTTGCCTCGTCGAGTCGCCGCACGGCGCCTCGCGCGGCGCGACGGGCCGAGCGAACGGCGTCGTCGCTCGGGCGCCGATCGGCCGACGGTCGGCCCTTCGCGCACGGCCCGACCGGGTCAGTCGGGGCGTGCGAGCCGCGCGAAGTACCAGTCGCCGTCGTAGCGGACGAGCGGGGCGACGCCGTCGTCCGTCGAGACGGCGTCGACGACGGCCGCGAACGGGTCGGAGAGCGGCGGAGCCTCCGCGTACTCGGAGTCGATCGCCGCGTCGAGGACCGCGCGCTGGTCCCCGGTCGGGTCGGCGAGCGAGCGGCCGCGCTCCTCGCCGACGGCCTCGCGGAAGTCACGCTGCGACGAGGCGACGCGGTCGGCGCGGACGGCGACGGTCCGTACCTCGACCGACCGCTCCTCCGCGAACGAGAACCGGAGGAGTTCGCCGTCCCACGCGACCCGCTGGCCGTCGTTCTCGGGGACGAATCGGGAGCGCTCCCGCCGCTCGGCGGACGCGTACGCGAAGGTGACCTCGAACGGCGGGTAGTGTGGCGCGTGGACGAGCGACGCGTCCCCGAGCGCGTCGAGGACGGTGTCCCAATCGTGGTCCGGGAGGTCCGCGAAGGGGACGCTCGACGGGGGACCGAAGAAGAAGGAGTCGACTGCGTCGACCGCCACCGTGTACCCGTAGCCCGGTGCCGCGACGGAATCGACCGTCTCGGTCTCGATCCGGTAGTACTCGGGGCCGTCGGCGACGACGTACGGCGCCGAGACGTCGGGGCCGTAGTACCCGTCGACGGCGGCTTCCCCGCCGTCGATCGCGGTTCGGACGGCCGCCCGTCCAGCGTGTCCGACGAAGTCGACCGGGGTGCTGAACTCGTTCGAGACGCCGACCGGCGAGGCCTCGCCGAGCCGCAGCACCGTCCGCGAGCGAGTGTCGTCCGACGAATCGTCCGTGAGACAGCCGGAGAACCCAGTCAGCGAGGCGGTCGCGGTCATCAGCGCCACTTGTCGGCGGGAGGGGCCGCGTGGAGGGCGAGACATCGCCGGCACTTCGTCGGCAGCGCACTTGATTCCGTCCCCGACCGCGGAACGCGTTGCCCAGGCTGCCGGCTGAAGGCGGGCGGGGAGTCCGGGATTCCGGTCCGGGATCCGCCGTCGAAACCGTGATACGCCCGGCCGACGACGACCCGGTATGCCAGACGTCGGCGACGACGCCCCAGACTTCACCGGATCGCTCGTGGACGGCGACATCGCACCGTTCGAACTCTCCGACCACCTCGGCGACGAGCCGGTCGTCCTCGCCTTCTTTCCGGCGGCCTTCTCGAACACCTGTACCGACGAGATGGAGGCGCTCCGCGACGGGTTCGACCGCGACGACTGTACGCTGTTCGGCGTGAGCACCGACCTCCCGCACGCGCTCGGCGCGTACCGCGCGCAGTACGACCTCCCGTTCGCCCTGGTCGGCGACCCCGACCACCGCGCGATCGAGGCGTACGACGTGATCGAGGCGTTCGAGCACTACGGCGTCGAGACGGTCGCGCAGCGCGCCGTCTTCGTGATCGACGAGGTCGGGACCGTGACCTACCGCTGGCTCGCGGACAACGCCGGACAGGAGCCGGACTACGAGGAGCTGGCCGCGGCGGTGGCGGAGGCGAGCGCCTGACGGGCGCGACGCCCGGGTCTGCGGTGGCCTCGCTCAGGCCGGATCGCGGAGCGAGTCGAGCGCCTCGGGGTTCTCCATCGAGGAGAGGTCTCCCGGGTCCTCGCCGACGTACACCGACTCGATCGCGCGACGGATGATCTTCCCCGACTGCGTCTTCGGGAAGGCGTCGACGAACAGCAGCTCGCGCGGCCGGAACGGCTTACCGTGCTCGTCGCCCACCAGCGCGCGGAGCTCCTCGCGGAGGTCGTCGCTCGGGTCGACGCCCGGTTCGAGCACGACGTACGCGACGACCGCGGTGCCGGTAGTGTCGTCGGGGGCGCCGACCGCCGCCGCCTGATTGACGGCGTCGTGGTCGATGAGGACGCCCTCGATCTCCGCCGGTCCCACCTTCCGGCCCGCGACGTTCAGGGCGTCGTCGGCGCGCCCGTGGAGGAACCAGAAGCCGTCGTCGTCCCTCTGTGCGAAGTCGCCGTGGTCCCACAGGTCGGGCCACGTCGACCAGTACTCGTCGAGGTAGCGCTCGTCGCCCGACCACAGCGACTTCGTCATCGAGGGGCAGGAGTCGCGCGCGACGAGGTAGCCGCGCTCGCCGGACTCCTTCACCGACTCGCCGGTCTCGTCGACGATGTCGATGTCCATCCCGAGCCCCGGCCCGCCGAGCGTACAGGGCTTCAGCGGCTGGTTCGGCATCGGCATGAGGAAGCAGCCGCAGATCTCCGTGCCGCCGGAGATGTTGATTATCGGGCACTCGCCGCCGCCGACCGCGTCGTGGAACCAGCGCCACGACTCGGGGTCCCACGGCTCGCCGGTGGAGCCCAAGATTCGGAGCGAGGAGAGGTCGTGTCCCTCAACCCACTCGTCCCCGTGCTTCCGGAGCGCCCGGATCGCGGTCGGAGAGATGCCGAACTGCGTGATCGAGTGTCGGTCGATCAGCTCCCAAAAGCGGTCCGGCTCGGGGTGGTCCGGCGCGCCCTCGTACATCACCACCGTCCCGCCGAACGCGTGGTTGCCGATCAGCGTCCACGGGCCCATCATCCAGCCGATGTCCGAGACCCAGAAGAACCGGTCCGCGGGCTTCTGGTCGAAACCGAAGTGGATCTCCTTGGCGCACTGCGTGAGGACGCCGGCGTGGGTGTGGACGATCCCCTTCGGCTCACCGGTCGTCCCCGAGGAGTACAACAGCATAGACTCCTGGTCGCTCGGGAGGCGCTTCGTCTCGTACGTCGCGGGCTGCGAGCCGACCGCCTCGTCCCACGTCCGGTCGCGGTCGTCGTTCCACGGGACGGGGTCGGCGCCCGTATCGTCGCTCGCGGGCGTCGCGCCCAGCCTGTCGTACACGACCACCTCCTCGACCTGCCCGGCGTCGGCGATCGCGTCGTCCGCGGTCGCCTTCAGCCGGACCTCGTCGCCCCGTCGGTAGAACCCGTCGCCGGTGAACAGCACCGCGGGCTCGGCGTCGTCGATCCGCGTCGCGGTCGCCTCGCGTCCGAAGCCGGAGAAGATCGGGACGGCGATCGCGCCGACCTTCAGGCAACCGTAGAGGATCGAGACGACCTCGGGCACCATGGGCATGTAGAGGCCGACCGTGTCGCCGGTCTCGATCCCGGCCTCGGTCAGGTAGTTCGCGACGCGGTCGCTCTGCCTGCGGAGCTCGTGGAACGTGACCTCGCGGACGTCGCCCGGCTCGCCCTCCCAGATCAGCGCGACGCGGTTGCGGTTCGGAGCGTCGACCGCGGCGTGGCGGTCGACGACGTTGTGCGCGACGTTGATCTCCCCGCCGGGGTACCAGTCGGAGAACTGCGGGCCCTCGGCGTCGTCCCGGACGGCGTCGTAGTCGGCGTAGAAGTCGATGTCGAGGTAGTCGACGATCTCGTCCCAGAACCAGTCGACGCCCGACTCGGGCTCGCCCGCGACCTCGGAGGTAGTGCGTTCGATGAGCGCCTCGTAGTCGTCGATCCCGTACTCCCGCATGAACGCGGCGACGTTCGTCGACTCGGCGAACGCCTCGCTCGGTTCGTGTACGACCTCGTCTATCCCCTCGTACTCGTCCATCTCGCCCGGTGATTTTCGCGGCGACAGTAAGTAACTTTCCTGAAAGACTACGGTGGCTCGGCACACTCGCCCGTACGGACCACGTCCACGTCGACGGGAGCGTCGCCGTCGTTGCGGACCGCAAGGTCGAGTCGGCTCGGCTCGGGGTCACCGAGACAGCCGGCCGCCGCGCCGGCCGGCGCACCGAGGCCCGCCGCGAGGGAGCTCCGTCGTTCCATGGCGACCGGTCGTCGGGGCGGGAGTTCAACACCGCACACCGCGGCGGTGTGAGCCCGCGAAGAGAAAGTCGGCGTCCGGTCCCCTATTCGTCGTCGGTCTCGGCGTCGTCGTCACCCTCGTCGTCCGCGGCCGCGTGGACCGACTCGGGGACGATGTCGACGGAGGCGACCTCGTCGTCGGGGTCGAGGTTCATCACGATGACCCCCTTCGTGTTGCGGCTCACCGTCGATATCTCCTCGACGCGGGTCCGCATGATCTGTCCGGCGGCGCTCATCGCGATCAGGTGGTCGCCGTGGGTGACCGCCTCGATGGCGACGACCTCGCCGTTGCGGTCGCCGGTCTTGATGTCGACGAGCCCCTTCCCGTTCCGCGACTGCGGGCGGTACTCGTCGAGGTCGGAGCGCTTCCCGTAGCCGTTCTCCGTGACGGTGAGTACCCAGTTGTGGTAGCCGTCGTCGATGGCGGCGACGCCCGCGACGGCGTCGCCCTCGCGGAGGTCGATGGCGATCACGCCGCGGGCCGTGCGGCCCATCGCGCGGGCGTCCGACTCGTCGAAGCGGATCGCCATCCCGTCGCGGCTCCCGATGACGATGTCGCGCTCCCCGTCGGTCACCTCGACGTCGACCAGCTCGTCGCCGTCCTCCAGCCGGATCGCCCGGATCCCGGTCGACCGGATGTTACCGAACTCCTCGACGGCGGTCCGCTTGATGTATCCGTCGCGGGTGACCATCGTGAGGAACTCGTCGTCGTCCAAGTCTTCCGTGTTGACCACCGACTCGATCTCCTCGCCGTCGTCGAGGTCGAGGAGGTTGACCGCGGACTTCCCGCGGGCAGTGCGGGACATCTCCGGGATCTCGTAGGTCTTCAGCTCGTAGATCTGGCCGTGGTTCGTGAAGACGAGCAGGTAGTCGTGGGAGTTGGCCGCGAACACCGAGGAGACGCGGTCGCCCTCCTTGAGCCCGGTGCCGATGATCCCCTTGCCGCCGCGGTTCTGCGCGCGGAACTCGTCCAGCGGCATCCGCTTGATGTAGTCGTCCTCGCTCATCACGACGACCTGCTCCTCTTCCGGGATCAGGTCCTCGTGAGTCACGTCGCCCGCGTCCTCGATGAAGCTCGTGCGGCGCTCGTCGTCGTACTCGGCCTTGATCGCCTGCAGCTCGTCGACGATCACTTGGTCGAGCTCGTCGGGGTCCGAGAGGATGGTCTCCAGCCGCTCGATCCGGGCCTTGACCTCCTCGTACTCTTCCTCGATCTCCGCCGTCTCCATCGACGTGAGCGATCCGAGCTGCATCCGGACGATGTGGGCCGCCTGCGCCTCGGTGAAGTCGAACGCGGACTCCAGCGCGGTCTTCGCGGCGTCGCGGTCGTCGGAGTCCTGGATCGTCTCGACGACGCTGTCGACGTTGTCGAGCGCCTTCAGGCGCCCTTCGAGGATGTGCGCGCGGTCCTCGCGCTCGGCGAGCTCGTGCTCGGAGCGGCGGCGCACGACCTCGCGCCGGTGGTCGACGTAGTGTTCGAGCGTCTGCTTGAGGTCGAGCACCTGCGGCGAGCCGTCGACCAAGGCGAGGTTGATGACGCCGAACGTGCGTTCGAGGTGGCTCTCTAACAGCTGGTTTTTCACCACGTCCGCCATCGCGTCGCGCTTCAGCTCGACGACGATCCGGATCCCGTCGCGGTCGGACTCGTCGCGGAGGTCGCGGATCCCCTCGATGGCGCCCTCGTTTACGTCCTCGGCGATGCGCTCGACCAGCCTGGACTTGTTCTGCTGGAAGGGGAGCTCGCTGATGACGATCCGGCCCTCCTCCTCGTCGACCTCGAACTCCGCGCGGACGCGGATCCGGCCGCGACCGGTCTTGTAGGCCTTGTGGACCGCGTTCCGCCCGACGATGTTCGCGCCGGTCGGGAAGTCCGGCCCCTTGACGTGCTCCATCAGGTCCTCGACGCTCGCGTCGGGCGTCTCGATCAGCTCGACGGTGGCGTCGACCACCTCGCCGAGGTTGTGCGGCGGGATGTTCGTCGACATCCCGACGGCGATGCCCGACGAGCCGTTGACGAGCAGGTTCGGGAACGCGGCCGGGAGCACTTCGGGCTCCTCCAGGCGGTCGTCGTAGTTCGCCTGGAAGTCGACGGTGTCGCGCTCGATGTCCGCCATGAGCTCCTCGGCGATGGGGGCCATCCGGGCCTCCGTGTACCGCATCGCGGCCGGCGGGTCGCCGTCGACCGAGCCGAAGTTCCCCTGGCCGTCGACGAGGGGGTAGCGCATCGAGAAGTCCTGGGCCATCCGCGCGAGCGTGTCGTAGATGGCGCTGTCGCCGTGCGGGTGGTAGTCACCCATCGTCTCGCCCACGACGGAGGAGGACTTGCGGTGCGCGGAGTTGCTCGTCACGCCCGCCTCGTTCATCGCGAAGAGGATCCGGCGGTGGACTGGCTTGAGCCCGTCGCGTACGTCGGGGAGCGCCCGCCCCGCGATGACGGACATCGCGTAGTCGATGTACGACTGCTCCATCTCGTCTTCGATGCGCGCGTTCGTCACCTGCGCGGCGCGCACGTCGCCGGGGTCGGCGTCGGGACTTTCCGAGCTCATATGTCCACCCACTCCGCTTCGGTCGCGTGCTCCTTGATGAACTGCTTCCGCGGCTCGACCGCGTCGCCCATCAGCACGTTGAACATGCGGTCCGCGGCGGCCGCGTCGTCGACGTTAATGCGCTTGAGACGCCGGTTTTCCGGGTCCATAGTGGTATCCCACAGCTGGTCGGGGTTCATCTCGCCGAGCCCCTTGAACCGCTGGACCTGCGTCGGGTTGCCGTCGCACTTCTCCTCGATGATCCGGTCGCGCTCCGCCTCGGTCATCGCGTCGTACGTGTTCCCGCGGTAACGGACGCGGTACAGCGGGGGCTGGGCCGCGTACACGTAGCCGGCCTCCAGGAGGGGCTTCATGTGGCGGTACAGCAACGTGAGAAGCAGCGTCCGGATGTGGGCGCCGTCGACGTCGGCGTCCGTCATCAGGATGATCTTGTTGTACCGGACGTCGTCGATGTCGAACTCCTCGCCGATGCCCGCGCCGATCGCGGTGATCAGCGCGCGGATCTCGTCGTTCTCTAAGATCCGGTCGAGGCGGTGTTTCTCGACGTTGAGTATCTTCCCCTTCAGCGGGAGGATCGCCTGGTTCTCGCGGTTGCGGCCCTGCTTCGCGGAGCCGCCCGCGGAGTCGCCCTCGACCACGAACAGCTCCGCCTCCCCCGGGTCGCGGGTCTGACAGTCGGCGAGCTTCCCGGGCAGCGCGGTGGATTCGAGCGCCGACTTCCGGCGGGTGAGCTCCTCGGCCTTCTTCGCGGCCTTCCGGGCGCGCGCGGCCTCGGCGGCCTTGTGGACGACCTTCTCCGCCGTGTCGGGGTTCTCCTCGAAGAAGGTGCCGAGCTTCTCGTGGGTCGCGGACTCGACGACGCCGCGCACCTCGCTGTTGCCGAGCTTCGTCTTCGTCTGCCCCTCGAACTGCGGGTCGGGGTGTTTCACCGAGACGACCGCGGTGAGGCCCTCGCGCACGTCCTCCCCTTTGAGGTTCGCGTCGAGGTCGTCGACGAGCCCGTGCTCGTTGGCGTAGTCGTTGACCGTCCGCGTGAGCGCGGTCTTGAAGCCGGTGAGGTGGGTGCCGCCCTCGCGGGTGTTGATGTTGTTCGCGAACGCGTGGACGGAGCCCTGGAGCTCCTCGGTCGCCTGCATCGCGACCTCGACCTGGACGCCGTCGGTCTCGTCCTCGAAGTAGATGACCTCCTCGTGGATCGGCGAGCGCGTCTCGTTGAGGTACGCGACGAACTCGCGGATCCCGCCGTCGTACTTGAACGTCTCCGCGGTGTCGTCGCGGTCGTCGACGAGACGGATCTCGACGCCGGAGTTGAGGAAGGCGAGCTCGCGGAGCCGGTTCGCGAGCGTCGACGTCTGGAACTCCGTCGTCTCGAATATCTCCGCGTCGGGCCAGAATCGGATCTCCGTCCCGGTCGACTCGTCGCCGTCCATGTCGCGGACGCGCTCGAACCCGTCCTCCGCGGGCTCTCCCCCGGCGAACCGGTGGCGGAAGACGCCGCCGTCGCGCTTGACCTCGACCTCCAAGCGCTCGGAGAGCGCGTTGACGACGCTGACGCCGACGCCGTGGAGCCCCCCCGAGACCTGGTACGACTTGGAGTCGAACTTCCCGCCGGCGTGGAGGACGGTCAGGATGACCTCCAGCGCGGGCCGGTCGTACTCCTCGTGGGTGTCGACCGGGATCCCGCGCCCGTCGTCGCTGACGGAGACGGAGCCGTCCTCGTGGATCCGCACCTCGATCTCCTCGCAGTACCCCGCGAGCGCCTCGTCGATGGAGTTGTCGACTACCTCGTAGACGAGGTGGTGGAGCCCTCGACCGTCCGTCGACCCGATGTACATCGCCGGTCGCTTACGGACGGCCTGTAGGCCCTCGAGGACCTGGATTTGGCCGGCTCCGTATTCACTCTGCTCTGACATAGGAACTTACTACCGCTAATCGCTGTCGGGTTATAAAGCCGGCGCACGCGCGCGGGCGTGAGCGGCGACCGCCGTCGGACCCACGAGACGCGATCGGCACCGCCGACGGACCCACGAGACGCGATCGGCACCGCCGACGGACCCACGAGACGCGGTCGTCGCGTGTGTAACGTTCCCACAGCTACAAGCCGTGCCCCCGCGTACCGATCGCCGAATGCTACCGATCGCGGACTCCTTCGAACACGTTCACCGCGGCTGCGAGATCCGGTACGGACGGGGGCGAATCGCCGACCTCGGGGGCTGGCTCGCCGAGCGCGGCCTCGACGACGCCCTGGTCGTCTGCGGTTCGAACACGGGCGCGAACGACGCGCTGATGGACCCGATACGGGGCGGGCTCGGCGACCGGCTCGCCGGCGTCTTCGACGGGACGACCCCCGACAAGCGGGTCGAGACCGCCTACGACCTGCTGGACGCCCGGGCCGAGGTCGGGGCCGACGTCCTCGTCGCGGTCGGCGGCGGCGCGAGCCTTGATATCGCGCGACAGGCGACGCTGCTCGCAGCCGACGGCCGCGACCTCGACGACCTCCGCGCCGACGCGGAGGCGGGGGCGGACGCGCTCGGCGACCTCGCGCCCGAGAGCGGTCCGGCGGTGCCCTTCGTCGTGGTGCCGACGACGTTCGCGGGCGCGGACGTCTCCACGGGCGGGTCCCTGGAGGTCTTCTCCGCCGACGAGTCGCCGACCGGCCAGCCGGTGACCGTCAGCGGGAGCGGCGCGTGGCCGATCGCGGACGTGGCCGACCCGGCGCTGTTCGAGACGACGCCGACCTCGGTGCTGGCCGGGTCGGCGATGAACGGCTTCGACAAGGGGATCGAGACGCCGTACGCCCGCGACGCCGACCCGGTGAGCGACGCGGCCGCGGTCCACGGGCTCCGGCTCCTCTCCGACGCGCTGCCCCGCGTGGCCGGCGACCGACCGGGCGGCGAGGACGCGACGGACCGCGCGGTGGTGGGGTCGCTGCTCGTCCAACTGGACCGCAAGATCAGCGTGATCCACGCGTTCGGGCACGGGTTCGCCCGGCGCTACGACGTCCAGCAGGGCGCGATCCACGCCGTCGTCGCGCCGCACGCGCTGGCGTACCTCTTCGACGAGGTCGACGCGAGCCGCCGGGCGCTCGCGGCCGGGCTGGGGGTCCCGACCGACGGGCGCGACGACGGCGCGATCGCCGAGGACGTGGTCGAGGCGGTCGACGACGTCCGCGGTGCGCTCGACGTGCCGAGCCGGCTCCGAGACCTCCCCGAGACGGACGAGGCGGACCTCCCGGCGATCGCGGAGTTCGTCGCCGAGGACCCGCCGATGGAGCGCGCGCCGGCCGACCTCGACGCGACCGCGACGGGGATCCTCGGCGTGTTGCGCGCGGCCTGGTAAAGAGAGGGCCTCAGTCGTCCGCCGCCGCGTACGTCTCCAGCGCGGTCAGCCGTCCGTCCGCCGCGTCGAACACGTCGACGAACGCGAACAGGGCCTCGCCGTCGGCGTCGAGCAGTCGGCCGCGGACGGCCACGCCGGGGCCGGACGGGTACACGCCGTCGACAGCGTGGGTCGTGTCGGTGTTCGGCCGCTCGTCGCGCATGAACGCGACGAAGCGCTCGCGCCCCTCGAAGGTGCGGTCGGGGCGCCGCTGGACGAAATCCGGGTCGAGCAGCGACGCGAGCCGGTCGTACTCGCCCGCGTCGAGCGCGTCGTAGTAGGCGCGCGCGAGGGCGGCCGGGTCCGAGGGCGTCGCCTCCGCTCGCTCCCCGCCCTCACGCCGCGAGGGCATGGAACTCCTCCGCCGAGGTCCGGGTCCCCTTCGAGATGATCACGTCGCCGCCCCGGAGGGTGGTGTCGATGTCGGGACCGATCAGCCAGCCGTCGTCCGGGCGGCGGATCGCGAGGACGCTCGTCGAGATGTCCGTCGCGGGCACGCCGTCGACGACCGCGGTCCCGTCGAGGTCGCTCCCCGCGCCGACCTCGGTCCGGGTGATGATCTCGTCGGACTCCTGGACGGCCATCTCCACGACCGGGTGGACGTCGAGGTCGCGGCGGACCCCCTCGGTGATCGCCAGCGCGGCGTCGGATATCTCCTCGGTCGCGACGCCGAGGTGGATGAGCCCGCGCAGCGACACCGGGTCGTCGGCCTCGGCCGCGGCGCGGAGCGTCCACGCCTCGAAGCGCGACTGGAGCGCGTCGACCTCCACCTCGAGGTTGCTCACCTCCTCCGCCAGCTCCTCGTTGTCGAAGAGGACGGAGCCGTACGCGAGGTCGACCGCGAGCTCCGAGAGGTTCTTCATCAACACGATCGAGTCGACCGCGCGTTCGAGGTCGTCGATCCCGGGCTCGGCCGCGGGCCGCGGCTCGAACGGCTCGCCGCTCAGCTCGGGGACCACGTCCGCGACGCCGGCCTCGGGGCCGCGCAGGAGCGTCACGTCGCCCGCCTCAAGCCGGGTGGTCGGCCCGGGGTTGAGGATCCAGTCCTCGTCGCGCCGGACCGCGATGACGCGGACGCCGGTCTCCGACTCGAGGTCGATGTCGTCGAGCGTCCGGCCGGCGTACGCCGAGTCGGCCGTCGCGGTCGCGCGGACGAGCGTCTCGACGCCCGCCGAGAGCGCGCCGCGCATCGCGTCGGGGAGCCCGATCTCCTCGGTGACGATCTTTGCGATGTCGCCCGCGGCGTCGGCCACCTTGTCGGCGGCGGCGATGACGCCGAGGACCGGCGCGAGCGTCTCCGCCTCGGTCGGGTTCCGCGCCGCGAGCATCAGGCTCATCCGGGCGCGCAGCTGGAGCACGTCCATCCGGTGTTCCAGCTCGACGACCTCGTGCGCGACCGTCGGGCTCCCGTGGAGGACCGCCGAGTACGACAGGTCGATCAGCAGCTCCGCCGTGTCCTTCATCTCGACGAGCAGGTCCTTGACGCTCGTCGGCTCGTAGCGGACCGTGCGCCCGTCGAAACGTCCCATGCGACTCCCTCTCCGGCGGCGAGTAAAAGGCTTGTTGCGGGGACGACGGGGCGGTCGGAGGCCCCTCCGACCGGCTCAGAGCGCGTCGCCGGCGACGTACCCGGCGTCTGTCAAAGGCCCCTCCGACCGCTCCGTCGCGTCCGGGTCGCCGCCGACCGGCGCGGCGAGGTCGACGAGCGCGAGCCACCCGAGGAGGCGGGCGGCGCGGTCGCGCCACGCGGCCTCCCAGTCGGGGTTGCGCGCCCTGTCGTGGCGCGGGACCCGGTCGCGGGTGGCCGCGAAGAGGTCGTCGGGCGTCAAGGGGGCCTCCGGCGAGGCCTCGCGCAGCGCGGCGAGCGCCTCCGGGACGAGGAGGACCTCCTCGCGGAGCCCCTCGCGGACGCGCTCGGATGTCGGCTCGGCGTCGGCGCGGACGAAGCCGCGCGGGGTCTCCTCGACCAGGTCGAGCGCGCGCAGGAAGGCGAGCCAGTCGTTCGCGGTCTGCCGGTCGGGGAGGTCGCGGCGCCGACGAAGTCGAGCGCAGCAGTCGTCGGTGTCGCCCGGCACGAGCGGGACCGCGCGCTGGTACTCGCGGAGCGCGTCGAGGTCGGCCGGGGGGTCGGGGACGGGCTTGAGTCGCATCGGCGGCCTCGCGGGCGCTCAGCGGTAGCCGAACGACTCCGCGAGCAGTTCCTCGTCGGTCTCGCCGACGGTGTAGACGGGGCCGTCGACCACGTCGACGGTGACCTGCGCCGGGGCGAAGACGCTCTCGGGCACGTCGTAGAAGTCCCAGTCCGCGTCCTCGAACACCTCCACGAAGGGCGTCCCGTACTCCTCGCCGGCGGTCGAGACGATTTCGTCGAAGCGGTCGTCGTCGCGGGCGACCTGGAGGTGGACTTCGCCGCCGTACGCGAGCGCGTCGTTCGTGCGCCCCATCGCCTCCGTCTCGTCGCGGGTCGCGGGCGCGAGCGGCGCGGACCCCGAGGCGTGGAGCACGTCCGTGGGCTCGTAGCCGATCTCCAGCAGGCGGAAGACGGCGAGCTCGGCGGCGCGGGCCGCCGTGGTGACGGAGCCCGCGGTCGAGCCGGTGGCGAACGCCGGGAGGAACACGCCGTCGGTGTCGACCTCGGCCAGCTCCGCGACCTGCTCGGCCACTGCCTCGTCGGGCAGCGCCGTCGACTCGACCGCCAGCGTGGCGAACTCCGAGGAGTCGTAGTAGCCGACGCGCTCGAACTCGGTCTCGCGGCCGACGAGCGCGCGGGCCGGCCCGGAGCCGAGCCCCTCGAAGCCGCCCTCGGTCGTGATCTCCCAGCCCGCCTTCTGCGAGCACAGCAGCGCGACAGCGGGGTGGTCGGTCGACAGCTCGACGTACTGGCGGGGCGCGCCCGCGAGCTCGCCCATCCGGGTCTGGAGGTTCGCCAGCCCGGCGGTCTGTATCTCCGCGAGGAGCAGTCCCGCCTCGACGCCGCCGGCCGCGTCGACACCGAAGTCGACGACCGTGGCGCCGTTGTCAAGCTCGTAGCCGACGACGTCCAGCTCGCCGGCGAAATCGAGCGCCTCGTCGACCAGCTCGATCGCGGTCCGGTTGATGCTCTCCATGTCCCGGCCTACTCGCTCACCGTTTAAGCCGTTTGGCTGTTCGGCTCGCGGGCCGCGCGTGACTCTGCGAGATGGTCCGCATCGCTGAATCAGGCGGTGGCGCGTGCCTCTGAGTGGCCGCCTTCGGCGGCCGCGAGGAGCACGCGCGAGGGAGTCAGTCGTCCGAAGCGAAGCGAGGACGACTGACGAGGCTGGGGAGGCGTGAGGTGCTGTGCGGGGTGGGAATCAAAGGGGCAGCCGCGAGGACCCCGTAGGCGACGCAAGCACCGCAACGAGAGAGCGAAGCGACGAGTGAGGAGCGCAGCGAGCGTACGGGGTCCTCGCGGCTGGGGCTTTGGGGTGTCTGCCGCGGCGGTAGCAACGTATCGCCGAGCGGCTGGGGCTTTAGCGGTGTTCTCCGGCGATCCGCTCTCAGTCGTTCGCGAGTAGTCGAAGAGAGCTTCAGACGTGTACTCACCAGAAGCCGCCGTCGGAGTCGCTCGGGCCACCGGCCTCGCCGGGACCGGACGGCCCGCGGGGACCGCTCGGGCGCGGGTCGGGGTCGATCGCGACGGGCTCCGACTCCGCTGCGGGGTCGATTTCCCGTCCCTCCTCGAAGCGGACGAACGAGAGGTAAAAGGCCTCGCCGCAGCCGACGCCGTCCGCGTCCGGCTCGCGATAGGGCTCGTCGCCGCCGACATCGGTGCCGCGGACACCGTCGTGGGGATCCCAGTCGACGCCGTCGCTCTCGCCGCAGACGAACCGGACGCCGTCGGCTTCGACCGCGTCGTCCGCGTCCTCGCCGTCGTCCGCATCGTCGTCTCCCGCCTCGGCGTCGAACGGCTCCGTCGGCGCGACGTACGTCCATCCCTCCAGCGGGTACGGGGTCACCGACTTGTCCGCGAGGTACCCCTCGCGTTCGAGCGCGACGAGCGTCCCGCAGTGGGGACAGTAGTACGTGACCGGGTAGCTCATACTCCTCGTAGGGGAGCGACCGATATACAGCCGTCGCCGCGTCAGCTATTTGATCGTTCGGGGCGAGGGATCGGTATCTCCTCCGACACCTCACGAGACGGCGCCGACGACGCGGGCGGTCTCATCACCCGACGCCGACTCCTCTACGGCGTCGCGGGCGGCGTCGGGCTCCTCGGCGGCGGCGGCCTCTACGTCGCGAACGCGCTCGACGGCGACTTCGGCGGGTACGACGCGCCGGAGACGCAGCCGATGGTGTCGACGCGCGGGCGCCTCGACGCCGCCGACCCGACCGAGCGCTCGGGGTCGTGGGCGTTCGGCGGCGCCGACTCCGTGGTCCTGTACGTCCACGGGCTGGGCGCGGACGCCGAGTCGGCGCGCGACCAGGCGTACACCGCTCGACTCGCGCTCGCCGCGGCGACGGGCGAGGAGACGGGGACCGACGCGGCGGCAGCGGGCGACGCCGCGGTCGGGGGCACCCGCCCGGTGATCGGCTACTCGTGGGCGTCGAACGTCGACTGGGGGCCGGCGAAGGAGACCGCCGACGCCAACGCCGCGCCGCTCGCGGACTGGCTGACGGCGTGGGCGGACGAGGACGGCCGGCCGGTCCACCTGTTCGCCCACTCGCTCGGGGCCCGCGTGACGGGGGCGACGCTCCGGGAGCTGGCGGCCCGCGGGCGGACGGGCGTCCTCGCCTCGGCGTCGCTGTTCGGCGGCGCGGTCCCGGACGAGAGCGTCGGGGCCGACGGGCGGTACGGGGAGGCGATCGCGGCGCTCGACGCCCCCGTCTACAGCTTCCACAGCCGGAACGACCGCGTTCTCGGCTGGGTGTACCGCGCGTCGGACCGGACCCGGGCGGTCGGCCACGGCGGGCTCCCGGAGTCGGCGACCGCGCCGGACGGCTACGCCGACGTCGACGTCACCGACCTGGTCGCGGACCACTACTCGTACGTCGAGCCCGAGGCGGGGTGCGTGCCGCGCGCGGTGGAGCGTCTCGGGCTCGAATAGTCGGCGCGCCGACGCGTCCCCGGAACCCCTTTTACGAGCGCGGTCGACCGTTGGGGCATGATCGACGAGACCGTCGCCGAGATCCGGGCGATGCGGACCCACAGCACGTCCGCGGTGGCCGTGAAGGCGACACGGTCGCTCGCGGACCTGCTGGACCGCGAGTACGTGACCGTCGACGAGTTCGAGCGCGACCTCGAACACAACGCGGGCGTCTTGCGCCGCTCGAACCCCTCCCACGCGGCGCTCCACAACGCGATGCGCGAGGTCGAGCGCTCGATCGTCGGCGAAGCGACGAGCGTCGAGGGCGCGAAACAGCTGCTGGAGGACGTGATCGCCCGCGTGGTCGACGACATCGAGACGGCCAAGGGGGAGGCGGCCGCCAACGCGGCCGAACACCTCGACGACGGCGACACGCTGCTCGTCCACGACTACTCGACGACCGTGCTCGAAGCCATCGAGGACGCCGCCCGCGACGGCGCCCACCTCACCGTCTACGTCACCGAGGCGCGCCCGCGGACCCTCGGGCGCAAGACCGCGCGCGTCCTCGCCGGGATGTCGCGCGTCGAGACGCGGATGGTCGTCGACGGCGCGATGGGGTACGCGCTCCGCGACTGCGACCGCGTCCTGCTGGGGATCACCTGCATCACCGGCGGGACCTACTACAACCGCGTCGGCACGTTCCCGCTGGTCGTCACCGCCCGCGAGCTCGGCGTGCCCGTCACCGCGGTCGGCTCGGGCGCGAAGACCATCGAGGAGTTCCGGTTCGAAAACGAGTTCCGCGACGCCGTCGAGGTGATGCGCGAGCCCGTCGAGGACGTGGAGATCGAGAACCCGAGCTACGACGCCACGCCGATCGGGATGGTCGACACCGTGATAACCGACGACGGCGTCCGGAACTGACCCCGGAGCCGGGACAGAAGCCGCCGTTGACCGGCCAACGCCGCCGACGAGACCAAAACGCTTTGTGTGTGTACCGTGTTAACAGACCCAAATGACTGTTCAGCCGGGTTCGGCGGCGGTGTTTCAGATCCCCGATCGGGGACTGACGGAGGGGTGTTCGAGCGGCTGGTGCGAGCTGGGCGCGATCGCGACGGAACCGGGGGTCGTCACGGCGGTCGCGCTCGTCGGGGTGCTCACGCTGCTCGCGTTCGCGTACGTCCGGGACGCCGAGTCCGCCTGCCGCCGCGAGCGCCGCCGCGTCCTCGACGAGCGGGACGCGTTCGAGTCGTTCGCCGACCGCGTGTCGCGGATCGACGCCGTCTCCGTCGCGGCGGACGCGACGCCGACCGGGGTGCCGGCCGGCGCCCTCCGTCGGATCGACGGCGACGGCGGCGACCCGCCGGGCGGGGGGCCGAGCGGCCGGAGCGTCACCCTCAGGCGGGTGATGGCCGCGTACCGCGACACGGTCATGTCGCTGCCGCACTACCGGGCCGAGTACGACGAGACGCCCGCGGAGAGCCTGGCGGCCGAGCTCGGGCCCGACGCGGCGACCGCGCTGGCGACCGACGGCGCCCTGTCGAGCGGCGCACAGTCGGCGCTCGTCGACCGGAGCCGGCGCGCCGCGGACGCCCGCGAGCGGCTCGCCGACGCGATCGGGACGGAGATCGACGAGCTCGACGACCGCGAGGCGGCGCTGTCGGCGATCGATCGACGCCGCCGGTGCCTGGTCGGCCACCTGGACGGGATCCGGTCTGACGGCGAGGCCGACGCGGCGATAGACGTCTGGAACCGACTGACGGATTTGGAACGGGAGTGCGACGAACTCGCCGCCGACCGGCAGCGCTCGCTCGACGACCCGCCGCTGACCCCGGAGTCGCCGCTCGACGGGGAGAGCGGCCACCCGTTCCACGACTACCTCTACGGCGCCGAGGACGGACCTCGCTACCCGGTGTTGGCGCAGGTCGCGGAGATAGCCGACGAAGTCCGCGCGGACAGGGACCGCGTCGGCAGACGGATCGCCGGCAGCGACTGACTGCCGACGCGGGAAGCGGAGGAGGTGGCGGCGAGAAACTACAAACTACCGGTTTGTTTATGAAGGTAGGGCGGGACTGAGGGTGTATGAGTTGGCAAGCGGCGGAACGAGCGTTCACGGACGAGGCCATCGCCCGGGAGACGCTCCCCGAGATGTTCGAACGCACCGCGGAGCGGCACGCGGACCGGATCGCTCAGCGGTACAAGGGCGGCACCTACAACCGGTCGCTCGTCGCCGCCGGGGTGGTTCCGCCGGCGCCGGCCGGCGACTACGCCGACCTGACGTACGCCGAGATGCGCGGGATAGTCCGGAACCTCGCGGCCGGGTTCCGCGAGTTGGGCGTCGACGCCGACACGCGAGTGGCGATGTACTCGCAGACCCGCATGGAGTGGGCCCAGACCGACTTCGCGGCGCTGGCCGCGGGCGCCGTCGTGACGACGGTGTACGCCTCGTCGTCGCCGAGCCAGTTGCGCTACCTGCTGGAGGACCCGGAGGCGACGGTCGTCGTCGCCGAGAACGCCGAGATGCTGGCGGACGTGCTCGCGGTACGCGGCGACCTCGACCACGACCTCGACGCGATAGTGACCGTCGACGAGGTCGACGGCGACGCGGTCGAGGCCGACGACCTCGACGACGTGTACGGCCTCGGTGACGTCCACGAGCTCGGCGCCGAGGCGTTCGACAAGGCGACCTACGAGGGGTGGGTCGACGCGGTCGAGGTCAACGACCTCGCCAGCCTGATATACACCTCGGGAACCACCGGGAAGCCGAAGGGCGTCCGGCTCACGCACGCGAACTTCCGCGACAACGTCTCGCAGTGCTACCGGCGCTTCGCCGACCGGCCCGACCGCGACCCGTCGGTCCCCGGGATCTCCGCCGAGTCGACCACGCTCTCGTTCCTGCCCCTCGCGCACGTCTTCGAGCGGATGGCCGGCCACTACATGATGTTCGCCGCGGGCGCGACGGTCGCCTACGCCGAGAGTCCGGACACGCTCCGGGAGGACTTCGGGCTCGTGCGCCCGACGACGACGACCAGCGTCCCGCGGGTCTACGAGAAGCTGTACGACGCGATCCGCGAGCAGGCGAGCGAGTCGCCCGTCAAGGAACGCATCTTCGAGTGGGCGGTCGACGTGGGGCGCGCCCACCACGAGGCCGACAGTCCCGGCCCCCTGCTCGACGCCAAGCGGGCGGTCGCCGACCGGCTCGTCTTCTCGTCGGTCCGCGAGGCGATCGGCGGCAACATCGAGTTCTTCATCTCGGGCGGCGGGTCGCTGTCGGCCGAGCTGTGCGCGCTGTACCACGCGATGGACCTCCCGATCCTGGAGGGGTACGGGCTGACCGAGACCTCGCCGGTCATCAGCGTCAACCCGCCCGAGGAGCCGAAGGTCGGCACCATCGGGCCGCCGGTGGTCGACACCGAGATAGCGATCGACGGCTCCGTCGTCGGCGAGGAGGTCGCCGACCTCGCCGGCGACGTCGGCGAGCTGCTCGTCCGCGGCCCGCAGGTGAGCGACGGCTACTGGAACCGCCCGGACGCGACCGCGGAGGCGTTCGTCGACGCGGACGAGCTTCCCCCCGACGTCGTGACCGCCGGGACCCCGGCCGACGAGCGCATCGGCGTCGGCGGGTCGGACGACGGGGGCGACGCGGAGGCCGCCGCCGCGGAGCCGTGGTTCCGCACCGGCGACATCGTCCAGCTCCGCCCGGACGGGTACGTCGCCTTCCGCGAGCGCGCCAAGCAGCTGCTCGTGCTCTCGACCGGCAAGAACGTCGCGCCCGGGCCGATCGAGGACCGATTCGCCGCCAACGAGTTCGTCGAGCAGTGCGTCGTCCTCGGCGACGGCCGGAAGTTCGTCTCGGCGCTCATCGTCCCGAACTTCGAGCGGGTGGCGGCGTGGGCCGACGAGAACGGGGTCGACCTCCCCGAGGACCGCGCGGCGGTCTGCCGCGACGACCGCGTCCGGGAGCGCATCCAGGCGGAGGTCGACCGCGTGAACGAGGAGTTCGAGTCCTACGAGAAGATCAAGCAGTTCCGCCTCGTCGAAGAGGAGTTCACCGAGGCGAACGACCTGCTCACGCCGACGATGAAGAAGAAGCGGCGGAACATCCTGGACCGGTTCGCCGACGAGGTCGAGATGATCTACGACGACGGCTGACCTCGGCCGTCGCGGACGTTCCGTCGGGAAACCCATAACCGTCGTGGGGGAGTACGGTGCCCGATGGCTTCCATCGTCACCCCCCGAGTCGGGTTCGCCGCGCTCGGCACCCTGTGTGCCGGGCTCGGCGCCGGCCACTTGGCGTCGCAGGGGGGAGGCGTGGGCCCGCTGCTCGAATCGGCGTTGATCGTCGGGCTCTCCGGCTTCGTCTTCTACACGGTGTACGACCTCCCGGGCTGGGGTATCTCCCACTCTGGGCGGTGGCGAGCGGTCCGGATCGCCGCCCTCACCGCCCTCTCGTTCGCCTCGCTCGCCGGCGTCGTCTGGCTCATCTGGCTGCTCGAACACCACGCGTTCAAGCTCCCCTTCCTGATCGCGTTCGCCACGAGCCTCGGCGCGGCGGTCGGGTCCCGGGCGGGGCCGTACGCGGTGAAGGCCGACGAGCAGCTCGCGGAGGCGCAGGAGCTGGCGACCCTGCTCTCGATCAACGACCGCGTGCTGCGCCACAACATCCGGAACGAGCTGTCGGTCGCGCTTGGCTACCTCGACGGGATCGAGGACGTGGAGGACGACGCGGAAGTCGCGGAGCGCGCCGCGATCGTTCGCGACCACCTGTCGGAGCTCTCCGAGACGAGCGAGCGGACGCGCCGCATCGCGTCGATCTGGCGGACCGGGTCGCTCCAGTCGTTCGATCTCGTCCCCCTCGTTCGGGAGCGGGTGGACCGGGTGACCGCGGAGGACCCCGAGGCGGCGATCGAGACGGAGCTACCGGATCGGCGTATCGTCCGCGCGCACCCGTCGCTGCCGCTCGCGTTCGAGGAGGCGCTCCGGAACGCGGTCGAGCACAACGGCGACGACGTGACCGTCACGGTGTGCGTGGGACGCGACGGCGACGCGACGACCCTCGTCGTCGCGGACACCGGCGGCGGGCTTCCGGCGACCGACCGAGAGACGCTTCAGAACGCCGAAGAGACGCCGCTCGAACACGCCGAGGGACTCGGGCTGTGGCTGATCTACTGGACGGTGACCCGGGGCGGCGGGGCGGTCGAGTTCGCGGAGAACGACCCGCGCGGGACCGTCGTCCGGATCCGGCTCCCGGACCGCCCGGAATCCGACGGCCCGAGCGGGCCCGTCCCGGAGGCCGCCGAACTCAGGAGACGAGCGAGACGGGCCGCGATGTGGGGGGACCCGGACGTCGCGGGCGTCGGAACGGGGGACCCGGAAGCGGACGAGTCCGCCTGAGCCCCGCATCGCCCGGTTAGAACGAGGTGCCTCGGACCATCACGCGGACGAGGCCGTCGACTCGGGCCGGTCGTCCCGCTCGACGTCGCCGTCGACGGGGTCGCGCCCGGTCACCACGGGGTCGCCGAACGCGTACACGGTGTTGTGCCCGGTGACCTCGACCGTGACGAAGTCGCCGACTTCGACCCCGCGCTCGGCGGCGTTCTGGACGATTATCTGTCGGTAGGCGCCGTCGCGGCACTTCACGGAGTCGCCGGTGCCCTCCTCGACGACGAGGGCCTCGAACGTCTCGCCGACCATCGACTCGTACGCCTCGCCGACGACCTCCATCTTCAGCTCGGACATCGCCTTCGAGCGCTCTTTCTTGACCGTCCCGCCGAGGCCCTTCATGTCGGCGGCGTCGGTGCCGGGGCGCTTCGAGAAGCGGGTGACGTTGATCTTCTCCGGGCGGACCTCGGCGAGGAGGTCCATCGACAGCTCGTGGTCGGCCTCGTCCTCGGTGGGGAAGCCGACGATGAAGTCCGTCGAGAGCGTCCAGTGGTCGAGCCGGTCGTCGAACGTCGCGACGACCTCGCGGAACTTGTCGACGCGGTGCTGCCGGCGCATGTCCGCAAGCACGTCGTCGGAGCCGGACTGGACCGGCGCGTGGATGAAGTCGTACAGCTCCTCGTTCGCGGCGAACACGTCGGCCAGCTCCTCGTGGATCCCGTGGATGCCGCCGGGGTTCGCCATGCCCAGCCGGACCCGGAAGTCGCCGTCGATGTCGCAGATCCGGTCGAGCAGCTCCGGGAGCTTCCGCTCGCCGTCGTCCCAGCCGTAGACGCCCGTGTCCTGGCCGGTGACGCGGATCTCCTTCGCGCCGGCGTGAACGAGGGCGCGGGCCTTCTCGACGTTCTCCTCGACCGACGGCGAGTCGACGCGACCGGTGGCGAACTTAGTGATACAGTACGAGCAGTTGCTCATACAGCCGCGCGCGATGGGGAGGATGCCGACGACGCCGTCGAGGACCGGCTCCGCGTCGGGCGTGACCGTCGGGCACTCCCCGTTGAGCACGTATTCGGGGACCTCGTCCCAGTGGAGGATCTCGGCGTCGACGTCCGCCTCGTCGAACAAGTCGCCCTGCGCGAGCGCCATACAGCCGGTGACGACGAGTTCGGCGGTCGTCTCGGCCAGCTCCTCCGCGCGCCGAAGCATGTTGCGCTCGGTCTTCTCGACGACGGTACAGGTGTTGAGGATGGCGACGTCCGCGTCGTCGGGGCCGTCGGCCGGTCGGTGCCCGCCGTCGCGGAGGGCGCGCTCGATCTCCCGGCTCTCTCCCCGGTTCGAGCTACAGCCGTAGGTTTCGATGTGGTACGTCGCCATCGGAGTGCCCTCACTACCGGTCGCGGGGGCAAAAGCGCGACGGATCCAGGCGTCGGTTCGGCGCGGACCGGGTTCAGTCCTCGGCGACCGCGGCGGCCGGGGCGTCGGCCTCGGTGGCGGAGTCGGCGGTCGCCTCGGGTTCGTCGACGGGGTCGCGCTCCGCGGGCGGCACGGCCTGGTAGACGGAGCGGCGGGCGTCGCGGGGGCACAGGCCCTCCTCGACGAGGCCGACCTCCGTGAGCTTCTCGACCGCGAACCGGACGGTGCGCGTCGAGAGGCGCGTCGCATCGGCGAGGCCCGTCTGGTCGAACCGGCCCTCCGCGTCGAGCACGTAGTAGACCAGCTTGGCGCTCGGCGGGAGCGGTTCGAGCAGCTCGCGGGTTCCTTCGTCCATACGTTACCTACAAGGGCGATTCGCGCATAACCGTGGCCCGCCTGTGCGCCGAGTGCGCACGGCAACCAGATCCTTATATAGTAGCTCGGGCGCGAAACTCGAACCGGGCCCCGTCGTCGCCGTCGATCGAGAGCTCCCAGCCGTGTGCGGCCGCTATCTCGCGCACGATCGCGAGGCCGAACCCGGTCCCCCGCTCCGTGCTCGACCGGCCGTACTCCGTCGCCTCCTCCGGGTCGATATCGAACCCGGCCCCGTCGTCCGCGACGTAGAACCCGTCGGGAAGGGAGCCGACGGTCACGGTGAGTCCGTCGTCGGCCCCGGCCTCGCTGTCAGAGCCGTGTTCCACGCTGTCGCCGGACTCCGTCCGGCTGCTCGTGGAACCGTGTTCCACGCTGTTCGTGAACAGGTTCTCGAACAGCGTGCGGAGCCGCTCTGGGTCGGCCTCGACGGTCGACGACGCGTCGGCCGCGTCGAGCGTCGCGTCCCCCGTGTCGACCGTGCGCCACGCGCGCTCGGCGGCCTCGTCCAGCGGGACGGACTCGATCTCGTCGACCGTCCGGCCCTGGCGGGCCAGCGCGAGGAGGTCGTCTATCAGCTGGCTCATCCGCTCGTGCGCGTCCTCGACCCGGTCGAGTTCGCCGAGGACCGCCTCGTCGTCGGTCAGCGAGCGCGCCAGGTCGGTCCGACCGGCGGCGACGTTGAGCGGGTTCCGGAGGTCGTGCGAGACCAGGCCGGCGAACTTCTCTAAGCGATCGATCTCGCGCTGGAGCGCGGCGTCCCGGTCGCGGAGCTGTTCGGTCCGCTCGGCGTGATCGAGCGCGACGGTGACGTTCGCGGCGAGGACGCGCGCCAGTTGGAGGTCGGTCTCGTCGAAGAAGCCCGGTTCGCGCGACCCGAGCGGCATCGCGCCGTGCTCGCCGAGCGGCACGACGAGGAGGCTCCGGAGGTCACCGTACCCGACCGCGGTGTCGATCCCGGCGAGGTCGTCGACCACGATCGGCTGGCCGGACTCGAACGCCTCCCAGACCCGACCGTCGCCCGGCCCGAACGGGGGTCTGTCGCCGAAGGCCGCCGTCGCCTCCTCGCTTATCGCCGTCGGGCGGAGCACGTTCGCCTCGGGGTCGTACAACCGGACGCCGCTGTTCGGGAACCCGAGGATGTCGATTGCCGCGCGCGCGGCCACCGCGGCGATCTCCTCGCGGTCGTCGCCGCCGAACATCTCGCGGGTCGTCGCGTGGAGCCGACGCAGCGTCCGCTCGACGCGTTTCTGCTCCTCGATGTCGGCGTAGACGCTGTAGATGACGGCCTCGTCCGACTGCTTGACGGGGATCACGTGGAGGATGAAGTCGCGAATCCCGTCGGCGGTCCGGCGGCGTACTTCGAGCCGCGAGGGCTCGTCGCGTTCCAGCACCGTCGCCGGGTCGAGCCGGTCGGCGCCGTCCGGGACGACCGCCTCGCGGACCGCTTCGTACCCGCTGTCGGCGCCGTAGCCGAACGTGTCTTCGAACGCGTCGTTCGCGGCGTCGAGGCGGCGCTCGCCCTCCCCGAGCGCGACGGTGCGCACCGCCGGGAGCGGGAGGTCGTGGAACAGCGCCGTCAGTCGGTCGCGCTCCCGGCGGAGCGCGGTCTCCGTCTCGATCTGCTCGATGGCGTTGGCCGCGTGGGACGCGAGCAGCTCCGCGAACTCGACGTCGCGGTCGTCGAACGCGGCGTAGCCGTTCGAGACGGCCTGTAACACGCCGTGCGACCCGATCGGGACGCTGATCGCCGACCGGATGTCGTCGGCGACCGGGTCCGCGACGTCCGAGCCTTCCCGTCGGTCGGCCCCGCCGGCGGTGCGCCCCGGCGAGGCGGGGTCCTCCAGTTCGTCCGGGTCGGCGGGGTCGACGCTGAGGTTGTCGACCACCATCGTCTCCTGCTCGGCGACCGTGGTCCCGACGACGCCCTCGCCGACGCCGAACGTCCGGACCTCGTCCTCGGTGACGCTGTCGGAGAGGACGGCGGGGACGACCCGGTCGCCGCGGCGACGCGCGGTGACGCAGCGGTCGAACTCCAAGATGTCCTCGGCCGCGTCGACCGTGCGGTCGAACACCGTCGCCACGTCGGTCGCGGACGCCAGCTCGGCCGCGAACTCGTG
This sequence comes from Halorubrum tropicale, assembly GCF_001280455.1. Taxonomy (NCBI): domain Archaea; kingdom Methanobacteriati; phylum Methanobacteriota; class Halobacteria; order Halobacteriales; family Haloferacaceae; genus Halorubrum; species Halorubrum tropicale. The sequence goes on from NZ_LIST01000002.1 coordinate 394,866, forward strand.
GATCGCCGTGACCTTCGCGTTCACGTCGCGGAGGTCGCGCTCGGCCCGCCGCCGGCCGAGCGCGTTCGCGACGCTGTTGGCGAGCATCTCGTAGCGGTCGCGTCCGGCGCCCTTCTGGAGGTAGTCGGTGACGCCGGCGGAGATGGCCTCGCTCGCGATCTCCTCGCTCCCTTTCCCCGTGAACAGCACGAACGGGAGGCCGGGGTCGACCTCGCGGACCGCCTCGAGGAACGCCAGTCCGTCCTTGCCCGGCATGTCGAAGTCGCTGACGACGCAGTCGACGCGCTCGCTCCGGACCACGTCGAACGCCGCCTCCGGTGACATCCTGGTGACCGTCTCGACGCCGTCCAACAGGCGCTCCACGTGCGTGGCGGCGAGGTCCGCCGCCCCCGGTTCGTCGTCCACGAACAGGACGCGGCTGTCGGTGGCCGTCGGTCCCGACGCGCCTGCGGCGGCCGCGTCGGCGTCCGTCGCCGAGTCGTCGGGACCGAAGTTCATATGCGTGTGTTTCCCTAGCGGTAATTTTAGCTTTCGCTCCGGCTACCGCTCCTGAAAATCGGGGACTACCCGTCTCGAACGGAGAGAAACGAGGGAGAGAGGGTCGAGGCGTCCTTACAGGAAGTCCTCGACGTGGTCGGCAACCTCCTCGGGGGTGTCGCCGACGGGGACGCCCGCGTCGTTGAGCGCGTCGATCTTCGATTGCGCCGTGCCCGTCCCGGAGCCGGAGACGATGGCGCCGGCGTGACCCATGCGCTTGCCCGGCGGGGCGGTGCGGCCGGCGATGAAGCCGGCGACCGGCGTGTCCATGTGCTCGCCGATGAACCTCGCCGCCTGTTCCTCGTCCTCGCCGCCGATCTCGCCGCACATCACGACGGCGTCGGTGTCGGGGTCGGCCTCGAACGCCTCTAACGCGTCGACGAACGAGGTGCCGATGATCGGGTCGCCCCCGATGCCGATGGCGGTCGACTGGCCGAGCCCGCGCTCGGTGAGGTTGTCGACGACCTGGTAGGTGAGCGTGCCGGAGCGGGAGACGAGCCCGACGTTGCCCTCGGAGAAGATGTTCCCCGGCAGGATGCCGAGTTTCGCCTCGCCCGGCGTGATAATCCCCGGACAGTTCGGGCCGATGAGGCGGGTGTCGGTCTCGCCGAGGCGCTTGTTCACCTTCGCCATGTCCTGGGTCGGGATGCCCTCGGTGATCGCGACCGCGAGGTCGAGGTCGGTATCGAGCGACTCGAAGACCGCGTCCGCGGCGAACGCGGGCGGCACGAAGATCACGGAGGCGTCCGCGTCCTCGGCCTCGACGGCCTCGTCCACGGTGTCGTAGACGGGGACGCCGTGGACCTCCTGGCCGCCCTTGCCGGGCACCGCACCGGCGACGACGTTGGTGCCGTACTCGATCATCTGTCCGGCGTGGAACTTGCCCTCCCCGCCGGTGATCCCCTGGACCACCACTCTGGTGTCGTCGTCGACGAAAATGCTCATTGGGTCACCTCCTCGGCGTTCGCGACCGCGCGCTGGACCGCGTCCTCCAGCGTCTTCTCGACCTCGACGAGGTCGGTGTTCAGAATCTCCATCCCCTCCTCGGCGTTCGTCCCGGCGAGGCGGACGACCACCTTCTTCGGGATCTCGTCGAACTGTTCGAGGGCCTCGTTGATCCCCTTCGCGACCTCGTCGCCGCGGGTGATCCCGCCGAAGATGTTGAAGACGACCGCGTCGACGTTGTCGTCGGAGAACACCATGTCGAGCGCGTTCGCGACGCGCTCGGCCTTGGCGCCGCCGCCGATGTCGAGGAAGTTAGCGGGCGCGCCGCCGTAGTAGTCGACCAGGTCGAGCGTCGTCATCACGAGCCCGGCGCCGTTGCCGATGATCCCGACGTTCCCGGAGAGGCGGACGTAGTCGAAGCCGTACTCGCCGGCCTTGCGTTCGAGGTCGTCCTCGTAGGACTCCTCGGCCATGTCGGCGAGGTCGGGCTGGCGGAACAGCGCGTCCTCGTCGATGTTCATCACGGCGTCGGCCGCGATCACGTCGCGGTCGCTCGTGATCATGACGGGGTTGACCTCGATCTCCGAGGCGTCGTTCTCCTCGTAGAGCTCGTACAGCGTCGAGAGGATCGACGCTACGTCGAGCGCCACGTCGGCGTCGACGCCGGCCTCGTAGACGACCTTCCGGGCCTGGTAGGGGTGGAGCCCGAACGCGGGGTCGACGTGTTCGCGCGCGATGGCGTCGGGGTTCTCCTCGGCGACCTCCTCGATGTTGACGCCGCCCTCGGTCGACACCATCAGGACCGGCTTGCCCTCGCCGCGGTCCATCGTGACGCCGACGTACAGCTCGTCGACGAAGTCGACGCCCGCCTCGACGAGGACCTGGTCGACCGTGTACCCCTTGAGGTCCATCCCGAGGATCTCGTCGGCGTACTGCTCGGCCTCCTCGCGGTCCGTCGCGATCTTGATCCCGCCGGCCTTGCCGCGGCCGCCCACGTGGACCTGCGCCTTGATCGCGGCCGGGTAGCCGATCTCGTCGACGGCGTCGAGCGCGTCCTCGACGCTCGTCGCGAGCCGGGAGTCCGGAACCGGGATCCCGGCGTCCGCGAAGAGAGACTTCGCTTGATACTCGTGAAGTTTCATCCGTGTGGGATCGGTACCGACACCGGCTTAAATGGTTCCGATTCGGCGCGAACCGCGGCGACCGCGGGACGGAGCGGACCGGTCGCGGCGGGGTCGGCGGACGGCGCGCCTTTTTGCCCCGCGGGCGCCTGCGGCCCGCATGGATCCGGCCGAGTTCCTCGACGGCGGCGCGGTCAGCGTGTCGGACGAGACGTACGCGGTGTGCCGGACCGACCGCGGACACCCGGACGCGTTCGCGACGGTCCGCGCGGACGGCGAGACGACGGTCGTCGTGGACGAGGGCGATGTCGACGCGGTCGACGCCGCCGCGGTCGAGCCCGGCTGGAGGCGCCTGACCTTCGAGATGGACCTCCCCTTCGAGCTCGTCGGCTTCCTCGCGGCGGTCGCGACGGGGCTCGCCGAGGTCGACGTCTCGGTGTTCGTCGTCTCGTCGTTCGCGACGGACCACGTGTTCGTCGGGGACGACGACCTGCCGGCCGCCGTGCGGCGGCTGGAGGCCCTTGGCTGCGAAATCGTCGACTGACGGCGGGGAAACGGAGGGCGCCTCTCGGGGGACGCTCGACCCCGTCAGTCCTCGTCGCCGAGGATGACGCGGTGGGTCATCGCCTCGGGGTCGAGGACCTCGTCGGCCTCCTCCTCGGTGAGGTAGCCGGCCTCGACGGCGGCCTCGCGCACGCTCTTGCCCTCCTTCAGGGCCGTCTTCGCGACCTTACTGGCCTTGTCGTAGCCGATCGCGGGGTTGAGCGCCGTCGCCAGCGCCATCGACTGCTCGACGCGCTCGCGGGCGAACTCCTCGTTGGCCTCCAGCTTCCCGACGAAGCGCTCGCCGAACGTCTCGGCGACGTTCGAGAGCAGCGCCGCCGATTCGAGGAAGTTGTGCGCGATGACGGGCTTGTAGAGGTTCAAGTCGATCTCGCCGCGCGCGGCGCCCGCGGAGACGGCGGCGTCGTTGCCGACGACCTGCTTGTGGACCTGGTTGACCGACTCGGCGACGACCGGGTTGATCTTCCCGGGCATGATCGAGGAGCCGGGCTGGTTCTCGGGCTGCTCTATCTCGCCCAGGCCGTTCCGCGGCCCGGAGGCGAGGAGCCGGAGGTCGTTGGCCATCTTGTTGAGGCTGCCGGCGATGGTCTTGAGCGCGCCGTGGCCCTCCGCCATCGCGTCGTGGGCCGCCTGCGCCTCGAAGTGGTTCGCCGCCTCGCGGAACTCGGTCCCGGTCTCGTCGGAGATGTACTCCGCGGCGAGCTCCGGGAAGTCGGGGTGGGTGTTGAGCCCGGTCCCGACAGCCGTGCCGCCGAGGGCGAGCTCGCGGAGGTTCGACTGGACGCCCTCGGCGCGCTCGATGCCCTTCGCGACCTGCGTGCGGTAGCCGCCGAACTCCTGGCCGAGCCGGATCGGCGTCGCGTCCTGGAGGTGCGTCCGGCCGGTCTTGACGACGCCGTCGAACTCCGCCTCCTTCGCCTCCAGCTCGGCGTGGAGCGTCTCTAAGGCCGGCACGAAGTCCTTCTCGACCGCTTCGAGCGCGGCGACGTGCATCGCCGTGGGGATCACGTCGTTCGACGACTGGCCGTAGTTGACGTGGTCGTTGGGGTGGACGACGCGGTCGCCGATCTCCGCGCCGGCGATCTCGGCGGCGCGGTTGGCGATCACCTCGTTGGCGTTCATGTTCGAGGAGGTGCCGGAGCCGGTCTGGAACACGTCGACCGGGAACTGGTCGTCGTGCTCGCCGGCGATCACCTCGTCGGCGGCGGCGACGATCGCCTCCGCGGTGTCGTCCTCGATGAGCCCGAGGTCGCGGTTCGCCTGCGCGGCCGCCTTCTTCACGACGCCGAGCGCGCGGATGAACCGTCGGCTCATCGGGATCCCCGAGACGGGGAAGTTCTCGACGGCGCGCTGGGTCTGTGCGCCCCAGTAGGCGTCCGCCGGCACCTGCATCTCGCCGAGGCTGTCCTCTTCCGTGCGGTAGTCGTCACCCATGCGCCGACCTTCCCGCGAGACGCTGTAAAAGGTACTGGAAGCCGGCAGCGCGCGGGATCGTGCGGGCTGCTACCGAGACAATTGCTACCGCGAGACGTTGTCGGAGCGAGGCGTTAAGCCGAGCGAAAACGGCCGAAAATCGGCGCAAACGCTTCCGGCTTCTATGTCGGTCCGTCCGCAACGGCCGGGCGCACATGAGCTCGAACGACTCAGCGATCGGCGCGGCGCTCGACCGCGACACCGTCCGGTCGACGAGCAGGCTCCTCATCGGCGCGCTGGCGATAGTCGGCGTCCTCGCGGTCGTCACACTGCTGCCGGGCGTCGACCGACTCGTCCCCTTCGCGCCCGCGACGTTCGCCGCCGTCGCGACGGCGGTCGTCGCGCTCGCGGTGGCGGGCACCCTCCTGTACGCGGCGCCGAAGTTCGCGCTGCTGACGCGGCTGGCGCTGGGCGAACCCGACGCCGAGGGCGACGCCCGGTCCGACCGGATCGTCGAGAACGGCGGCGGTATCGTCCACTGGCTCGTCGTCTTCGGGGCCGTCCTCGTCGCGTACCGCGGGCTCGCCGGCGTCGCGGTCCCCGTCCTGGACGGCGCCGCATGGGCGTACGACGCCGGGTTCCTGTTCGTCGCACTCGTCCCCGTGGTGTTCCTCGTCGCCCGCCTGACGGTCACGGTCGACCCGCTGGCCGAGCTGGTCGCCGACCGCGTCGCGGACGAGGGATCCGACGGCGACACCGCCGAAGCCGCCGAAACCGACGGGGCGACCCCGGACGGCGACGGCTGACCGGAAGCTCGTCAATCCTCGGTAAACAGAAACGGGAGCGTCACGAGCGCCCCGTTGAGACCGAACAGCAGCGAGAGCACCAGCCCGAGCGGCGGCTCGTCGCCCGGGTGGACGGCGAGGAGGACGAAGGACCCGACGCCGAGGGCCGCCAGCCCGAGCGTCAGCGCGGCGTCCGAGTACCGGTTCCACGCGTCGTCGAGCGCCGGTTCGAGCCGCGCGAGCGGCCAGTCGGCCTCGGCCTCGGCGTCGGCGCGGTCGGCGCGGTCGGTCCACGGCGTCTCCTCGGCCGACTCGCCGAGCCAGGCGTCCGCTTCGGCGGGAGAGTCCTCGGTCTCGTCGGAGCCGGAGTCGCTCCCGAGGACCAGTCGACGGAGTCCCGAGCGGCCGGCCGCCGCCAGCATCGCGAGCGTCCCGACCGCGGTGAGGGCGGCGAGGGCGGTCGGTGACGCGAGGCGCGCTTCGGCGGCGAGGAAGGCCGCGAGGAACGCCAACAGCGAGACGGCGGCGAGGACCCCGCGTGCGGCGCGCACGGCTGCGGATGGGATCGGCATGGAGGGCGAGAGTGGTTCGACGGGACCGGGGTCGGCGATCAGGCCTCGTCGACCGGGAGCAGCCCGGCCTCGCGGAGGTCGTCGTCGAGGGCGCCGTCGCCGTGTTCCGCGTACGCCTCAGGGGTGTACGTCTTGATCTCTAGGGCGTGGACGGACCGGGTCATGTGGTCGCCGACCGCGTCGTACACTAACTGGTGCTGGTCGACGAGCGACTCGCCCTCGAAGGCGGGCGAGACGACGACGGCCGCGAAGTGGGCGTCCTCGTCCTCGTCGTCGTGGATCCTGGGCGCGGTCACGCTGGCGACCGCGTCCGGGAGGTGCTCCTCGATGAGGTCCGCGACGTCGTCGGGTGCGATGGTCATGGTCCCGCTCGGACGCGAACGGCCAAAAATCGACCGGCCCGGTCGAGCCTGGAGAGCCCGTGTCAGACGGCGTCCACGAGTCGCGGACTCGGGTCGCAGCCGGAGCGACCCCGTCTCCCGACCGTTCGCTAGAAGAGCGCCTCGCTCTCGTCGAGGACGCGCGCCGGGCCGCCGACCTCCCAGACGTCGGTGTCGATCCCGACCTCCGCGATCCGGCTCTCCACCTCGTCGGCGTGGTCTGCGGGCGTGTTCACGTACACCGACGCGCCGGTGTCGGTCGAGAAGTAGACCGGGACGCCCGACTCGCGCAGCTCGCGGACCGCGTTGAACACCGCGATCGTCTCGGGCTGCCAGTACACCCACCCCGCGGGGCCGGTCATCGTCGTGGCCGTCAGCGAGAGCGAGTCGTGTTCGGCGGTCTCGAAGATCCGCTCGAAGGAGCCCGCGCGGAGCGCGTCGGTCATCTCGACCAGCTGGTCCTGGACGTGCGCGGTCCGCGCCTGCATCATGTGGCTCGCGGCGGCCTCGCGGTGCGCCTCCTCCGTCTCCTTGTACGCCGGGACGTGCGCGGCGACGATCCGGAGGTCCTCCTCGGGGTCGAAGCCGTCGTCGCTCACGCCCACGTCGAGCCGATGCGAGCGGCAGTCCTCGTCGTTGAGACCGGCGTCGAGCCGCGAGTACGCGCCCGTCACCGAGCGCGCCGCCGACGAGGAGCCGCGGCGGGCGACCGTGGAGACCTCGGTGAGCGTCATGTCGAGCCCGGCGGCCTCGGTCAGGGCGAGCGCGGCGGCCGCGAACCCGGACGACGAGGAACCGAAGCCGATGTTCGACGGGAAGGAGTTCTCGCTCTCCAGCCGGACCGCGGCGTCGACCCCGGCCAGGTCGCGGACGTGGTCGACCACCATGTCGATGCGCTCGGCGGCGCGCCCGTCGACCTCCTCGCCGCCGATGACGTAGGTGTCCTCGCTCGCGTCGGGCCGCCACTCGACGGTGGTCGTCGTCGCGGTCGGGGCGGTACAGAGGCTGATGCTGTCGTGGTACGGGAGCCGAAGCTCCGCGTCCCGCATGCCGTGGTACTTGACGAGCCCCTGGATCGGGTGGGCTCGCGCGGTGGCCTTGCCGGTCATACCTCGGGAAGCGTTCGGCGGGGGATTAGTCGTTGCGATAGGTGGGAGGGAACCGACAGCCGTCGACGAGCGCTCAGTACGTCTCGACGTCGAGGCCGTCGATGCGCTCGAAGTGATCGCGGTTGCGGGTCACGACCGGTTCGTCGTTCAAAAGCGCAGTCGCCCCGATGATACAATCCTCTCTGTCGATCTCCTCACCCCGAGCGCGAAGCGAGCCGGAGATCTTCCCGGCCTTTCGCATTACGGTCTCGTCGGCGACGACCGCGTGGCGCGTGTCGAGCACGTCGAGGATCGCTTGTCGGCGCTCTTCAGGAGCGTTCAACTGTGGAACCGCTTCGTACAGTTCGAGTACCGTTATCGAGGAGATCTTCTCGGGACGATTCTCCCGTTCGATGAGATTGAGGTATCGGACTGCGTCCCGATCGTCGTGTAGAACGTCGATGATGAAGGCGGTGTCCTCGATCATTCGACGTCCCGTACATCTGCGTCGATCTGTTCGCGCCGGTCGCGAGAACGAGACCGCCCCTCCTCCACGAGAGATTCGAGCTCGTCGCCCTCCTCTTCGGAGAGAATTCCTGCGACTTCCGTCCACGATCGCTCACCGGCGATCCGTTTGACCACGTCGGAAAACGACTCACCCTCCCGCTTGTGCGATTTGAGCCGCTCGTAGGCCTCTTCGTCGAGCGAGATCGTTTTCGTCGACATTACAGTACACAGTTGCGTGTGTATATTTAAAAATGTCAGCACCGAAATCGAGGTTACGACCCGACGGCAGGTCACTCTACGCCGATTCACGGACTAGCAAATAAATCACGACAACCAACAGCATCACGTCCAACCCCGCGATCACCGTTAGCGGAGTGCCGAACCCCCATTGCCACGCCCAGTCGCTGCCTCTGTCCTTCGCGTCTTTATACACCCATCTGCCGAGTGTCGCCCACAGGACGAGCAGCGTCGCCAACAAGAGCAGTTCGTCGCGGGCGACGGTAGCGCCCCAGATCCGATACGTCGGTAGCTGCGTCGCTGAGGGTGCGAGGACCATCGATGGGGTTGGATAGTTGCCCCGTTTATAAAAAAAACCGAAATAGAGGAATTAACTTGTCCCAGATAACTCACTATCTCTTTCACTCGCTTCCGTCCCCGAGACAGCGACGAGATTGAGGGGAACCCTTTTTGACGGGGCGGCGGGTACTCGGCGCCATGACCGAGTACACCGTCGAGTTCGTCGGCACCGGCGAGACGATCGAGGTGGCCGACACGGAGACGATCCTCAGCGCCTGCTTCGACGAGGGGATCGCCCAGGAGTACTCCTGCCGCGTCGGGATGTGTCTCGCCTGCTCGGCGGAGATCGTCGAGGGCGAGGTGACCCAGCCCGCGGCCCGCGGCCTCACCGACGAGGAGGCCGAGGAGTACGCGCTCACCTGTATGGCCCGCCCGCAGTCGGACCTGAAGCTCGACCGCGGGAAGTACCCGCCGAGCATCGAGGACGACGCGGCGACCGCCGCGGGAGAGGGCGACGGCGCGGCCGCGGACGACGACTGAGTCGGCTCGGCGGCGCCGGTCGCCGTCCGGTGATCGGTCCGCTACTTGTCGGTCAGCTACTCGTCGACGCGCTCGAAGCGGTGTCGCACCACGTCGGCGTCGTCGTCCCACTCGAAGCTGCCGCCGTGCGCGCGGACCATCCGCTCTTTGTACGCCTCCAGCGAGGGCGACCCCTCCCGCTTCGCGTCCTCGTCGGTCATGTCGCCGAGCGTGCGCTCGGTGACCTCCGTCAGTTCGAACGCGACGCCGTCGACCTCGAAGGTGTCGCCCTCGTCGCCGTAGCGGTTCCCGCGGTGGAGCTGCGTCACGTCGCCGTCGAGCGCGCTCTGCTTCACGCGGTCGTTCGGCAGCAGGTCGGCCGGACCGTTCTCGGACATGCGGATCGGTTCGGGCCGCGGCGCCTTATGATCGGCGGCGGTCGGCGCTCGACCCGGTCGCCGGTCCGTGCGATCGGGGCGGCGTTACGGATATCGAAACGGTCGTCTCGCCGGTGCCCACGTCCGTGAATACCCGCGCTGCGGCCGGAGCCGAGGGATTCAAGATACTGCCGAGTCCCATCTCAGACGATGCGACAGGACCACCTCATCACCGCGACCCAGCTCTCGCGGGATGACATCGAGGCCGTGCTCGACCGGGCCCGAGCGGTCGCCGACGACCCCGCCGCCTACGCGGACCGGCACGCCGGTCGCGTGCTCGCGCTCTGCTTCTTCGAGCCCAGCACGCGGACGCGGATGAGCTTCGACAGCGCGGCGAAGCGCCTCGGGATGAACACCATCGACATGGGCGACGTCGACTCCTCGTCCGTCTCCAAGGGCGAGTCGCTGTCCGACACCGTCCGCGTCATCGAGGGGTACGCGGACGCCCTCGTCCTGCGTCACCCCAGCGAGGGCGCCGCGACGCTGGCCGGCGAGCGCGTGGACGTCCCCGTCGTCAACGCCGGCGACGGCGCGGGCCAGCACCCCTCCCAGACGCTGCTCGACCTCCACACGATCCGCGAGGACCACGGGCTCGACGACCTCACCATCGGGATCATGGGCGACCTGAAGTACGGGCGGACGGTCCACTCGCTGGCGGCCGCGCTCACCGAGTTCGACGCCAACCAGCACTTCATCAGCCCCGAGTCGCTACGGCTCCCGCGGTCGGTCCGGTTCGACCTGCACGAGACCGGGGCGCAGATCCGCGAGCACGAGGAGTTGGAACCGATCCTCGACGATCTGGACGTGCTCTACGTCACCCGGATCCAGAAGGAGCGGTTCCCCGACGAGAACGAGTACCACCGCGTCGCCGGCGAGTACCGGATCGACGCCGAGACGCTCGACGCCGCCGACGACGACCTCACCGTCATGCACCCGCTCCCGCGCGTCGACGAGATCGCGCCCGACGTCGACGAGACGGACCACGCGCGCTACTTCGAGCAGGCCCACAACGGCATCCCGGTCCGGATGGCGCTGCTCGACACCCTCTTAGAGAACGCCGACCCCGACGAGGGGCCGGAGGTGGACCGATGAGCGAGCACGAGCTCCGCGTCTCGAAGATCCGCGACGGCACCGTCATCGACCACGTCGAGGCCGGGCAGGCGCTGAACGTCCTCGCCATCCTCGGCATCGACGGCGCCGAGGGGTTCGGCGTCTCCGTCGGGATGAACGTCCCCTCCGACCGGCTCGGCCGCAAGGACATCGTGAAGGTCGAGGACCGGGAGCTGTCGCAGTCCGAGGTCGACGTGCTCTCGCTCATCGCGCCGGAGGCGACGATCAACATCGTCCGCGACTTCGAGGTGGTCGAGAAGAACCGCGTCACTCGTCCCGACGGCGTGACCGGGGTGCTCTCCTGTCCGAACCGCAACTGCATCACGAACGCCGGCGAGCCGGTCGAGACCCGCTTCGACGTGGTCGCCGACGGCGTGCGCTGCGACTACTGCGCGACGATCCTGCGGTCCGACATCGCCGAGCACATCGACGTCTGAGTCGCCGACCGGGGGTCGGCGTGCGGCCGTCTCTCACGCGCGCCCTCCGGTAAGTTTTAGCGCCCGCCGCACGAACCGTATGACATGAGCAAGAAAGCCAAGCTCGTCCTCGTGCTGTCGCTCGTCGCGCTCGCGTACTTCCTCTTCGCCGGCGACAAGCAGCCGGTCGAAGTCGAGTAACGCCGCGGCGCCGCGCCCGCGCCCTCCGCGGACCGCACCGCCCCCGAACCGCACCGCTCGGCGATCCGCATCGCGCGGCGGCCGCCTCCCCGGCCGACCGCGGCGAGACCGTCCGTTTTTACCGACCAGCCACGTAGCTGAAGCCATGTACGGGGTCGTCACGCGCAACGCCGACGAGGTCGAGATGGAGCCGTTCGACCTCGGCTTCTACGAGGTCAAAGACGTCACCGGCCGGGCGGCCGAGCCGCTGCCGAACGCCGTGAACATGGTGTCGTGTTTCGGCGACAACGCCGCCGCGAGCGAGAACGAGGACCTCGTCCCGGTGGACGAGCGCGGCGAGCCGGCGACCCGCGACCGCGAGTACTTCGACTGGGCGTACATCTGCCCGACGCACCCCGAGTACCGCGAGGGCCTGTTCGAGATAATCGCGGACTGCGCGGACGCGAACGCCGACGTTCGCCTCGACGACGTCGGGTTCCCCCGCGAGGGGTTCTGTCACTGCGACCGCTGCGAGCGCCTGTTCGCCGAGAGCGACCGCGACGACTTCGCCGACTGGCGCGCCGACGTGATCACCGAGTTCGTCGCCGAGGCGGCCGACCTCGTCCCCGGACGGCTCCTGCTCACGCTGTACCCCGACCCCTACCCCGACCACCTCTACGAGCGCGCCGGCCTCGACCTCGACCGGCTCGCCGACCACGTCGACGAGTTCGTCGTCCCGCTGTACGACACCGAGTACGCGACGACCTACTGGCTTGAGACCATCGCCCGGGGGTTCCGCTCGCGGCTCGGCGGCGACTACGACCTCCACGGCGCGCCGCCGGAGACGCCGTTCTCGCTGGAGCTGTACGCGGTCGAGGTCGACGTCGACGACCTGATCCACGCCGCCGAGGTGGCCGAGACGTACGCGAAGGACGTGTTCTTCGGCTACGACGCGAACAACGCCGCCGCCGCGCTCCGCCGGAAGGACGCCGACTCGCGCGACGGCGAGGTCCACCGCCCGGAGTAAACGAGGGGTTATATACCCGGCCGGCCGAGGGCAACTCGACCGGCCGCCGGCGTGCGACACCACCGGTCGTCTCGCGTTCGCGCGAGGCGGTCGCCTTTCAACGTCCGCGCCGTAGCGGCGGTCGCTCTACGCCGTTGAGCCGCCGGCTCGTCGATTTCTCCGCGGGCGCTCGTGCCGATCAGTGAACCGTCCGGTCGTCGCTCGTGTCGATATCCGCGACCGGCTCCGAATTGCCGAACTCGGGCGCGGGGCCGTCGCCCGGCGCCGCCCACTCGACCGCGTTCCGAAGGACCTGTCGAACGTCCTCGTCGTGGTATATCGGGTACGTCTCGTGGCCGGGTCGGAAGTAGAACACCCTCCCGCTCCCGCGGCGGTAGCAGCAGCCGGACCGGAACACTTCGCCGCCCTCGAACCAGGAGGTGAACACGAGCGTGTCGGGCGCGGGCACGTCGAACCGCTCGCCGTACATCTCGGTCTCCGCCAGCTCGACGTACTCGCCGATCCCCTCCGCGATGGGATGGCCCGGTTCGATCGTCCACAGGCGCTCGCGCTCGGCGGCCTCGCGCCACTTCAGCGAGCAGCTGGTGCCCATCAGCCGCCTGAATATCTTCGAGTAGTGCGCGGAGTGAAGCGCGATCAGGCCCGTGCCGTTCAGGACGCGCTCGTGGACACGGTCGACGACCGCGTCGCACACCTCGTCGTGGGCAGCGTGGCCCCACCAGACGAGCACGTCGGTGTCGTCGAGGACCGCCTCGGTGAGCCCGTGCTCCGGCCCCTCGTCGAGCGTCGCCGTGCGGACCTCGTGGCCGCCCTCGCGGAGCGCGTCCGCGACGACGGCGTGGATCCCCTCCGGGTAGACGTCGGCGACGACGTCGCTCTCGCGCTCGTGACGGTACTCGTTCCAGACCGTGACGCGTGCCATGCCCGTGGTCGACGCCGAACCGACTTTAGCGCTCCCCAGCCGCGCGGCGCCCGGACCCGAAGGCACTTCCCTCGGGCTGGAGATGACCGCATATGGCAGGTCCCCGACAGCTGTACCGACGCGCCGACGACTGGGCGCGCGGCCTCTCCCGGTTCCGGTACGCCGTCGTCACCGGCGTGATCGCGACGGCGTCGGTCCTCGTGGTCGGCGTCCTATCCGACACCTCCATGACATTTCAGGCGGTCGCGATGGGCGTCACGATGGCCGCGCTCTACTACGCGTTCGACATGAACGCGAGAGCCGACTGAGCGGCGAGAAAAGGGTCAGGCGGTCGCCTCGACGTCCGCGAGCCGCTCGGCCAGGAACTCCGCGATGGAGACTTCTGCCTCCTCGACGAACCGCGCGAGCTCCTCGCCCTCGGGCGACTCGACGACGACGGTCGGGATCAGCTCGATCCCGTACTCCTCGACTAACTCGCCCTCCTTCCCGTCCGGCCCCTTCGTCACCGGGAACTCCCGGATGCGGTCGTCCGGGACCCCGGCGGCCGCGAGCGCGGCGCCGAACTCGGGGAGCTGGCGCCGGCAGTCGCCGCACCAGTCGCCGCCCCACACCTTGAAGACGTAGTCGTCGGCTCCGAGCGCTTCGAGCACGGACTCGTCGAACGCGTCCGCGTCAAGGTCGGCGGGCGCAAGCGTTTCGAGCGTCATTTTGCGGAGGTAGGTCGCGGAGGCACCTAAACGGCGCGTCGGTGGCAAGACGAGCCCTCGGCGGTTCGCGGCCGACATCGATTGCCGCAGTCCGCGGGGCCTTTGGGTCGCGGTCGCCTCGGATCGGGTAATGGACGACGACATCCTGTCGACGCTCGGCTCGCCGCTGGTGCGGGTCGACGCGCCCGCGGGAACGACCGTGGCGGCGAAGGTCGAGTCCCGGAACCCGGGGGGCTCGGCGAAGGACCGTCCCGCGCTGTACATGATCGAGGCCGCCGAGTCGGCCGGCGAGATCGAGCCGGGCGACCGCATCGTCGAGCCCACTTCGGGCAACACCGGCATCGGGCTGGCGATGGCGGGCGCGGCGCGCGGCTACGACGTCACGCTCGTGATCCCGGAGGGGAAGTCGATCGAGCGCCGGCGCCTGATGAAGGCGTACGGCGCGACCGTCGAGCTCGTCGACGGCGACATCTCGGCCGCGAAGGAGCGCGCGGACGATCTCGAAGCGGAGCCGAACACCGTTCAGCTGCGGCAGTTCGAGAACCCCGCCAACCCCCGCGCGCACTACGAGACGACGGGGCCGGAGATCCTCGATCAGGTTGGCGACCGCACCGTCGACGCCCTCGTCGCCGGTGTCGGTACCGGCGGCACCCTCTCCGGGATCGGACGCCGACTGCGGGAGGCGTTCCCGGACGTGCGCATCGACGCCGTCGAGCCCGCGGACAACGCCGTCCTCTCCGGCGACCCGCCGGGCGACGACCGCTTCCAGGGGATGGGACCGGGGTTCGTCGCGCCGAACCTCGACGTCGACCTGATCGACGAGGTACACACGGTCGAGCTCGCGGACGCGGAGGCCGAGTGCCGGCGGCTCGCCCGCGAGGAGGGAATTCTGGTGGGCCAGTCGTCCGGAGCCTCCAACCTCGCGGCCAGGAACGTGGCGGCGGAACTGCGCGAGGCCGGGGCGTACGCGGGCGCCGAACCCCTCGTCGTCACCGTCTTCTGGGACAGCGGCGAGCGGTACCTCACCGCCGGCACCTTCGACGAGTGAGCGCCCCGCACCGCGGCGACGCTCGGGCGCCGACGACCGTCGCGTCCGCGGGCACCCGGACGTTGATTAGCGCGCGGCGCCGAGGGCCCCCGTGAGCACCCGCGACTCGACGACGGCCGCGCCGGACGCGGACCCGACCGACCCGCAGGATCGGCGCTTCGACGGGCCGTGGCTCGCCGCGCTCGCCGCGGCCGTCGTCGGCTGGACGCTGTTGTACGCGCTCGACTGGGCGTTCCTGACGCCGTCGACCCCCGTCGGCGCGGCCGTGGCCTTCGCGCACGGCTACCTCCTCGCGCCGCTGGCGACCGCGACGCTGCTGCTCGACTCGCTCTCGCTGGCCGAGCGGCGCGTCGCCGACCTGGGACTGTTCAAGTGGATCTACGCCCTCGCCGCGCTCCCCGCCCCGCCCGTCGCCGCGGTCTACTACCTCCACCGCGAGTGGCTGAGGCCCGACGACGCGACCCTCCTCGGGGGCCCGTGATGCCGGCCGAGGATGGCCGCGACGGCCGAGCCGGGGGCGACCTCGGGCCCCGCGGACCGGACGAGACCGGTCGCGTCGCGTCGCTCGTCACGGCCCCGGAAGGGGGCGCGCCGCCGGTCGGTCGGGACGCGGTCGACGTCCGTCCCGACGGGGTCGAGGGGGACCGCTACCGCCGCGGGGACGGTCACTTCCAGCTGGACGGCTGCGCGGTGACGCTCGTCTCCGCGGCGGCGCTCGCCGCCGTCCGCGAGGAGACCGGGGTCGACCTCCGCGACGGTCGACACCGGCGGAACGTGGTGGTCGACGGCTTCGGGGGCGGACTGGACCCGCTGCTCGGCGCGACGGTGGCCGTCGGCGACGCGCTCCTGCGGCCGACGCGCCGCCGTCCGCCCTGCGCGCGCCTCGAATCGCTCGCCGGCGCCGACGGGATCGCGGCCGCGCTGCGCGAGCGCGGCGGGCTCTGCTGTACCGTCGTCGAGCCCGGCCGCGTGGCGGTCGGCGACCCCGTGACGGTGCGCGAGGCCGACCCTCGGACGGCGGGCGCGGCGATCGCCGAGCGGCTGCGCGGCGGCTCGCAGAGCGGTCACGAGTAGCCGTCAGCCGGTCCCGGCAGCCGGTTCTCCCCGACGGCCTCGGCCCGCTTCGGTACCGCGAGGCGCCCGAGAACCGCCCCGCGCCGGACGGGTGTGCGTGCAATTCACACCCCCGCTTCGGGCTTTATACGGTCGAAGACGGAGACGGGGGCATGAATCGAACTCGGCGCGCGGCGCTGTCCGGACTCGCGGCCGTCGGCGCCGCCGTCGCCGGCTGTCTCGGCGGTCGAGCGACGAGCGGGGCCGACCGCGACGGGGAGTCGGCCGGGGCGTCGAGCGACGGGGCGTCCGGCGGCGACGGGAGCCCGCCGCCCACCGTCGAAACCGAGTACCACCTCGCGTACGAGCCGGCGTCGCTCCTGTCGGAGTCGCTCGACGGCGGCGTCGGCAAAGACGGGATCCCGTCGGTCGGCGACCCGCAGTTCCGGCCGATCGCGGACGCGGACCTCGCGGCCGACGAGCCGGTGTTCGGCGTCGTCCGCGACGGCGAGGCGAGGGCGTACCCCCGGCGGATCCTCTCGCACCACGAGATCGTCAACGACGAGATCGCCGGCGAACCGATCGCGGTCACCTACTGCCCGCTCACCGGGACGGCACAGGGGTTCCGGCGCGGCGCCACGACGTTCGGCGTGTCGGGCCGGCTGGTCAACTCGAACCTGATCATGTACGACCGCGCCACCGACAGCTGGTGGCCGCAGATGCTCGCGACCGCGATCGACGGCCCGCTCGCGGGCGCGACGCTCGACGAGTTTCGGGTCGTGTGGACGACCGCGAGCGAATGGGCCGCGCGACGGCCGGACTCGCTCGTCATGACGGAGGCGACCGGCCACGTCCGCCGCTACGACAGCGACCCGTACGGGAGCTACGCCCCGGTGAACGGCTACTACGCCCGGAACGGGACGCTGTTCCCGCCGCTGGCGTCGACGGAGGACGGCCACCCGAAGTCCGTCGTCGTCGGGGCGCGCACCGCCGACGGCGCCGTCGCGTTCGACAAGGCCACCCTCCTCGACGAGCGGGTCCTGACCGGGACCGTCGGCGGGGACGGGGCGGCCGTCGTCGCCGTGGCCGAGCCCGCCCTCTCGACCGGGCACGTCTACCGGAACCCGGACGGGGCCGCGGTCGCGACCGACGGCGACGGGTACAGGGTCGGGGGCGAGGGCGGACTGGCCGCCGCGGACCTCCCGCTCGACCGCGTCCTCGCGTTCGACGCGATGTGGTTCGCCTGGGCCGGGTTCTACCCCGACACCGCGTTCGTCGGCGACCACACCTGGGCCGGGTATGGCCGCTGAGACCGCCGCGCCGACCGAGGCCCCGCGCGAGTGGCTCGTCGGGCTCGGCCGGCGGACGGCGTTCGCCGTGCGCGCGTCTCTCGGTCGACGCGACGGCCGCGCGACCGCCGCGGTCGTCGCGGTCGCGTACCTCCTCGCGTACCACGTCGGGCTCGGCCACCTCGGGGTCCGCGCCGGCGCGAGCGGCGGCGCGCCCCCTCGGTTCGACCTCGTCGTCGCGGAGACGCCGGGCGCGCTCGCCCTCCGCCGCGTCGCGCCGTTCCAGTACGAGCCCGTGGCGCTGCTCTCCGTCGGGCCGGTCGAGTACCTCTTCGCCCCGGTCAACGCCGCGCTCGGGCTCGGGCTCGCGGCGCTCGTCGGCGTCACCCTCGCCGTCTCCGTCGTCGCGTGGCGCGGGCCGTCGGCGTGCCGGATCGGGGCCGGCGCGGGCGCGGTCGCGGGGGTCCCGGGGGTCCTCTCCGGGTTCGCCTGCTGCGGCCCCACGCTCCTCGCGGTGATCGGCGTACAGGCCTCCGCGGGGCTGCTCGCCGCGTTCCAGTGGTTCCTGCCCGCCTCGGTCGGCGGCCTGCTGCTCACGCTGCTGTGGGTCGGGAGCCGCGTGGACCCGGCCGCCGTCGGGTGAGTCCCGCTCGCCAGAAACCCCCGCTACGGCGTTCCGCGCCCCGCCGGGATCGAAAGCGTTGACCGGCGACCGCCCCGACGACACGCCCGTGACTGTCGGATGAACTGGCGGTACCGCCACGCGGTGTTGACCCTGTGTATGCTGGCGTTCTTCGTCACGTACTTCGCCCGGCTGGCGATCAGCCCGGTCGTCCCCCTGATCATCGACGACTTCGGCGTGTCGAACACCGCGGTGGGGGTCGCGCTCTCCGGCATGTGGTTCGCCTACGGGCTCTCGCAGTTCCCGAGCGGCATCCTCGCCGACCGGTACGGCGAGCGCCGCGTGATCCTCGTCGCCGTCGGCGGGACGACCGCGACGAGCCTCCTGCTCGCCGTCGTACCGGTCTTCCCCGCGTTCGTGCTGGCCGCGGTGCTGCTCGGGCTCGCGGCGGGGCTCCACTACGCGGTAGCGACCACGCTGCTCTCGCGGACGTTCGACGACCTCGGGACCGCGGTCGGGATCCACTCGCTCGGCGGGCCGCTCGCGGGGCTGGTCGCGCCGGTGGCCGCGACGTGGGTGGGGTTCCGCTACGGCTGGCGGCCCGGCGTCGCGCTGGCCGCGCTCGTCGGCGTCCCCATCTTCGCCCTGTTCGCGCGCCGCGTGCGCCCGACCGAGCCGCGGCGCCCGGAGCAGCCGATGGCCGAGCGGCTCCGGCTCGCGCCGCTGCTCGAACTGGTCGGGCGCCGGGAGGTCCTCGTCCCGCTCGCGGTCGCGACGCTCGGCACGTACGTCGCGCAGGGCGTCATCTCCTTCCTTCCGACGTTCCTCGTCGAGCTCCGGGGGTACTCGCCCGCGTTCGCCGGCGGCGTCTTCTCGGCGTTCTTCGTCGTCCGCGCCGGCGCGCAGGTCGGGCTCGGGCGGCTCTCCGACCGGCTGGGCCGCGACGCGAGCATCGCCGCGGCCCTCCTCGGCGGGGCGCTCGGCCTCGGCGCGCTGGTCGCGCTCCCGGGCCTCCTGCGGCTCCCGACAGCGGTCGGGCTCCCGGCGCTCCCCGCGGTCGCGGGGCTCGGCGTCGCCGTCTTCCTCGCCGGCCTCGGGTCGAGCTTCTTCTCGGCCATCGACCCGCGGTTCATGGACGCGCTCGGCGACGCGGAGCGGGGCGCCGGGTTCGGCCTGATCCGGACCGTCTACACCGTGATCGGCTCGGCCGGCTCGGTGGGCGTCGGCCTCGTCGCGGACCTGCTCGGCTGGGCCGCGTCGTTCGCCGTCATCGCCGGCATGTCCGGACTCGCGTTCCTCGTCATCTCCGCGAACGCGGTCGTCGGCGGGGGGCGGTGACGCGGGTCGGGCCGCGTCCGAGTCGGCGCGTCGGCACCGCGCCCCGTCGGCGCGTCGCGACCGACTCACCCGACGTACCGCCGGCGCGTCGACCGCTCGCCGTCGGGGTCGAAGACCGCGACGGTCTCTCCGGCGTCGTTGAGCGCCGGCGCGCCGCGGTCGAGGTAGTGGTCGGCGGCGGTGTCGGTCCCCGGGCCGATGTGGACCGTCAGCGTCTCGTCAGGGTCGAGCGTCGCGTCGGGCAGGTCGTCGCGCTGCCCGCCGAGGTCGATCGCGTACCCCGACAGGTCGATCGGCTCGGCGGCGGCGTTCCGGAGCGTCACCGACTCGTCGAGCGGGTCGCCCCCGGCGCCCGGGCCCGGATCGATCGCGTCGATCACGAGGCCGTCCGGCCGCGCCTCGGCCGCGAACGCCGTGATGTCGGCGAGGGTGTAGCCCGCCGTCGCCGTCGGCTGCGGGAGGCTCGGCTCCCAGTCGTCCGGCGCGGCGTTCGGGTAGGCGGTCTCGTCGGCCTCGATCAGCCCGATGAGCGTCTCGGCGACGATGCGGCTGCCGACCGCGCCGAGGCGCTCGCCGTCCTGCTGGAACTCCGCCTCCGCGAGCACGTAGTACCACAGCGGCGAGTCGGGGTCGGCGCCGCGTTCATGGGCCCGCAGCGCCTCCATGATCCCCGAGTCGTGGCCGAACGCCTCGTTGCGGATCGGATCGTTCCCCATCCGTGCGGCCACGTCCTGCCCGGAGGGGAGTCCGAGCGCCTCGCCCCGGCGGAGGTTCCGGACCGCGAGGGACGGCTCGCCCCCGAACGGGAGTTCGAAGAGCGTCGGCGCGAGCAGCGGTTCGATCTTCCGACCCGGCTGGAAGTCCCCGTCGCCGGCGTCGAGCAGCCGCGACCAGTCGACGACGAGGTCGCTCGGCACCGGTCGGCCGCCGCGGAGGTTCCGGCCGTCGCCCGGGCCGGTGGGGAACAGCGGCACCTCGCCGACCTCGTCGTTGACGTCGAACGCGTGGCGGATCATGCTGTGCCCGAAGCGGTAGGCGGCGCCGCCGAACTCGACCGGGATGGCCGGCGTTCGTCCCGGCGGCACGAAGAACTGCCGGCCGCGGTCCTCGATGTCGTCGAGGACGTACCGGTCGCAGATCCGCGGGAGGAAGTCGTGGCGCACGACCCACTGGTAGTGCCATCTGACGAGCCGCTGGGCGGCTTCGAGGACCGACTCGCCGTCTTCGACGAGGTCGGCGCCCGGGCCCCGGAGGTGGTCGACGACGCGGTTGTGGAAGTTCACGAACGCGAGCTGGAGCTGCGAGACGACGACGTTCTCGTCGTTTCGCGGGTCGCCGATCAGCGCGACGCCCTGATCGTTACGCTGGAGGTCGGTCCCGGGAAGCCCCGAGAGCCCGCCGCCCTCCGCCGCGTCCGGCGCGCCCGCCTCGCCGGTGAGCAGCTTGCGCTCGTCCCGCTCGTGGTCGTACAGGAACGGCGCGGCCTCGGCGTTCGTCCGGTACAGCGAGTCGAGGTCGAGCGCCGGCGTGCGGAAGTTCCGCAGCGCGGCGGGGTCGTTCCGCCGGTCGATGTCGGAGGTGGGGTCGAAGGTGATGTCGTGGTCGACGAACTGGCCGAAGATCCCGTACCCGGCCGGCGTCTCCGCCTCGCCGACCGGAGCGTCCGCGGGCTCCATCATCGGCGCGCCCGCCTCGCCCCCCGTGCCTCCGAGCGTCCGCAGGAACGCCTCGCTGCGCTCGTAGGGCTCCAACTCGGGGAACTGCGTGTGGAACCGGTGGCTCCGGACCGGCCCCGCCGCCGTCTGGGCCGCCTCGTTCATCCCCCGGTGTTCGATACCGCCGTGGACCGTCATCCGGCGCGCCTTCACCGTGAGGTGGAGCGCGTGCTCGGCGTCGTCCGGGGTCCGCCGCCGTCGCACGGGCTCCTCCGCGCCGCCGCGTGCGGGGTTGCGAACCGTAAACGAGACGTCGTCGACGCCGCCGTCCGTCTCGACGACGAATCCGCCGTCGTCGTCGGTGGTCCAGTGGCCGACCGGTTGGCCCCCCTCGCCCGGCCGCTCTCCTACGACCACGCGCCCCGCCAGCGGGCGGGACTCGTCGTCGACCACGCGACACCGGATCTTGTTACTTGTCCTCATGACCCATACAATTAAACATCAGTAGCAAAAAATTTTCTAAATGAACTTTCAACAGGTTTCGCGGATTATGCTGTGGGTAGACTGCGACCGTCCGGGGAACGAGACGTGAGAGCGGACGAGGCGGGTTACGTGGAGAAGCGCCGTGGAGAGGCGCGACGCCGCGTCACGTGCGACCCGAACCTTCGAGTCGCCTCGCCACGAAGAACCTCCGTGTACGACTTCCACGCCCACACGAACTACTCGGACGGGGCGTTCCTGCGATGGATGGTCGAGGCGGCAGCGGACGCCGGGCTCGACGGGATCGGTCTCGCCGACCACTGTAACGTCTCGCCGGCCCCGACCGCGCGGCGGTACAAGCGCGCGTTCGGGTTCAATCTCGACCTGACCTACGAGCGGCGCCGCGAGGCGATCGAGGCGGTCCGCGACGAGGTCGACGTCGACGTGTTCGACGCCGCCGAGATGGACTACGACCCCGCCCACGAGGGGGCTATCGCCGAGTTCCTCGACGACGCCGGCTTCGACTACGCGGTGGGGAGCGTCCACGAGCTCGACGGCGCGAACGTCCACACGCGGTCCCGCTTCGCGGACAAGCCGGAGTCGGAGCGGCGCGAGTTGGTCGACCGCTACTTCGAGAAGCTGGTCGCCCTGATCGACTCGGAGCTGTTCGCGATCGCGGCGCACCCGGACCTGGTCGAGCGCAACCCGCACCTCCGCGGGTTCGCGACCGAGGACCACTACGCCGCCGTCGCGGACGCCTTCCGGGACTCGCGGACCGTCCCCGAGATCAACGCCGGCCGCCTGTTGGACGACTACGGCGAGTTCCACCCGGCGCCCCCGTTCCTCGACCGGCTCGTCGACGCCGGCGTCGACGTGACCGTCGGGACCGACAGCCACGAGCCGGACGCGATCGCGCCCCGGGTGCGGGAGGTCGAGGCCGAACTCGCCCGGCGCGGGCTACAGCCCGTCGGACTCGATCGGGTGGTGAAACGGAGCTGACGCGCTCGGCTAACGGCCGTGACGAGGGCGCTGATCGTCGGACGACGCGGCGGCGTCGAGGTCCGAAGCGACCGGCGGGCGCCGGTCGTCGAACGCTCGCTCCCTCGCGGTACAACAGACCCTCCCGGGCCGTCAGAGTCGTCGCGCCTACTCCCGGTCGTCGTCGTCGTAGTCGGTCGTGACCACCGCGCTGCAAATGTCTTGGTACCGCTGTGAGTTCTGTAGCTCTTCGAGGCCGATGTTGAGAGTCCCCGAGGCGCCTTGGTCGGTCGCGACACCGCTCGTGAGGACGCTCTGAATCCCCTCTTCGATGGTCATGTCTATGTCGTAGACGTCCGACTGCGGGATGTACGTCAACAGGCCACCGGTCACGGGGTTCGGCGCCAACGGCAGAAACATCGAGACCATCTCCTCGTGACCGGTCGACTCTTCTATCGTCACCGGGGCCTCGCCGGTCTTGAACCCGAGCACGTAGACGTTCTCGTCGAAACACTGGACGAGCTTCACCTCCTGAAACTTGTCGTCCTGCTCGTCGAGAACCACGTCTCCCATCCGCCGGAAGCTCTTGTACACCGTTCCGACGCCCGGGATCGAAGACACCACCAGATCGAAGACGTCCACGACCCGCTGCCCGTAGCGGTTGCGTCCCACGACCCCGACGACAGCGATGACGAGCACGAGGACCGCGATCGCGATGAGCTCGGAGACGAACGCCACGACGTCGGCGTAGATCCCGATCTCGATGAGCAGCTGGACGAATCCGCCCGACTCGATGCGCTGGATGAGACCGGCCCACCGTAGGACCCGAATGAGCGGGTCCAGCGCGTTCCGAACGAACCCGATCGCGATGCTGACGATGTACAGCGTCACGACGACGGGGATCATGATCGCGACGCCCGTGATCAGCGAATCGTACGCGCGCGAGTACAGGGATTGGCCGGTCTGTTTCGCCCGGGTCGCTACTTGGGAGGGGTCGCTATCGTCGGGGGACGACATAATGCGTTCCTCGCGGGGAACGGTAAAATAAATGCTCATTCACGCACCCGTCGACGGGGGCGCACCCACTCAGCTATCGAGTACGATCTGGCTTCCGCCTCGTCGAACACCGCGAATCGAAGATTCGCTTGCCCGACGGAGCTACGCTTCGTCGGACTGCGAAAATCGGAGATTTTTGGGCTCGACTTCGGCTTCCGCCTCGTCGAACACCGATAGGCTCGCTCCGCTCGCCTATCGAGTTCGACGAATCGTTTCACTCCTCGTCGAACAACGTCTCGCCCTCGACCATGTGCTCCTCGACGGTGTCCATGTCGAGCGTGAGCCCGAGACCCGGCTTCTCCGGCACCTCGATGTAGCCGTCCTCGATCACGTCCTCCTCGACGAGGTCCTCCCACCAGCCCAGCTCGTAGGAGTGGTACTCGATCGCGAGCGAGTTCGGGATGGAGGTGCCGACGTGGGCCGCCGCCATCGTCGCGATCGGCGAGGCGACGTTGTGCATCGCGACCGGGACGTAGTACTGGTTCGCCACGTCCGCGATCTTGCGCGTCTCGCGCATGCCGCCGACCTTCGGCAGGTCGGGCGCGACGATGTCGACCGCCTGGTTCTCGATGAGGCGGCGCAGCTCGGTGACGCGGTAGCGGTTCTCGCCGACCGTGATCGGCGTGGTCGTGCTCTTCGTGACCTCCTCCTGGACCTCGAGGTTCTCCGGCGGCACGGGGTCTTCGAGCCACCACACGTCGTACTCCTCGATGGCGTCCGCGAGGCGCTTCGCGGAGCCGCCCGAGAACGTCCAGTGGCAGTCGAAGGAGACGTCGGCCTTGTCCTTGACGCGCTCGGTGACCTTCTCGACGATCTCCGCCTTGTGGCGGATCTCGCCGGGGCGGAGGTGGCGGTTCGCGCGGTCCTTCTCGAAGCCGCTCGGCACGTCGAGGTCGAACTTCAGCGCGTCGTAGCCGAGCTCGTCGACGACGCGCTCGGCCTCGTCCGCGCACGCCTCGGGGTCCGCCTCGTCCTCGGTGTGGCAGTCGCAGTAGACGCGCATCTCGTCGCGGTACTTCCCGCCGAGCAGCTGGTAGGCGGGCACGTCGAGGATCTTGCCGGCGAGATCGTGGAGCGCGACCTCGATGCCGGAGATGGCCGTGACGGTGACGCCCTCGATCGAGCCCTCGCCGGACATCTTCTGGATGAGGTGCTCGTAGAGGCGGTCGATGTCGAGCGGGTTCTCGCCGACGACGAACGGCTTCATGCGCTCGATGAGCTCCGGGACGCCCGCGCCCCAGTACGCCTCGCCGGTGCCGACGACGCCAGCGTCGGTGTACACGCGGACGAGCGTCCACGGGAAGTTCCCGTCGACCATCGTCGTCTGAACGTCAGTGATCTCGACGTCGCGGCCGCCCCCGCGCGTCCCCGTGGTCCCCATCGTCTCGGCGGAGAGCTCCCGCATCGTGTACTCCGCGTTCGGGTCGTGGAGCGACTCGTAGTTTCGGCTCATACCGCGTTGGTTAATTCGGGACAGGGTAAACGTTTACCTTCGCCCGTCGTCCGCACGAACAGGTGGCTTTTCATCCCCGTGCGCGCAATAGCGCTCATGGTCGAAATTACTGATTCTCTCGCGTGTCTGTACACCGGACGGGTGGAGTCCCGCGGCGACGACTACGTCGTCACCGTCCCGACCTCGGAGATCGAACACGGAAGCGTCAGCGTGGGCGACACGTATCGGATCGCCGTCCTGGACCGCGCCGAATCGGCGGCGGAGTCGACGGGCGACGCCGACGGCGCGTCCGTCCCCGAGACGAACGGCGCGTCCGACGGGACCGCGTCCGACGACGGCCAGCGGCCCACCTCCCGCGGGGCCGCCGGCGCGGTCCAGCCGGACCCGCCCGTCTCGGAGGGGGAGGTACGGGACGTGACGATCGAGACGCTCGGGGACAAGGGCGACGGGATCGCGAAGATCGAACGCGGCTACGTCGTCATCGTTCCCGACGCGGAGCCCGGCGAGCAGCCGACCGTCGAGATCACGAGCGTCCGCGAGAACGTCTCGTTCGCGAACGTCGTCGACGAGTAGCGACCGCCCGGGGTCACTTCGCCCCCCGGTCGTCGGGATGTATCCGTTCCGGGGGGGTCGCCCGCGAGAACAGCGACCGCAGGTGCGACGCCGAGAAGAACGAGGACGGCTCGTCCATGTGGACGCCGATCTCGCCGGACAGCGCCCGTAGCCCGACCCGCTGAACCGGTTCCGGGAGCGAGTAACACCGCCTGATCGCCTTCCCGAGTCGGATCTCCGTGGCCAGCTCCGCGCGCCACCCGGACTCGTAGTCCGCGAGCGTCCCCGGGTCCGCCGGGTCGATCGCCGCCGCGGCCACGTCGGCCGCGCGCATCCCGTAGAGGATGCCGCCGCCGGTGAACGGCTTCGTCTGCGCGGCGGCGTCGCCGATCAGGAAGCCGCGGTCGCTCGTCGTCCGCGCCGGCGGGCCGACCGGGATGGCGCCAGAGCAGCGCCGGTCGGTCGTCGCGCCGTAGGCGTCCGTGAGCCGCTCGAACATCTCCGACACATCCTCGCTCGGCGGCGCCGCCAGCCCGTACTCGACGCCCGCGTCGCCGCGGGGGATCCGCCACGCGAAGAACGTCGGCGCGGTGAGGTGGACGTCGACGTAGTCGCCCGCGTCCGCCGCGGGGTCGAACCCGAGGACGCCGTGGAGCAGTTCGTCCGGCTCCGGGAGGTCGAGCGCGCGCCGCACCCGCGACGTGGGCCCGTCGCAGCCGGCGACCATCCGGGCCTCGACGCGCTCCACGTCACCCGCGGGCGTCCGAACGTCCACGGCGACCCGGTCGGCCCGCTCCTCCACGCCGACGACCGTGTGGTTCTCTCGGACGTCGGCGCCCGCCTCGCGCGCGGCCTCGGCGAGGGCTCGGTCGAGCCCGACGCGGTCGATCACGTTGGAGACCGGTTCCCGCTTGTAGAACGGGTAGGACCGCGAATCCGGACCGCCGACGTGGAAGCGGGCCCCGTACACCCGGTTCTGGAGGAGGTCGTCGCGGGCGCCGTCGGGGGCGTACTCCCACACGTCGTCGGAGACGTGCCCGGAGCAGGCGAGCGGCTCGCCGACCGACCCCTTCTCGAAGGCGACGACGTCGCGGCCGTCCTCGGCCGCGCGTCGGGCGAACCGCGACCCCGGCGGTCCCGCGCCGACGACGACGAAGTCGTACATGGTCGGGTCGTGGTGACGGGGGTAGTTAAGCGCGACGCGCCGACCCGGCCGGTCCCGACGGAGCGAGGGCCGAGGGGTCGGAACGGCCGCCTACTCGGACGACTCCCGCGTTTCCAGCCACGAGAGCGCCGCGTCGAGGTCCGTCCGCGGCGGCGAGCAGGTGAAGCCCTCGCAGACGTACGCGGTCGGTTCGCCGTCGACCGCGTCGCGGCCCGCCCAGATCGGCGGGGCCTCCGCCATGCCGAGGCGGTCGAGCCACTCGTCGAGGTCCGCATCTGTAGCGGGTCGCGGCGCGATCAGGGCGCCCGGGAGGTACCGCTCGCCGAGCGTCTCGCGCCAGTCGTCGGGGACCGCGTCGGCGGCGACGGTCACCTGGATCCCGCCGGTCTCGACCAGGTCGGCCGCCCGCACGAGGGAGGCGTGTTCCAGCGGGCTCCCGCGGATCCGGTCGGCGTGGGTTCGCACGACGCGCTCGGCGATCTCGCGGAACTCGCCGTCCGTTCGGAAGCCGTCAAGGAGCGCGAGCGTCTCGGCGGCGACCCCGAGGCTCGACGGCGTCGACCGGTCGGTGAACTCCTGCGGCCGCGCGATGAGGGGGCCGGCGTCGGCGGTCTCGCCGCCGGCGTCGCCGGAGCCGTCTCGCGCCTCGCCGTCGAGGTCGCGGGTGAAGTAGATCGTCCCGTCGTCGGCGTCGTGGAACTCGTCGACGAGCGCGTCGGCGAGATCGAGGGCGAACCCGAGCGGCTCCGGGTCGCCGGTCGCCGCGTACGTGTCGAGCGCGCCGCGCGCGAGGAACGCGTAGTCGTCGAGGTACCCCGGCCCGCGCACGTCGCCGTCGAGCCAGCGCCGGGCGAGCGCGCCGGTCTCGCGGTCGGCGTCGTAGAGGCGCTCGCGACAGAAGTCGAGCGCCTCGCGGGCGATCTCGGCGTACGCCTCGCCGAGCGCGCTCCCGGCCCGCGCGAACGCGGAGATCGCTCGCCCGTTCCACGAGGCCAGCACCTTCTCGTCGCGGGCGGGACGCGGGCGCTCCTCGCGGGCGTCGAACAGCTCCGTGCGCGCCTCGGTCAGGATCTCTCGGACCGCCTCGGGCGACAGGTCGCGGTCGGCGGCCAGCTCCTCGACGGACGCGGCGATCGTCGGGACGGTCGTGCCGCGCTCGAAGTTGCCCCCGGCCCGGATCCCGTACCGCTCCTTGGCGAGCGACGCGGCCGGCTCGTCGAGGACGGCGTCGACCTCCTCGGGGGTCCACACGTAGAACGCACCCTCGACGTCTCCCTCCCCGTCGTCGCCCCCGCGGCCCGCGGGCGGTCGGCTCCGCGCGTCGAGGGTGCTGAAGAAGCCGCCGCCCTCGTGGCGGAGCTCGCGGTCGAGGAACGCGAGCGACTCGCTCGCGACGCGGGCGTACGCGGGGTCGCCCGCGAGGCGGTAGCCGTCGAGGTAGGCCATCGGCAGCTCGGCGTTGTCGTACAGCATCTTCTCGAAGTGCGGGACCGTCCACTCGCGGTCGACCGCGTAGCGGTGGAACCCCCCGCCGATCTGGTCGTACATGCCCCCGCGGGCCATCCCGTCGAGCGTGCCGGTCGCGGCCGACAGCAGGGCGTCGCGGCCGCGCCCGGCGTAGGCGCGCATCAGGAGGTCGATCCGCCCGGGCATCGGGAACTTCGCGCCGCCGCTCCCGAAGCCGCCGTGCTCCTCGTCGTAGCCGCGCAGCGCCGCCGCGGCCGCGGTGTCGAGCAGGTCGTCGCCGGCGGGACCGGCCGCGTCCTCACCGTCCGGACCGGCCGCGTCCGGCGTCGGCACCGACTCCAGCTCGTCGCGCGCGCTCTCGGCCCACTGGTCGGCGCGCCGCCGCATCTCCTCGCGCTGCTCGGGGTCGCTCCAGGAGTCGGCGATGCGTTCACAGAGGTCGCGGAAGCCGGGCTGGTTCCGCCGCGGCTCGGGCGGGAAGTAGGTCCCGACGTAGAACGGCCTCCCCTCCGGGGTACACCACGCCGAGAGCGGCCACCCGCCGCCGCCCGTGACCAGCTGGCAGACGGTCATGAACGTGCTGTCGACGTCGGGGCGCTCCTCCCGGTCGACCTTGATCGAGACGAACTCCTCGTTGAGCAGCGCGGCGACCGACTCGTCCTCGAAGCTCTCCTCGGCCATGACGTGACACCAGTGACACGAGGAGTAGCCGATGGAGACGAACACCGGAACGTCGTGCTCCTGAGCGCGCTCGAACGCCTCGTCGCCCCACGGCTGCCAGTTGACGGGGTTGTCGGCGTGCTGTTGGAGGTACGGGCTCGCCTCGCCGTCGAGGCGGTTCCGCTCGGTCGGCTGTGACATGGGCTCGATTCGGCCCGGCGGGCCAAAAGCCGTCCGCACCGGGGCGATTCCCGCTTCGGGCGTAGTTCTATCCACGTCCGCGCATATATCGGGCCCGATAGAGAGTAAGGTTTACACTACCGTGCGGACACCCGTCGGGCATGACGGAGACCGTACTCGTGGTGGGGGGCGGCGGGCGCGAACACGCGATCGCCCGCGCCGTGGCCGACGACTGCGCGCTGTACGCCTGCGCCGGCGTTCGGAACCCGGGGATCCGACGGTTGGCGGACGGGTTCGCGGCGATCGACGAGACCGATCCGGCCGCGGTCGCCGACTACGCGACCGAGGTCGGCGCGGACCTCGCGGTCATCGGCCCGGAGTCGGCGCTTGAGGCGGGGGTCGCGGACGCGCTCGACGACGCCGGCGTGTACGCCTTCGGCCCGCGGGCCGCCGAGGCCCGGCTGGAGACCGATAAGGCGTACCAGCGGGAGTTCATGGAGGAGCACGCGATCCCGGGCTGTCCGGACTACGCGGTGTTCGACGACACGGAGGCGGCCTGCGAGTACATCGACGGGTACGACGGCGACCTCGCGGTCAAGCCCGCCGGGCTCACCGGCGGGAAGGGCGTGAAGGTGATCGGCGACCAGGTGACGAGCGAGGAGGCGAAGGCGTACCTCCGCGACTCCGATTACGACCGCGTGGTGCTGGAGGAGCGACTCGTCGGCGAGGAGTTCACGATCCAGGCGTTCGTCGCCGACGGCGATCTGCGGACGACGCCGGCGGTCCAGGACCACAAGCGCGCCTACGAGGGCGACGAGGGACCCAACACCGGCGGGATGGGCTCGTACTCCGATACGGGGCGCTCGCTGCCGTTCATGCGCGACGGCGACTACGAGGCCGCGGTCGACGTGTTAGCGGCGGTCGTCGACGCGCTCCCCGAGTACAAGGGCGTCCTCTACGGCCAGTTCATGCTCACCGACACGGGTCCGAAGGTCGTCGAGTTCAACGCGCGCTTCGGCGACCCGGAGGCGATGAACACGCTGCCCGTCCTCGACACGCCGTTCGTCGACGTGCTCGCCGCCGCGCGCGACGGCGAGCCGCTCCCGGAGCTCTCCTTCTCCGGCGAGGCGACCGTCTGTAAGTACGCGGTGCCGGACGGGTACCCGACCGACCCCGACGCGGGCGCCGAGATCGCGGTCGACGAAGAGCACGCGGGCGACGCGCTCCTCTACTACGCCAGCGTCGACGAGCGCGACGGGCGCCTGTACACGACCACGTCGCGGGCGTTCGCCGTCGTCGGCCGCGGCGACTCCGTCGCGGCCGCCGAGGCGCAGGCGGAGGACGCCCTGGCGGCCGCGGGCGATCGCGTCCGCATCCGTCACGACATCGGTACAGCCGATCTCGTTCAGCGCCGGATCGACCACATGGACGACCTCCGGAGCTGACCGGACGCGTTCCGACCGACGCCCCGGAGCGACCCTTTTATTCTCCCCGTCCGAACGAGCCGTCGTGACCGACGACGACGCGGCCGCGACGCGCGAGGACACCGAGCCGCCACGCGACGACCTGGACGCGAGGTCCGACGACACCGACCCGAGTCGGAGCGACCGCCTCGACCGGTTTCCGACGCCGGGAGCGCGCAACTCCCTGTGGTCGTGGCCGGACGCGAAGTCGCCGCTCGCGGTCGTGCGCAACTACGTCGTCATCGTCCTCGCGCGGATCTGTCCGAGCCTCCGGCTGAAGAACTGGCTGCTGCGGCGGATCGGCGTCACGGTCGGCGCCGGCGTCGCCTGGGGGTTGGAGTCGACGCCCGACGTGTTCTGGCCCGAGAGAATCCGCGTCGGCGACGACGCAGTCATCGGGTACGACGCCACGCTGCTGTGCCACGAGTTCCTCCACGAGGAGTACCGCCTCGGCGACGTGGTCGTCGAGGACGAGGCGATGGTCGGCGCCGGGGCGATAGTGCTGCCCGGCGTCACCGTCGGCGAGGGGGCGCGCGTCGCCGCGAACTCGCTCGTCGCCGAGGACGTGCCGCCGGGCGCGACCGTCGCGGGCGTGCCGGCGGAGGTCGTCTCGCGGGCGGAGACGGCCGCGAGCGACGACTGAGCCGACCGTCGGCTACGCCGCGTCGTCGCCCGCGGCGGCGTCGTCACCCGCGTCCGCGTCGTCGCCCGCGGCGGCCGCCGTCTCCTCGGCGTCGGTGATGTGCGCCTCGGTGCTCACGCGCGCCAAGTCGACGCCGACCTCCTCGGCGACCGCGTCGAGGACGGCCCGCTGTTCGGCCATCTCGTTTTCGAGCGTCTTGACGCGCTCCGCGGTGTCTTTCACCGTCTCCTGCGTCTCGTCGACCTCGTCGCGGAGCTCGCTGATCTTCTTGTAGGTGCGCTCCGCGCGGTCCGCGAGGGTCTGAATCTTCTTTGCGGTGTCCCCGAATCCCATACCGACGGGTCGGCCCGGCGATACGTGTGCTTTTCCGTTCGACGCGACGCCCGCACCGACGGTGGACTTTTGCCCGACTCGCCCGTGGTACGGGTATGAGCGTCGACCGGATCCTGTTGACCAACGACGACGGCGTCGACGCCGCGGGGCTGCGCGCGCTCCACGACGCCCTCGCGACCGAGTACGCGGTGACGGTCGTCGCGCCGGCCGACGACCAGTCGTCCGTCGGTCGCCGCCTCTCCGACGACGCCGCGGTCGACGACCACGAGCTGGGGTACGTCGTCGACGGGACCCCCGTCGACTGCGTCGTCGCCGGCCTCGACGAACTCGTCCCGGAGGCGGACGCGGTCGTCGCGGGCTGTAACGAGGGGGCGAACCTCGGCGCCTACACGCTCGGCCGGTCGGGGACCGTCTCGGCGGCCGTCGAGGCCGCGTTCTTCGACGTGCCCGCGGTCGCGACCTCGATGTACGTGCCCGGCGGCGACGACTGGTGGAAGCGGGAGTTCGCGGCCGCGGACTTCGCGCACGCGGCCCGGGCGACGCGGTACCTCGTCGACGAGGCGGTCGACGCCGGCGTGTTCGAGCGGGCGGACTACCTCAACGTGAACGCGCCCATCGCGGACGAGGACCGCGCGCCGCTCCGCGTCACGACGCCCTCGACGTGGTACGGGATGCGCGCGGAGCGGAACGGCGACGGCCGCGTCGGGTTCTCCGACCCGATCTGGGGCCGGATGAACGACGGCGACGTGCCGGACCCCGTGGGGACCGACCGGCGCGCCGTCGTCGACGGCGAGGTGTCGGTCTCGCCGCTCTCCGTGCCGCACGCCGCGGCGACGAACGCGGGCCTCGACGACCTCGCCGACGCCTACGAATCGGCGGTCCGGTCCTGACGCGCCGCCGGAACAGAGGAGCGCGAGCTATTCGCCGTCGCCGGTGCTGACGGTCACCTTCGCCTCGCTCAGCACGCGGTCGCCCATCTCGTAGCCGGGCTCGTACACCTCGTGGATCGTCCCCTCTGGGCGGTCGCTGTCGACGCGGAGCATCACCTGGTGGCGAGCCGGGTCGACCTCCTCGCCCGGCTCCGGTTCGATGGGTTCGACCCCCTCGTCGGCGAGCACGTCGTCGAACTTCTCCAGCGTCGACTCGACGCCGGGGCGGAGGTCGCTCCCCTCCTCCTGGTCGAGCGCGCGGAGGAGGTCGTTCCGGACGGGCGCGATCCGCTCGACGAGCGCCTCGGAGGCGCGCTCGCGGATCTCCCCCTGCTTCCGCTTCGCGCGCTGCTTGTAGTTGCTGAAGTCCGCCTTCACGCGGGCGAGCTTGCTCGTCAGTTCCTCGACCTCCTCGTCGCGCTCGCGCAGCGCCTCGCGGGTCTCGGCGAGGTCGGCCTCCAGCGCCGCCACCTCGCGCGCGAGCGCCTCGTCGTGCTCGGCGACGGCCGTGGCGAGCGCCTCGTCGTCGTGACGGGCGTCGCCGTCGGCCGACTCGGCGGCCGCTTCCTCGGCGGTCGCCTCCGCCGTGCCGTTCGTCCGCGCCGCGTCGCCCGCCTCGTCCTCGGCGGACTCGGCGTCGACGGCGTCGTCGTCGCTCATACCCGATCGAAGTCGGCCGGCGGGGATAAGCGTTCAGAAGCGCGACGCTCCCGCTCGGGCGGCAGGGGAAGGGCCTACCGCCGAGCCGACAGCGCCGTGACGACACCGTTCGTCCAGCCGAACCCGTACTGGGGCTCGTACTCGCCGCGGTCGGTTCTGACGATGATCGTCCTGTTCGTCACGCTCCAGCGGTACTACAAGCAGGGGATGGTGGCCGCGGTCGCCGACTGAGTCGGCGTCGCCGCTCCGTTTTCCGTCGCGAGACGAACGCGCTCTCTGCGCCGCGGCCTCAGTCCTCCGGATCCTCGCCGCGCGCCCGCTTGTACATCGCGAGGGCCGCCTCGCGGCGCTCCGAGTGGTCGACGATCGGCGACGGGTACTCCGGCGCGGCGTTCGCGCGCTGGGTGGGCGACAGCTCGTGCCACTCGTGGATCAGGTCGGCGTCGAGCCCGCGGAGCTCCGGGACGTACTCCGTGATGTACTCCGCGTCGGGGTCGTAGCGCTCGCCCTGCGTCATCGGGTTGAAGATGCGGAAGTACGGCTGCGCGTCGGTCCCGGTGGAGGCCGCCCACTGCCACCCGCCGTTGTCGTTGGCGGTGTCGTGATCGGCCAAGCGTTCGCGGAAGTGGTCGTAACCGTGGCGCCAGTCCGCGAGGAGGTCCTTCGTGAGGAAGGAGGCGACGATCATCCGCACCCGGTTGTGCATGAACGCCTCCTCGCGCAGCTGGCGCATCCCGGCGTCGACGATGGGGTACCCCGTCTCGCCGCGCTTCCACGCGGCGATCTCCTCGGGGTCGTCGCGCCAGTCGATCCCCTCCTCGTACTCCTTGTAGTTCTCGGAGACCACCTCCGGGTTGTGGAAGAGGACCTGCGTGTAGAACTCCCGCCACGCCAGTTGCTGTTGGAACTCCTCGACCTGCTCCGGGGCGTCCTCGGGCCGCGAGTCGGACTCCGCCTCGGCCATCGCCGCCTCGGTGGCGGCGTACGCCTCGCGGACGCCGATCTCGCCGTACTTGAAGAACGCGGAGAGCCGCGAGGTCGCCTCCCGGGCCGGGTAGTCGCGCTCGGCCTCGTAGGCGAACACGGCCTCGTCGAGGAAGTCGTCGAGGCGCTCCCGGGCCGCTTCCGTCCCCGCGGGGCCGACGTCGGCCTCCGGTTCCGCGAAGCCGAGGTCCGCCGGCGTCGGGAGGTCGCCGACCGCCGCGCCGAGCGTCGCCGCCTCGCCGCCGTCCGCGACCGCGCCCGACGGGTCCGTCCCGTCGACGGCGTCGGCCGCGTCGGCGAGCCGATCGGTATCGGCCAGGCCCGCCTCGGTCGGCGCCGGCGCCGGGTCCTCTTTCGCGCGGTCGGTCCACTTCTTCCAGTAGTAGCTGTACACGGAGTAGGGGTCGCCGGCGTTCGTCCGGATCGCGTCGGGGTCGTGGAGGACCGCGTCGTGGTGGGCCTCGCGCGCCACGTCGACCGCGTCGAGCGCGCGTCGCACCCCGGCGTCGCGCTCGCGGGCGAGCCCGGAGTAGTCGCGGTTCCAGACGACGCGCTCGGCGTCGAGCGCCGCCGCGAGCCGCGGGAGGACGGTCTCCGGGTCGCCGCGCGCGACGAGCAGGTCGCTCCCGCGTGCGCGGTAGTCGTCGCGCAGCGCGGCCAGCCCGTCGAGCAGGCGGCGCACGCGAACGTCGCTCGCGTGGTCGAGGACGGACGGATCGAAGACGAACACGGGCGCGGCGGGACCGCGGTCGGGGTCGTCGCCGGCCCCGCTCGCGGCCGCGAGCCCGACGTTGTCGGCGGCTCTGAGGTCCCGTCGGTGCCAGAACAGCTCCATGGGTTCCACACGGGCGCGTCCACCGTGAAACCACCGGGAGCGGCGCGGGGGTCTCGGCCGGCAGCGGGCGGCGCTCCGGTCGCACCGCGATCAGAGCTCCAGCCGCCCCGGGACGCTCACCCGGTCGAGCAGGAAGTAGCCGACGGTGAGCGCGAGCACGAGCACGCCGAGCGCCGCGGCCGCGAGCAGCGCCTCGTTGCCGCCGCCGTAGTCCTCTAAGCGGAAGCTGATCACGCGCCGGGAGACGGCGATGATCGCCGCGCTCACGACGATCCGGAGGACCGGCTGGCCGCGCGCGTACGCCACGAGCGTCCGGTGGACCTCGACGATGATCAGGAGGAGGAGGACGCTGTCGAGGAGCGCGACCACCTCGGCCGGGTCGGTGAAGTTCCCCGCGACGAGGAGGCGGTACAGCGAGACGAACAGGTCGAACACGCCGATGAGGAACAGGAGCAGGAGGAAGTACGCCGCGCCGAGGACGAGCCACTCCATCGCCCGGGCGGCGGGGTCCGCGGCGTCGTCGAGGTCGAGCGCCATCGACGGAACGCTCGACGGCCGGAGGCAAGTCAGTTTGGGTCAGGCGTCCGCGTCGGTGCCCGTCAGCGATTCGAGCAGGCGGACGGCGGGCGCCTTCGCCAGCGGGTCGTTCCCGTTGCCGCAGTGGGGCGACTGGACGCAGGCCGGGCAGCCGCCCTCGCAGTCGCAGCTGTCGATGAGCCGCGCCGTCCGGGTCATCAGCTCCTCGATCCGGCGGTGGCCGCGGCGCGTGAGCCCGACGCCGCCCGGATAGCCGTCGTAGACGAACACGGCCGGCCCCTCGGTGTGCGGGTGGTGCGGCGTCGAGATGCCGCCGACGTCGGCGCGGTCACAGAGGAGGTGGAACGGGAACAGCGAGATGATCCCGTGTTCGGCCGCGTGGATCCCGCCGTTGAACGCGTACTCGCCGCCCGGGATCGGTTCGTCGCCGTCGCCGGGCGCCTCGCCGCCGTCGGCGCTGACTTCGGGGTCGCCCGCGTCCTCGCCGTCGAGCGCGTCGCCGAGCCGCCGCATCTCGCGCTCGAGATCCCTCGGCACCGGGAAGTACAGCGCCTTCGTCCGCAGCGTCGTCTCCGGGAGGTCGAGCGTCGACTCGCCGAGCGACTCGCCCGTGGCGGCGTCCTTCCGCACGAAGCCCGTAATCTGCTCGGTCACGGTCACGTCCGCGAAGCGGACCGGCACGTCCTCGCGCGCCGAGAGCGCGCGCTCGTCGAGGTCCTCGTTCACGACGATGTCCTTGTCCGACCGCACCTGCGTGTAGTAGTCCGCCCACGACTGCTGGAGCTCCGCCACGTCGCGGTCGAGGTCGAGGTCGACCACCTCGTAGGTGCGGCCCTGCTGGTGGTAGATGGCGCCGGGGTGGGCGTCGCGGAGCGCGTCGGCGAACCCGAGCGCGGCGACCGTCTCGCCGCTCGACCGCTCGATCAGCGATATCTCGCGCTCCTCGGCGGTGCGGAGGTTCACGGACTGCTGCGGGCTCGACCCCCCGGCGTGGACCCAGCGCGTCCCCTTGGCGGCCTCGCGCCGGTTCAGGACGCCCTCGTCGGTGAGGTCGGCCACCACGCCCGGGAACGAGTCGCCGAAGAACCGCTCGTCCCCGGGCGAGAGCCAGTTCTCGTCGGCCGCGCAGGCGACGTGGTCGGGCATGAGCTGGCCGTTCTCCGGGTCACAGATCGCGTCCTCGGGCGGCGCGTCGAAGAAGTCGCTCGGGTTCCGCATCAGGTACTGGTCGAGCTGGTCCTCGCCGCCGACCAGCACCACCAGCGCGGGGTCGTCGCCGCGGCCGGCCCGGCCCGCGCGCTGGTGGGCCGACATCCGCGTGCCGGGGTAGCCGTCGAGGACGACCGCGTCGAGCCCGCCCACGTCGACGCCGAGTTCGAGGGCGCTCGTCGACCAGACGCCCCGCAGGTCGCCGGCGTGGAGGTCGGCCTCTATCTCCCGGCGGCGGTCGTCGGTGAGCGCCGCCTGGTACGCGCCGACCTTCCCGGCGAGGTCGCGCTCGCCCCGCTCCCGGAGGTCGCTCGCGCTGTCGGTCGCGTACTGCTCGGCGGTCTGTCGCGCCCGCGTGAACGCCAGGGTCTGTGCGCCCGCCGTCACGAGGTCGACGAACAGCCGCTTCGACTCCGTGTGGCTCGACTTCCGCCGACCGCTCCCGCGCTCCTGCCAGTCGTCGTCGTACTCCGGCGGGTTCCACAGCACCCAGTCGCGCGGCCCGCGCCCGGAGGTGTCCTCGTCGACGAGGGCGATCCTCTCGGGGTCGCGGCCGGTGACCGTCGCGACGTGGTCGACGGGGTTGTTGATCGTCGCCGAGCAGCAGACGAACTGCGGCGACGAGCCGAACCGCTCGCAGGTTCGCGCGAGCCGCCGGAGGGTAAGCGCGACCTGCGAGCCGAACACGCCGCGGTAGCTGTGGACCTCGT
Source organism: Halorubrum tropicale (assembly GCF_001280455.1). Classification (NCBI taxonomy): domain Archaea; kingdom Methanobacteriati; phylum Methanobacteriota; class Halobacteria; order Halobacteriales; family Haloferacaceae; genus Halorubrum; species Halorubrum tropicale. The sequence goes on from NZ_LIST01000002.1 coordinate 431,911, forward strand.
CTATCACGACGTGCTCCAGCGACGAGAAGAACCAGTCCCAGAGGCGCCCGGCGTACGGCAACAGCGCGTAGTGGAGCATGTCCGGGTTCGAGAGGAGGACGGTCGGACGGCGGTCGCGCACGTCCCGTTTCTCCGACCGCGAGAGCCGCCCGGTGTAGGAGTCGACCGAGACCCGGCTGCCGAAGCCGAGGTCGGCCGCGAGGTCCGACAGCGACTCCTCCTGGTCGGCGATCAGCGCGTTCTGCGGGCCGAGGTAGAGCGTCCGCCCGCCGTGGTCCATCGCGGCCTCGAAGGCGGGGACGGTGTACGCGAGCGACTTGCCGCTGGCCGTCTCGGTCGCGAGGACGACGTCGTCGCCGTCGCGGACCGCGCCGATCGCGTCGGCCTGGTGGCGGTAGAGCCGGTCGATCCCGCGGTCCGCGAGCGCGTCGGCGAGCCGGGGTTCGAGGTCCACGTCGCCGAACTCGGGCTCGCGCGCCGGGAGCCGCCGGTGGTCGGCGATCTGTCCCTCGTAGAAGGGGCGGTTCCGCAGCCACTCGATGGCGTCGTCCACGGTTACGGTACCCTGGGGTCGGCGGGGCCTAACGGTTGCGGTGACGGCGGTCCGGAGGGCGGGTCGCACTGCCGCCTCGCCTCAGTCGTCGGCCGGAGAGCGTCCGGGGCCGCCGTCACGGGGCGAGAGGTCGACCGCCGGCTCGGCGGGGCCCTGACGGGCGAGCGGCGGCCAGCGGACCTCGGTCGCGATCGGTTCGTCGAGGTCGAGCTCCATCCGGAGGTCGCCGCGTCGCTCGGCGACCTCGAAGCCGACCGTGCGGTAGACGCTCCGCGCGACGCGGTTCCCGGTCTCGACGTGGAGTTCGAGCCCCTCTCGGTCGGCCGCGGCGGCGTTGGCGATCACGTGCCGACACAGCTCCGTCCCGACGCCGCGGTCCTGCGCAGTGGGGTGAACGAAGACCGCGAGCTCGGGCACCGCGGCGTCGGTCGGCGTGTACATCGCGTGGCCGAGCAGCTCGCCGTCCCGCTCCGCGACGACGTTGTTCGCCTCGCGGAGCATCGTCTCGACCCAGTCGGCGCAGCGCCGCCGGCTCACCGGCGGGAGGCCCTGCGCGCGGTGAGTGCGGTCGAACGCGTCGTACATCTCGGCGAGGAACGGCTCGTCGGCGTCCCTCGCCGGGCGGATCGTCCAGCGCGTGCCCTCCTTGTCGACGAACCGCGGACAGCGCGGGGGGCAGTGGGGCGTCCCCTCGCACTCGCTGCCGTCCCAGCCGTCGCAGACCGCGGTGGCGTCGTCGTTCATACGCGGGTATCGATCGGCTGGTAAGTTATATCGTGAGAGAGGATCTCACGAGGTGGGAACGTCCGCGCGGCGCGCTCACCGCCGGAGGACGACGGTGATCGCGGTCCCGCCGGCCTCGCTCTCCCCGACGCGCAACTCGCCCCCGGAACTACGGACGATCCAGCGGACCAACCAGATCCCCATGCCGGTGCTGTGTGTGAGCTGCGTCTCGTCCGAGCGGGTCAGCACCTCCCGCTCGTGCGCCGGGAGCCCCGGGCCGTCGTCCGCCACCGTGAGGAGCGCTCTGTCCCCTTCCTCCCGAACCGCCACGCGTACCCGGGGAGACGGTCCGCAGTGCTCGACCGCGTTCTCCAGGAGGTTGTCGAGCGCGAACGGCAGCAGCTCGTGGGCGACGGCCTCGACGGCGTCCGGTCCCCCGACGGTGAACGCGGCGTCCCCGACGGCGGTATCGAATTCCCGGACTCGATCGCGGGCGAGCGCCGACAGGTCGAACGTCGTCCGGCTCGCTTCGCCGTCGGACTCCTGAAGCCGCTCGGCGCGTCTGGCCGCGTCGCTCAGGTCGACGATCTCCGCGAGCCGCCGCTCCATCGCCGCCACGTGCGGGTCGTCGTCGGGTCGCTCGGCCGCGAGCGCTTCGAGGTGACCCAACACGACGTTCACGTCGTTGCGAATGTTGTGCCGCAACACACGGTTGAGTACGGTCAGCCGCTGTTCGCGGCGCTTCCGCTCTCCGACGTCGGCCGCGACGTACGTGGCGCCGGCGAAGTCGTCGTGTCGATCGCGGAGGGGGGCCGCCCAGAACCGGATCTCCACCAGCGAGCCGTCTCGGTGTGGGTGGCGCGTTTCGACCCCCGTCAGACGCTCGCCCCGTTCGAGCCGCGAGAGGGAGTCGCCGAACGGCCCGCTCGCGTCCGCCTCCTTCGAGACGAGGCGACCGCCGAGCGCGTCCGACTCCGTCCAGCCGAACAGCCGTTCGGCGCCGTCGTTCCAGAGCTGGACCGCACCCTCTGCGTCGACGACGACGATGGCGACCGGCGCGACCTCGACGACGGAGACGAGGCGGTCGAAGAGGAACTGGATCGCGTCGGTGAGGACGACGGCACCCTCTCGGCGGCCGAGCTGCTCGTTGAGCACGGCGACGAGCTCCGTTATCAGCCGTTCAATCAGTTCGTCGCGACCCTCGGACGCGCTGGACTCGTACGCGCGCAACAGGCGCTTCCGGGCCTCGTCGTGCCCCTCGGTCTCCAACACGTCGAACAGGGCACCGACGAGCTGTTCCTCCTGTCGCCTCATTTTAGGCGGGCCTAAAACACGACCGGGTAAGTGCGTTCCGAACTCGGCGCCGCCGCGCGAGTCACTCCCGGATCAGTACGATCCCTTCGCGGAACACCGCGTGGTTCGGGAGGACGTGCTCTTCCCCGTCCGTCTCGATGTGGGTGACGAAGAGGTCAACCTCCTGGACGACGCCGCGCTCGCCGGCGACCCGCACCTCGTCGCCGATGCCGTACGGCTGGCGGAGGAGGAGGAAGACGCCGGCCGCCGCCGAGGCGACGAGGTCCTTCGTCGCGAGCGCGGCGAACAGCACGAGCGCGAACGCGTACGCCGCGAGCAGCACGATGAGCGCGAGCGTCTGGACGCCGACCTGACCGAGCGCGATGAGCGTCGCGACGTACACGACGCTGTACTTCACGAGCGTCGGGAGCACGCCGAGCTCCGGGAGCTTGATTCCGCGGAGGCGCTCGGCGACGAGCAGCTCCGCCTTGTCGCCGACGACGATGCCGACGATGAACACGACCACCGCGACGAACAGCCGCGGGAGGAACGCGGCGACCCCCGACCAGAACTGTTCGAGGTAGTTCACGTCCGCCACCGTGAGGGCGACGATGACGGCGACGGCGACGATGAAGTAGCTGGACACCCGCGCGAGGATCCCCACCGTCGAGGTGTCGAACTCGCGGGCGGTCCGCTCGAAGGCGGTCCCCTCGATCACCTCCGGGACGCCGGCGCGGCGGAGCAGTCGGCGGTTGACCACGCCGGTGAGGTACGCTAACACGAGCCCAAGCGCGAACACCCCGAGCGCCAGCCAGATCCGGTACGGGACTGTCGCGACGAACTCGGGGACGGAGACCTGGCCCGCTGACATCGCTTAGTACTCCTCCGGATCGATCTCCAAGACGAGTTCGCCGGCCTTGAACGCCCGGACGAGCCCGTCCGACTCGGAGAGGACGATGGCGGTCGCGTTGGTGTCGCGGGTGATCGCGCCGCCCGCCATGTGGCGCGCGCCGAGCCCCTTCGGGATGTCGACGCCCTCGGCCGCGGGTTCGAGGTATCGGTACGCCGAGACGATCTTCCCGGAGTCGGAGACGACGAACGCGCCGTCCAGCCGCGAGAACTCCTTGAGCATGACGTTCACGATGGGGTCGCCGACGTGGACGTGGCTCTTCTCGAAGGGGTTGTACGACAGCGGACGGGACTTGTTCATCACCTTCCCCGCGTCGCCGACCACGAACAGCGCGCCCACGGGCTTCCCCTTCTGCCCCTTCTGTCCGAGTTCGATCGCGACCTCGAACACGTCGCGGATGACGCTCGGCTCGGCCCGGGAGTTGGCGAACAGGTCGTAGATGCCGGTGTGGATCCCCTCGTCGACGGTGACGCGGACGACCGCGTCCGAGCCGCCGTCGAACACTGACGCGACGCAGGCCACCTCGTCGCCCTCCGCGAGGAGGTCCGCGTCCATGGCGCCCTCGATGCCGAACCCGATCCGGTCTTTGACGTTGTCGAAGGGGAGCGGCAGCTCGACGAACGTCTCGGCGTCGACGTCGTTGTCGGGCGCGACGACGACGACCTCGACCTCGGCGTCAGCGAATCGCTCGTAGAAGGAACTCGTCGGCGAGAACAGCAACGCGGCGTCGACGTCCGCGACGAGGTCCGCCAGGTGGTCGGTGAGCGAGGCCATTACCGCACGTGACTCCCGGAGTCCGTATAGTCGTTGCGTCGTGCGCGCGTCTGACGCCGAGGCGCGGCCGACGTGTTGCTCGCCGCGGAAGGTCGGACGACCGTCGGTCGGGCTAATCGCCGGCGGCCGACGTCCGCCTCTCGCCGGTCGCCGTCCGATCGTCGCGGATCAGGTCCGCCGCCCGCTCGGCGAGGGCGATCGTCGGGGCGTTCGTGTTGCCGCCGACGATCGCGGGCATCACGCTCGCGTCGACGACGCGCAGCCCGTCGACCCCGTGGACCCGGAGCTCGTCGTCCACGACCGCCGCCTCGTCGTCACCCATCTTACACGTCCCGACGTGGTGATACACGGTGTGACACGTCCCCCGGACGTGGCGGGCGATTTCCTCGTCGGTCTCAACGTCCTCGCCGGGCCACCGCTCGCGGCCGACGTACCCCGAGAGGGCGTCCTGCCGAGCGATGTCGCGGGCCCGCCTGACCCCCTCGACGAGCGCGTCGAGGTCCGCGCGCTCGTCCAGGTAGTTCGGGTCGATCGCGGGGTCGGCGAACGGGTCGTCCAGGTCACGGCAAATACGACGGGACAGGACGAAGTCGACGCCGACGGGGGCGCGCGCTAGTGCGTCGTCCACCCGCCGTCGATCGAGAGGTTGACTCCGGTGATGTACGAGGCCTTGTCTGAAACGAGGAACGCCGCCGGTTCGGCGATCTCTTCCGGTTCGGCGATTCGGCCGATCGGCGTCTGGCTGAGGACGAACTCGTAGAAGGAGTCGTCGTTAAGCTCGGACTCGGTCATCTCGGTCTCGACAAAGCCGGGACAGATGCTGTTCACCCGGACGCCGGCGTCGGCGTAATCGACGGCCGTCGTTCGTGTGAAGTTGACGACGGCGCCCTTCGCGGTTGCGTACGCGGCCGTCTGGGGCCCCCCGACCAGCCCGAACACGGACGCGACGTTGAGGACCGCCCCCGAGGACTCGCGCAGGGACGGCATGGCCGCTCGCGTCCCGTAGACGACGCCGTTGAGGTTGATCTCTAACAGCCTGTGCCAGTCGTCGAGCGTCGTCTCCTCGACCGTTCCGGTGAGCCCGATCCCGGCGTTGTTCACGAGGATGTCCAGTCCGCCGTGTTCGTCGACCGTCCGTTCGACCAGCGATTCGACGGACTCGTACGACGAGACGTCGCACTGGACGAACGAACAGCCGAGCTCTTCGGCGGTCTCTCGGCCCGTCTCCTCGGTCCGGTTCGCGATCACGACCGACGCCCCTCGGTCGACGAACTCCGCAGCGATGGCCTTTCCGATGCCGGCCGAGCCGCCGGTGACGATCGCCGTCTTTCCGTCGAGCATATTTACTCGTTTGTGTGTATATTTTGTATTTCTTTCGGAATATTTATACTAATATGCGCTTCCCTCGTTTCGTTCCGCCGGGAATCCGCGGTGGATTGAGGACCGAGACGACCGAACTCGTCGCTTCAGACGCACGCTAACTACCGCGGACGAAGCGCGAGCGACCGGAGAAGGGCGGCGCCTGACGCGTCCGAGCGGGCCGCGGTGGCACCGGCGCGCGCCGGGCGCCGTCCGACGCCGTTATGCCACCCCGCCAGAGTCGTTACCCGTGAACATCGACACCGTCCGAGACGCGTGGACGGACCGGGCGGGAGAGTACTCGCCGACGTACTACGCCCACCGCGGGCCGAACGAGACGAGCGAGCGGATCCGCGAGGCGCTGACCGCGCACCTCGACCGCGAGGCGGCCGTCCTCGAACTGGGCTGCGGGTCGGGCCGCCACCTCGGTCACCTCGCGGCCCACGGCTTCGACGACCTCTCGGGCGTCGACATCAACGCCGACGCGTTCGACGTGATGCGGGAGGCCTACCCCGACCTGGCCGCCGACGGGACGTTCTACTACGGCGCGATAGAGAACCTCGTCGGCGAGTTCGGGGACGGGGCGTTCGACGCCGTGTACTCGGTCGAGACGCTCCAACACCTTCACCCCGACGTCGACAGGGTCTTCGAGGAGATCGCGCGGATCACCGATGAGGTCCTCGTCACGGCCGAGATCGAGGAGCCGGCGGGGGAGACGGAGGCGACCGATCCGGACGTGAACTACGTCGACGACGAGACGCCGCTGTACTACCGGGACTGGGGCGAGGTGTTCACCTCGCTGGGACTCGTCGAGGTCGACGCGGTCCGCGGCGACAGGGACACCGCGCGGACCTTCCGCGTGACCGACTGACGGGCGCCCTCGCGGGGTCGGGAACCCCGGCGGCGACCCCGCATCCCGCGCGACTTTTACCAGCGAGCCGACTACCACGACCACATGGCGACTCGCGAGGCCCTCTGGGGGTACCGGAACCGGTTCGGCGACGCCTTCGGGCGCACCTACTTCCGCCGCTTCGGCCCCGGCGTCGTCTCCAGCCTCGGGATCGGGACGTACCTCGGCGAACCGACGCCCGCGGTCGACGACGCCGCCCGCGAGTCGATCGGACTGGCGCTCCGCTCGGGGGTGAACCACGTCGACACCGCGGCCAACTACCGCTGCGGCCGCGCCGAGCGCGTCGTCGGCGAGGCCCTCACCGAGGCGCCCGTCGACCGCGAGTCGGTCGTCGTCGCGACGAAGGGCGGCTTCCTCCCGTTCGACGGCGAGCGCCCCGCGGACCCGAGCGCCTACGTCCGCGAGCGCTTCGTCGAGCCGGGGATCGTCGACCCGGGCGACCTCGCGAACGGCGCCCACGCGATGACGCCGGCGTACCTGGAGTGGTCGCTGGACCGCTCGCTCGACCGGCTCGGCCTCGACTCCGTCGACTGCTTCTACGTCCACAACCCCGAGACCCAGCTCGCCGTGCGCTCGCGGTCCGAGGTGTACGACGCGCTCGAAGCCGCCTTCGAGGCCCTCGAACGCCGGCGCGCCGCGGGCGACGTCGGCGCCTACGGCGTCGCGTCGTGGAGCGCCTTCCGCGTGCCGCAGGGGGCCGACGGCTACCTCTCGCTCGCCGAGGTGCTCGCCCGCGCCGAGGCCGCCGGCGAGGCGGTCGGCCCAGACGACGACCACGGGTTCGCGGCGGTCCAGCTGCCGTTCAACGTCGCGATGGCCGACGCGTTCACCCGGCGGAACCAGCCCGCGCCGCCCGGCGCCGACGCCGACGGGCCCGTCTCGACGCTCACGTTCGCTCACGAGGCCGGGCTCTCGGTGGTGACGAGCGCGAGTCTCGGGCAGGGCGACCTGGCTGTCGAGGGCGCGATCCCCGCGGACGTGGACGCGACGCTCGCGGGGGAGACCCCGGCCCAGCGCGCGCTCAACTTCGCGCGGAGCGCCCCCGGCGTCACCGCGTCGCTCGTCGGCACGACCGACCCCGAGCACGTCCGCGAGAACGTCGCGGCCGGCACGTTCGACCCGCTCGGCGCGTCGGCGTTCGACGCGGTCTTCGAGTGAGTCGGCCGCGGCGCGAGGAGGGAGAGCACCGTCGGGCGAACGCCACAAAACGTTTGTCCGGACCGGTTCAACCGGGGGGTATGTCCCCCACGCGACGTGCCCTCCTGGGTAGCGCCGCCCTCGCCGCGGTCGGCGCGCTCGCCGGCTGCTTCGGCGGCGACCCGGCCGACGGCTCCGACCCCGTCGCCAGGTCGTCGGCAGTCTCCGGAACCGACACGGACCCGACGGTGGTGAAACCGCGGAACCCCGACGGCGATCGCGTCCTCGTCGACGGGAGCGAGGCGACCGACGACGGGGAGCCGGTCTCCGTCGGGCGCGAGCTCGTCACGACCGCCGACCGCGCGGCCGAGTTGCTGCCCGCCGAGGGCGTCGCCGAGGAGGACCGGCGCCGGGTCCGCGAGTTCTTCGACGAGACGGACTACGACGCGGAGACGGTGTACGTCTCGCCGGCCGGAATCCTGTCCTGCCAGCGGCTGGAGATCGACTCGGTGTCGTGGCGGCCCGGGCGCGTCGAGTACGAGTACTGCCGCGAGCTCAGACCGTCCGACGCGGCGTGCGAGGCCGACACCAGGGTCGCGATGGCGCTGCTCTTCCGGCTGCCGGTCGCGCTGGACGACCAGATCCGGGGCTCGGGGTCCAGCGGACGGTCGCCCTGTCGGACTACTGACACCGAGTACGACGTGATCGACGGGAACGCGACCGTGCCCGGCAACGCCACGGCGACCAACGAGTGGGGTGACTTCTGATGTCTCGGAGGCTCACGCGACGCGACGCGCTCGCCGCGGCGGGCGCCGTCGCGCTCGGTTCGCTCGCCGGCTGTTCCGGTCGGGGAGGCGACCCGCGTTTCTGGGACGACCCGCCGTCGCTCGACATCGAGCGCGTCCCGACCTCGTTCGACGAGCCCGTCCCGGAGCGCCCCCGGCTCGTTCCCGTCGACGTCGAGCCCGAGGTCGCGGCCGCCTTCGCGGACCGGGTCGACCGGCTGCTCAGTCCGATCCCGGAGCCGCTGACGGCGGAGACGCTCCCGAACGGCGAGTTCCGCGAGCAGATCGAGACCGAGCGGACGGCGGCCCGCGAGGCGCTGCCGGGCGGACCGGCGTCGCTGACGCCGCTGGAGGCGGCCGAGCGGTACGCGACGGCGCGCGAGCACGCCGCGACCGCCGTCGGCACGTGGGCGGCCGTGACCGCCGAGGGCGACCCGACCGCGGTGGCCCCGGATCTCGGAACGGTGCGCCGCCGAGCGTCCGAGACGCTGCGGGAACTCCCCGGTCCGGCGGCGGACCCGCTCGCGGCCGCCGCGGTGTACGGGCCGATGGAGCGGTGGTACGACGTGGCGCGCCGACGGACGCTCGTCGGCGGCGGCGTGGGGCCCGCAGACCGGGCGAACCCGCTTCGGACGGGAGACGCGATCGGCGAGATCGAGCGCGTCCAGTCGCACGTCGAGGCGGGCCGGTACCTGCGCGACCGGTACGCGGCGTCGCTCGGCGATCCGGCGTCCGTGGCCGAGCCGCTCCGCCGCGAGATGAACCGGATCGGCCGCGCGGTCGGCGACCGGCTCCGCGAGCTCCACGGCGAGGGCGTCGAGGACCTCCGACACAGCCCGGGCGCCGAGGCGTTCGTCGACGAGCGTGCGGTCGAACGCGGCGCGCCGAGCGACGCCCTGCTGTCGAGCGCCGTCTACCGGAGCTTCGACGGCATGTGGTTCGACCCGGTCGCGTTCGGCGACTACGAGCCCGACAACCCGGCGACGGGGCTGACCCGAACGGCGCTCGCGTGGACGCGGCTCCGGGCGCTCGACGCCGTGGCGTCGCGGGTCGAGGAGGGGGACGCGATGTTCCCCGACGACCCGGCGGCGATCGGCGACGCGCGCGAGGGGGCCGTCGAGTCGGCGTCGTCGCTCGCCGGGAGCGAGAACCCGCTCGCTCGGTGGCTGGCGACCGAGTTCCTCGCGCTGTTCGACGAGCCCGACGGCGCCCTCGCGGCGGCCGACCGGACCGCCAGGTCGACGGTCGAGGCGTACACGCGATACCGGTGGATCGAGATCGTGACCGACGAGGCGCTGGCAGTGGCGGCGTCGGTCGCGGACTCGTTCGGCTCCTGAACGACGGCGGGCGAGGAGAGGGCGACGGTGGAGGCGCTGACTCGGGCGGCGGGTCGACGTCTCGGGCGCGCGGCGACCTCAGCGGAGTTCCTTGTACCGCGTGCCGCACTCCGGGCAGATCCGGACCGAGAACACCTCGTCGGGATCATTCTCCTTCTTCAGGACCTGGTCGCAGTCGGCGCAGTTGAGCCGCTCGTAGGTGTCCTTGACGAGGTCCCCGTCGCGGAGCCCCTTACGCGTGGATTTCATACCCGGGGTTTGTCGCCGGGGCGCATAAAAACCCTGTACGACGTCGGTCTGACGACCTCGGCGAAACCGCGGGCGGGCGGAACGGTGCGGGCTCCCCCGTCGAGATCGAACGCTCGCGGTGCCCGACCGGGCGCTTTCGCAACCCTTGTGTCCGGGCGCGCGGAATCGCCGCCGTGTCACGGACCAGGCTGTTCGGCTCGCTCTGCGCGCTGGTCTTCCTCGTCAACTTCGCCCGGGTCGTGTTCGCACCGCTCGTGGGCGAGTTCATCGACGCGTTCGGGATCCGCGAGGGGACCGCCGGGCTCATCGTCACGCTCGCGTGGCTCGGCTCGGCCGCCCCGCGGCTCCCCGCGGGCTGGGCGCTCACCCGGTTCGCGCGGCGCAGCGTCATCGTCGTCTCCGGCGCGATGCTGACCGCCGGGGCGCTCGGCGTCGCGCTCGCGCCGGGCGTCCTCGCGCTCATGGTCGCCGCCTTCGCGGTGGGCCTGGCCTCCGGGGTCTACTTCGTCGCCGCCAACCCGTTCATCTCTGAGCTGTTCCCGCAGCGCGTGGGCCGCGTGATGGGCGTCCACGGCATGGCCAGCCAGCTCTCCGCGGTCATCGCCGCGCCCGCCGTCACCGTCGCGCTGTGGTACGACTGGCGCTACGCCTTCTACGCGCTCGCGCTCGCCGCGGCCGTCAGCACGCTGCTGTTCGTCGCGCTCGCGAAGCGGACCGACCTCCCGGACGCGGGCGCCGGGGACACCGACTTCCTCGCGGCGGCCCGCGGCGAGTGGAAGCTGATCGTCGCGGGCGTCGTGCTGATGGGCCTCACGAGCTTCGTGTGGCAGGGCCTGTTCAACTTCTACGAGCTGTACATGATAGACAAGGGACTCCCACGGGCGACGGCCCGGAACCTCCTGACCGTCATCTTCGCCGCCGGCGTCCCCGCCTTCCTCGTCTCGGGCGACCTCGCGGACCGGCTCCCGCACGTCCCCTACCTGCTCGGCATCGTCGCCTCGTTCGTGGGGGGCGTCGTCCTCGTCGTCGTCGCCGAGGGGCTGGCGGCGGTGATCGCCGCGAGCGTCGTCGTCGGGTTCGCCATCCACATGCTGTTCCCGGCCGGGGACACGTACCTGCTGGCGTCGCTACCGGACGAGTCGCGCGCGTCGGCGTACGCGATGTTCTCGGCCGGGATGATGTCCACGCAGGCGGCGGGCTCGTGGGTCGTCGGCGAGGCCGTTGAGGCGGGCGCGGGCTACGACGCCGTCTTCCTCGCGCTCGCGGGCGGCTTGGCGCTCCTCGTCGCCGGGTACGCGGTCCTCTACCGCCTCGGGCGCGTCCCGGGCGGAGCGACGGGTTCGACGCGGGCGACCTGACGCGACGGCAAGGCGCCGCCGGCGACGGGACCGGAGCGCGGAGCCCGTTCGGACGCTTCGAACGGGTCGGGGGTACCGCACCTGTTTTGGGCGTCGCTCCCGTGTGATCGGTAAATGGAGTACGTTCAGGAGCGCGTGACGACCCTCCACGCGTTGACCGACCACCGGCCCGACGCCCCGACGGACCGCGCGGCGGTCGTCGTGCCGATGACCGAGCGCGAGTACGGGACGCTCGCGGCCGAGCGCGTGCTGTCCACGCTGGAGACGGTCGACCCCGCCCGGGTCATCGTCCCGCTGCGGGCGTCGGCCGACCGCGCCGGCCCGTTCGCCGACTGGCTCGACGGGTTCGACATCGACGTGGAGACGCTGTGGTGCGACGGCCCAAAACTCGCCTCGCTGCTGGAGGCGCGCGGGCTCGACGGCGACCGCGGCAAGGGCCGCGACGTGTGGCTCGCCCTCGGCCGCGCGCTCGACGAGGAGTTCGTCGTCGTCCACGACGCCGACACCAAGACCTACTCGCCCGCGTTCGTCAACCGACTGCTGTTCCCGCTCGGGCGCGGCTACGCCTTCTCGAAGGGGTACTACGCCCGCGTCGAGGACGGCTCGCTGTACGGGCGGCTGTTCAGGCTGTTCTTCCGGCCGCTGGTCCGGGCGCTCGGTGACGCCGCGCCCGGGCGAGAGCCGGCGGTCCTGGAGTACCTCTCGGCGTTCCGCTACGCGCTCGCCGGGGAGTTCGCGGCGACGAGCGACCTCGTCTCGCGGCTCCGCGTCCAGCGCGGCTGGGGGCTCGAGGTCGGGACGCTCGGGGAGGCGTTCGACCACGCCGGCTTCGCGGACAGCGCGCAGGTCGACCTCGGCCGCTACGAGCACGACCACCGCTCCGTCGAGGGCCCGACCGGGCTCGCGGACATGAGCCGCGCGGTCGGCGCGGCGACGCTGCGCGCGGTCGAGGACGCGGGCGTGGACGTCGACTACGAGGGCCTCGCCGGCCGGTACCGCGACGCGGCGGCGACGCTGGTCGACGGCTACGCCGCCGACGCCGCGTTCAACGGCCTCTCGTACGACGCCGACGACGAGCGCTCGCAGGTGGCGACCTACGCCGAGGCCCTCGGCGAGCCCGGCCCCGACACGCGGCTCCCCGCGTGGCAGGACGCGCCGGTCGACCCCGACGAGGTCCGAGAGGCCGCCGAGGCGGACCTAGTGGCCGTCCGCGGCGACGGCTCGGAGGCCAGCGGGAACGACGCCGTCGGCGGCTCGGCGACAGACGACGGACACGCGGAGCCCGCGCCGGGGGAGGACTGACGATGGCGGACGCGAGCGGGCCGAGCGTCGCCGCGCGCGACGACCTCGCGGGCGTCGTCGACCTGTTCGGCTGGCTCACCCGGGCGGAGCTGTCGCGGGCGCTCTCCGAGCTGGCGTTCAAACAGCGGGCCGAGGTCGACGAGGCCGCCATCGACGCCGCAATCGACCTCGCGGTGGCCGAGTACGCGCTCGTGCCGGCACCGTCGGCCGCCCTTTCGAGCGCAGGCTCCGAGTCGGCGTCCGAACGGGAGACCGCGCTCGCGGTCGGTCCCGCCGCGTTCCCGACGCTTCCGGCGGGCGCCGAGGACCTCCCGCACATCCTCGAAATCCCGGATCGGGAGGTCGACCGCGAGGCACTCTCAGACGCCGTCCTCGAACGGCTCCGCGAGGAGGCGGTGGCGGCGATAGGCGACAGCGACGACGAGCGGCTGGAGACGCTCGCGGACGTGACCTACGACGTCGAGGCGTGGGCGCCGGTCGACGTCGACCCCGTTCGGACGCGGATCCTCGCCGAGGTCGACGAGGCGTAAGTCGGCGGGCGCCGCGGTCGCCGCGCACGCCTCAGCCGGAGAACTCTGACTCGCTCACGCGGACGACGACGGTCTCCTCGACGTCGCGCAGGTCGTACTCCGGCGTCTCGCCCTGTCGCCGGCGGACGAACAGCGGCTCGACCGGGCGCCCGTCGACGAGCCCGAACACCTTCAGTCGCTGGTCGGTCTCCTCGGGCGGCACCTCGCCGTCGCGGACCTCGCGGGCGAGGTCGCGGGAGAGCCACTCGTCGGTCGCGACGGACGGCTCCAGGACGAGCGCCTCCGCGACGAAGCGGGCGAGGTACCAGTCGAGGTCGTTGAGGAGGGAGACGGCGGCGCCGAGGCTCACGGTGTCGACGGCGACGCTGTTCTCGAAGGGCTCCTCGATGTCGTAGGTGGCGAGCGCGTCGCGAGCCGTCTCGCGGGAGAGCAGCTCGTAGGAGAGCTCCACGTCGGGGTCGCCGAGGAGACACACCCGCGTCATGCCCGGGGTTCGGACCGGGCGGCGCAAATCCGTTGCGGTCGCCGACGCTACCAGGGGACCCGCTCGCGGTCCTTCCAGAGGTGCCCCGCGGGGCTCCCCGGCGCGAACCGCGCGAGCCAGACCGGCGTTTCGGCGCCCTTCGACGGGGTTCTCGGGGCCTCGTCGCCGCCCATGTCCGTCCGGACCCACCCCGGCGAGACGGCGTTCGCGATGAGGCCCCGATCGCCGTACTCCCCGTCGAGGTACGCGGTCAGCCCGCCGACGCCGACCTTCGAGAGCCGGTAGGCCGGGTAGCCGCCGCCCATCTGCCCCTCGGTGAACTGCCCCAGCTCCGACGAGAGGCTCACGACGCGACCGCCGGTTCCCTCCAACAGCAGCGGCAGCGCGTGCTTTGTCAGGACGACCGGGCCGCGGAGGTTGACGGCCGTCGTGCGGTCGAAGTCCGAGACGTCCATCTCGTGGAGCGGTCCGGAGCGGGCGAACACGCCCGCGTTGTTCACGAGGACGTCGAGCGATCCCGCCTCGCGCTCGATCCGGTCGACCGCGGCGCTGAGCTCGTCGTCGTCGGTCACGTCCAGCCGGACCGCGCGCTGGTCCGCCGCGGTCACGTCGTCGGGGTCGCGCGCGCCGGCGTAGACGGTCGCGCCCAGGTCCGCCAGTTCTGCGGCGATCTCGGCGCCGATCCCGCGCGTCGCGCCCGTGACGAGGGCCACATCGTCGGTCAGGTCGGCCTTGAGGTCGACGTCGGTAGGGGTGTCGGCCATGGCGATCGCTACGGCGCCGCGCCTGTAGAAACCCCGGGCCGACCGCCCTCAGAACGTCGAGACGTCGCCCTCGATGACGCTGCGGGTCACGTCGGTCACGTCGGCCAGTTCGCGGTCGACGATGGCGATCACGTCGTCCTCGATGTCGCCCAGCGCGACCTCGTCCTCGGTGACGATCTGCGCGTCGGCGACGTGCGGCTCGTCGATCGGGCGACCGATCTGCGAGAGCAGCCGGACCTGGAGGTCGCGGATGCCGTCGACCTCGCTCGTGACGGACTCGGCGACGCGGGTGGAGAGCAGGTTGTATATCTTCCCGATGTGGTTGACGGGGTTCTTCCCGGAGGTCGCCTCCATCGACATCGGGCGGTTCGGGGTGATGAGCCCGTTGGCGCGGTTCCCGCGGCCGACCGAGCCGTCGTCGCCCTGCTCGGCGGAGGTGCCGGTGACGGTGAGGTAGACGGACCCCTCGTTGTAGTCGTCGGCGGTGTTGACGTCGACGTGGACCTCGCGGTCGGTGTACTCGCGCGCGAGGTCGTCGACGTACTCGCGGACGGACGCGACCGCGTCGTCGTACTCGTCGAGCCCCTCGACGTAGGCGTCGACCATCGCGGCGGCGACGGTGATGTCGATCCGGTCGCCCTCGCGCTTGCCCATGATCTTCACGTCGGGGCCCAGCTCGGGGTGGTCGTCGTGGTAGGTCGTGTTGAGCGCGCGCTCGGCCTCGCGGACGATGGTCTCCGTCTCGGTGAGCGGCGCGTGGCCGACGCCGAAGGAGGTGTCGTTGGCCATCGGGACCTCCTGAGTCTCCTCGCCGAAGACGTCCTGGAGGTCGCCCGACCCCTCGCCGAGCCGCACGTCGACGACCACGTCGGTGCCGTACTCCAGCTCCGGGATCGCCTCGGCGAGGTAGTCGCGGGCGGCCGCGAGCGCGGTCGAGTCGACGGGCAGCTGCTCGCCGTCGTACTCCTTCGTGGCGCGGCCGACGATGAGGATGTAGATGGGCTCGACGACCTCGCCGCCGCCGAACGCGGGGGCCGCGCGGCCGGCGACGAGCTGCGTCTCGTCGGTGTTGTAGTGGAGGACTTTGCCGACGCGGTCGAGGTAGAGCTGCGAGAGCGCCCGCGAGACCGACTCCGCGACGCCGTCGCAGATCGAGTCGGGGTGACCGATCCCCTTTCGCTCGACGATTTCGACCTCCTGGTCCTCGACCGCCTGCCGGTCGAGGCGGCTGACCTGTATGTTCCGGTCCATTGCCCCTCGCTACTCCGTCGGCGGCAGTATAACTTGCGGAAACCACCTGCCCCGGGGTAATGCTCCATGGTTATGGTTCGGCAGATATTGCGGCCACGCCCCGGCCGACGCCGTCAGCGGACCGCCGCGTACGCCTCGGCCATCACGTCGAGGGCCTCGCGCAGCCCCGCCTCGTCGGTCGCGTACGAGATCCGCGCGTGGCCGGCGCCGCCCTCGCCGAACGCTTCGCCGGGGACGACGACCACGCCGCGGTCGAGGCACTCGTCGACGAACCCCTCCGGAACGCGGGGCATCGCGTAGAACGCGCCCTGCGGCGTCGGGCAGTCGAGGCCGATCTCGTCGAAGCCGTCGAGGAGGAGGTCCCGGCGGCGCCGGAACGACGCCGTCATCTCGTCGACGACGCCGCGGTCGCCGCGGAGCGCGGCCTCCGCGGCGTACTGGGCCGGCGCCGAGGCGCACGCCTGCGCGTACTGGTGGACGCGCAGCATGCGCTCGACGCGCTCGTCGGACCCGTACACCCAGCCGAGCCGCCAGCCCGTCATCGAGAACAGCTTCGAGGCGGAGTTGACGACGACGACGTTGTCCGTCTCCGCGAACTCGATCGGCGAGTAGTGCTCGCCGTCGAAGACGGTGTACTCGTACACCTCGTCGGAGATACAGAGCACGTCGTGCTCGTCCGCGATGCGGGCGAACCCCCGCACGTCCGCCTCGGAGGAGACCGCGCCCGTGGGGTTGCCGGGGGAGTTGACGACGAACGCCGCCGTGTCGTCGGTGATCGCGTCCTCGACGGCCGCCGGGTCGATCGTGAGGTCGTCGCGGAGCGGCACGGGGACCGACTCGCCGCCGGCCAACTTCGTCAGGGCGTCGTACGAGACGAACCCGGGGTCCGGGATCAGCACCTCGTCGCCGGCGTCGACGTGCGCTTCGAGGGCGACGTGGAGCGCCTCGCTGCCGCCCGCGGTCGCGATGACGTTGCCCGGGTCGAGGTCGATCCCCTGGTCGGCGCAGTGCTTCTCGGCGATGGCCTCCCGCAGCGACAGAGTCCCCTTGTTCTCGGTGTAAGCGTCCGCCTTCCCGGACTCGATGGCGTCGACCGCGCCCCGCCGGGCGTGGTCCGGCGTCGGGAAGTCGGGCTGGCCCAGCCCGAGGTTGATCGCGTCGTCGCCGGCCGCCTCGAACACCTCGCGGATCCCGCTGATCGAGATCCGCTCGACCCTGTCGGAGAACGTCGTCATGTCAGTGTGGGCGCGCCGCCGAGAGTTAGTTCTTGCCACGTCGCCCGAGCGCCGGCCCCCGACTCGACGCCGTCGAGTCACCAGCGCCGACGCTCCCAGACGGGGCGGCGCTCGCCCCGGCGGGCGTCGTCGCGGACCCGGCCGTCCGCGTCGGTCGGCAGCGCGAACCGACCCTCCAGGACGGCCGGTACCTCCGTCGGCCGCGCTCGCAACAGCGCGTCGTCGACGGCGCGGAGCCGGAGCATCGGCCGGCCCGGCCCCATCGGCACCTTGATCGACTCGATCAGCCCCCGGTCGACGAGCGCCTCCCGGTCGCGGGTGAACTCCTGCGCCGGAGCGATCCCGACGCCGTCGGTGCCGACCCAGCGCCGCAGATCGCGGAAGAGGTAGTCGTGTCGCGCCGCGAGCGCGGCGAGGAGCGTCCGGTCCGACGGCTCGGTCGTGCGGCCGAACTCGCCGGGGTCGAGCGTCGCGAGCACCGCCGCTAAGTCGTCGGCGAAGCGGTCGTCGAGGATCTCGCGCGCGGCGGCGAGCAGCCGCGTTCGGGAGGGCATCCCGACGGGTTCGGTCGTCGCCGCGTCGAACCGCGACTCGGCCGTCGCGCGGGCGCCATCGACCGCCTCGGAGTCGGTCTCGGCCGCGCTCGTTGCGAGGGTCCGGTCCCCGCGGGGGCCGACGACGGCGTCGGCGCGGTCCGGGCTCGCGAACAGCGTCCCGCCGGCCCCGTGGCCGAGCGGGTCGCCGGTTCGGACCCGTATCTGGTCGGTCTCGACCGCCTCGGCGACGGCGCTCCCGAGGACGAGGGCGCGCGAGAGCGCGTCGACGACGCCCGGCCGGCACGCGACCCGCCACGGCGGGCCCGAGGAGCGCTCGCGAGCGGCCAGCACGGACGGGAGCAGCCGGATCGGCACGCCGACCGCGACGACCGCGGACCGGTCGGCCAGCGCGGTCTCGACCGCATCGGCGAGCGGGTCGTCGGGGCGCGGGAGCGCGTCGGAGACCTCGCCCCTGTCACCGAAGCCGTCGCTCGCCGCCGCGGCGGAGTCGCCGGCGGCGTCGGAGTCGGCTCCGGGCGCGGCGTCGTCACCGGTCACACACGTCGTCACTGCCGCGATCCGAAAGAGCGTTGCGCCGGTCCGCGCGGACGCCGCGGGAAGCAGAGAGGGTCGGGAGCGCAGTCAGGGCGCCCGCCCGAACACGAGGTAGCCCGTGTGCCCAACGCCCGCGGTAGAGGGGCGGGAGCCCCGGTCGGAGAAGTCCATCTCGCGCTGGATCGTCTCCAGCGTCTCGACCTCGTCGAAGCCGGCCTCGCGCGCGGCGAGGGCCGCCTCGCGGGTGCCCTCGACGAACGGCGAGTAGACGGCGAGGCGGCCGCCGGGCGCCAGCAGGTCGTCCGCGCGCTCGACGACCGCCGGGGCGTCGCCCGTGTCGAGCGTGAGGGCGTCGAACGGCTCCTCGTCGGCGAGCGCGTCCAGCTCGTCGGTGAGGTCGCCGGTCCGGACCTCGACGCGGTCGGCGACGCCCGCGGTCGTCATGTTCTCGCGGGCGACCGCGGCGAACTCGGCGTCGACCTCGTAGGTGGTCACGTCGGCGCCCGCGCGGCCGAGGTACGCGGCGAGGATGCCGGTCCCGGTGCCGGCGTCGAGGACGCGGTCGCCGCCGGACGCGCCGGTGTGGCCCATCACGAGGCCCACGTCGCGCGGCATCATCGGCGCGCCGGTGCGTTCGAGGTGGTTGAACAGGTCGGGGCCGCGGAGCGCGCGGACCTCGAAGACGGTGCCGAGGTGGGTATCGACCTCGTCGCCGGCCGCGACGTCCTCGGGGACCTCGATCACGCCGAGGTCCGTGCCGAACTCCTCGCCGGGCTCCAGCAGGTACTCGCGGTCCTCGTGGACGAGCAGGTACGCGGCGTCCGTCACTGCAGGTCCGAGATCGCTCGCGCCGGCTCGCCGTTGGCCGCCTCCAGCGCCTCGCGGGCGGCCTCCTTCGAGACGCCCGCCTGCTGGGCGACCAGCTTCACGTCCTCCTCGGGGATGCCGTCGTCGCCGTCGTCCGCGTCGTCGAGCGCCGGGTCGTCGCCGCCCTCGACGGCCGTCGCGCCGCCCGCGCCGGCGTCGGCGACCGACTCGGGCGAGCCGACGATCTGGTAGGTCTCCTGCCCCTGGGCGTCCATCTTGGTCACCTGGGCGCCGTCGAAGACTAGGTCGTCGCCGTCGGCCGTCTCGATGACGACCCGCTCGGCGTCGAGCTCCTCGACGTCGATCCCCATCTGTTTCATCATCTGTTTCATCTTGCGCGGGTTCATGCCGCCGCCTCCGAACATGCCACTCAATTCGGCCGGACGACACAAAAAGGGTGTCGACACGGGCCGAAGCGGCGACGCGCCGCGGGAGCGCGGTCGCGGCGAGGCCGGCTGAACGCAGTCCGACCGAACCCGGCGAACCGGACCGAGACGGCTGGGTTGATACGTGTCGCGCGCGAGGCGGCGGTATGTACCTCGCGGACCACACCTGGCCGGAGCTGGGCGACGCGCTCGCTCCCGGCTCCGTCGCGCTCGTCCCGCTCGGCTCGACCGAACAGCACGGCCCCCACCTCCCGCTCGCGACGGACCACCTGATCGCCGAGGCGCTCGCGACGGCGGCCGCCGAGCGGTCTGACGCGTTCCGAACGCCGACGGTCAACGTCGGCGTCAGCCCGCACCACCGGCAGTTCCCGGGGACGATGTGGGTCGACCCGCCGGAGTTCCGGGACTACGTCGAGTCGTTCTCGCGGAACCTCGCGTACCACGGGATCGACCGCGTGGTGTTCGTCAACGCCCACGGCGGCAACGTCCAGCACCTCCGCGAGGTGGGGCGCCGGCTCCACGAGGACGAGGTCGCCTACGCCGTCGAGTGGATGTGGGACGAGTCGATCCCGGAGCTGGTCGACGACCTGTTCGAGCACAACGGCCCCCACGCCGGACCGAAGGAGACGGCGATGATCACCCACATCGCGCCCGACCTCGTCCGCGAGGGCCGGCTCGAAGACGCCCGCGACGGCGGCCTCGTCGACCTCGCGAGCGCGGAGGCGACGGTCCACGGCGCCCGCACGTTCTACGACGCGATCGACAACTCGCCGAACGGCGCGTTCGGCGACCCGACCGACGTGACGCCCGAGAAGGCGGAGCGCCTGTTCGAGGCGGCCGCGGACCAGCTCGTCCAGCTGGCGGAGTGGATCGGCGAGCGCGACGCGGAGGAACTGTTCCCGGAGCCGCGCGTCGAAGGAGAGACGGCCTAAGCGCCGTCGGGCTCCCGGTCGCCCCCGTCGCCGAGGATCTCGTCCAGCGCGGCGTCGGTCGCCTCGCGCCGGCCGTCGAGGACCGCGAACGCCTCGCCGCGGCGGCGTTCGAGCCAGCGGAGCAGCCGCGCCGCCCAGTCGAGCTTCCGCGCCTTCATCGGGTCGACCGCCGGGTCGTCGAAGTCCCAGCCGGGGAAGACAAGCTCGCCGGCACCCACGTGGTCGGCGAGGAACGCGGCTCGGTCGCCGTCGGTGAATCCGCCGGGGTTTCGGACCGGGCCGACGGGGGCCGCCTGCGTCGTCGCCAGCGTCCACTCGTCGGCGAAGCGCGGGAGCCACTCGCGGACGGCGGGGACGTTGTCGCCGTGGGCGTGGGCGGCGACGGGGACGCCCTCGCGGGTCAGCGACGCCGCGGTCTCGGGGTTCTTGTCGAGGTCGGTCACCATACAGTCGACGTCGACGCCGCGGTCGGCGAGCACGTCGGCCGCCGTGGAGGCGGCGACGACGACGTCGGCGTCGCGGGCGAGCGCCACCTCGTCGGCGAGGCACGGCGCCGCGCCCGCGACCGCGACAGTCTGCCCCTCCCAATCACCGAGGCGGTCGGGCGGGAACGGCGTCGCGAGGTCGGCGGCGAGGTCTCGGGCCCGCTCGTCGGCGGCTCTGTCGAACCCGAAGTCGGCGAGGATCGCCTCGTAGACGGGCTCGAAGGTCGCGAAGTTCACGGACTGGTCACTCCGCGTGCGGGATCCTGTCTCCGTCCAGACCGGCACCGCCGCTCGCCGGTCGAATTATGGTATGGACCGGAGTGGCACAGAGTACCCCTACCCGCGTGCCCCTCCGGCGTCCGGTCGATCGGTTGTCTACACGAGGGCATAAACTTTCTCTTAACTGACGTTGGCTGCGATTCCGTCGAGCGCGGCGTCGAGCGCGTCGGAGACGCCTGAAACCGACTCCCTGACCGATTCGATCGCGTCCGGGGTCCCGATCAGGAGGCCGCGACGGCGGTCCGGGAGGGCGCCGCCGGCAGATCCGCCGTTCGCGCGGTCACCGGTCCCGCCGTCGGTCGTCGTCGGAGTCGTCGGGACGCCGGCCCGGTTCGGATCGCCGAGCGCGAACGTCGCGGCGCTCGCGTCGCCGCCGACGGTCGCGGCGCGCAGGGCGCCGACCGCGGCGTCGCCGAGCCCGTCGAGCTCGTAGGTGCGGACGACCGCGGCCTCGGCGGGGTCGCGGTCGCCGTCGGCCGCCCGCGGCGCGCCGATCCGATCGAGGTGGCGCCCCGCTTCCCGGACCGTCGTCACGTCGAGCTCCGCGACCGCGACGGCGTCGTCGGCCCCGCCGGCGTAGCGGTCGCGGGCGAACTCGGCGCCGATCAGGGCGGCGTCGCGCGTCTCGGCCACGTCGTGCGTCCGGATCACGTGGGCGCCGCGCTCGACGGCCATCGACGTGGCCGCGAGCGAGACCGGGAGCGCCTCCTCGGTGCTGCGGCCGGCGACCGTCTTGAGGAAGCTCTTGCGGTTGATCGAGACGAGGAGGGGGCGGCCGTAGCCGCGGAACTCGCGCAGGCGGTGGAACGTCTCGCGGTCGTCCTCGTGGGTCTTCGCCTCGGACCAGCCGCCGAACGCGGGGTCGAGGATCGTCTTGTCGGTGAGGCCGTTCATCGAGAGGGCCTCGTAGATGTCGTCCACGTCCTCGATGGCGCCCGGGCGTTCGAGGTCCGGCGGCGAGGCCATCTTCGAGACCGCCACGTCGTGTTCGCGGCAGACGCGGGGCATCTCCGGGTCGGCGAACCCGCAGATGTCGTTGACCATGTCGAAGCCGCGCGAGAGCGCCTCGTCGGCGACCTCGTGGTAGCGCGTCTCGATCGACCAGACGGCGTCGCCCGAGGTCGATTCGAGGGTCTCGACGGCGGTGTCGAGCCGATCCAACTCCTGTTCGGCGGAGAGCACGTCGAGGTCCTTGTTGGCCGATTCGAGGCCCACGTCGACGATGTCGGCGCCCTCGCCGATCAGTTCCTCGTCGACGTACGCCGCAGCCTCACCGGGGTCGTCGTACACGCTGGGGTCGTACGGCGACTCCTCCGAGACGTTGAGCACGCCCATGATCCGGGGCGGGTGGTCGTCGCCGATCCCGAGCCCCGCGGCGTCCACGTTTCGCATACGATCACCACGGGCGCGAGCGACATAAACGGGGCGAGTACCCGACGGGTTCGCCGGGGGATCGACCGGACAACTATTTATAAATGATCGGTGGTGCGGTGGCGCGTGCCCGCGAGGCCGCTTTGCGGCCGAGCCGCGAGGGGCCTTTGGTCCCTCTGGAAGCCGGCGCGCAGCGCCGGTGACGGCACGCGCGAGGGACGCCGCGGGCGACGCGGGCGACCGAAGGGAGCCCCGAGCGAGCGGCGAGGTCGTGGTGGTGTGAGGTGCTGCACCAGGCGGGGTTCGAACGGGCCGGGGCTTTGGCGGTGTTCGCCGCCGATCCACGCACTGAAGACTCCAATTACAAATCGAACCGGAGGGAGTCGCCGACTCCGACGCCGTGGCGGTCGGTCCACTCGTACGGGACCTCCAGCACGTACTGCCCGGAGCCGGGGTACCGCTGCTCCTCGCCGTCCTCGTTCGGTCCCGGTTCGGGCGCGTTGTGGATCCGTGTGATCTCCCGGTCGCCGTCGGCGTAGACGATGTCGATGCCGAAGCTCATCCGACGCATCACGTAGGTGAGCGAGTCGCGCGGCGAACCGTAGACGAACAACATCCCGCTGTCCTCGGGCAGCGACTCGGCGTCGCTGAGACCCAGACGGCGTTCAGGACCGGTGGAAGCTATCGCGGCGGTCACCGACCCCTTCAGTTCTCCGTCGGGGCCCGCTACTGTCACGGTTGTCGTCTCGTAGTCCGCGTACGCCCCGGTAGGCCACGCGGTCTCGCCGTCGCCGCCGTCCGAACCGCCACCGCCGTCGGTCGAGTCGTTCTCCCCGCCCGCGCCGTCGTCGCCCGCGCGGTCGCCCAGACAGCCCGCCGCGGCGCCGAGGGTCCCGGCCGCGGTCAGTCCGAGGAGTCGCCGCCGTCTCATGGCCGGAACGAGGTCGGCCGGGGATATAAGGGACCGCGTCGGCGGCGAGCGCGTGCGGACGCCGCGGCCCCGGCGCGGCGCAGCGACCGTCCGCGTGCCGGGAAGGACGCGCTTTTATCGCCGCCGGAGCGTAGCGTGAACATGGCGAAAGTGAGCATCGGCCTCCGCGGGTGGCGCTTCGAGGAGGACGAGATATTCAGCGACGACGAGGAGCTGAAGCCCCTCGACGAGATTCCGGAGGACCCGCGGGAACGGCTCCTGCGGCTCGTCAGCCTCGTCGAGGAGCCGTGCGACGTCTGCTACCTCGACTACGGTGAGGCGGAGGTCCACCGCTGTAACGAGGCCGAGATCGTGTACGGCGAGCCGGAAGGGGAGGTCCTGCTCTGCCCCGAACACGAGCCCGACCTGCTCTACTGGTTCCGCGAGGAGGGCGGCAGCGAGCACAAGGGGTCGGTCGAGTTCGCCGACCGCTTCCACGAGTGGGTCGCCGCCGGCAACGAGGCCCCAGAGGGGTACGGCTCCGTCGAGCACGTCGAGGAGGACCCCGACGGGCTCCCGGACCTGCCCGACCAGCAGGAGGTCCAAGAGCGGATCGAAGAGGGGTTCGAGGGCGAGCGGATCGACATCCTCGAACTCGCCCGCGGCGAGGAGACCGACCGCGAGGAACTGACCGAGGAGGAGCTGGCGGAGTCCGACCTCGACCTCTCCACCGACTACCCGTCGGACCGATGAGCGGCGACGAGCGAGCGCCGGCGACGGGCGAGGGAGCGGCGGAGCCGACCGACGCCGAGGCGTCCGCCGAGTCGGACGACGCTGCGGATCGGCAGACGCCCGTGGTCGTCGTCGTCGAGCCCGAGACCCCGGGCAACGTCGGGACCATCGCGCGGGCGATGAAGAACTTCGGCCTCACCGACCTCAAGCTGGTCGACCCGCCGGAGCTGCGGGAGGACGGCGAGGCGTACGGCTTCGCCGGCCACGCCCGCGAGGACGTGCTGCCGAACGCGGACGAGGTCACCTTCGAGGAGGTCGTCGCGAACTACCACACGGTCGGCACGACCGCGATCACCGGCGAGGACGACCGCAGCCACGAGCGCTTCCCGTTCAAGACGCCCGTCGAGCTCCGCGAGTCGCTGAAGACCGTCGACGCGCCCACCGCCATCGTCTTCGGCCGCGAGGGTCGCGGGCTCAACAACGAGGAGCTCTCGCGGCTCGACGAGGTGTGTTCGATCCCGGCCGACGACGACTACCCCGTCCTCAACCTCGGGCAGGCCGCGACCGTCCTGCTGTACGAGATGCGTGACCTCACGGTCGGCGAGACCCAGCTGCCCGACACCGAGGTCACCCGCGCGCCCGAGGCCGACGTGGAGCGCTTCCACGGGTTCTTCGAGGACTTCCTCGCGGCGACGGGGCAGCGCGACCACGTCCGCGAGAAGAACGCGCTGCTGATGCGCCGGCTGCTCGGCCGCGCGCACCCGACGGAACGCGAGATCCACACCCTGCTCGGCACCTTCCGCAAGGCGAACACGAAGCTGGAGCATGCCGACCACCTCGCGGCGAAGTACGACGAGCCGCCGTACCCGCGGGAGAAGTAGCCGTGTCCGACTCCGTCCTCGACGAGGACCTGCTGGCCGGCGTCCGCGACGTCTCGCCGCTCATCCTCGGGGTCGCGCCGTTCGCGCTCGTGGCCGGCATCGCCGCCGTCGACGCCGGGCTCGGCCTCGCCGAGGCGGTCGGGATGTCCGTGATCGTGTTCGCGGGCGCCTCGCAGCTGGCGGCGCTGGAACTGCTCGGCGAGAACGCGCCGCTCGCGGTCGTCGTCGGGACGGCCGTCGTGATCAACCTCCGGATGCTGATGTACTCGGCGTCCATCGCGCCGCACTTCGCCGACTACGGGCGCCGCCTCCGCGCGGGGCTCGCGTACCTCCTCACCGACCAGGCGTACGCGCTCTCGGTGGCCGAGTTCGGCGAGAACCCCGACCGGAGCCGGTGGCGCTACTACCTCGGCGCCGCCGCCTCGCTGTGGGTCGTCTGGCAGATCGGCACCGTCGCGGGCGTCGTCCTCGGCGCCGGCGTCCCCGACGCGTGGGGGCTCACCTTCGCGGTGCCGCTCGTGTTCCTGGCGCTCCTCGTCCCGGCGATGAAGGACCGGCCGACCACCGTCGCGGGCGGCGCGGGCGGCGCGGTCGCGGTCGTCGCGGCCGGGCTGCCGCTCAACCTGGGGCTGCTCGTCGGCGCGCTGTGCGGGATCGGCGCGGGGCTCGCAACGGAGGTCGCGGGCCGGTGACCGGCGCGCTCGTCGCCTCCCCGCGGGCGTGGGCCGCCATCGTCGTCATCGGCGTGATCACCTACGGGATCCGGCTCTCTTTCATCCACCTGTTCGGCCGGATCGACGGGGTCCCGACGCGCGTCCAGCGGCCACTCCGGTACGTCCCGCCCGCCGTCCTCGCGGCGCTCGTCCTCCCGGACCTGGTGACGCTGCGCCCGTCGGTCGCCGCGACCCTCTTGGACGAGCGGCTGATCGCCGGCGCCGTCGCCGGCGCCGTCGCGTGGCGAACCGAGAACGTCTTCGCGACCATCGCGACCGGGATGGGGACGCTGTGGCTGTTCCGGTTCGTCGTGTTCGGCTGAGGCTCGCGAGGCGCGCTCTGTGCGGCCGCGTCGGCGTCGCGACGGCGTGACCCGCTGCCGCGGCCGACTGGAGCGACGAGTCCGTCAGCGCTCGCGCTCCGTCGGCCGCTCCGCGGAGGGCTTCCGGGAGGCCGAGTCGCCGCGGTCGACGGGGCGGTCGAACCGCGAGCCGCCGTCGTCGGCCTCGCGCTCGCGGGCGGCGGCGATCCGCTGGGCGGCGTCGGCGAGCGAGTCGAGCGCCGCGAACACCCGGTACGAGAGGTACGGGCCGACCGAGAGCACCGCGACGGCGATGACCCCGAGCAGGATCTGTCCGACGATCAACAGAGAGTAGACGAACACGAACAGGCTCACGGCGCCCAGAACCGTGCCGGCACGGGTGCGGAGGGCCTCGGACGGCGAGAGCGGGTCATGCGGCATAGCCGGGGCTACCGGCGTGAGACACTTAAAAATGAACGCGGGTCGGCGGACGCGGTGTCGATCAGTCGTCGGCCGGGGCGGCGGAGTCGCCGGCCGAGACGCCGGTGCCGGGGCCGATGTCGATGCCGAGCTCCTCGAGCTTCTCGTCGGGGACGACCCCGTCGACCCAGTCGCGGGTCTCGTAGTACTCGGCCTTCAGCTGGTCGAGTTCGACGAGTTCGCCCTCGCTGGCGCCCGTGCCGGGGACGGCGTCCGGGTGGCCCTCGATGAACCGGTTCGGCAGCGTGTCGTCCGCGCCGTCGAAGCCGGCGAGGTTGTTGTAGTAGCGTTCGAGGTTGTAGACGCGCTCGCCGGCCTCGAACAGCTCGTCCTCCGAGAGGTCGCGACCGGTCACGCCGTTGTACTGGAGGACGTACTCCTCGATCCCCTCCGCGAACGCGCTGAACTTACAGATGTCGAACGAGTCCGACACCGCGTGAAGGTCCTGGAAGGTGGCGGTGAGCTCGCCTTTCCCCTCCCACTCGTACGGGTCGACCTTCTCCGGGATCCCGAGGATCTCGGCGGCCGGCGTGTAGCCGCGCAGGTGGCAGGCGCCGCGGTTGGAGGTCGCGTACGCGATCCCCATGCCCTTCATACAGCGCGGGTCGTAGGCGGCCATCGTCTGCCCCTTGACGGAGAGCTTGTTGCCGTGCGCGTCCTTCGCGTCGGCGACGCGCTCGGGGCCCTCCGCGAGCAGGTCGCCGAGGTCCGACGAGCGGTGGCCGATCTCGTCGATGAGGTCGATCATCGTCTCGG
This sequence comes from Halorubrum tropicale, assembly GCF_001280455.1. NCBI lineage: Archaea > Methanobacteriati > Methanobacteriota > Halobacteria > Halobacteriales > Haloferacaceae > Halorubrum > Halorubrum tropicale. The sequence continues at coordinate 459,050 of NZ_LIST01000002.1, forward strand.
AGTCGCCCCAGTCGAGGCCGCCGACGCCGTCCAGCTTGTCCTCCTCGCTCATCTCCATCGCCATCGCCATCATGTTGCCGGCCTCGATGGTGTCGATGCCGAGGTCGTTACAGCGCTGGAGCATGACCGCGATCTCGTCGCGGTCGGAGTGCCCCGAGTTCGGGCCGAGCGCCCACGCGGACTCGTACTCGTACGACTCCGTGCGGACGTTCATGTCCTGACCCTTGTGCGTGACGTTGACCTCGACCTCCTTCTTACACGCGACCGGGCAGGAGTGACAGGTCGGCTCGTCGACGAGGATGTTCTCGCGGACGTTCTCGCCGGAGACGCGCTCCGCCTCGATGTCGACGCCCTCGCCGTCGTGGTACGCCTCGGTCGAGGTGTACTTCGCGTTCTTGGTCGGGAGCCCGTCCATCTCCTCGGTCGCGTTCATCAGGACGTTCGTCCCGTACATCGAGAGCCCGCCCTCGTTGGGCGCGGTCACGTCGGACTCGCGGATGACCTCCATCGCCTGCTGGTACCCCTCCTGGAACGTCTCGGGGTCGGCGGGCTTGGGCATGTCCGTGCCCGACTTCACGACGACCGCCTTCACCTTCTTCGCGCCCATCACGGCGCCGGTGCCGCCGCGGCCCGAGGCGCGGTCGTCCTCGTTGATGACGCAGCCGTAGCGAACCTGGTTCTCGCCGCCCTGACCGATGGCCATCACGGAGACGTCACGACCGACCTTCCCCTCGACCTCCTCGCCGATCTGGTCGATCGTGTCGTGGACGCCCTGGCCCCAGAGGTGCGAGGCGTCGCGTACCTCCACGTCGCCGTCCTCGACGAACAGGTAGACGGGCTCGTCGCTCTCGCCGTCGAGCAGGATGCCGTCGAGCCCGGCCCACTTGAGCCGCGCCCCGGACCAGCCGCCGTGGTGCGAGTCGGTGACGGTCCCCGTCAGCGGGGACTTGGTCACCAACGCGATCCGGCCGCTCATCACGGTCTGGGTGCCCGTCAGCGGGCCGGTCATGAACGCCAGTCGGTTCTCCGGTCCCAGCGGGTCCACGTCGGGCCCCTTGTCGAAGACGTACTTGACGCCGAGCCCGCGCGCGCCGATGTACTTCTTCGCGTCGTCGTCGTCGATCCCGCGGTAGCTGACCTCGCCACCGCCGAGTTCGACCTGTGCCACACGGTCTCTGTAGCCGCCCATTTCAGTCATGTAATGCTCGTTCATTATAGACGGACCACAACGTGTTAGGTGTTCACCTCCGGACGCAACCGGAACCAGTTACCAAACTGGAGGCGTCGGCGCCACGGCGCTTATGAATGGACCGCGCGTTCCGTGCGTGAATACTCGCGGACGGCAGCGGGGTGCGAACGGTTCTCACGTTACCGCGACGACGTGGTGCGAGCGACCGGTTTCGGTCGGCGTCCCGCGTCGGACGCCGAACATCGCGAAGCCGCAGGCCATAATTGCCGGCGAGGCGAAGCGCGAGCGTGACCGACCGAGACGGGCGGGGAGAGACGACCGGACGCCGTCCGAGAGGGGTCGCGCGCCGTCTGAGGGCGACCGGGCGCGACCGAGCGAGGGCGTTCGGGGTCGCGCTCGCCGTGCTCGTCGCGTCCGTGGTTCCGGTCCCGGCGTCGTCGGGCGGCGAGGAGAGCGCGCTCGGCGGCGCTCTCGACGCCCTGCCCGCCGAAGTCGGGCTTACCGACCCGTTCCACCTCGTCGGCTACGCGGTCCTCGCAGCGCTGCTCGTCCCGGTGGCGCGGGGACATCGGTTCGGACCGCTCCTCGCGGCCGGCGCCGCGGTCGCGTTCGGCTTCGAGATCGAACTCGTCCAGGCGCCGATCCCGTGGCGGTCCTTCGCGTGGCGCGACGCCGCGGTCAACGCGGTCGGCGCGGTCATCGGAGCGGGGATCGCGGTCGCCTGGGGGAGCGGACCGGAAGCGGCGAGCGACCGCGACGACGGGCGCTAGTGACGCCCGCGTTCAGCGTCCCGGCGGGCCGGCGCGGCCGCGGCCGCGGCGCCGGACGGTCGCCGCCACGTCGGCGTTCAGCCGCGAGCGCTCGAAGTATATGTGGTCGAACTCGCTCGACTCGTACTTCGCGTACAGGTCGAGCGGGACCTCCTCGCCGTCGTCCGCGTCCTCGACCGTCTCGGCGAGGTCGCCGTCGTCGACGCGCACCATCAGGGTCGCCTCCTCGTCGTCGAAGACGGCCTTCTCCGCGTCGAGGTGCTCGCCGTCGGACGCCCAGACGGCGACGGTGTCCTCGGCGACGGAGTCGACGTCGTCGGGCGCGTCGAACTGCGTGACCACCTTGCCGTTCCCGTCGACGGTGACCGAGGCGTCGGGGAGGTCGCGGTCGACGCGCTGCATCCGGCCCTCGACGGTCGGCGCGATCGTCTCCTGGGGTTCGAGGTAGTCGACGACCGTCGTCGCCTGTAGCTCGCCCGTCTCCTCGACCACGGGCTTGTCTTCGAGCGGATAGCCGCTGCCGCCGTTCGCGATGTAGCTGTTGACGGCCACCTCGTATGTCTCGTCGGGGTCGAGCGGCTCGCCGCCGACGTACACCTCGCGGACCAGTTCGTCGGCGTCGTCGTGGGGCACCCACTCGAAGCGCAGGCCGCTGGTCTGCTGGGAGATCTCCTCGCCGAACTGCTGTCCGGTGTCGCTCTCCAGCGTGACGACCTGGCTCTCCAGCGTCTCGACGAGCTCCTCGCCCGTGAGCTCCAGTGAGACGACCGTGTTCGGGAACGGCAACGTGTTGAAGATGTCACCGCCGGTGATCTCGCCGGGCCCGTACACCGAGTCCGAGCGGATACCGCCCGCGTTCGTGATCGCGGCGTCGGCGTCGACGCGCTCGCGCATCGCGTCGGTGATCAGGTTCCCGTAGCCCGTCTCGCGGTGGTAGTTCGCGCCGAACGTGGCGTTGAGCGGCGTCTCAGTCTCCACGACCGGCGAGTCGAGGCTCACCTCCGCGCGGTAATCGTTGATGATGCCCGACGCGGTCGGGTCCTTCTCGACGTCCTCGGTGACCTCGATCAGCTCCCCGTCCCACGCGGTGACCTCGCCGCCCTCGATCGTCAGTTCGATCTCGCTGAGGTAGGCTGCGCGGGCCCGCGACTCGGAGACGATCGATCCGTCGACCTCCTGGGGCGGATAGAGCTGCTCGTCGTCGCCGACGACGATCACGTCGATGTCGTCGTCCGCGTCGGCCTCCGCGAGCCCCTCGGCGTCGCCGATGCCGGTGTGCGCGAGCGCGACGACGGCGTCGACGCCCTCCTCTTCCTTGAGCCGCTTCGCCTCGGCGGGGGCGGTCTCGGTGTAGTCCTCGATGGTGATGCCCTCCGCCGCGAAGTCGATGTTCGTCTTCCCCGTCGTCGCGCCCTGATCGGCGAGGCCGATGATCCCGACGCTGACGCCGCCGCGTTCGACGATCCGGTACGACTCCGTGCCGTCGAACGCCTCGCCCGTCTCGGTGTCGACGAGGTTCGTCGCGAGCCACGGGAACTCGGAGTCGGCCGTCACGTCCGAGATGGGGTCGAGCCCGTAGTCGAACTCGTGGTTGCCGATCACGTCGGCGTCCGGCTCGACCTCGTTGAGCACGTCCACCGGCGCGCGCCACTGCGATATCGGGCTCAGCGCGTGCGGTCCCACCTCGTCGCCGCCGCCGACCACGACGACGGGGCCGTCGGCCGCCGCCCGCCGCTGCTCGATGAGCGTCACCAGCCGCGGGAAGTTCTCGTCCTGCGCCGCCGCCGTCTGGATGTCGTTGTACGACAGGACGGTGAGCGTCGTCGCTCCCTCGCCGTCCGCGGCCGCCGCCGGGCCGGAGACGAGCGACCCGCCGAGTACGATTCCACCCGCTCGCAGTACGTCACGCCGTCCGTAGTCACGGTCCCGTGACATCGAATTCTTCCACATAGAGAAGTTTATAAAATCTTTCTATGAAATAATATATATTTACCAGTTCGGCGTGTTTGAGTATTCTTCGCAAACGATTCGTCTCCGGCCGGCGGGCGCGTGGTCGACCCGCGTCGTCGGACTCGCGGCCGACCGCGACCGCGACGACGCGACCGATCCCGACGCGGACGCGACATGGGGCTCGACGGCGCGGACGCGACGCGGCCCGCGATGACGACACCGCTTTACGCGCGCGACCGCTTCTCCCGGCAATGAGCCAGCCGAGCCCCGACGCGTACGAGCAGGGGCGCGGAATGGACGCGCACAACGCCGTGATGCGCGACATCCGCGCCGAGCGCTCGGAGACGTACGACCCGACGGAGCCGACCCGCGTGTGGATCGACGAGGACAACACGCCCGACGGCGTGGTGAACTCCCTCACGATCATCCTGAACACCGGCGGCTGCCGGTGGGCCCGCGCCGGCGGTTGTACGATGTGCGGCTACGTCGCCGAGTCGGTCGAGGGCGGCAGCGTCGCCCACGAGGACCTGATGACGCAGATCGACGCGTGCCTCGACCACGAGGCCGAGGAGGCCGAGGAGCCGGCGGAGCTGATCAAGATCTACACCTCCGGCTCCTTCCTCGACGAGCGCGAGGTGCCGGCCGAGACCCGGCGGGCCATCGCCGAGACGTTCGCGGACCGGGACCGGATCGTCGTCGAGTCGCTGCCGGACTTCGTCGAGCGAGAGAAGATCGCCGACTTCGCGGACTACGGCATCGCGACCGACGTGGCCGTCGGGTTAGAGACCGCGACCGACCGCGTCCGCCACGACTGCGTGAACAAGTACTTCGACTTCGCCGACTTCGAGGCCGCCTGCGCCGAGGCGGCCGCGGCCGACGACGAGTTCGACGCCGACGTGGGGGTCAAGGCGTACCTCCTCATGAAGCCGCCCTTCCTCGCGGAGCCCGAGGCGGCCGCCGACATGATCGACTCGATCCGGCGGTGCGGCGACGTGGACGGCTGTCACACGGTCTCGATGAACCCGACGAACGTCCAGCGCTACACGATGGTCGACGAGCTGTTCTTCGAGGGCGGCTACCGGCCGCCGTGGCTCTGGTCGGTCGCGCACGTGCTCGAAGCGACGGCCGACGTCGACGCCATCGTCGTCTCCGACCCGGTCGGTCACGGCTCCGACCGCGGCGCGCACAACTGCGGCGAGTGCGACGACCGCGTCCAGACCGCGATCAAGGACTTCGACAAGCGGCAGGACCCGAGCGTCTTCGAGCAGGTGTCCTGCGAGTGCGAGGCCACGTGGGAGTACGTGATGGCCGAGGAGACGAGCTACAACATGCCCTTGGCGCGATAGCCTGCGACGGAAGCGCGGTCCGGGGCGAGGCGGACCTCCGAGGCGGGCGACGGAACGCCCCGGAACGATGATGACAGTCGCCGATCAGTTATTTTCTAATCGGTGAAATGAACGATCTATTATCTCTGAAAGTGCGTGATATTCAGGTTTGTTACTCCCGACTATGCTGAACGATCAGGTCGAACAAGACCCTTATAGCTCCGGGCCTTACAAGGCATCATGAACGCAGACGCCAGCGGTTCCCCGCCCTCCCGCAGGAAGTCGGTCCTGTTCTGTCCGGAGTGTCACTTCGAGAGCCCCCTGTCGGACGGGTGGCTCGTCGTCAGCGACGGCGACGAGCGCACGATCGTCTGTCCGGAGTGCGGCCACGTCGCCGACCACCGGGCGGAGCGGGCCACGCCGACGCCGCAGCACGCGGACTGAGGGTATCGTACCGCCGACTGAACACCGTAATCGCCTCCTTTCGACCGCGATTTTCTCTCGTCAGGGTGCCCGCTCGGCGAGGACGGGAATTTCGGACAGCTTCTCCGCGTCGAGCGCGTCCCAGTCGACGCCGTCCGGCCGCGCGTACGGCGTGTCCGTCCGAACCGTCCGTTCCGGCGTCACGACGAGGTCGAGGGGAACGTCGTGGGCGTCGGGCGCCGGGAGGTCGGCGTCGGCGCCGACGGCGGACTCGGGGCCGTCGAGCACGGAGCACTCGTGAACGGTCGTCGCGACCTCCGTGTCCGCATCGGCCGCGCCGAGTTCGCGGAGGACCGCCCACTCCAGGTCGCTGTACCCCTCGCCCTTCCCGATCCGGGCGCCGTCGGTGGTGACGCCGACGGAGCCGGCGACGATCAGGTCGACGTGCGCGACGTCCTCGGGCGCGGTCGGCGTCCCGTACTCGCCGATCCCGGAGACGGTCGTCGCGTCGTCGATCTCCTCCGGCGGGATCTCGCCGGGGTCGAGCCGGAGGAACGGGTCCGGATCGCGGAGCCGGGGCTGCGCGACGTAGACGGTCTTGCCGGCGCGGAGCGCGGCTCTGCGGACCGGGAGCTGCGGCGCGTCGGGGTTGGCCTTCAGCGTCGCGGCCGCCTCCCACGCCTCGGTATCCGCGAGCCGCTCAGCCGCGGCGTCGGCGCCGGCGAAGTTCGGGATCCGGTCGTGCGGCGGGAACGGAAAGCGCGCGTGGTCGCCTGCGTCGAAGGCGTCCCACACCGCCTCGCGGACGGTCTGTTTGTTCATGCCGCAGGCAGGGGCGGGACCGACAAGTAGCCGGCGACGCGGCGGCACGGAGGGTCTCTCTCACGACGCCCACGCGGTGCGCACACGGTGTCCGCGCGACGGCGCTCACGCGACGCCGACGACGCTCGCGGCCTCGAACCGGACGCGGACGTGCGAGCGGTCCGGCGCGCGAACAGTGGCATCGATTTATATACCGGATCGCCGTGGTCGGAGGTATGATAGAGGACGGACTGTCGTACCCGGCGCGGGGCGACTGGGTCGGTCGTATCGTCGTCGGCGGCGTGTTGGGGTTCCTCTCGGTGCTCGTGATTCCCACCTTCGCCGTCCTCGGATACCTCGTGCGAGTGCTCGAACGGACCGTCGCGGGCGAGGAGGAGCCGCCCGAGTTCACGGACTGGGCGGACCTCTTCGTGAAGGGCGTCGTCGCCACGCTGATCGCGATCGTGTACTCGATCGTCCCTCTGCTGGCGTACGGGGTCCTCGTCGCGGCCGTCGCGGGCGTGGGCGCCGGGATCGGCGGCGACCTCGGCGCGCTGATCGGCCTGACGGGCGCGCTCCTCGCGCTCGCGTTCATCCCAGTGCTCCTGTTCGTGTACTACGCGGTCCCCGCGGCGCTGACGGCGTACGCGGCCCGGGGCGAGGCGAGCGCGGCATTCGACGTCGGGCTCCTCACGCCGACCCTGTTCAGCGTGGAGTACCTGCTCGCGGTGCTCGTGCCGATCCTCGTCGCCGTCGGCGTGTTCGTCGTGTCCGTCGTCCTGATCGTCACCGTGGTCGGCGCGGTGCTCGTTCCGTTCGTCCAGTTCTACGGTCAGGTCGCCGTGTTCCGCATGTTCGGGACGGCGTTCGCCGACCAGAGCGACGGCATCGACGTCGGGACCGCCTCCGACGACGCCGCGATCTGATTGCGGCGAGAGCGCGGCGGGCCGGCGGCGACGACGCGTCGGAGAGACTGTCGGCCGCGCCCCGCGCCGGCCGGGGTCGTCGGCGAACCGTCCGGCGCGGCGCGCCCTCGGTGTGGCCGGGGGTCAGTCGTCGTCGGCCGGCGACCGGTCGGCGGATTCGACGGTGCGGGTCGCCGCCACGCCCTTCCGGTTCGCGTCGAACTCGGAGAGCGCGTACACGAGACCGGCGAGCGTCACCACGCCGATCGGGAGCAGCACGAGCGGCGTGATCCGCGTGGCGCCCCACACCGTCAAAAGCGTCGCGGCCACGACGATCACCGTCGTGGCGTAGTAGATCTGGGTGCGGACGTGGTCGATGTGGTCCGCGCCGGTGAACGTCGACGAGAGGATCGTCGTGTCGGAGATGGGGGAGCAGTGGTCGCCGAAGATGGCGCCGCTGAACACGGTCCCGATCGCGGCGGGAAGCAGCGCGGGCGTGGCGCCGCCGACGCTCCACGCCAGCGGGACCGCGATCGGCGTCACGATCGCCATCGTTCCCCACGAAGTGCCCGTCGAGAACGCGATGAACGCGGACGCCATCAAGACGACGACCGGGAGCAGCGTCGGCGACACGAACTCCTGAGCGATGTCGGTGACGAAGACGCCCGTGCCGAGGGCGGTGGTAACGGTGCCGATCGTCCACGCCATCACGAGGATCGTGAGCGCGGTCAGCATCATTCCGAAGCCGTCGATGACGGTCTCCATCGCCTCGTCGAGGTTCGCGATCCCGCTGGCGATGCCCATGGTGAGCGCGACGGCGACCATCATGAACGTCCCCCACAGGAGCGCGTCGACGAACGCGGCGTTGCCGGCGATCTCGAACGGCCCAGCGCCGGCCTCCGACGCGCCGAGTCCGGTGTAGAACCCGCCGCCGACCACGGTCGCCATCAGGGCGAGCGTCGGCACGAGGAAGTACCGGAGCTGCGGCGAGTCGGTCAGCACGTCGCCGAGGCTATCCTCGGCGCTCTGCATCGGGATGGCCCCGTCGCGCAGGACCTTCCCCTCCGTCGCGGAGCGGTGCTCGGCGTCGAGCATCTCGCCGAAGTCGCGCCTCGAGAAGACGATTATCCCGACCATCACGACCGCCAGCAGGCAGTACATGTTGAACGGGACGCTCTGGAGGAACAGCGCGAAGGCGCTGGGGACCTGACCGGCGTCGACGGAGACGCCCGCCGCCTCGTAGCCGTCGCGGATCATGCTCAGCTGGTACGCGACCCAACTCGAGACGCCGAACGTCGCGACCGGCGCGGCGGTCGAGTCGATCATGTACGCGAGCTTCTCCCGAGAGATGCTCACCTCGTCGGAGATCTCCCGCATCGTGGTGCCGACGATCGCCGTGTTCGAATAGTCGTCGAAGAACCAGATCATGCCGAAGATCCACGTCGCCGCGCCGACCTTCCGTTGGCTGTCGAGCCTGGATGTCACCGCGTTCGCGAGGGCGTTCGCCCCGCCGAGCCGCCAGATGAGTGCGACGCCGGCCCCGAGGAACAGCACGATCAGCATGATCTTCGCGTTGAACGTGCTCTCGCCGATCGAGGAGACGAGCCAGTCCAGCGTCTGGACCACGCCGTGGTTCGTCGTGTAGATCGCGGCCCCGGACCAGATCCCTAAGAACAGCGAGAGGACCGGTTTCCGCGTCACCATCGCGAGCACGATCGCTAACAGCGGCGGCACGAGGGAGACGGCGCCGAACGTCTCGGCTCCCGTCATACGCCTCCCCCCGAGCGATCCCGACCTGACGAGGGGGACGAGCGGCCCACCGCAGACGACCGGAATCCTCGTCGCACGCGCTCGGAGGCGCCTGTACAGGCGTTCACCGGATTCGTCGAACCGATGCGACGGTCACGAGCCCTCGTCTGGAAAACCATGTTACACACACCCACACCGGCTCGGAGTATATATAACCTATGGTAGTTTCATATTTCTGACCGTACGTTTTCGAAATGTGGACATTCAATTCCCCTTCCGACTGTTTCGCTTCTCGAACGACGAGACGTTCGCGGGTGTGTCTCCCGAAGGAGGATTCCTCTCGGGCCGACAGCGCCCGCCCGCTCTCCGTCGCGACGCGTCAGAGACCGACGACGCGCCTTTTAACCCGCTCAGGCGCGCACCGTCGGGTATGTTCGAAGACCGGCCGGACCGCGACGCCGAGGTCGTCCTCGTTGGGCGCTCGAACGTCGGCAAGTCCACGCTGATGCGCGAGCTGACGGGCCACGACTTCTCGACCGGCGGTAAGCCGGGCGTCACCCGCCAGCCGAACCACTTCGACTGGGCCAGCGAGAGCTTCATGTTCACGGACCTCCCCGGCTTCGGGTTCATGTCCGGCGTGGAAGAGGAGCACCGCGAGCAGATCAAGACGGACATCGTCCGCTACCTGGAGGACAACGCCGATTCGATCCTCGCGGGGGTCGTCGTGATGGACGGCAAGGCCGCGGTGGACATCATCGATCGGCACGCCGAGCGCGGGAACGTCCCCCACGACGTGGAGATGTACGGCTTCCTGGAGGACGTGGGCGTCGAGCCCATCGTCGCCGTCAACAAGACCGACAAGATCGACGACCTCGACGAGCGGCTCGACGAGATCTGCGACCGGCTCGGGCTGTTCCCGCCGTGGCAGCAGTGGTCCGACCGCGTGGCGCCCATCTGCGCGAAGCGCGGCGACGTCGAGGCCTTAGAGAAGTGTCTCCGGACGCGCTTCCACGACCACAACCGCGACGACCTACTGAAGTTCGTCTCTTAAGTAATGGTGTGCTGCGGCAGGATCGGTTGCTCCGTGGGTTCGGCCGTTTATTTATAAGTGAACGTTTGCGAGTCAACGTCGGACAGCGCCACAATCCCAGTTACTTGCTTATAAGTGGCTGCTGACGGACTGACGGCGTACACCGCCAAAGCCCTAGCTGCTCGGCCGTACGTGGGTGACGCCCAATCAACGGTGGACACCGCCAAAGCCCCAGCCGCGAGGACTCGGTGCGCTCGCTGCGCTCCTCGTTCGTTCGCTCCGCTCACTCACTCCGGTGCTTACGTCACGCGCCGTCGTCCTCGCGGCTGCCCCTTTGAGTCCCACCCCGCACAGCGCCTCACACCTCCCCAGCCTCGTCAGCCGTCCTCGCTTCGCTTCGGGCGACTGACTCCCTCGCGCGTGCTCCTCGCGGCCGCCAACGGCGGCCAGTCGGAGGCACGCGCCACCGCAGAGCCATTTGTAAATAGTTGACCCAGTAACCGATTGGAGTCCCGTCGTTTCAGAACTCGAAGCCGACCACGTCGTCGCTCGGTCGGAGCGGGCTCTTCGGATACGGCGGCTCGGCGTCGGGGTCGTTGTAGGCTCGCGGCGCCACGTCGTTCGGCGCGTCGGGGTAACACAGCGCGGCGAGCGTCTGGATTGCGGTGCGGCCGCTCGCGAGTTCGAACTGCCCGCCGCCGTACAGCTGGATCCCCTCCTCCTCGCAGTAGGCGATCGTCTCGAACAGCGATTCGAGCGTGCCGAACCGCGAGGGCTTGACGTTACACCAGCCGGGCTCGACAGGGAGGGATTCGAGGCTCTCGACGCCGTCGATCGGATAGTCGAACGAGAGCCGGTCCGCCTGCGGCTGGACGAGCGCGCTCGTCGCGGGCGTGAACGCCGGGTCCTCCACGACCGCGGCCGGGAACGCCGCGAACACGTCGCGGTACAGCTCCGGGTCGGGCTCGACGTCCACCTCGGTCCCCTCGTACCAGCCCTTCAGATCGAGGACGCGCACGGCGTCGGTCTCCCGCAGCGTCTCGAAGGCCGACTCCGGCCACTCCGGCGTGGGGTCGAGCTTGAACTCCAACTCCGGGTCTCGCGCGAGCAGCGCCTCGACGCGGTCGGTCGAGGGCGGGTCGCCGAGTCGCGTCGAGACGACGAAGCGGACCGGTTCGGGGTCGACGCCGAGGCGCTCACCGAGCGACTCCCCGTGCTGTCTGAGGGCCAAGTCGAGCGCCGCGCTCTCGACCGCCCACCGGCGGTAGTTGCGGGACGTCTCGTTTGCGGGCTCGTGGCCGTGGAAGAGGTCGATCTCGTCGAGTCGGTCGGACAGCGCGTCGATCGTCCACTCCCCCTCGATGTCGATCGGGTCGGTGCCGGCGAGGGCGTCGTGGTCGGCGGTCTCGTAGGTGACGTCTTCCCCCCTGCCGACGACGCCGTCGCCGGAGAGCCGGTACTCCGTCGTCGTCCGCTCGAAGCCGCTCGTCGTGTTCGCCGTGTGTCGTCGCCGCGAGACCGACTCGATCGTGACCGTCAGGTCCGCGATCCGCTCGTAGTGGCTCATACCCCCGTGGAGGTCGGCTGTCCACTTAAATCGGTGAGCGCGGGCGGGCTCGACGCTCCCCCCGCCGCGGTTACGACCCGGAGTCGCTCGCGCGGCCTCGCAGCGTCGCGATCCGAGTTCCGAGCGTCCAGAACAGCGGGATCACGGTGAGGACGACCGCGCCGGCGGCCGCGACCTGGAGGACGGTCGTCGTGAACCACGGCGCGCCGTCGGCGTACGGCAGCGAGGTGTGGGTCACCTCGCCGATCACGGGCACGAAGTAGTCCATCAGCAGGTCGGTTGTGTACCACGCGGTCGCGACCGCGACCGCCTTCAGCGGGAAGTCGGTGATCCGGTGGAGGACGAACGCCTGGACCACCATCGCGAGGTGGCTGAAGAACAGGAAGGCGTACAGCGCCGGACCGTTGACCGCGAGGAACTCCGGCCAGAAGACGACGAGGACGTACGGGGTCCACAGCCCGAGCTTGACGTTCCCGAAGAACGCCAGCGCGGCGAGCGTGTCGCTCGACCGCCCGAGCGCCCACGCGCCGAGCGCGATCGCGATGAGCAGCGTCGCGCCCGGGCTGTCCGGGATGAACAGCCACATCTCGGTCGGGAGAGCGCGGAACTGGAATCGGTAGTACCAGAAGCCGAACGCGGTGCCGACGAGGTTAATGGCGACGATGACCCACGCGAACCGGAAGGCGACGTCCTCCAGTCGTTGCGGGAGCGGCGCGACCCACCGCGGAAGCGACTCGCGGTCCGGCGGGTCGCGACCGAGCGCGCCGACGATGTCCATACCGCCGGCTCGGCCCGGGCGGGCAAAGTCGTGGCGGTCGCGGCGGGCGCGACCGGCGCACCCGATCGGCGTCGCGAGACCAGATCGAGCGCGGACCGAGCGCGATGCGAGCGCGCCGCAAGCTCTCGTCAGACCCCGACCGCGACGAAAAGGGCTATGGGCGCCCGGCGGAAAGGCGGGGGTATGCGCCCGCGAACGCTGCTCGCGCTGCTCCTCGTCGTCCCCCTCGTGGACGCGCTGTTCCTGATCGTGGTCGCGACGCGGCTCGGGTGGCCGGTGACGGTCGCCTTGGTCGTGTTGACGGCCGTCCTCGGGATGCTCCTGCTCCGCGCCGAGGGGCGAGCGACCCTCGCGCGCCTCCAACGGAAGGTCGCGCAGGGGAAGCCGCCGACCGACGAACTGCTCGACGGCGGGCTGCTCATCGCCGCGGGCGCGTTCCTGCTCACGCCGGGGCTCGTCACCGACGCGGTCGGCTTCCTGCTCGCGCTCCCGCTCTCCCGGGTGCCGATCCGCGTGGCCCTGAAGAAGTACGTCGTCATCCCGTACATCGAACGCGAGACGGACGGCTTCCTCTCGGGCAACGTCTACATCGGCGGCTTCCCGAACGACGGCGACGGCGGCTTCACGATGGGCGGTAGCGGGTTTCCCGGTGACGGCCCGGACGGGTTCGACGGCGGCGACGGCCCCGATACCGACGGAAGTGTCGGGGAGAACGCTGACGCCGGCGGCGGGTCGGCGGACGACGACGTTGTCGACGTGGATTTCACCGTCGAAGAGGAGGAGCGGAAGGGAACCGACTGACGACGTGGAGGTCGTGAGGGTCCGTCAAACCGCCACACGGCGGGCGGCTCACGAAAGGAAACCCTTAAAATCCTACCCGCGCAACGATTGGATGCGCTCACCTGGGCCAATAGCTCAGTCAGGTTGAGCGCTCGGCTGATAACCGGGAGGTCCACGGTTCAAATCCGTGTTGGCCCACCTGCTTCGCGAGCGGTCTTTGGCCGCTCGGGATTGGTGGGCTGGGACTCCCCAGCCACCCAATTTCGGTCTTCTACACCCAGAGAGGCACCGGTAGCGTGTCTTATCAGGGTTGGAATTCTGCTGAGGGGTATCGCATCCACGGCCTCCGAGTGCCGACCGATACCGCGATCGGCCCCCGCGATCAATCATTTGTACACCGCCCGTGAGAGATGGGTATGGAGCAGCTGACGTGTTACGACTGCGGGGAGACGTATCCGTTCGGAGACGTGACCCGGTGTCGCTGCGGCGAGCCGCTCTGGTTCGAGACCGACGCGGCGGCGTTCGACTGGCCCGACGCGAGCGACGGTTCGCTCGGTCGAGACGCGCTCTGGCGATACGAGTCCGTCCTCCCCGCGACGACGCCGACCGGGCTCGCCGCCGCCGCGGGCGGGACGCCGCTGTTCCGTGCGCCGTCGATCGAATCGACGGACGGCCCTCGGGTCCACCTCAAGGTGGAGGGCGTCAATCCGACGGGGAGCTTCAAGGACCGCGGAACGGCCGTCGGTATCAGTCGTGTCGACGGACCGGTCGGAACGGTCTCGCACGGCAACATGGCGTTGAGCGTCGCCGCCCACGCCGCCGCGGCGGACCGGGAGGCGGTCATCCTCGTGGCCGAGGACACCCCGGACTCCCGGCTCGCGATGATCGCCCAACACGACCCGCACCTGTTCCGGGTCCACGGGGAGTACGGGCGGCTCTACCACGACACCCTCGAACACGACCTCGGCGCCGCGTTTCTCAACTCGGACGCCCCGCTCCGGGTGGCCGGACAGAAGACGGTCGCGTACGAGATCTGCGAGGCGTTCGCCCCCGACGCACCCGACGCGATCGTCTTACCGGTCAGCAGCGGCGGGCAGGCGAGCGGGGTCTGGAAGGCGCTCAGGGAACTGGACGCGGCGGGGCTTCTCACGGCGACGCCGCGGATCTACCTCGCGCAGACCGCACGTTGCGACCCGATCGCGCAGGCGTACCGTCGCGGGGCGTCGCGCGTCGAGCCGGTCACGGGCGAGCCGACGGCGGCCGTCTCGATCAACAACGCAGACCCGCCGAGCGGAAACCGGGCGCTGGCCGCCGTCGCGGAGACGGACGGCGGCGTCGTCTCCGTCCCCGAGGAGGCGATGCTCGCCGAAACGGACCGCCTCGCGGCCGACGCCGGCGTCTCGGTCGAGCCGTCTTGCGCCGTGGCCACGGCCGCCGTGCGGGACCTCGCCGCGGCCGGCGAGTTCGGTCCCGGCGACGACGTCGCCGTGATACTGACCGGGTCGGGGTACAAGTACGGGGAGACCGAGCCCGACACCTCGTCGGTTCGGGAGATCGACCGATCGGATGTCCCGGGCGCGGTCCGCGACGCGGTGTCGTAACCCGTCGGGCGCCGGCCTCGCTCCGTTGCCGCCGCCTCGTCGGTGGGTTCGGCGAGGCTCCCGCCGGCCCCGATCAAGCGGTCAAGGAGCAGCGCTCGGTCGTGGTGACCGCGGCGTCGACGAGGGGAGCCCGCGTCGGGAGTGCCGGAAGCTTACGATCGGTCGAAGGGAACGGATTCGGGAGCGACGATCGGAAGACGGGTGACACGCGCGGGCCGTGTGCGGGGAGTGAGAGCGGCAGCGGCGAGGCGGACCCACGCCGTGTATCCCGCGAAATCCCGGAACGAACCCGACCACAGGCGTTTACACGCAGCTCTCCGTCGGCGGGGCATGAATCCGTTCGACGACGGCGGCGTCTGCGAAAGTGGCTACGGGTTCCGCGTGCCCGACCGGACCGACTCCGGTGTCGCCCGGTGTCACGAGTTCGGCACCCGCGAACTGGCGCCCACCTGACCGCTCGACGGGGGGCACGGCGGCGCTGAGGGCCACTACGCTTATGCGAACCGAGTGAGTCGGTACCAACGATCATGAAGAAGCTGATCAACGACCCGGACGACGTCGTCGACGAGATGCTGGACGGCATGACGGCGGCGTATCCCGACCGCCTGCGACGCCTGCCGGACACGCAGGTGCTCGTCCGCGACGATGGGCCGATCGACGGGAAGGTAGCGCTGGTGACAGGGGGCGGCAGCGGCCACGAGCCGACCCATGCGGGGTACGTCGGCGACGGAATGCTGGACGGCGCGGCCGCGGGCGACGTGTTCTCCTCGCCGACGGCCGACGAGTTCGAGGAACTGATCGGCGCCTGCGACGCGGGCGACGGCGTCCTCGCGATCATCAAGAACTACGAGGGCGACGTGATGAACTTCGAGACCGCCATCGAGCTCGCGGAGATGGAGGGGATCGAGGTCGAGAGCGTCGTGGTGAACGACGACGTGGCAGTCGAGGACTCGCTGTACACCTCCGGGCGTCGCGGCGTCTGCGGAACGATCCTCGTCCACAAGGCCGCCGGCGCGAAGGCCGCGCAGGGCGCCGACCTGAGCGAGGTCAAGCGCGTCGCCGAGAAGGTGGTCGACAACGTCGGCACGATGGGCACCGCGCTCACCTCGTGTGTCACCCCGGAGAAGGGCGAGCCCACCTTCGATCTCGGCGACGACGAGATCGAACTCGGCATCGGGATCCACGGCGAGCCGGGCACGGAGCGCACGGACGTGATGTCGGCCGACGAGATCACCGAGCACCTGACCGAGGCGGTCCTCGACGACCTCGGCCTCGACGAGGGACAGGAGGTGCTCACGGTCGTCAACGGGATGGGCGCCACCCCGCAGATGGAGCTGTTCGTCGTCAACCGACGCCTCCAGGAGCTGCTCGGGGAGCACGGGCTGGAGACCTACGACGCGTGGGTCGGCGACTACATGACCTCGCTGGACATGGCTGGCGCGTCGATCACGGTGTGCGCGGTCGACGCCGAACTGAAGGAGCTGTTCGACGCGCCGGCCGACACCCCGGCGCTGACGGTGAAATGAGCGACGACGGGGCGGCGGTCGTCGCGGCCGTCGAGGCCGTCGCCGAGCGCATCGAGGCCGAGCGCGACCACCTCACGCAGCTGGACTCCGCGATCGGCGACGCCGACCACGGCGGGAACATGGCGCGCGGCTGGGCCCGGGCGGCCGACGCCGCGCGCGACCTCGACGACCCGGACGCCGAGACCGTCGCGAAGACGGTCGGCAAGACGCTGATGGCCGAGGTCGGCGGCGCCTCGGGTCCGCTGTTCGGCGGGTCGCTCGTGTTCGCGGCGGGCGAACTCGACGGGGGTATCAGCCACGAGACGGCGGTGGCGTTCGCCGAGACGTACTTGGAGAAGGTCGAGGACCGCGGCGACGCGCGCGTCGGCGACCAGACGATGGTGGACGCGCTGACGCCCGCGGTCCACACGTTCAAGAAGTCGATCGAGGCCGACGACCTGCCGCCGATCGAGGCGCTCGCGAAGGCGGTCGACGCCGCCGAGCGCGGCGTCGCGTTCACCGTTCCGATCCGGGCGCGGAAGGGGCGCGCCTCCTACCTCGGCTGGCGCTCGGTCGGGCACCAGGACCCGGGGGCGACCAGCACCTTGTTCATCCTCGAAGAGCTGCTCGCGGTCGCCGCCGACCGGCTCGGCGTCGACGCCCCGGAGCCCGACGCCGCCTCGCCGACGATCCCGGACGAGGACCCCGACGACGCGGGGGTCTCGGAGGGCGACTGATGGTCGGGATCGTCGTCGTCTCGCACAGCGAGCGCGCCGCCGAGGGGATCGCCGAGATCGCCGCCGAGATGGCTGGCGACACCCGGATCGAACCGGTCGGCGGCGACGGGAAGGGCGGGATCGGCACCGTCCCCGACGCGATCGAAACGGCGATCGACGCCGCGGCCGGTTCCGAGGACGGGAGCGACGCGGTCGGGGGCGAGGAAGACGGAGGCGACGCGGACGGCGTCGTCGTCCTCGTCGACCTGGGCAGCGCGGTGATGAACGCGGACGTCGCGGTCGAGATGAGCGACGCGGAGGCCGTCATCGCGGACGCGCCCGTCCTCGAAGGCGCCGTCAACGCGGCGGTCGCGGCGACCGACCCCTCGGCCACGGTCGAGTCCGTGCGCGAGCAGGCGGAGTCCGCCCGGGACATCGAGAAGCTGTAGGGGCGGAGCCGGCCCGTTTTTCCGAGTCGGCTACGCGTCGCGCTCGCCGAGCCCGAGCGCGTCCAGCACCTCGCCGCGCGTCTCGCAGGCGAGCGCCTCGTTCGCGAGGGACGCCGCGGCGTCGGCGTCGACCTCGCGGACGCGCGCCTTCACCTCGGGCACCGTCACCGCGCTCATGCTGAGCTCGTCGAAGCCGAGCCCGACGAGGAGTTCCGTCAGCGCCGGGTCGCCGGCCATCTCGCCGCACATCCCGACCCAGGCGTCGCTCCCCTCCGCGGCCGCCGTCGTGCGGTCGAGCGCGCGCAGCACCGCCGGGTGGAGCGGGTCGTGGTACTCGGCGACGGCATCGTTGCCGCGGTCGGCCGCCATCACGTACTGCGCGAGGTCGTTCGTCCCGACGCTCAGGAAGTCGAGCCGGTCGGCGAGCGCGTCCGCGAGGAACGCCGCCGCGGGCGTCTCGATCATCGCACCCAGTTCGGGGACCACATGGGCGACGCCCTCGTCGGCGAGGTCGGCCGCGACCGACTCGACGGCGTCGACCGCGCGCTCGACCTCCTCGACGCGCGTGACGAGCGGGAACATGACGGCGAGCCCGTCGCCGTCCTCGGTCGCCGCGGCGCGGAGCAGCGCGCGGAGCTGCGTCTCGAAGAGGTCCGCGTGCTCGTCGAGCGACAGCCGGACCCCGCGCCGCCCGAGGAACGGGTTCGGCTCGTCGGGGAGGTCGAGGTACGGGACCGGCTTGTCGCCGCCCACGTCGAGCGTCCGGACGACGACGCGGTCGTCGGGGAACGCCGACAGCGCGGCCGTCACGGCCTCGTACTGCTCGTCCTCGGTCGGGGGCGCCTCGCGGTCGACGAAGAGGAACTCGGTCCGGAACAGTCCGACCCCGTCCGCGCCGCGCCCGGCGGCCGGCGCCAGTTCGACTTCGCCGCCCACGTTCGCGGCGACCGCAATCGGCCGGCCGTCGGCGGTCGCGACGCGTTCGGGGATCGCGTCCGGACCGGACTCCCGCACCGATTCGCGGCGTTCCTCGTCGGGGTCGACGACGACCTCGCCGGCCTCGCCGTCGACGAGGACCGTCTCCCCGTCGTTGATCGATTCGAGCGCCTCGCCGACGCCGACGACCGCGGGGACCGCGAGCGACCGCGCGATGATCGCGGCGTGGGAGGTACGACCCCCCTCGACGGTCGCGACCCCGGCGACCGCCTCGGGGTCGAGCGCTGCGGTGTCGCTCGGCGTGAGCCGCTCCGCGAGCAGGACCGTCCCGTCGGGGAGGGCCGCGAGGCCAGCGGCGGCGGCCGACGCCTGCCCGTCTCCGGCGAGGAGCGCGCGGAGCAGCCGGTCGCGGACGTCGCGCAGGTCGTCGGCGCGCTCGGCCATCCGCCCCTCCATCCCCTCGAACTGCGCGACGGCCTCGTCGAACCGGTCCGCGACGGCGTGTTCCGCGGGCGTCCCCTCGCGGATCGCGGCCTCGACGTCCTCGATTATCGTCGGGTCGTCGAGGAACCCCTCGTGGGCCTCGAACACCGCGGCCTCCTCCTCGCCGACGCGCTCGGCCGCCCGGTCCCGGGCGTCGCGTAGGGCCTCTCGCACGGCGTCCCGCGCCGCCTCGTACCGGTCTAGTTCGGCGTCGGCGTCGACGGACGCCGGGTCGGGGCGGTCCGGGAGCGTCAGGTCGGCCTCGGGACGGTACCAGCGCGTCGTCCCGACCCCCGCACGCGGCGTGCTGCCGACGCCGGCGAGCGTCCTCACGGCGCGTCCTCCGCGTCGCCGCCGTCGGTCCCCGACTCGTCCGCCTCCTCAACCGGACTCGTGAGCAGGTCGCAGACGGCGTCGAGTGCGGCCTCGGCGTCGGGCCCCTCGGCGACCACGCAGACCGACTCGCCGTGCCCGACGTTCAGCCCGCTGACGGAGAGCATGCTGTCGGCGCGGACGAGGCCTCCGTCGCCGTCGTCGGCGCGACCGATCGACACGTCGGCGTCGAATCGGTTCGCCGTCTGTACCAGCTTCGAGGCGGGTCGCGCGTGGAGGCCGGCCTCTGGTTCGACCGTGACGGTCCGTTCCATGCGGTCCGGTTGGGCCCCGGCGGGTAATAGCTGATCGGGGCGGCAGGGCCTCGACGACGCGGAGCGGCTACGGCGCCGCCTGCTTCGTCGAGACCAGTTCGATCACGTCGCGGTGGGAGAGCTCGCGGTCGGTCCCGACCTGTCGGCCGCTCCGGCAGTCGGTGCCGTGGAGGAGCCCCTCGCCGATGTCCGAGTGGATGTGGTACGCGAAGTCCTCCGTCGTGGAGCCCTCGGGGAGGATGAAGCAGTCGCGGAAGACCCCTTTCTCGTCTTTGCTCCCGTTGGCGGAGCCGGGGAAGACCGCGATACAGCCCAGCACGTCGAAGACGGCGGCTTCGAGCGCGCCCTGGACGCCCGTGCCGTCGTACTCGCCGACGAACTCGCCGATCCGATCGAGGCCGGCCGCCTGCTCGCCGGAGACGTCGCCGACGATCTCGAACTCGTCCGCGCCGGGCGTGTAGTCGACGACGCCCGCCTCGTCGGCGTTCTTCAGCGCCTTCTCGGCGTGAGCGCTCGCGGGGACGAAGGACAGGTGGTCGTAGTCGGGGTCCGACGTGATCTCCTCCCAGTTCGCCTGCGCCTCGGGGGTGTCCATCTTGTTGGCCGCGATCACCATCGGCTTCGTCCGCTTGCGGATCTCGCGGGCCAGTTCGACCTTGTCCGTCTCGTCCCACGTCTCGGGGTCGAGTTCGAGCCCCTGCGCGAGGATGGTCCGCTTCATCCGGTCTTTGTCCGTCCCGAACGCGGACATCTGCTCGGCCAGCTCCTCCTCGACGGCGGCGTCGGCGCCCTGGTACCGCGTCTCGTACTTCTCGAGGCCCTTCTCTAGCACGTCGAGGTACCACGCGTCCAACTCCTCCTCCAGGAAGTCGATGTCCTCGCGGGGGTCGTGGCCCTCCGTCGCCTCGCCCTCGATGTCGGTCTTCCCCGAGAAGTCGACGACGTGGATCAGCACGTCGGTCTCGTTGAGGTCGGTGAGGAACTGGTTGCCGAGCCCGCGCCCCTCGTGGGCGCCCGGGACGAGCCCGGCCACGTCGACGAGCTTCACCGGGACGAACCGCGTCCCCTCGCGGCAGACGCCGACGCTCGGCGTACACGTCTCGTCGAACTCAGGGGCGGCGCAGTCGACGCGGACGTACGCCTCGCCGACGGTCGGGTCGATGGTGGTGAACGGGTACGCCCCCTCCGGCACGTCGTTCATGGTCGCGGCGTTGAAGAACGTCGACTTCCCCACCGAGGGCTTGCCGACGAGACCGATCCGGTAACTCATTACCGCCAGTCCGCGATCCGCGGTAAAAAGCGATGCGAGACGCGCCGTGGCGTGGGACTCGATGACGAGGGACCGCGGCGTGCGAACGGTGACGAGGGAGCGAGAAAGCGGCCCTCGTCAGGCGTCGCCGTCGGACTGGCCCGGCTCCCCGAGCGCCTCGATGGGGAGGACGTTCTGGAGCGCGGCGTGCGCGTCGTCGGCGCTCTCGAACGTCTCCTGATCGACGTGGGCGAGGAGGTCGCCGAGGTCGGCGTCGCCGTCGGCGAACAACACCGTGGTGCCGGCGAACGCCTCGGCGAGCGCGTCTCGATCGGCGGGGTACGCGTGATCTTCGAGCGTCGGTTCGAGCCGGGAGAGGGTGATCTCGTCGGACATACCGTCCCCTCGACGGGACGGAGCATAAACGCGCGCCCCGTCGCGGCCGGGGCGGGGCGACGGCGAGAAACCGGCAAGAACCGCAAAAGGTTATCCGTCGTCGGCGATATGAGTCATGTGAACATGCCCCTATACGACCGGATCCTGGTCCCGACCGACGGCTCCTCGGAGGGGGAGCTGGCGGTGTGCCACGCGCTCGACCTCGCCGCGGTCCACGGGGCCTCGGTCCGCGCCATCTACGTGGTCGACACCGCGCGGTACGCCGGGATGCCGATGGAGACGACATGGGAGGGCGTCGGCGACCTGCTGTACGACGACGGGGAGGCGGCGCTCGAAACGGTCCGCGAACTGGCCGCCGACCGCGACGTGGACGTGGAGACGGTCGTCGTCGAGGGGTCGCCCAGCCGCGAGGTCATCACCCACGCCGAGGAGGCGGGCTGCGACCTCGTCGTGATGGGCACTCACGGCCGCGGCGGCATCGACCGGCTGCTCCTCGGCAGCGTCGCGGAGAAGGTCGTGCGGGGCTCGTCGGTCCCGGTGTTGACGGTGCGGATCGGCGACGGGGAGGAGCCGCCGAGCGCCGCCGAGTCGGCGACGGCGGGCGAGACGGCCGGGACCGACGCCGAGGGGGCGGTCTCGGACGCGACGGAGACCGGATAGGGAGGAGGCTCGCGCTCGGCCGCTCTCCTCACTCCGCGCCGCGGAGGTGTTCGCAGTCGCCCGCGTGGACGCGCCGCCGGCCCTCGTCGGTGTCGACCACGAGCGCGCCAGGCTCGGCGACGTCGACGGCGGTGCCCTCCACGACGCCGTCGGCGGCCTCGACGCGGACGCGCCGCCCGAGCGTGCTCGCTCGCTCGCGCCACGCCGGGAGGACGCCGTCGAGCGCCCCGGGCGACGCGGTGAGCTCCGCGTAGCGTTCGAGCAGCGTCGCGGCGAACCGCCGCCGATCGACCGGGGCGCCGCGCTCGGCCGACAGCGACGTCGCGCCCGCGGGCAGCGTCTCGGGGTCGAGGTTGGCGTTGACGCCGACGCCGACGACGAGCCAGCCGACGCGGTCGGCCTCCCCCTCCATCTCCGTGAGGATCCCCGCCAGCTTCCGGCCGCCGCGGCCGCCGAGATCCGACGCGGGGGCGCTTTCCTCGGGCGTCCCGTCTCCGACCAGCACGTCGTTCGGCCACTTGATCCGCGCGTCGACGCCGGCCTGGCGGGCGGCGTCGGTCGTCGCGACCGCGGCCGCGAGCGTGAAGAGCGGCGCCCGCGCGGTCGGCACGTCGGGGCGGGTCAGGACCGACAGCCAGACGCCGCCGCTCGGCGCCACCCACTCGCGGTCGAGGCGCCCCCGGCTCCCCGTCTGCTCGTTGGCGACCACCGCGACGTCCGCGGCGTCCTCTCCGGCGAGCTCGCGGGCCCGCTCGTTCGTCGACCCGACCCGGTCGTGGTACTCCACCGAGTAAGGGGCGTCGAGCCCGAACGCGATGCCCGGCCCGGTGTAGCCCGGGTCGTCGGGCGCGACGTATCCGTCCGGCGTCGACTCGACCGCGAACCCCTCCTCGCGGAGCCCCTCGACCGCCTTCCAGACGGCCGCCCGGGAGACGTCGAGCGACTCGGCGAGGGCGGGCCCAGAGACCGGGTCGTCGTCCGCCGCGAGGGCGTCGAGCAGCGCGCGCCGCGTGTCCATACGCCCCGATCCGGCGGCCTGGCCGAAAGCCGTTCCGGGTCTCGAACGCCGCGTCGGGTCCCCGACGCTTTGTGTCCGGGGCGCGAAGGACCGCCGATGACCGACGTGGACCGCGACGGCGACGACCGAACGGAGGCCGGGAGCGAAACCGTGTCGCTCGTCGTCGTCGACGGCGACGAGCGCGTCGACCTCGACGTGGAGCGGGGACGGAACCTCCGCCGGGTCCTGCTCGACGCCGGGCTGTCGCCGTACGCGGCCGCGACCCGCCGCCTCAACTGCGGCGGACGAGGGATCTGTGCGACCTGCGGCGTCCGCGTCAGAGAGGGACCGCCGGCCGACCACTGGCACGACCGGCTCGCCGACCGGTTCGGCTACCCCCGGCTCTCCTGTCAGATCGCGGTCGACCGCCCGATGACGGTGTCGCTCGTCGACAAGCGCGTGTGGGGCGGGCGGCGGTCCGAGGCGGGCGACGGAGAGCCGGACGGCGGCTGACGCCCGGGCCCCACACCTCGTTTCCGGTGAAACGGCGAACGGTACCGCGTCACACGGGCGGCCCGTCGAGGGGTTCCGAAGGGACGTCGCGGGCGTTCGGCCCGGTGATCGGGGGCCTTCCGACTGCCGTCGCGGCACAAAAGCCAAGTCCGCTGGCCCGAACGGTCGAGTATGCAACCCTCCAAGGAGCGCGAGTCGTCCGACGACGACCCGATGGACGACCTCGACGACCTCCTCGACGACGACCTCGGTGGCGGCGAGGGGGCGTCCGACGCCGACGCCGGCGGCGCCGCGGCCGCCGAACCGGGCGCGCGGAGCGCCGGGAACGCCGGGGACGCCGGCAGGGTCGGCGTCTCGGGCCGGTGGTTCTCGGCGAAGGCGTTGGGGCTCGCGCTCGCGACCGTCGCGGTCGGCGTGTTCGTCGGCGGGCTGATACCGCTCATCGGGGGAACGATCGGCACCGCGGGCGGCGTGTTCGTCGCCTCGTTCCTCCTCGGCCTGGCGCTCTCGACGCGCCGGTACGTCGAGACGGGGATCGCCGGCGGCGCGGCGGGCGCGGCCAGCGCGGTGACGAGCGTCCTCGGCGTCGGCTTCCTGCCCATCGGGATCGACTACCTCTCGCAGTGGGGGCTCCCGCTGGTCGCGGTCGGCGGGGGCGTCGGGCTGGCGCTCGCGCTGCTGGGGCACTACTTCGGCCGCGACCTCCGCGCGGGGCTGAGTCGGGACATCGAGGGGTAAATCCCCGCTGACGGCGCGGAGCCTTTCCGCCGGTCGCTATCCGGTCAGTCGGTCGGCGCCGACGTAGTCGGCGATCTCCCGGCGCTCCAAGACGAGGAAGCCGGCGAGGATCGCGACGAATCCGACGAGCGCCGACGCGTCGACGAGGTGGCCGAGCAGGAGCCAGCTGCCGACCGCGGCGACGACGGGCTCCGCGTAGCCGACGAGGTGAAGCTGCGACGGGCCGACCGCGTCGAGCAGCGCGAAGTACAGGAGGAACGCGACAACGCCGGACAGCAGCGTCAGGTACGCGAGCGACGCGATCGACGTCTGGTTCCAGACGACCGCGGCGGGCGACTCCCCGATCGCGGCGGCGGCGACGAGGAGCTGGCCCGCCCCGATGACCATCGCCCACCCCTGAAGCGCGGCGATCGGCAGGTCGGTGCGGAGGGGTCGCAGCAGGACGGCGCCGAGCGAGAAGGCCACCGCGCCCGCGAGCGCGAGGCCGACGCCGACGACCGCCGCGCTGCCGAGCCCGGCCGCCGCCGGGTCGGCGACCACGGCCACCCCGAGGACGCCGAGCGCGAACCCGCCGATCTCGACGGGGCCGAGGCGTTCGTTCGGGAGGAGCGCAGCCGCGAAGACGGCCGTCAAGACCGGAGAGAGGCTCACGACGACCGCGGCGACCGCGCCGGAGATCCGGACCTCGCCGAGGTAGAGGAGCCCGTGGTACGCCGCGATCACGAACGTCCCCGCGACGGCGACGCCGAGCCACTCGTCGCGGCCCCGCGGCGTCCACCGGTCCGCGGCGACCGCGGCGTAGCCGAGCACGACCGCGCCCGCGACGGCGTACCTGACCCCCGCGAACAGCAGCGGCGGGAAGTAGTGGAGGCCGGCCTCGATGGCGACGAAGGAGGTCCCCCACAGCGTCGCGAGGAGGAGGAACGCGGCGACGATCGCTTCCGGAGTAGAGAGGAAGTTTCTGAGTTTCACTGGCTACTCGTTCGAAATACGCGACTGTAGTTAAATTATACTCTCGAAACAGCCGACATTTGGAATGAAGAATCAGACATACGAATCAGATCCGATTCGAACACCTAACTGTGCTCGAATATTAGAGCAGACTCCAACCCTGTCGGTCGACATATACAACCGGTCGGGGGTCGATCCGGGGGTATGGACGAGCGCGACGTGCGGCTGTTGAAGGCCATCTCCGATCTCGGCACCGGGAGCCCCGAACGGCTCCACGAGGAGACCGGGATCCCGGTGTCGACGATCCACTATCGGCTGAACAACCTGCGCGAAGACGGCGTCATCGAGAACGACCTGTACGACCTCGACCACGAGGCGCTCGGGCTCGGCGTCACCGTCATCGTCGAGGTGCTCGCCAGCTACGAGGGCCCCTACGAGGAGTTCGCCGAGGAGCTGCTGGCGGTCGAGGGCGTCACGGAGGCGTTCTTCACGATGGGCGAGACGGACTTCGTCGTCCTCGCGCGGCTCTCCTCCTCGGACACCGTCGAGCGGCTGATCAGCGACTTCGAGGCGATCCCGCAGGTCGAGCGCACGAACTCGACGTTCACCATCGCGACGCTCCGCGACGAGTCGCGCGCCCCGGCGACGTACGACATCGACACGCTGATCGAGGAGCTGACGGAGTGACACGGCGCTCGGGAGCCGAGTACGGCGGGGCGGCCGCTGCGCGGATCAGTCGGGGCCGAGCGACGGTCCGACGGACCGCTCCACGAACAGCAGTGCGACGAGCCCGAGGACGACTAAGGTGTACGAGAGCGCGGCGAACAGGGCGTCCTGCGTGGTCGAGTACTCTGTGGTGCGAAAGATGATCACCTTCCTGACCATCGCGATGACGCCGGTGTAGATCACGAGCCGGACGATCCGGCGGGTGTCGCTCTGCTCGATGTACGCGACGACCGTCTCGTACACCTCGACGATGATGAGCAGCAGCAGTCCGGTCTCGATGAAGCTGATGACGGTGTTGGGGTCGGTGATCTCCCCCGTGGGGACCGACTCGGCGATCTGGATCGCGAGGTCGACGACGCCGATGCCGAACAGCAGCGCGAAAAGCGCCGCTGCGGCCAGTTCGACGCCGTGGACGAACTTGTTCGTCACGTCGGAGACGCGGTCGCCGCGCGTCTTCGCGACCGCCGGGTCCGGCTCGGGGCCGGACGTCGGCGCGTCGTCCGACAGGTCGGTCCGTTGTGAGTCGTTCGGGGAGTCGGCCGGGGGAGAATCGTCCATCGAGTCTGACCTCTCGGATCGAGACACGGCCGCCCGACAAGTAAGTGGCAGGGGCCGTACCGGGGGCGATCGAGAGAACGTGACCCAGCGGGGACGACCGGGAGACGCTACGACCGCTTCCCGATCTCCTCGCGTAACACGTCGGAGACGACCTCGCCGTCCGCCTTCCCGCGGAGCGCGCCCATGGCCTCGCCCATCAGCCCGGAGAACGCGCCCATCCCCTCGGCCTCAACCTGGTCGGCGTTGCGCTCGACGACCTCGACGACGGCCTCGCGGACCTCCGCCTCGCTCACGCCTGAGAGCCCGGCCTCTTCGACCGCCTCGCTCGCCGTCAAGTCGGGGTCCTCGGCGAGCGTCGTCAGCACCTCGGGGACGCCCTCCTTCGCGAGGTCGCCGCCCTCGACGAGGTCGAACAGCGCGAGGAAGTGGTCGTCGGTGAGGTTCTCCACGGGCGCGCCGTCGCGCCGGATCTCCGTCGTCGTCGACTCCAGCGTCGACGCCGCGAAGGTGGGCTCGGCGCCGCGCTCCACGGCCGCCTCGAACAGCGGGAACCGCTGGCCGAACGCGACCTGCTCGGCGAGGCCGGCGTCGAGGCCGAACTCCGCCTCGTACCGCTCGGCCTTCTCGTCGAGCAGCTCGGGCGTCTCCACGTCGGAGGGGTCCGGCTCGACCGGCGGCACGTCCGTCTCGGGGTACATGCGTGCGGCGCCCGGCAGCGGCCGGAGGTAGCGCGTGGTCCCGTCGTCGTTCGCGCCGCGGGTCTCCTCCGGGACGCCCTCGATCGCGGTCTCGGCGCGGTCGGCGGCCGCCTCGATCGCGAGGTCGGCGGTCTCCGGGTCGGCCGCGACGATGGCGACCGCGTCGCCCTCGCCCGCGCCCACCGCGTCGCGGAGCGCGTCGACCTCCGCCTCGGTGACGCCGTACGCGGGCAGCTCGTCGGTGTGGAAGATGCCGCCCGCGCCGTGGCGCTTCGCGTGGTCGGACAGCTCCGTGCCGAGCCGCCGGTCCGGCTGGATCTCGCGGCCGACGAGGCCGTCGAAGCCGAACAGCGGGACCGCGGTCACCTTCCCGCCCGCGTCGAGCGCGCCGCGGATGACCCCGGACTCCGTGTCGGCGAAGACGTCGGTCACGTCCGAGACGTCGCCGACGCTCGCGTCGCGCTCGCGGAGTTCGTCGCGGATCGCGAGCAGCTCCGCCTGTCGGCCGACCTCGCCGCGGACGATGTCCTCGATCCCCTGGAGGTCCTGGACGCCCTTCACCTCGACGCGGGCGCCGTCCGCGATGGAGACGTTCACGTCCTGCCGAATGGTGCCGAGCCCGCGCTTGACCGCGCCCGTCGAGCGGAGCAGCATGCCGATCCGCTCGGCCGCCTGCCGGGCGCCCTCGGGGCTGCGGATGTCCGGGCCCGTCCCGATCTCGACGAGGGGGACGCCGAGGCGGTCGAGCGAGTAGACGACGCCGTCGTCGGTCTCCTCGACGCGCTTCGCGGACTCCTCTTCGAGCATGAGGTCGACGACCGACACCGACCCCGACTCCGTCTCGATCTCGCCGTCCTGCCCGAGGAGGATCGAGCGCTGGAAGCCGGAGGTGTTCGAGCCGTCGATGACGAGCTTCCGCATGACGTGCGCCTGGTCGACGACGGAGAGGTCGAGCAGGTCGGCGATCTGGAGCGCCACCGAGAGCGCCTCGCCGTCGACGCGTCTGGGCGGCTCGTCGTCCTCCTCGACGAGACAGGTTGTGTCGTACGCGAGGTAGGTGAACTCGCGGTCGACTCGGCTCTCCTCCATCGCCGCGTCGTCGAGCTCGCCCAGTTCGCTCTTCGTCGGGTGGAGCTGACGGGTTATCGACCGGTCGGCCTCGTCCGGGTCGCGCTCGACGGTCGGGGAGTCACAGAACAGCTTCGTCTCCGTGTCGAGCTGCTGGTGGATCTCCAGGCCGGCGACGAGCCCCAGCTCCTCGTAGTCGTACTCGGGGGTCGCGTCCGTACTCATTACGCCTCACTCCGACGGCGCGCGACTAAAAGGGTGGCAGTTCGCGCGAGCGATGCGGAGCAAGAAGCGACGACCGGGGTTATAAACGACGGATGCGTCGGCGCGTGCCTTCGAGCGGCCGCCGAAAGCGGTCGCGAGACGGCACGCGCGAGGTCGTCGGGTTCGCCAGACTGCCAGAGGGACCTCTTGTCCCTCGCTGGACGCGGCGACCGAGGCACCACAGCGAGCGAGGAGCGCAGCGAGCGCAGCGAGCGCACCGAACACTGGCGGGTGGGGGCTTTGGAGGTCCGGCCATCGATCCGAGGTCGACGGCTCTGTCGAACTCCTCGAACGGTACTATGTTCTCAGCGCCTCCCTGAATACATGGCGCGAATCAGTCAACAGGTCCACGTTTACTGATCCGCTGGTGACCTCGATACACGAGTCGCCACGCGATGCCGGAGCCCCCCCGACAGCGCCACTCGTCGATAGGCCCGGTCAGGAGCCCAGGAACTCCAACAGCACCGACCGGAACTGCTCCGGGCGCTCGATGTGTGGCGAGTGTCCGACGTTCGTGAACGTCTCCTCGCTGTAACTGCCACCGTTGGCGGCGTAGGCCTTGAGTACGTCCCGAGTCTGGTCGTTCATCGGCTGCGGAGGATAGACGTCGTCGCCCGGCCAATCGGGCAGTTCGCCGATCTGGCCTAAATAGCCAGCGTCAAAAAAGGAGGTGTCCGAGACGATCTGGTCGGCGTCGCCCCGGACCCACAGGACCGGCGGTTGCGGTTCAATGGTAGCCAGACCCGACGCGTCGAAGTACTTCGGTGAAATCGCGTTGAGCACGCCCCGCTCGCCTGGCGCCACCTCCGGCCAGTTGTCGGATGGTACCGCGTCACCGGGATAGTTCCCGTCGCCGACGGCCGTCGCACACATCGCCTCAACGTAGGCGTCGGCCGTCTCGGAGGCAAACTCGTGGTCCGGGCCGACGTAGAACGCATGCATCACCGAGCGCGGCGAGGCGTCGGCCTCCGCGGTAACGTCTCCCTCCGCCAGACGCTCGACGAATTCGTCGTCGGCGAGGCCGCCACCTGTGCCGGCGTAATCGGGCTGGCAGGGCGTTCCATCGCGGGTCGTGCCACCGAATCCGTAGGGCGACATCGTGCTGACCAACACCAGCTCCGTCAGGGTCTCCGGATAGTCGATAGCGTACTGCATGGCGATACCGCCGCCGATGGACCAACCGACCAGCGCTACCGCCTCAACCCCGACCTCTGCGAACAGGGCCGCCAGATCCTCGGTGTAATCCTGAACGCCTCGGGTTGCGTCGACCGGTTTCGTCTCCGAGTCGCCGTACCCCCGAAGGTCAGGGGCGAGGACCCAATAGTCGTCCGGCAGGTCGGCCATCAAACCGGCCCAAAACCGTGAAGACGAAACGTTCCCATGGACCAGACAGAGTGGTGTTCCGTCGGGATCGCCCGAGACGAGGACGTTCGTCGTGAGGCGGTCCGTCTCGACGCGTCGTGACTCGACTGAATCAGGGAGTGTATCGTCCATGCCCCTCCTTCGCACGGAAATGATATCAATAGATGGGTCGCTCCCTCCTAGTCCCCAGTGGACGGCTTGCCTACTGGTCCCCCAGGACTGCCGTACTCACCCTCTGTATCTCGTGAGGCGGTCCTGACAGAAGTAGCGCAAGTCTAAGCCGACTCTGGTGTGTCTCCGAGACCACAACGGGACTTGCCGTCAATTGAACATTCGACACATCCTGTATATTTATTTTCGGGAATATTCTATACGTATGTCGTGTACCGTCGAGCCCTCCTGGCGTCGCTCGCCACTTCCCTCGCTGGGTGTTCACTGGCGCCGAGTGAACCCCCTCCAGCATCGTATCCAAGAACCAGGCCAAACATCTTCATCTCCTTCGATTGGGACCCTGATCGATCAGCGCTCAGTGTCTCGTTCGAGGGCGGAAACCGGCTTACAGCCGAAAACACGGATCGCCTTACCATCGTCACGCCAGACCTCGATGATAGTGAGACAATATGGGTCGGCCCGGCAGAAACGAACGCGAAAGCGTCGTTTCCGCTCACTCCCGAGACAGCTGTGACACACGAACTCCCGCGGCCGGCGTCGACGAATGTGTACTGGTTCGAACCCGGGGAGGGAGACGAGGAACTCGTCGCGCGTTGGGATCCCGAAATAGAATCTACGGAGGTCGACGGATGAATCGCCGTCAGTTTCTCGCCGGCGCCGGGGCAGCAGTTGTCGGCACAGCGGGTGGATACGGCGGTATTCGCGTAGGTGATATCCGTCCGTACGACATTCCGCTGCCGGCAGGCGACTCAGCGCGTGAGCGCATCATCGCGGCGGCGGCGTACCGTTTGGCAGCTGACCACCGGGCGATTACGCGGACTCGGGTTCTGGATGACGGGACCGAAGAGACACCGTATGATCTCGACGTGTACAGACGACGGTATCAACATTCACGTCGCCGATACCTTCATGCGCTAACCACGTACAGAGGACCGCTAAGAAGTGCCGGGATCGACCATCACAGTGGCATGTTCCCGCACCGGAATATCTGGGCACTGCTTCATTACAGCCGAGTGTTCAGGAACCCTGAAAACCTGCCCTTGACCAAGGTCCTCTATATGACGGACGGGAAGATGGTCTCTGATCTTAACGCGCCGGTTCAAGAGGGAGACACCGTTCGTGTTTCAGACGCATGGGCTAATGTTATCGCTCCTCATCGTTACCCGACTGAGCTCGCTCCGACGGAATTTATTCGCCCGCACCGGACCAACTGGGAAACAAGTGAAGAATCATCTCAGACGGTTACCTACCGCCTATCCGACCGGGATGCGTACACGCAGGTGGTTCCATTCCCGTATCGATTACGAGACGTGGAACTCGGCGAATGCTGGATTGAGGTGACGCTTAGTCGGGATACGGGTCGTCTCCGGCGAATTACCGACCACCGAGTCCACACGCTCACCGAAAGTGAGGGGAGTGAGCGATCACTCACGTATCGTATCGAGACCGAGTTCGACCAGTATGAAGAAACGACTGTCCGCCCGCCGGTTGGAGATATTGATCAGGATCTCACTACCCGATTAAAATCACTCATCGTCGATTTGATCACCTACTGAGTCTCACACTGTTCAGCACCAAGACGCTGGTAGACTCAGCGTCTTGAGCTGTTATTTTCTGATGGCTCTGTCGAACTCCTCAAACGGTACTATGGTCTCGGAGCCGTGCTGAATACGGGGCGCGAGCCGGCCAAGTGGGTAGCGAACGTGTCCGCTGACACCGGGCCGCTCACGAGTCGGAACAGTCAGTGCCCGCTGATCCGACGGCGGCGCTGAGACGCCCACCCTGCGACGGCTCCGATGGGGACGAGCAAGGTACCGACCAGCGGGCTCCACGCAGTAGCGACGGTTCGGGTAACGCCGACAGCAGTCCACAGCGGCTCCGGATAGAGTTGGACTGCGTACTGTAACCCCTGCCCAGTAACGGCACTGAGGAGGAGCGGAAACAGTAGTACGTACACTCCTGTCAGTGTCGGGACGAGTGTCACGATGCCGAAAGCCGTCACACCGCCCACGAACGCTCCCTGCTTCGGAGTCGACACCCGAGACGCGACTCGTCGCCACACGGTAGTGCCCAGGACGAACCCCGAAACAAACGCGAACTGAGGCGCGTATCCGATCCAGTACTGCGCGTCCGGCGACAGGCGCAGCGGAACTACCGCCGCCACGAGCACATAAAAGAGAGAGGCGGCGAGTGCCGCCGCCGCCGTGACGACCCCGGCACCGATACCCCGCCACCGCGTCGCCGAGCGCTGCTGCCACGCGACCATACGGCTTTGGACGCTGCGTGGGAATATAACTGAGCGCAACCGGTCGGTGACAGTTGTACTCTCCGTATCGGACGCACGCCCACTGACGGGGACGAGTAGGCGGTGAGGGCTTTGCTACATGGCCGGCGCGTGTCCCGGTGAGTCGCTACGAGGTTACTGCTCGGAACCGTAGCGACCGACTCCGACCGCGATCACCAACAGCACGAGTACGACAGGCGTGTAAACGAGGTCGCCTGTATACGCCATTATCCCCACGATCATCGCAGCGATAAAGATCACGACATTCTTCCAGCGGGCATTCACTCGCGTCCGAATCGTTTCGTTCATGCACGGTAATGCTGTGGTGTCATCTTAGCTGTTACTCCGTTTGACTCCGTAGGGGACTGTTAGTGGTGGTAGCGGCGGTTTAACTCGGATAGAGCAGAACGAACCGAGGCGTTGCGTCGGCATAGAGACCGTTCAGTCGCTGCTGTTCGCCACGCTTCACGCTCCAGATACGGAGTATCCAGCAGTCGAGTCCCGACGCAATCGCGACTTCGAGTCGAAGCGACTTAGCTACTTGTAGGGCGGTAGCCGGACCTTTGAACGTGTTCGCGGACGGTCGCGATCGGTGATCAGTCACGACCAAACGGAACTGCCGCTCCTCGCGTAACGTCGGAAAGGAATTGTGCGTGGGTGCTGTCGTAGAGACAACACCGGCATCGGTGGGGTTGTGCCCCGAGCGATGCGTGGGACCGGATTTGAACCGGCGGACCTCTACAGGACAGCGCCCTCAACGCTGCGCCGTTGGCCTGGCTTGGCTACCCACGCTCGCGGTGTTCTGTCGCGTCCCCACCTACCTTTCCCCTGATTAAAAGCCCTTCCATTCGAGGGAGCCGTGGCGGAGTTTCGCAGACCGCCGGGCGACGGACGCCGGCGCGACTCGGCGACCGCGTCCGGCAGGCGTCGACCGCAACCGGCACGGGTTTGGGGGTCGCGTCCCACCGCACGGACATGAACGACTGGGCCCGCGAGAACGTCTCCGTCCTGACCGCCGTCGCCTCCGTCGTCGCGCTCGCGCTCGTGTTCGGCGCGGTGGGCGGCGTGATCCCGAGTTCGCTGCTGCCGCGCGCGAGCGACGCCGTCCTCGCCGCGATTCCGCATTTCAACGCCGCCGTCTCCCTCACCGCCATCGCGACGATCCTGCTCGGCTGGCGGGCGATCTCGCGGGGGAACGTCGAGCGACACCGGAACTTCATGGTGACCTCCTTCGCGCTGTTCGCCGCGTTCCTCGGCGCGTACCTCTACCGGCTGATCCACGTCGGCACCACCGAGTTCCCCGGGCCGGAGCTCGTCTACTCATACGTCTACCTCCCGTTCCTCGCGGTCCACATCCTGCTGGCCATCGTCTGCGTCCCGTTCGTCTTCCACGCGCTCTTCCTGGCCGCGACCCGCCCGTACGCGGACCTCTACCAGACGCGACACTCGCAGGTCGGGTTCGTCGGCGCCGTCCTCTGGCTGATTTCGTTCACCATGGGGATCGGCGTGTACCTGCTGCTGTACCACGTCTACTGACCGAAACCGCGACGAAGATATCGGGGCGGCTACGCGTTCCGCTCGGCCTTCCGATGGGCGGCGTAGAACAGCGGGACGAGCAGCGCGCCGGCGAACCCGAAGCCGAGCGCCAGCGTTCCGATATCGCTCGCGGAGAGTCCGCTCCCGCCGCCGGAGCCGCCGCTTCCGGAGCCCCCCTCGCCGCCGACGAGCTGGTCGTCGACGGAACCGACCGCGACGGCGCCCTTCATTCCGACCGACTGGTGCGGCTCGCAGACGTAGCGGAACACGTCACCGTCGCCGGCGTCCTCGAAGGTGTACTCGAAGGTCTCCCCTTCCTCTGCCACCGGCTCGCCGCTGGAGAAGACGCCGTTCTCCTCGACGACGTTGTGGCCGCCGCCCTGCCCGGTCCACTCCCAGACGACGGTCGTGCCAGGGTCGACGAGGATAGCGGGCGGGTCGAACAGCAGGCCGTTCTCGCCCGCGCCGACCGCGACGGTGACCTCGCTCTGCCCGCGGAGGTCGCGCGTCCCCTCGTAGTTGCCGACGTTCGAGAACCAGTCGCCGTATCCGGCCGCACCGCCGCCGGAGCCGCCGTCGCCACCCTCCGCCTGCGGATCGACGAGGTCGTCGTCGACGGAGCCGACCGCGACGGACCCCTTCATCCCGATGGACTGGTGCGGGCCGCAGTAGTAGTTGAACACGTCGCCGTCGCTGGCGTCGTCGAAAGTATACTCGAAGGTCGTCCCCTCCTCCGCGACCGCCGACCCGCTGTCGAAGGTGCCGTCGTTCGCGACGACGTTGTGGCCGCCGCCTTGCCCGGTCCACTCCCAGACGACGGTCGTGCCCGGATCGATCAGGATGGCAGCGGGACCGAACAGGAGGCCGTTCTCGCCCGCGCCGACCGAGACGGTGACCTCGCTCTGCCCGCGGTAGTCGTGGGTCCCGTCGTAGTTGCTCACGTCGTCGAGCCAGCCGTCGTACTGGGCGGCCGCGGTACCGCTTCCGGCGGCGACGCCCGCGGCGACCGCCGCGCCGGCGGCCCCGGCGCGGAAGAACCCGCGGCGGCTCATCGACGCGGCGTCGTCCTCGGCAGCGTCGGCGTTCCGTGTCATAGTCGCACGTCTGATCGTGATCGTATTTAAGCCCCCGATACGTCCCGAGCGGTCGAACCGCCGCCGAACGTGTGCGGGGTCGCGTTCGAGGAGGCGCGGATCGCGACCGGGCGTTCGAGGCCCGATCCGACCGGTGAATTCGGCCGTCAGCGGGCGCTAATCGTCGGCCGGCGTCGGGTCAGAGACCGGCGCGTCGACGTCGCGGTCGGTCGCTTCGCCCTCCACGTCGAAGGGGTACTCACCGGTGACGCAGCCGAGACACAGGTCGGCGCGGCTCTCGCCGAGCGCCTCCGCGACCGCGTCGATGGAGAGGTACGACAGCGAGTCGGCGCCGACCTCCTCGCGGATCTCCTCGGTCGACGCGTCGGCCGCGATCAGCTCCTCCCGGGTCGCCATGTCGATGCCGAAGTAACAGGGCGCGAGGATCGGCGGAGCGCCGATCCGGAGGTGGACCTCCTCGGCGCCCGCCTCGCGGACCAACTCGACGAGCTGGGTCGAGGTCGTCCCGCGGACGATGGAGTCGTCGATGATGGTGACCGACTTTCCCGCCACCGTCGAGCGGATCGGGTTCAGCTTCAGGCGGACCGCGCGCTCGCGCTCGTCCTGCGTCGGCATGATGAACGTCCGGCCGACGTACCGGTTCTTCATCAGGCCCTCGGCGAACTCCACGCCGCCGTCGTCGGCCGCCCTGGGCTCGCCGTCGGCGGTCGTCTCGGCCGCGGCGTCCGCGTAGCCGGAGGCGAACGCGCGCCCGGAGTCGGGCACGGGCATCACTACGTCGGACTCGACGGCGGACTCCTCCCAGAGCTTCCGGCCGAGCCTCCGGCGGACCTCGTACACGAGGCTCTCGTCGATGACGGAGTCGGGACGGGCGAAGTAGACGTGCTCGAAGAAGCAGTGGGCGGTCGACTCGCGTTCGACCAGTTGATACGTGTCGTAGCCGGTGCCGTCGGGGTCGAGGACGACGAGTTCGCCGGGGCGCACGTCGCGGATCAGCTCGCCGTCGAGCGTGTCGATGGCGGCCGACTCGCTAGCGAGGACGTAGCCGCCGTCGACCTTCCCCAGACACAGCGGCCGGTTGCCGAGCGGGTCGCGGACGCCCAGCACGGTGTCGTCGTGGGTGATCGCCAGCGAGTAGGAGCCGTGGATGCGGTTCATCGTGTGCTTGACCGCCCGTACGAGGTCCTCTTCCAGTAGGTTCCGCGCGAGGTCGTGGGCGATCACCTCGGTGTCGCCGT
Organism: Halorubrum tropicale; assembly: GCF_001280455.1. NCBI lineage: Archaea > Methanobacteriati > Methanobacteriota > Halobacteria > Halobacteriales > Haloferacaceae > Halorubrum > Halorubrum tropicale. The sequence continues at coordinate 495,157 of NZ_LIST01000002.1, forward strand.
CGGAGGTGAACGCGTGGCCCGCGGCCGCCAGCTCCTCGCGCACCTCGTCGGCGTTGACGAGGTTGCCGTTGTGCGAGAGCCCGAGCGAGCCGGACTTGAAGGAGACGGAGAACGGCTGCGCGCAGCTCTTGTCGAGGCTGCCGGCGGTCGGGTAGCGCACGTGGCCGATGCCGGTGCCGCCCGACAGCGACGCGAGGTCCGCCTCCTCGAAGGCGTCGCCGACGAGGCCGCGCTCGACGTGGCTGTGCTGTTGGAACCCGTCGTGCGTGACGATCCCCGCCGACTCCTGCCCGCGGTGTTGGAGCGCGTACAGCGCGTAGTACAGCGGTCGCGCGGCCTCCCGGTCCGCGAGCGAGACGCCGACGACGCCGCACTTCTCCCGCGGTTCGTCGCCGCCGTAGTCCCCACCGGCGTTCATGTACGCGAGGGTGAGGCGGGCGGCGATAAAAATCCTCGTGTTCGTGGCGTATCCCCCCGCCACTCACGGCGAGTTATACACTATTGTGGATATTTTCGGTGAGCGACCACGTGCGGTCGGGCGGTCCGACCGACGCGGCTCACGCCGTCTCGCCGCCCCCGACGAACTCATCGAGGCGCGCGAAGTACTCCTCTCTGGGTACCTGGTACGCCCCCCGGTAGTCCACGTCGCCGGCGACGAACCGCTCCGCGACGTCGACCGCACCGGCCGCGCCGGCCTCCCGGCTCTCGTGGGTCTCCGTGACCGCCTCGATTTCGGGCTCCAAGAAGAGGACGACGTGCCACTCGTCGGTCGCGTACTGACCCGATCCGGGCCGGGCGTTCCGGGCGCCGTTCGTCAGGTAGATCGTCGGGAGACACTCGTCGGGGAGGTCGCCGCTCCCGAAGACGTCGGGGCGGTAGACGAGGATCGCCCGCCCGCTGGGCTCCTCGTTCCACAGCCGCCAGCCGTCCGGCAGCGATTCGAAGGCCATGCGCCTCCTCGGTCGCGGAGGCTTGAAAACGTCGCGCTCGGGCCGAGTCGGCGCCTCTCGGTCGAGAGTGACTCTCAGTCGACGATGTCCGACCCGCCCGGCGGCAGGAACTCCTGTAGCCGGTCGGCGCTCGCGACCTTCCGCACGAACGACTGGTCCGCGAACCGCTCTTTCAGGGTCCGGTAGGCCATCATCGCGGCGTCGTTCTGCGCGTACATCCCCGGCTCGAAGGTGACGTGCGCGGCCGCGCGGTCGACGATCGCCGACGGCGGCCCGCCGATGGCGCGGGTGACGGGCTCGCACTGGACGCCGACCGCGATCCGGCAGGGAACGTCCTCGAAGTACGTGCGGTCGCCGCGGATCACGAAGCTCCCCTTCTCGATGTACTCGCCGCTCTCGGGCGTCTTCGACACTTGGTCCGGCTCGACCATGTACGCGTCGCCCGCGCCGCGGCCGTCCTTCCAGTCCGACGAGTAGGAGACGGCGAACTGCGCGGCCTCGCGCAGGGTCTCCTCGGAGAAGTCGACGGGGTCGGCCGACTCCGACGGCCCCGACGCCTTCAGGATCGTCACCGGTCCGCCGTGCGCCTGCGTGTGGAAGAACCGGTCGTGCTTGCTCATGTACTTCTTCACCAGCTCCTCGTTCTGGTCGGCGTTACGGCCGCCGATGACGAGGTATCCCGTGGAGGTGCGGAACCAGCGGAACCGCTCGAACCAGTCGTCCGGGCTGCGGATCGGGATCGACGACCGCGACAGCCAGTCGGTCTCGTACTCCTCGTCGGCGGCCTGCTGCTCCTCCCACTCCCGCTTCCGCTCCTTGACGGCCTCCAGCTCCTCGCGGGTCGACTCGATCGCCTCCTTCGCGCCCGCCTTCTTCTCCTCGACGCGCTTCGCCTCCCGGTAGAGCCGGTCGGCGTTGACCTCCACGCCCTCGCTGGCGTCGAGTTCGACCCGGGTCGTCCCGCCGTCGTCGCCCTCCTCGTCGAGCTCGACCGTCACGGTCCCCTCGCCGCCGTCGACGCCGACGACGGCCTGCGCGGCCTCGATCCCGCGCTCGGCGCCGGCGTCGAGCGTCGCCTCGATCTCGTCCCACGGCACCTCGTTCTCGCGGGCCTCGCGCACGGTCGAGATCACCTCGTCGACGAGGTCGTAGTTCGCGTACAGCAGCTCGGCGCGCTCGCGCTCGGCCTGCGCCTGCTCCTCGAACCCCTCGATCGCCCCCTTCTGCTGTTCGATGATCCGCTCCTGTTTGGCGATCTCCTCCTCGAAGTCCGGGCGGGAGCTGCCGGCGTCGGCGGGCGCCTCGCCGTCGTCGGTCGCCTCGCTCCCCAGCCGGTGGAAGTACTTGTCGACGGCGTCGTTGAACGAGTCGAAGCCGACGCTCGGGAGGTCCTCGTGCTCGGCGAGCGGGAACGGCGTCACGTCGACGACCCGAGGTTCGCCGCCGTCGCCGTCGGTCCCGTCGCCCTCGACCGACTCCTCGTACACGCGGGGGTCGACGTCGCCGGAGCGGAGCCGCTCGTCGATCCGGGCGAGCGCGTCGTGGAGCGCGCGGAGCTGGTCGTCGGTCGCCTCCTCGATCGGCGTCTCCTTCGGCACGCCGGCCCGCGTACACACCTCCTCGGCGTACAGGCCGCCGAGGTTCAGCTGCGTCGCGAGCGTGCGCACCACGTCGCTGTCCGACTCGCGCATGTGGCGCTCGAACCCGCCGTAGCTCACGTCGAGCGGGTTCAGCCGGGAGGCCGGGTACTCGTACTGCGAGCCGGGCGCGACGGTTCGGGACTTGAGCCGCACCGTCGAGAGCGCCCCGATCACCTCGCCCGTCTCGTCGAGCGCGGCGACGTTCCCCTGCCCGAACAGCTCCGCGACGAGGGTGGTGTTCCCGTCCTCGCGCTCGAACTCGAAGGTGAGGATGCGGTCGAACTCGTACTGCTCGACGCCCGCGAAGTCCGCGCCCGACATGCGGTTCCGCAGCATCTTCGCGAAGTTGGGCGGGCGACCCGGCGCGTCCGCGACGTGGCCCGGGTCGGCGGCGTGCGCGCGCTTCACGTCGCCCACCTCGATCATGAGCTCGACGCGGCCGCGGTCGAAGTCGCGCAGCTTCAGCCGGAGCAGGTCGTCGTCGTAGAGGTACGCCTTGTCGACCTTCGCGCCCTCGTACCGATTGAGTTCGGTGACGAGCGCGGCGAGGTCGATGCTCGACAGCTCCCGCTTCTGGTCCATACCCAAGACAGACCGGCGGGCCGGAAAAAGGCGTGTCGTTGTGGGCTTCGGCGCGACGGTCGGTTCGTCCGGCGGACGAATTCCGCGCCTCTACTTCCTGTCCGAGAGTCGTTCGACGGTGTTCAGGGCGTTGATGATCCCGGCACCGAACTCCGAGTCGCTCTTGCCGTTCGCGCCCTCGGCGCCCTTCTGGATCGCCTGTTCGACCTGACTGGCGTTCGCGTTCGGTTCGAGCTCACGCACGAGCGCGGCGAGGCCGGCGACCTGCGGGGCCGCCATGGAGGTTCCAGACTTGTACCCGTACTTACCCTGCTCGACGGGGATCGTCGAGAGGACGCCGTTCTCGGGGAAGGGAATGTCTCCGGGTTCCCCGGCCCCCTCCTCGCCCAGCGTCCGCGGGATCGTTTCGTACCAACCGCCCGGCGCGGCGATGTCGATGTCGCTCGTGCCGAAGTTCGAGTAGAACGAGAGCGTGTCGGCCGGCGACGTGGCGCTGACGGTGAACGCTGCCGGAACGCTGTTCGGGAGCGTGAAACCGCTGCCCTGGAGGCTCCCCGAGTCGTTGCCGGCGCTCCCCGTGATCACGGTCCCGCGCCGGACCGCGCTCTGGAACACGGTTTGGACCTCCGCCTTGAGCTTGTTCAGTTCCGAACCCGGCTGCTGGACGCCCGGGATCCCGAGGCTGAAGTTCGCCGCGTCCGCACCGATCTCAGCCGCGTAATCGATGCCGGCGAGGATGTCACCGAACGACGCGCCGCCGTTGGCGGGGAACACGCGGATCGGGATCAGCTCAGTGTCTGGCGCGGTGCCAACGACGCTGGATTCGCCCGTGGCGCCGACCGTTCCGGCGACGTGCGTGCCGTGAGACCCGGAGTCGTCCGGCCCGATCTCCGGCACGTCGTCGTCGACGACGAACGCGCGACCGAGGTCCTTGTTGACGTTCCCGAGGTCCGGATGGTTGAGGTCGATCCCCGTGTCGACGATTGCGACGCGCGTTCCCTCCCCTGTCGCGTACTCGTGGGCCTCGAAGACGTCGGTGATCTCCTTGTCCCACTGGAGGTCGGACAGCGCGGCGCCGTCGCTCGGCGCGCTCTCGGCGGCCGCTTCGGCGTCGACTTCCGGCTCGTCGAGTTCGAGCTTCAGGTCCGGGTTCGCGGTCTTGACGCCCTTGACCGACTCGATGTCGGCGGCGGCGTCGCTCGGACCAACCGCGACCAGTACGTCGCCGTCGGCGAGCTCGTGGCGGACCTCGAACCCAGCGGCCTCGATGGCGTCGGCGACGCCGTTTCCGTTCGCACCGATGATATACTGCGTCCTGCCGTCTGCGGCCGACGCAGTTCCTGTGATCGTCGCCGTCGCGGCGAGTCCGGCAACTCCCTTCACCAAAGTTCGTCGATCGAAGTGCATGTGAGTAGCCCTCGTGTGACGAGGTACCGATACTGTAGCCTGATAACGTATAAATATTCATTAGTGAATACTCCTGTACTAAGCTAAATCCTAGTAAACTGAACTGCTGTGGTAGACAGATAAATCGGTCGATGACGCCGCTCGACGAGAGGCGACGCTGGGCTGAAAAGGAGAGATCGGACGATGGCCTACAACCGCTTCGACACGTACGGGCCGTCCTGCCGGTAGCCGAGCTTGTTCCGGTAGTACTCGCGGGCGCCGATGCCCGAGATGACCGCGACCTTGTCGTAGCCGGCATCGCGGGCGAGTTCCTCGGCGCGTTCGAGGAGCCGCGTGCCGTACCCCTGGTGCTGCCAGTCGCCGTCGCCGCCGATGCCGACCTCGTTGCCGTACACGTGGAGCTCGCGGACCAGGGCGGCGTCTTGGAGCTCCGGGCGGATCGGGTCGCTCTCGGTCCCGGGTGCGCCGGGCTGGTCGGGCGCGAACGAGGGGAATCGCAGCCGGCAGAAGCCGACGAGGAGGTCGCGGACGGGGTCCTCGAAGGAGACGAAGTGCTCCGTGCCGCCGCCGGCCTCGTAGGTGAGCACGTCGAGTTCCACGTCGTCCGGGTCCGGGTCGGCGTCGTTGTGCCCGACCTCGCGGGCGCGGATGTCGCGCTGGACGATCCCCTTCTCCTCGGCGCGCTGCGCCGCGAGCTGTCGGAGGTTCGACTTCTGGACGCCGGCGTCGATGAAGTCCGCGGGGATGTCGCGCTGGACGCGCTGGAGCCGCGTGTACTTCGGGATCTGGTCCATCACGTCGGCGACGAGGTCGGCCGCCTCCTCGCTGGTGAGCGGGTCGAAGTCGTCGCGGCGCCAGCGGTCGTACACGCGGGTCCCCTCGACGACGAGGGTGGGGTAGATCTTCAGGTAGTCGGGCCGCCAGTCGGGGTTCTCGAACAGCTGGCGGAAGTCCTCCAGACACATCTCGCGGGTCATCCCCGGCTGGCCGGGCATCATGTGGAAGCCGACCTTGAACGCCGCGTCGCGGAGGCGGCGGTTCGCGTTGCGGGAGGCCTCGTTGCCGTGCCCGCGATGCATCTCGCGGTTGATCCGCTCGTAGGTGGTCTGGACGCCGACCTCGACCTTCGTGCCGCCCAGGTCGAGCATGCGGTCGATCTGCTCGGGGTCACACCAGTCCGGCTTCGTCTCGAACGTCGTCCCGATGTTGCGGATCGCGTTCGTCTCGTTCTCGGCGATCACGTCTTCGAGGTACTCGAACTCCGTCTCCTCAGGGTCCGGCGCGAACGACTCGCCCTCGGCGGGCTCCGGCTCCTTGTCGAGGTCGTAGTCGTTCATCGCCTGGAGCGCGCGCTTCACGAACCACTCCTGGTAGTCGTGCGAGCGCGCCGTCATCGTTCCCCCCATCAGGATGAGTTCCACCTTGTCGACCGGGTGGCCGATCTTCCGGAGCTGTTCGAGCCGGAGGGTGACCTGTCCGTACGGGTCGTAGTCGTTCTGCTCGCCGCGGGCCGCAGCGGGCTCGTGGCCCGTGTACGACTGCGCCGAGGAGAACTCGGAGGCCGGGCCGCCGGGGCAGTAGAGGCACTTCCCGTGCGGGCACAGCTTCGGCGAGGTCATGATCGCGACGGGGGAGACGCCCGAGGCGGTCCGGACGGGCTTGCGCTGGACCACCTCGATCACGTCGTCGCGCGCCTCGGCGGGAGCGTGGTCCAGTATCTCGGTGTTCTTCGGCACCTTCGGGGAGCCGAACTCCGAACAGGCGTCGAGCTTGGCGCGTTCGAGGTCGTCGCGCTCGATCTCGCCCGCGAGGATGCGGTCGACGAGGTGTTCGCAGGTGCGGACGAACGCCTCCGAGTCGGTGCCGTCCCCGGAAGCGGCGTCGTCGGCGTCGCCCGCCGCGTCGGTACTCATTACGCCTCGATCGACGGGTTTCGGAGTTAAGCGTGTCGCACCGGGGAAACCGGCCGGTTTTTGGCCGACACCCGCGTAGCCGCGGCCGTGTTACGGAAGGACCTCCTGCGCGTCTCCCGGGCGGGCGGCGGCTACCGTCCGCGGTTCGCCGGCCGGGAGCACCGCCCGCTCGCGGCCCGCGTACTCGGGACGTTCGAGTCGCACGTCGGCGAGCGCCGCGGCGACCTCGACGACGCGCTGGCGGACCTGGAGGCCGACGCGGCGGCGCGGAACGGCGACTTCAAGCTCGTCCGCGGGCTCGCGGCGCTCGTCGAGCGCGAGTGCGAGTTCGAGACGCGCGCGCCGGTCCCGCCGCGCCGCGTCCGGCGCGCGGCGTTCGAGGCGGCCGAGGCGGTCGGCGTCGCGAGCGAGGCGGACCGCGAGGTCGCGGTCGAGCGCGCCGCGGACGCGCTGGGGATCGAGCCCGGCGACGTGGCGGCGTCGCTGTACGCCGACCGCGACGTGGAACGGGTGCTCGTCGACGCCGACGTGCGCTGGGACCCGGACGCCCTGTTGGAGCAGTACGATCTCTCCTTGGCCCAGACGGCGCTGTTCGACGCCACCGAGGTCCGGGTGCGGTCGAACGACCCGAAGCGGCTGGTCTCGGCGGTGAAGCGCCTGCGGTTGATGTACGAGGTCGAGCGGACGCCCGAGGGGAGGGAACTCGTCGTCACCGGCCCCGACGCGCTGTTCTCGCGGACGAGGCGGTACGGGACCGCCTTCGCGCGGTTGCTCCGGACGGTCGCAAAGTCGGCGGAGTGGTCGCTGGAGGCGACGATAGACGACCGCGGCCGCGAGCGCACGATGCGCCTCTCGGACGGCGACGTGACGGTACCGGCCGTCGAGCCCGTCGCGGAGCCCGACTTCGACAGCGGGGTCGAGGCGGACTTCGCCGGCCGGTTCCGCGGGCTCGACCTCGACTGGACGCTCGTCCGCGAGCCGGAGCCGCTGGAGGCGGGCGCGAGCGTGATGATCCCCGACTTCGCGTTCGACTACGCCCACGCCGACTTCCGGCTGTTCTTCGAGGTGATGGGCTTCTGGACCCCCGAGTACGTCGACAAGAAGCTCGGGCAGCTGGCGGACGTGGAAGACGTGGACCTGCTGGTCGCCGTCGACGAGAGCCTCGGCGTCGGCGAGGAGATAGCCGCACGCGACCACCGCGTCGTCACCTACTCCGGGACGGTGCGGGTGAAGGACGTGGTCGACGTGCTCCGCGAGTACGAGGCCGACTTCGCCGCGGACGCGGCCGCGGACCTCCCCGACGCGCTGTCGCCCGAGGCGGACGTGATCGGACTCGACGACCTCGCGGACGAGCACGGGGTGAGCGTCGGCGCGATCGAGGGCAAGTCGTTCCCCGACCACGATCGGATCGGGCGGACGCTCGCGCGGCCGGCGGTACTGGAGGCGGTCGGGGGAGAGATCGACGCCGGGATGGCGCTCTCCGAGGCCGAGTCGGTCCTCGACGAGTACGGCGTCGACGACGCGAGCGCCGCGCTCTCGCGGCTCGGCTACCGGGTCGAGTGGGAGGGCCTCGGCGGGGGGACCGTGCGGGAGAAGGAGTCGTGACGGCGGTCGGTCACTCCGCGACCGGGAGGTCCGCGCGGCTGCCCTTCGGTACCACCGAGCGCAGTTCGTCGTAGAGGTACAGCCCGACGCCGATCGGGACCGACTCGTCGGCGACCTCGTGGGTCGCGATCAGGTACCCCCAGTCGCCGTCCCACTCGGGCAGGTCCTGGTCGTCCCCGGCGGCGAAGGCGACCGCCCGCTCCGGGCCGAGTTCGATCACGTTCTTCGTCGCGCGCGATCCGAACCGCGAGACCGCCCGCCCCGTCGGCTTCCAGTGCTCCTGTCGCGTCCGGAGGAACGTCATGCCGACCGCCTCGACCTCGCTGGGGTCGGTCGCCTCGCCGTTGAAGATCCAGATCTTCCCGGCCCCCTTCTCCCAGAAGGAGTACCCGGCGAAGGTGTCCCGACCGATCCCGAACCGCTCTTCCCACCAGTCGAGGACCTCCTCGCGGCTCGCGCGACCCTCGACCGCGCGGTCGGCGGGGCTCTCCGGCAGCCGGTCGAACTGCTGCCCGTCGTTGGCGGGCGCGTCGTCGCTCATGCGTCCACCTCCCCGCCGTCGGCGACCGCGCCCCCGTCGCCGGCCGCTCCGCCCACGCGTAGCTTCGCGCAGAAGAACCCGCCCGTGTCGTTGCGGTGGGGGTAGATCCGCTTCGCGCGCGTCACCGACTCGTCGTACGCCTCGCCGTCCCAGTCGGTCACGCCGGGGTCTGTGTCGAGCGGGAGGTCGAAGTCGACCAGCTCGCAGTCCTCGCTCGCGAGGACGTGGTCGAGGACGGCCTCGTTCTCCTCGGGCGCGAACGTACACGTGGAGTAGACGACGACCCCGCCGGGGCGGGTCGCCTGGACCGCCCGCGCCAGGACGCCCTTCTGGATCCCCGCGACCGCGTGGACGTGGTCGAGCGTCCACTGGTCCAAGACGTCCGGGTTCTTGCGACAGGTGCCCTCGCAGGAGCAGGGCGCGTCGACCAGCGCGCGGTCGAACTCGTCGAACGCGAGCGGCTTCGTCGAGAAGTTGCGGGCGTCCTGGTTCGTGACGACCGCGTTCGTGATCCCGAGGCGCTCGGCGTTGTGCCGGAGCGCGGAGAGCCGCCCGAGGTTGTTGTCGTTGGCGACGACGGTGCCCTCGTCGTCCATGGCGTCCGCGATCTGCGTCGTCTTGCTGCCGGGCGCCGCGCAGGCGTCCCAGACGCGCTCGCCCGGTTGCGGGTCGAGCGCGAGCCCGGGCAGCACGGACACCTCCTCCTGGCCGTGCGTCCAGCCGTGGACGTACGGCCAGTTGCCGCCGGGGTTCCCGTCCGGGAGCCGGAACAGGCCGTCGTGCCAGTCGACCGGCTCGTAGGCGACGCCCGCCTCGTCGAACGCCTCGCGGACGCGGGCCGGCGTCGCCGCGATGCCGTTCGTGCGCACGACCGATGGGAGGGGCCGGTCGCACGCCGCCCGGAACGCGTCGACGTCGTCGACGAGCGGCTCGTAACGGTCGAGCGGATTCATAGCCCCCCTTTCGCGTCGGGGCGTTAGACGGTTTCGGGACTCGGGCGGCGTCGTTCCGCGCCGCACCTTTAGGTCCGCCCCGGGCGTACGGGCGCCATGGCACGCATTAACGTCCTCGACGACGGCGTCTCGCTGGACGCGCCCACCCTGATCGAGGGGTTCCCCGGCGTCGGCCTCGTCGGCAAGATAGCGACCGACCACCTGATCGACGTCCACGGGATGACTCACTACGCGAACGTCCACTGCGACGGGCTCCCGCCGGTGGCCGTCTACCGCGAGTCCGAGACGGCCGCGACGACGCCGGTGCGGTTGTACGCGGACCCGGATAACGACCTCGTCGCGCTCCGCAGCGACGTGCCGGTGAACCCGAGCGCGGCGACGGAGGTCGCGGCGTGTCTCGGATCGTGGTTCGATGAGATCGACCTGTTCCCGGTCTTCCTGTCGGGTCTCGGCCGCGAGAAGGACGAGGCGCCGCCGGAGCTGTACGGGATCGCCACCGGCGACGGCGGCGAGGCGCTGGCTCGGGCCGACGTGACCAAGCCGTCCGAGTCCGGACTCGTCTCCGGCCCCACGGGAGCGATGCTCGCGGCCGCGCTGGAGCACGGCCGCGACGCGGTCGGCCTCGTCGTCGAGTCCGACCCGCGGTTCCCCGACCCGGAGGCGGCGCGGGTGCTCATCGCCGACGGCATCGACCCGATCGCCGGGATCGAGACGCCGACGGACGGGCTGGTCGAACAGGCGACCGAGATCCGGGACGCGAAACAACAGCTCGCCGAGCGGATGCGAGAGGCGACCGAAGAGAGCTCGCAGGCCGAGCCGCTGAAGATGTTCCAGTAGCGGTTCGCGATCGGGGGCTATCGACCGCCCGCGTCACCGTCGTCGCCCTCCAGCTCGTCGAGGATCGGCCGGTACTTCAGCTGGACCTCGTCCCACTCCCGGTCGGGGTCGGAGTCGGAGACGATGCCGACGCCCGCGAACAGCGTGGCGCGCCGGCGGGTCGCGACCGCAGAGCGGATCGCGACCGCGAACGCGCCGTTGCCCGCGGCGTCGATCCAGCCGACCGGCGCGGCGTACCAGCCGCGGTCGAACGGCTCCGTCTCGCGGATCGTCGCCAGCGCGCGGTCCGGCGGCAGCCCGCCGACCGCCGGCGTCGGGTGGAGCGCCTCGACCAGGTCGAGCACGTGGCGGTCCGCGTCCAGCTCGGCGGTGATCGGCGTGTGGAGGTGTTGGACCGTCGCGAGGCGACGGACGCGACGCTCGCCCGCGGAGATGGACGCCGCGAACGGCTCCAGTTGGTCCCGGACCGTCTCCGCGACCAGCTCGTGTTCGTGGACGTTCTTCTCGTCGTCGAGGAGCTCCCGCGCGAGCCACTCGTCCTCGCTCGGCGTCTCGCCGCGGCCGGTCGTCCCGGCGAGCGCGTCGGTCTCGACGGTGCGGCCGCGCAGCGAGACCAGCCGCTCGGGCGTGGCGCCGAAGAAGGCGCTCTCGCCGGCCTCGGGCTCGAACCAGTAGCGGTGGCAGTCCGGGTACTTCTCCGCGAGGCGCTCCAGCGTCGCCGCGCGCGGGAAGTCGGCCGCGAGGTCGGCCTCCAGCGCCTGGGCCAACACCACCTTCCGGAGGTCGCCGTCGCGGATCCGGTCGACCGCCGCGACGACGCTCTCGCGCCAGGCCTCGGGGCTCGTGGTCCGCCGACTCTCGCTGATCCCGGGCCGGGGTGGCCGGTCCCCGCGGCCGTCAGCGTCGCCACCCGGCGCCTCGCCGACGCCGTCGAGGGCGGCGAAGCGGTCGACCTCGCTCGCCAGCCGGTCCTCGACCGCGGAGACGTCGGCGTCGTCGCCGACCGCGTTGACCGTCAGCCACGCGCCGTTGTCCGCGACGGTCAGCTGGACGCGGGGCATCACGAACCGGGCCTCCGGGAACGGCGTCCACGGGTCGCCGTCGCAGGCCCCCTCGTGGAAGGCGAAGCCGCCGAAGACCCTGGGGCGGGCCGCCTCGGTGCCGGCGTGGACGTCGCCTGACTCGAACAGTTCGGTCGTCGCGTCGCGGATCGCCGCGAAGCGGTCGCCGCCGGCGGCGGTCAGGGTGGCCGCCGCGCCGCCGCCGATCACCAGCGCGTCGCCGGGCGCGCTCCAGGTCGTGCGCGGCACCGGAAGCGCGTCGAACGCCGCCGCGAACGCCGGTTCGTCGATCGCCGTGGTCCGGCTGACCAGCGGCGGTGACGACCGAGAGCGCGCTCCTTTCATACGTACCGAGTCGGGGCCGTGGACCCTTTATCCTGACTATCGGGGCGGAGCGGACGGGGGAGATCCGAGCGGCGAAACGGGCGGGGCGACGGACCCCGCGCGATCAGCTGTAACGCTCCTCGTTCCAGGGGTTCGCCGTGTCGCTGTACCCGCGCTTCTCCCAGTAGCCGAGCTCGGGCTCCGTCAGGAGCTCCACGCCCGAGACCCACTTCGCGCCCTTGTAGGCGTACTTGTGCGGGGTGACGACGCGGATCGGGCCGCCGTGGTCCGCCGGGAGGTCATCGCCGTCGAAGCCGTACGCCAGCTGGACGCCCGGCTTCGTACACTCGTCGAGCGGGAGGTCGGTCGTGTAGCCGTCGAGCGAGTGGAACATGACGTGTTCGGCGTCGTCGCGGACGCCCGCGAGGGCGGCGAGGTCAGCGAACGCGACGCCGGTGAACTCGCAGTTGAACTTGCTCCACCCCGTCACGCAGTGGAAGTCCTGTCGCTGGGTGACGGCCGGGAGGTCGCGGAACTCGTCGAGCGAGAACGAGCGCGGCTCCTCGACGGCGCCCCACACCTCCAGTTCGAACGTCTCCGGGTCCCACGACGGCGTGCCGCTCTTCGAGAGGACGGGGAAGCCGTCGGTCTCGCGCTGGCCCGGCGGGAGCCGGTCGTCGCCGTACTCGCGGTAGAGGTCGGTGAGGTCCTCGGCGGCCTCGACGCCGGAGTCGGTCATGGAACCCGATTCGGCCCGGACCGACGTATGGATGTCGCTCCCGGAGCCGGGCGGGCGACCGAGTGCGCCGCGTTCGGCGAGCCCCCATCGGTCGAGGCGTGAATGCCGCGCGGCGTTCGCACAATTCCAAGGCAAATTTTGAGGACGGAAAATGAACTTTTCTGTCGTCGTTTTGCGTTTTCATATCGGCGGATCTGCGACGCCAATTTTATATACGCCATGCCACAAGAGCCGGACAGCAAATGCCACGAGTGAAGATAACCGTGCCGGAGCATCTGGAGATGCAGATAGCCCAGATGGTCGAGGAGGGGGAGTTCCTCAACCGGGAGGAGGCGGTCGAGGAGCTGCTGTCGACTGGCATCAAGGCGTACAAGACGAGCGGCCCGCGAGACGACGACGACTCCAACGGATTCGAAGACGAGGGGATGATGGGCCACGAAGACGAGTACGTCTTCTGAGCGAACGACGCTCCTCGGCGGCGGTCCCCGCGGCGCGGAACCGTGCGTACCCCCCTCAACAACCCTTATAGGGCCCACATCCCGTATCCGTGGGTATGCACAAGGACGAGCTGCTCGAACTCCACGAACAGATGGTGACGATCATGGAGCACTTCCGCGCGCAGGAGTCCGTCGACGGCTCGCTGTTCGACCCGTACGACGAGCTCGACGTCGACCCCTCGCACGTCCACAAGTCGAAGAGCGAGCACAAGCACGCGGTGTTCGTCCTCGGGAACGCCCTGGCGAACGCGATGAGCGAAGACGAGTTCTCGCCCGCCGGCCGCGTCGGCAAGCGGATGGAGGAGCTCGCCGACGACGCCGAGAACAAGATCTGAGGGCCCGTTCCGGAACCCTCGGCCCGAGCCAGCTCCTTCTGGACCCCCCGCCTTCGCGCCGACGCCCGATCCCCGCTCCCGAGTTCCGTCCGTCGCCGCCCATCTTCGGTCCCCGCTCCCGACCCCCGTATTGATGTGTGCGCGGCTCCGTCGAACCTGACATGGTAGCAGAGGCGCTGACGGCGGACGCCGTTCACCTCGCCGCCGGGGGCGTCGCGCTCGCCGTCGCGCTCGCCGTCGTGTACTTCGTCGACCGCCCGAGCGGCGACTGGACGCGGGCGCTCCGGTCCCGACTCCTCCTCGGCGTCCCGTGGGGGACGCTGGTCGTGATGGCGGGCGTGGTGGGGGTGTACCTGTTCGTCCAGTCCGGCCTCAACAACCCGAACCGGCCGGTCGTCATCCCGTTCCGGTCGTGGTCGTACTTCTACCCGGAGGGGCTCGTCTGGTCGAGTTTCGCGCACGCGGGCCGCGGCCACATCACCGGCAACCTCCTCGCCGCTATCGTCGCCGGCGGCCTCTCGGAGTACGCGTACGGCCACTTCCCCGACGGTCGTGAGGTCGGGGAGGCGGACCGGCTCGCCGTCCGCCTTCGACGCCTGCCGAGTCGCGTGTGGGCGCTCCCGAGCCGAGCGCGGCGCCTTCCTCAGCGAATCCGAGCGGCGCCGGGTCGGCTCGCCGCCGTCGAGTCGCCCGCGGCGAACCCGTACGTCCGGGCGTTCCTGATCGTGCCCGGCGCCGCGGTCGCGTTCGGCCTCGTCTCCGCGCTGTTCGCGCTGGGGCCGGTGATCGGCTTCTCCGTCGTCGTGTTCGCGTACTGGGGGTTCGCGCTCGTCTCGCGCCCCGTCGCCGCGGTCGTCGCGATGGCCGGAACGACGCTCGTCGGCGTCCTCTACGACGCCGTCCGGGTCCCGGTGGCGTTCGCGGAGGCGTCCCCCTCCTACGGCGTGCCGGGGTGGGCGAACGTCGCGATACAGGGCCACGCGCTCGGGGTCATCGGCGGCGCGCTGGTCGCGGTCGTCCTGCTCCGGCGCCGCGGCCGAGCCCGGAACGGCGAGGGTCGGAGTACCGATTCGGACGCGGCCGCGGGGCGGTGGCGGCACCACCCGGTCGCGACCGCCGACGGCGGCGGGACTCGCGCGGACGCGACGGAGCGGTCGGCGCTCGTCGTCTTCGGCGCGCTGCTCCTGTTCGGCGCGTCGCGCCGGCTGTGGGCGATGTACTGGTACCTCGGCAACGAGCGCTACGAGCTGTACCGCGCGGTCGGCGTCGGGCTGCTCGCCCTGCTCGCGGCGATAGTCGCCGTCGCGGCCGTCTCGCGGGACGAGCCCATCTGGCCGGCTCGGGCGGTCCCGGACCCCGAGACGATCCGGGGCGGGATCCGGTCGGCGACGCCGGCGGCGGTCGGCCTCCTGCTGCTCGTCGCGGCGCTGGCGGTCGTCGCCGGGCCGGCCGTCGTCCCGAACCTCGTCGCGGTCGACGACGGCGACCTCCCCGGCGACCCGGTCGAGGTGGAGGGGTATCAGGTGACGTACGCGGAGGACGTGGAGAACCGGCTCGTTGGCGTCGTCGACGTCGAGGCGTTCGGCCGGTCGACGTCGGTCAACACCTCGGGGGTGATCGTCACCAACCCCGACCGCGAGATATGGACGACGGCCGTCTCGAAGGGGAACCTCGCGTTCTGGGGGTACCGCGCGGTCGACGTGGGCGGGACCGGCTGGCGCGAGACCGTGTGGGTCCAGCGGGTCGGCTGGGTGGCGGTGAACGGGGGGCCGACGTACCGGGTCGACGCGGTCCGTAACGAGACCCGACGGACGCTGTTCACGAGCGAACCGGCGCGCGCCGAGCCCCGGATCGACGGCCGCACCGTCGTCGTCGCGGCCGCGCGCGGGAGCTTCGAGCTGACGGTGATCGGCGGCAGCGGCAACAACGTCACGGCGCCGCTCCCGGCCGCGAACGAGTCGGTGACGGTTCGGGGGATCACCCTCGTGCGCGAGGGCGACGTCCTGTTCGCGGAGCGCGGCGAGACGCGAGTCCGGATCGCGCAGCGGGAGCGGTACGAGGGGCGTCAGTAGTCGAGACCGGCCGAACCGGAGCGGCGAGTGAGGAGCCTACGACCACTCGATCCGGTACACTTCGGTCTCGATGTCGCGCGCCGCGTCGGTGTGGTGGTCGAACTGCGCGTCGATCCGGAACTCGGCCGCGAAGGCGTGGGTCACCTCGCCGCCCTCGTCGGCGGCGAACGCCTCGACGAACTCCCGGCTCCCGCCGTTGTGGACCGAGTAGGAGACGTCGGCGAGGTCGCTCGCGACCGCGAGGAACTCCCGGTCGGCGTTGCGGTTCCCGTCCTGCGCGCCGAACGGCGGGTTCATCACGACGGTCGCCGGCTCCGCGACGGCGAGCGGGGGGCGCGTGGCGTCGCCGCGGACCCAGTGGACCGGCGCGCTGGCGGCGACGCGACGCTCGTTGGCCCGCGCGGTCGCGAGCGCGCCGCCGTCGAGTTCGAGGCCGACGACGCGGGCGGGACCGCGCAGCGCCGCGGCCAGCGCGAGCATCCCGGTCCCGGCGCCGAGGTCGATCACGGTCCGGCCGTCGACGTCGCCGTGGAGGTCGGCGAGGTGGACGACGTGGGCGGCCAGCTCCGGGGGCGTCGGGTACTGTTCGAGGGCGGCGTCCGGGCGCTCGAAGCCGGCGACGACGCCGAGCTTGGCCGCGAGCGACCGCTTCGTCGCCATCGGTCAGGCGGCGCCGTCGACGCGGACGAACTCGACGCCCTCGCGGTCGGCCCGTTCGGCGAGCGCCGCGAGCGCCGTGCGGGCCTCCTCGCACGGCTCGTCCTCGACGGCGACCTCGATCCGCCCGGCGCCGAGGAACGACGCCGCCCGGACGAGCCCGCGGAGGCGGTCGGCCTCGCGCTGGCGTTCGAGCGTGCCCTCGGCGTCGAACGCCGCCTCGGTCGCGACGGCGGCGGGCTGGTAGCCCCGGGCGGCGAGCCCCTGCTTGAGGTCGCGGAGGTGGTCGGGCGCGGTGCTGTCGAGGTCGGCCGCGTCGATGACGACCGGATCGACCTCTGCGGGGCGACAGCCGCGCAGCGTGCGTTCGATGCCGGACGAGGAGGTGGTACTCATACACACCTATTGGTATAGGTTATACAAAAATCTTTATAGATGTTTAGTAGTAATAATCAGAGATCAAGAGACGAGACGCGACGGCGACGAACGCATCGA
Organism: Halorubrum tropicale; assembly: GCF_001280455.1. NCBI lineage: Archaea > Methanobacteriati > Methanobacteriota > Halobacteria > Halobacteriales > Haloferacaceae > Halorubrum > Halorubrum tropicale. Next base: position 511,765 of record NZ_LIST01000002.1, read on the forward strand.
GAACGGCGTGCGAGCGTCTCCGAGCGTCGGAATTCGCTCGCAATGGGGCCGCGATCTCGGGCCCTGAAATCCGGCGGCGAATCCGACCCCGGACCGCGGTCACGTTTCGTGCGTCACGGCGGCGGAGCGAGACGGGTCGCGGCCCGGGCCGATCCGACCCCGTATTCCCGGATTCGTCGGTAAACGCGCTCTCCGAGCGGTTAACCGGGTGACCGAGCGCCCGCTTATCATAAGGATCGTTGATGGGGGTGGACAAGGCTTAAATGTGCGACTGACCACAAACCTTTTAATGGAACGTCCGAGTCGCCAGCGGCAACAGGAGCGGGACACGGAGCAGGAAACGGACGAATCGACGGTCTCCTGTCCGGAGTGTGACTCGGAGGACATCGTCACCGACGCCGACCAGGAACTCGTCTGCGAGGACTGCGGCCTCGTGCTGGACGAGCGCAACATCGACCGCGGGCCGGAGTGGCGCGCGTTCAACCACAACGAGCGGCAGTCCAAGTCGCGCGTCGGCGCTCCGATCACGGAGACGATGCACGACAAGGGGCTGACGACGACCATCGACTGGAAGGACAAGGACGCCTACGGCCGGTCGCTCTCCTCGGAGAAGCGCTCGCAGATGCACCGGCTGCGGAAGTGGCAGGAGCGAATTCGGACGAAGGACGCGGGCGAGCGCAACCTCCAGTTCGCGCTCTCCGAGATCGACCGCATGGCCAGCGCGCTCGGCGTCCCGCGGTCGGTACGCGAGGTCGCGTCCGTCATCTATCGCCGCGCGCTCAACGAGGACCTCATTCGGGGGCGATCAATCGAGGGCGTCTCCACCGCCGCGCTGTACGCCGCCTGCCGACAGGAGGGGATCCCCCGCAGCCTCGACGAAGTCGCCGACGTCTCGCGGGTCCCGCAAAAGGAGATCGGCCGGACGTACCGCTACATCTCCCAGGAGCTCGGCCTGGAGCTGAAGCCGGTCGACCCGAAGCAGTTCGTTCCCCGGTTCGCGTCCGCGCTCCAGCTCTCCGAGGAGGTCCAGTCGAAGGCGACCGAGATAATCGACGTCTCCGCGGAGCAGGGGCTCCTCTCCGGGAAGTCGCCCACCGGCTTCGCGGCCGCCGCCATCTACGCCGCGTCGCTGCTCTGTAACGAGAAGAAGACCCAGCGCGAGGTCGCCGACGTCGCGCAGGTCACCGAGGTCACCATCCGCAACCGGTACCAAGAGCAGATCGAAGCGATGGGGTTCCGGTAGAGAGGCGGCGCCGCCGCGGGGCTACCGCGGCGCGAGACAGTTGATCGGGTTTTTAATCGCTACCGGTCGAACTACGGGGTGAGATGTACTCAGAGATCCTCGTTCCCACCGACGGCAGCCCGGCGTCGGACGCCGCGATCGAACACGCGATCGACCTCGCGGACCGATACGACGCCCGCCTCCACGCGCTGTACGTCGTCGACGGTGCGGCGTACTCCAGCCTCGAGGCGGGCGCGGAGATCGTCGTCGAGGCGCTCGAATCGGAGGGCGAGGAGGCGACGACCCGCGTCGCGGAGGCCGCCGCGGACGCCGGCGTCGAGTGCGTCACCAGCGTCACGTCCGGGACCGCCTACCGGTCCATACACGACTACGTCGACGACCACGACATCGACGTCGTGGTGATGGGGACCCACGGGCGGAAGGGGATCGACCGCTACCTGCTCGGGAGCGTCACGGAGCGGGTCGTCCGCACGTCGGACGTACCGGTGTTGACCGTGCGACAGTCGACAGATGAGTAGTCGCACCGCACTCGGCAGACGGGGGTGACACCGATGCGCGACTGGCTCTCCCATCGGGTGGTCTCGTCGCCGGACGACACCGCCCTGATCCGCGCCGAGGACGGCGAGGCGTGGAGCTACACCGACCTCGACCGGCTGGTCGCCGAGACGGCCGGTCGGCTCGTCGCGCACGGGCTCGGCGAGGGCGATCGGATCGGCGTGCTGACGCCCCCGTACGTCGGCACCGTCGGCCTCGTCCACGCGACGATGCGGATCGGGGCGACGTTCGTCCCGCTCGGCCAGGAGCTGACCGCGCGCGAGATCGCCGCGCGGATCGACCGGACCGACCTCGACGCCGTCGTCTGCGCGGAGCCGACGGAGCCGACGGCCACCGACGCGGCGGCGGAGATAGAGGGGGTCCCCGTCTACTCCGTCGACGACCCGACGAGCGCCGAGGTCACCGGGATCCACGACGTCGACCCGGCGGCGCTCGACCCGCCGACGTGGTCGTTCGACGACCCGCTCTGCGTGCTGTTCACCTCGGGGACGACCGGCGAGCCCAAGCCCGTGCCGCTGACCGCTGGCAACGTGTACAGCTCGGCGGTCGCCTCGGCGTTCCGGCTGGGGGTCGAGGCCGACGACCGCTGGCTCGTGTCGCTGTCGCTCCACCACATGGGCGGGCTCGCGCCGGTGTACCGGTCGGTCATGTACGGGGCGACGCTCGTGTTGCGCGAGGGGTTCGACGCCGGCGGCACCGCCGACGACATCGACGCCTACGACGTGACCGGCGTCTCGCTCGTCCCGACGATGCTCAAGCGGATGCTCGACCGACGGGGGACGCTGTCGGACTCGCTCCGCGTGGTCCTGCTCGGCGGCGCGCCCGCGCCGGCGGAGCTGTTGGAGCGGTGTCGCGACTACTCGATCCCCGTCTACCCGACGTACGGGATGACCGAGGCGGCCTCGCAGATCACCACCGCGACGCCGCGACAGACGAGGGACCGGATCGGAACGGTCGGCCGGCCCCTCTTCGGCACCGACGTGACGGTCGTCGGCGAGGACGGCGACCCTGTCGAGCCCGGCGAGACCGGCGAGGTCGTCGTCAGGGGACCGACGATCACGTCGGGGTACCTCGCGCAGCGCGACGGCGACCGGTCCGAAGCGGACGACGACGGCGGCGAATCGGTCCCCGACGACATCGACCTGAACGGGATCGATCCCGCGGCCGTCGACCGGTCGGACTTCGGACCGTACGGGCTCCACACCGGCGACGTCGGCCGGTTCGACGAGGAGGGGTACCTCCACGTGCTCAACCGGGTCGACGACCGTATCATCACCGGCGGCGAGAACGTCGAACCCGGCGAGGTCGGGGACGTGCTCCGGGGGTACGCCGAGGTCGAGGACGTGGCGGTCGTCGGCCTCGACGACGAGGTGTGGGGCGAGCGCGTCGCGGCGCTCGTCGCCGTCGGCGACCGGTTCCCTGACGGGGCGGGCGTCGCGGGGGACGCCGCGAACGGGGAGCCCGAACCGACGGCGACCGACGTACCGGAGGGGGAGTCGGCAGATCCGGCCGACGACGCGACGGGCTCCGACGACGCGACGGGCTCCGACGACGCGACGGGCTCCGACGACGCGACGCCGGTCGTGGCGGGCGAGGGCGTCGGCCCCGCACCGATCGACGAGGGCGCGTTCGTCGACTACGCTCGGGAGCGCCTCGCCGGCTTCAAGATCCCGAAGACGGTCGCGTACGTCGAGGATCTCCCACGGACCGTCTCGGGGACGGTCGACAGGGAGGCGACGCGGGCGCTCCTCCGCGAGCGAGGGACGGACCCCCGGAAGAGCACCGACGCGGACCTTGAGACGGCGGGGTTCAAGCCCGCGGACCCCGCCGAGCCGACCGGGCCGGCGGAGGCGGCGGCTCCGGACGGCGCGAGCATCTCGGAGTCCGACGCCGATCGCCCCGAAGAGGTCGAAATCGCCGACGCGGAGGAGGTCGCGGCCGGACCGACGGGCGACGACGAGACCGAGAAGGAGACAGCGGAGACCGAGGGAGAAGGCGACGCGGACGCCGAGGAGTCGGGCGACACGGACGCGGTCGGCGACGGATAAACTCACCCGGCGTTCTTCGTTGTTCCACCGACGTTTTGCCCGCGGAGCTCTGACGGGTCGTATGGAGCTGCTCGACGACAGCATCGTGCCGGAGCGCGCGCGAGACGTCAAACAGGAGGCGCGGGAGTTCGCCGACGAGTACATCGCCCCGAACGCGGAGGCGTACTACGAGTCCGGCGAGTACCCGTGGGAAGTGCTCGAAGCGGGGATGGACGCCGGGCTCGTCGCCCAGGACATCGGCGAGGAGTACGGCGGGAAGGGGTTCGACCTGGCGCAGGTGCTGGCCATCGCGGAGGAGTTCTACCGCGCCGACGCCGGCATCGCGCTCACGCTCCAGCTCGCCAGCTTCGGCGCCGAGATGGTCGAGGATTACGGGACCGAGGAACAGAAGGAGAAGTACCTCCGCCCGGTCGCCGAGAACGACCAGATCTCCGGGCTCGCGGTCTCCGAGCCGCAGACCGGCTCCGACCTGGCGGGCATGACGACGAAGGCCGAGAAGGTCGAGGGCGGCTACGAACTGACCGGCGAGAAGTACTGGGTCGGCAACGCTGTCGAGGCCGACTGGCTGACCGTCTACGCGAAGACCGGCGAGAGCGACGACCGCTACTCCAACTACACGCTGTTCATCGTCGAGACCGACTCCGACGGCTACGAGGCCGAGCACATCCCGGAGAAGATGGGGATGCGCGCGTCCAAGCAGGGCCACATCGTCTTCGATGACTGCTTCGTGCCCGAGGAGAACGTCGTCGGCAGCGAGGGCGGCGGCTTCTACGTGCTCGCGGACTTCTTCAACCACGGCCGCGTCATCGTCGGGGGGCACGGGCTCGGGCTCGCCGCCGCCGCCGTCGAGGAGGCGGAGGCGTTCATCGACGAGCGCGAGGCGTTCGGCCGCACCATCGACGACTTCCAGGCCGTCCAGCACACCATCTCGGACATGCGTATCGGGTTCGAGTCGGCGCGGGCGCTCAACTGGCGCGCCTGCGAGAAGGTCGCGAACGGTGAGGACGCCGGCTACTGGGCCGCGCTGGCGAAGACCAAGTCGACGGAGGTCGCCACCGACTGCGCCGAGAAGGGCATGAAGCTCCACGGCGGCCGCTCGATCCTGACCGAGCGCCGGATCGCCCGCGTCTACCGCGACGTGCGCATCCCGGTGATCTACGAGGGCGCCAACGACATCCAGCGCAACCTCATCTACCGGCAGTCGCGATAGGCGGGTAGATCAGACGGTCGCCGCCAGCCGCCGCAGGGCCTCGCCGCCGCCCGTCGCGAGCGGGTCGCCGTGTCCCACGCAGGCGACCTCGAACGACGGGGCGCGCGCCGCGAGGTCGCGCACGCTCGTCGCCACCGCGTCCGTGTCGTAGCTGATCAGCCAGCCGGATGGTTCGAGGTCGCCGTCCGACGCCGAGGTGAGGTCGCCGAGGAGGCCGACACCGAGTTCCCCGCTGACGTACGCGACGTGACCCGGCGTGTGGCCGGGCGTGTGGTACGCCGTGAACGACCCGATCCGCTCGCCGTCGCGGACGCCGACGACGTCGAGGTCGGCGCGGTCCGTGACGAGCCCGCCGAGTCGCTGGATCAGGCCCTTGTGATTCCGGATCGGCGGTGACCGCGACCCGCGAAGCAGCTGAGCGTCGAAGCCGTACGCGCGGACCGGCGCGTCGAGGTCGGGCGCGAGCGCCGCCAGCGTCCCGACGTGGTCGAGGTCGTAGTGGGTGAGCAGGACGCGGCCGACCTCCGAGACGGCGACGTCGGCCTCGTCGAGCCCGTCCCGGATCGCGGCCTCGTCCCACGGAGTCCCGGCGTCGACGAGCGTCGGCACGTCGTCGAAGACGAGGTACGCGTTGACGCCGCGACACTCGATCCGCCAGACGCCCTCGGCGATCTCGGTTGCCATGGCCTCCCGTACGGGAGCCGGATGCAAGAGCGCTCGCGTGCCGGATCGCGCCGCCGAGGTGGCGGGAGAGACATCGGGGCGCCGGGAAAGACATCGGGGCGCCGGGACGGGCGACGAAAACGCCAAGGCGCCGGGGCGACACCACGTGGTATGCGACTGGAGGACTACTGGGGGATCGGCCCAAAGACGAGCGAGCGGCTCACCGAGGCGCTCGGGACCGAACGGGCCGTCGAGGCGATCGAGTCGGCGGACGTCCGCGCGCTCGTCGACGCCGGCCTCCACCGCGGCCGCGCGACCCGCATCCTCCGCCGGGCGAACGGCGAGGCCGGGATGGACGTCCTCGCGACGGGCGACGCGCGCTCGGTGTACGACGACCTCCTCGGGCTCGCGGCCGACGCGGCGCTGACCGCGCACGCGGCCGACCGGATCAGGGTGATGACCCCCCTCCTCGACCGCGACGCCGTCGAGGAGCGCCTCGACCGGGTCGTCGCCGCCCGCGACGCGTGGGACGGCCTCGACGACGACGCGCGCGAGGCCGTCGCGGAGGCGTTCGTCGCCTACGACGAGGCGGACGGCTCCGACCTCGCCGCGGTCGAAACGGCGGTCGCGCTCCGCGAAGCGGGGCTGACTGACGGCCCGTTCGCGGACGTGGGCGCGCTCGACGGCGACCGCCTGCGCGACGCGGCCGACGCGCTCGCCGACGTACGGGGCTCGATCGACCCCGCCGGCGACCTCGACGGCGACGACATCGAGGTCGCGGCCGGCGCCGACGCGGAGCTGGACCGGCTGCGCGAGCAGCTCGCGGCCGCGCGCGACCTCGCGGACTCCGCGTTCGACGTGCTCGAAACCGTCCGCGACGGGAGCCTCCGGGACTTCGAGGCGCTGGAGGCGGCGACGGTCGACCACGTCGCGCGCGAGACCGGCGTCGAGCCGGCGACGGTCCGGTCGGCGGCGCCCGACGAGGCGCTCGACGCGGCCGACTTCGTCTCCGGGACGCTGCGCGACCTCGTCGGCGAACTGGAGGCCGCCGTCGACGAGCGCGAGGCCGCGGTCGCGGCCGACATCCGCGAGCGGCTCGGCGACGAGTCGGGCGCCGGCGAGGACACCGCGGTCGCCCGCGCCGCGACGGCGGTCTCGGACGCGGCGTTCCTGCTCTCGCTCGGGCGGTTCGCGGCCGAGAACGGGCACGTCCGACCGGCACTCGTCGACGACGGTATCGCCGTGCGCGGGGCGCGGAACCCCTTCCTCGGGGGCGACGTTCAGCCGGTCTCGTACGGCGTCGGCTCTCACTCGCTCGCGGGCGAGGCGGGCGTCGCGAGCGCGGACGCGCCGCCGACCGGCGACCGCGTGAGCGTCCTCACCGGAGCGAACTCCGGCGGGAAGACGACCCTTCTGGAGACGCTCTGTGCGGTCGCGCTGCTCGCGTCGATGGGGCTGCCCGTGCCCGCCGACGCGGCTGAGGTCGGGACGTTCGACCGGATCGTCTTCCATCGCCGGCACGCCTCCTTCAACGCCGGCGTGCTGGAGTCGACGCTGAAGTCGGTCGTCCCCCCGCTCGTCGCCGAGGGGCGGACGCTCATGCTCGTCGACGAGTTCGAGGCGATCACGGAGCCGGGCCGGGCCGCCGACCTGCTCAACGGCCTCGTCACGCTGACGGTCGACCGCGGCGCGCTCGGCGTCTACGTCACCCACCTCGCGGAAGACCTGAGCCCGCTGCCCGACGCCGCCCGGATCGACGGCATCTTCGCGGAGGGGCTGACGAACGACCTGGAACTCCGCGTCGACTACCAGCCGCGGTTCGAGACGGTCGGGAAGTCCACGCCGGAGTTCATCGTCTCGCGGCTCGTCGCGAACGCCGGCGACCGCGGGGTCCGCGCGGGCTTCGAACACCTCGCCGGCGCGGTCGGCGAGGAGGCGGTCCAGCGAACGCTCTCGGACGCCGAGTGGGCGGCGAACGATGACTGACGACGAGGGGAGTCGGGGCGTGGGCCCCGACCGGATCCGGTCGGTCGCGGTCCACCGCGAGGACGTGGCGAACGCGCTCGAAGCGACGCTGCGGAGCGACCGCGAGGTCGTCCTCCGCGCGACGCCGCCCTTCTCGGGGCGGATGCGGGCCCGACTCCACGCGCTCGACGCGGGAGGCGGCGACGCGGACGCCGGCGACGGGGCTCCCGCGCCGCTCCACATCGACCCGCGCGCGCTGGTGGCCGAGGCGCCGCCGTACCCCGAGGTCGACGACACGGCGGCGGAACACCCCGACGCGGACCTCGCGGCGCGGCGGAAGCGACACGCCGAGGCGGTCGAGGACTGGCGCGAAACGGTGCGCGAACGCGTCGCCGAGACGGTCGAGATCGAGGTCGACGGCGAGACGCGCACCGTCGATGTCACCGCGCTAGGGTAGAAGGACTTCGCGGTCCGCGGCCTGACGCGGCCGCGACGCGCTACAGGCGGAGCCGCTCGACTGCGGTCCCCGCCGCCTCGAAGTCGTCGTCGGTCGCGGCCGCGACCACGACCGTGTCGGCGTCGGTGTCCGCGTCGAGGTCGACCTCGAACGCGCCGTCGGCGCCGGGGGAGACGAGCCGCGACGTCTGCCGCGTGTGAACTGCCACGCGCTCGGCGTCCGTCTCACCGGCGATGACGACCGAATTTTCCACGAACTCGGCAGTGGCCGTCAGGTCGGGACCGGCCGGGCGGTCGCGGTCGACGTAGCGGTCGCGGACGACGGTCGGCGTCTCGACCGGCTCGCCCGCGTCGACGCCGTGCGCCAGCCGGACGAAGCCGGCCATCGACCACGCGAGGGGGGTCGCCCCCCCGGTGCCCTCGCCGAACTCCCAGCCGTACTTCGTCGGGTGCTCGCGGTCCCACACCTGCTCGGGGAGCATCAGCCCGGAGTTGCCGAAGCCAGCCATCGTCTCCAACAGCGCCTCGGGTTCGAGCGCGTCCTCGTCGGTGCCGCCGAAGGCGTCGGGGCCGTCGCCGCGAGCGCGGAGCTCGTACTCCCCGCGCTCGCCGGTGAAGATGGGCCAGAGGCGGCCGCGGCCGTCGCCGGTCCCGGCCCACGGCGCGCCGGGGTCCCCCACTGCGATCTCGCCGTACGCGTCGCCGACGTAGCGGTACCAAGCGGCGCCGTGGGGGGTGTCGACGCGGATCGAATCGTCGACGACGGCGACGGAGTTCCGGACCACGGGGTCGTCGGCGGGCTTGATCCCCAGCCGGACGAGTTCGAGGAAGCCGCCGTCGACGATCTCGCGCTCGTCGTACGTCGGACCGTCGTTGGCGATCGTGCGCGGGCGACCGGACTCGGGGTCGCCGTCGGCCGTGATCCGGACGTAGTACGGGGTCCGCTCGTGGCGGTCGGTGCCGGTCGCGGTCGCGCACCAGTCCTCGACGCGGGCGGTCCAGTCGTCGGCGAGCGCGAGCCACGCGAGCGCGTCGGCGCGGAGCGACTCGGGCGACTCGGCCGCCCCGCTCCCCGCCTCCTCGGCCCCGTCGCGCCGGTCGGCCTCCGCGAGCGCGAGCGCGGCGCCGCAGACGAGACCCGCGATCTCGGCCGCGATGCTCGACGGCGAGTAGCCCGCCTCCTCCTCCCAGCGCTCCTGGGCGGTCTCGGGGCCGTTCTCGGCGATGTAATCGAGCGAGCGGGCGACCTGGTCGTAGGTGTAGTCCGCGTCCGCGAGGGTCACGCCGCGCTCGTACAGCTGCCACGCCATCACGGAAGGGAAGCCGATGTTGTCCATCTGCTCGCCGCCCCACCGGGTCCGCCCGTCGATGTAGGTGTTCTGCGGGAGGAAGCCGTCGTCGTCCTGCTGCGTGTTGTAGAGGTACGCCAGGGCGTCGGCGCCTCGTTCGAGGTCGTCCATCTCGATCAGCGCCGTGAACACCTGGTAGAGGTCCCGCGACCAGACGAAGTTGTAGCCGTAGCCGCGGTCCTCGGCGGCGTACTCGGTCTCGCCCCACGGGACCGAGGGGCTCGCGATCCCCGCGCCGTCGTGGGCCTTGTCCTCAACGGCCGCGAGCGTCATCAGCGCGAAGCGGTACTGCGCCGCGAGGTCGGGGTCGTCCGCGACCGAGTCGGGGAGCTCGCGGTCCGCGAGCCACGAGCGCCACGTCTCGGCGTACGCGTCCGCGGCGTCGTCGAAGCCGCGCGCGAGCGCCCCCTCGGCCTCGCCCAGCGCGGCCGCGGTGTCGGCGTCCTCGGCGAACCCGAGCGCGACCGTGTCGACGACGCGCTCGCCGCTGCCGACGAGGCCGGCCAAAACGACGTTGCCGACCGCCTCGGCCGACTCGTCGTCGCGCTCGCCGTCGCCGAACAGCGCGTCCGCCGCCTCGCCGCCGGCCGCGAGCGCGCTCGCCCAGTCGAACCCGTCGCCGCTCGCCAGCGCGAGCGCGGGGTCGAACGGCTCGCCCTCGTCGTCGACGAGCTTGCCCGAGTCGCGGTCGGGGTCGTCCTTGCGCGCGATCAGGTGCGCGCCGCGGTCGCCGTCGACGCGCTCGGCGCGGTCGTTCGTGCCGACGTTGGCGATGGTGACGTCCGCGAGCGCGTACACGTCGTACTCGCGGCTCCCCTCGAACCGCACGTCCGCGAGGATCGCCGTCCCGTCGGTGTCGACGGCGTACTCGACCCGGAGCGTCCAGGAGTGGCCGTGGCCGTCGCCGGTCTCGCGGATCCGCTGGACGTAGGCGAGCGCGTCGTCGGCCGCCGGCTCCGTCGTCCGCTCGATCGTCTCCGTCGCCGAGACGTGGCCCGTCTCGTCGAACGTGCGGATCGCGTACTCGGAGTCGGGGTCGGCGACGAGGAAGTCGAACGTGCGGACGTTCATCACGTCGATCCGCGGGAACCGCGCCTCGGTGAGCGCCCCCTCGGTGAGCGTGAACCACACCGGGACCGGGTCCTCGGCGTCGTAGTCGCCCGGCGTGCCGAGGCCGAACTTCCGGCCGGTCGTCCAGTGCGGACCCGTCTCGGGCCCGCTCTCGCGGTCGTGCGGGACCGGGAGCTCGCCGTGGCTCGCCAGCGTCACCGTCGCGTCGATGCGGAGCGCGTGCGACCACGCGATGGGCGTCGCGCTGTCGAGGTCGCCGTCGTCGAACGCCTGCTCCGCGAACAGCCCCGCCTCGTTGACGAAGGGGCCGTCCGGGCCGCACAGCTCGTACAGGTCGCGGGCGTCCGCGAACAGCGGGCCGGCGGCCCCGCCGCGCTCGTCGACGACGCCCGCGAGCGTCGCCGCGGCCGTCGCGCCCCACAGCGTCGCGATGGACCACACCTTCGCGGCGCCCTGTTCGGCCGTGCGCCAGTCGTCGCCGGTGAACCTGACGAGCCCCTCGACCGAGGCGGTCTCGCGCCGGAGCGCGTCGATCGTCTGCCGGACGTGCGTGTTGACCCGGTCGAGGAAGCGGTCGAACTCCGTCGTCGCGACCGAGTCGACGCCGGCGGGGCCGGAGCCGTCGGTGGCGGCCGCGGCGTCGCCCGGCGCGGCCTCGTCGTCGAGCAGGGCGGCGTACTCGGCGGCCGCCGTTGCGAGCGCGAAGGTGCTGGCGTCGGCGCGGGCGTCCTGCCCCTCGTCGCTTGCTCGCTGGAGGAACCGATCCGTGTCGGGGTTCCAGCGGGCGTCAAGGCCCGACAGCGCCGCGTCGGCGGCGGCGGCGGCGTCGGCGCGGAGCCCCTCGTCGACCGGCGCGCGAGCCACCGCGGCGAACGCCCGGAGGAACTCGGCGCCGGTGTGGGTGAACCGGCCGAGCGCGTTCTCCCAGCAGTTCTGACAGCGGCGGGGGAGCCCGTCGTCCTCGGTCGTCTCGAGGAGGAAGTCGACGGCGTCGGCGATCGTCTCGTCGATCCGGTCGCGCCACTCAGCGGGGAGGTCGGCCTCGCGGCGCAGCGTCGCGAGGAACGCGACGACCGTCGCGGGCTGGTCGAGCTGGTCGTTGGGGCCGGGCGTCGCGTTCGCGCCCTCGATCCGGGCGTTCGCCCACCCGGGCGCGACCTTCCCGGAGTCGGCCCACACCCGATGGGGCCACGAGCCGTCGGCGTCCTGCGTCCGGCAGAAGAAGCTCGCGGCCGCGAGCAACTCCTCGCCGGCGTCGAGGCCGAGCTCCTCGCTCGCGTCGAGCAGCGCGGTCGACACCGTGGCCTCGTCGCGGAACCAGGTGTAGCCGTAGCCCCCCGAGGTGGAGTAGAAGGGGTCGAACTCGGGCGCGGCGATCCGGGCGCCGGACTCCGCGGTGAGCAGGTCGAGCGCGCGGAGGTCGCTCGCGATCACCGAGCGGCGGGGGGCGTCCTCGGGCACGTTCGGACCGCGGCCGTCCGCGGCCTCGCGCAGGTCGTCGGCGTCGGGGTAGGCGGTCGCGATGTTCGAGACGGCCTCGATCCGGCGCTGGCGGTCGATGCCGTCGGTGAGGGCGTCCTTCGCGTCGTCGCCGGTGTCGCGCGCGTCGCGGCGGTCGACGACGGCGCGCCCGGCGAGGGTGACGCGCTCGGTGCGGCCGTCGCGCTCGAACGGGGCGCGGACGACGACGTCCGGGGTGAGTCGAGAGTCCTCGCGCCGGTCGATCTCGCCGCGGTGCGGGAACCCGTCGCCGCCCTCGCCGAGCAGCTCCGGGATCGTCCGCAGGCGCTGGCCGTGGGCGTTCGAGAGGCCCGTCGAGGCCGTGAGGAAGTCGTGTTCGGTGCGGTGGTACACCTCGACGACGCCGCCGTCCTCGGGGCCGGCGCCGTCGTGGACCATGTTGCCGACGCGGCCCTCGACCATGTCGGGCGAGAACGCGTAGGCGGCGACGAGCTCGGCGTCTGCCGGGGGCGAGCCGCGGAGTTCGACGTGGGTGAGGTGGGTGTCGCCCACCACCAGGTCGAACTGGTGGATGGTGTAGCGGCCGGCGTCGTACTCGGTCTCGACGAGCGGCGTGTCGCCGTCGTAGTGCTGGCGGGTCGTCTCGAGGTCGTCGAACCAGCGGACACCGCGCCCGGCGGTTATCCCCGTCCGGAGGCGGTCGGCGCCGCCGACCTCGGAGAGGGAATACGAACAGTCGTGGACGGTCCCGTCCGGCCCCACGTGGACCAGTCGGCCGTCGTCGCCGGTGAACGCGCCGGCGGTCATCGAGTGCTCCGCCGGGTAGCGCTCTCCGCGCCGACGTTCGTGCTCCGTTAGGGCGGTACGCAGTCGCATACCCGCCCTGCGCCTGCCGGAGTAAAAGCCTTGACGACCGCGGCGGGTAACCGCGCGGCGGTCGGCGCCGCGGCGCGGTCACCGTCACAAGAGCAACACCGAAGGCCCCGGGGGTCGATGGCCGTCACATGCACCACCCCGGACCCCCGCGCTTCCTCGCGACCGGCGAGCGGACGGAGCTTGCACCGAGAGATCCGAACCCGGACGGCGCGTACGCGTGGCGCGTCGCCGACGCGCCGCCCGACAGCGAGTCGACCGTCGGCGACGGCCCCGTGACCGGATTCACCCCCGACGTGCCGGGGCGTTACCTGCTCGGCCTCGACGCCCCGGACGGCGACCACCTCCTCACCGTCCGCGCGTTCCCGGCGAGCTACGAGGGCGTCGACGTCGCGGGCGGGAGCGGGACCGCGATCCGCGACCGGGACGCGGACGACGGGCCGCGCGACTACGCCGCGCAGGGGCGACACGAGGGGGTCGGCCGGCCGCGGGTGCGGGTCGAAGCGAGCGTCGTGTTCGACGAGGAGCCGGGCGAGGAGGGCGAACACGCCGGGGAAGCGGTGTTCACCGCGGTCCCCTCGCCGAACCCGGAGTCCTCGCTCGACGCCGACGACCTGGCCGTGACGTTCGTCGTCGACGACCGCGACGTGGCCGACGCCGTCGCGGCGGGCCGCACGAACCCGCGGGACGCCCTCCGCGCGAGCGAGGGCGGCCGCGAGCTCCGCGTGCCGCTCGACGCGGTGCCGGACCGGCTCCGGGTACACGCGGTCGCGGTCGCGCGAGACCCGGGCGAGGACCCGCGCGTGAGCGTCGCCGACGCGGCGGCCGTCGAGCGCGCCGCGGGCGACCGGGCCGCGGCCGACGAGGCCGTGGGAAGCGAGGCCGTGCGGGTCCCGGACGCGCCCGACTTCGAGACGGTGCGGCTCAACGACCCGCCCGAGTGGACCCGCGAGGCCTCGGTCTACGAGGTGTTCGTCCGCACCTTCGCCGACGCCGACGAGGGCGAGGCGTTCGACGCCATCGCCGAGCGGATCCCGCGGATCGCCGACCTCGGCGTCGACACGCTGTGGCTCACCCCGGTCCTCGGCCACGACGGGAAGCCGCACGGCTACAACATCGTCGACTTCTTCGACACCGCCGAGGACCTCGGCGAGCGCGAGGACTTCGAGGCGCTCGTCGAGACCGCCCACGACCACGGCATGCGCGTGCTGTTCGACTTCGTCGCCAACCACACGGCGCGCGACCACGAGTGGTTCCAAGACGCCTACCGGAATCCGGCGTCGCCGTACCGCGACCGCTACGAGTGGCAGGAGTCGGGCGAGCCGGGCACGTACTTCGACTGGGAGCTGATCGCGAACCTCAACCACGCGAACCTCGACGTGCGACGGTTCCTGCTGGACGTGGTCGACGAGTGGGCGCCGCTCGTCGACGGGTTCCGCTGCGACATGGCGTGGGCGGTCCCCGACTCCTTCTGGCGGGAGCTCCGCGACCGCGTGAAGGACATCGACCGGGAGTTCCTCCTGATGGACGAGACGATCCCGTACATCCCGGGGTTCCACGAGGGGATGTTCGACGTCCACTTCGACGCGACGCTGTACTTCCAGCTCCGGCAGATCGGACGGGGGGCGGCGCCCGCGGAGTCGGTCCTCGACGCGGTCGGCCAGCGCGCCGAGATCGGGTTTCCGGACCACGCCGAGTTCCTCCAGTACATCGAGAACCACGACGAGACGCGCTACCGCGTCGAGTGCGGCGACGCGGCCGCGGCCGCCGCGGGCGCGGCGATCATGACGCTGCCGGGCGTCCCGATGGTGTACGCCGGCCAGGAGATCGGGCAGCGCGGGCGCCGTGACGCGATCGCGTGGGACCACGCGCGCGAGGAGGTCCGCGAGCGCTACGAGCGCCTCCTCGCGGTCCGCCGGGACCACCCCGCGCTCGGGCCGGACGGCGACCTCGCGCGCGTCGACTACCACGTCGCGAGCGGCAATCTCTCGGAGAAGCCGGTCGTCGCGAGCGGCGACGCCCACCCGGACGACGTGGTCGCGTTCCGGCGCCGCGACGGCGACGAGACGCTCCTCGTCGTCCTCAACTTCGCGCCGGCCGACGCGAGCGTCGCGTTCGACCTCGACCACGGGGAGCGCGATCTCGTCACCGGCGAGGACTGCCTCGTCGAGGACGGCGAGGGCACGGAGCGGGTCCGCGTCGACGAGGTGGCGGTGGTGCCGGTCTCGGAGCCATGAGCGGCGGTCGGGCGGCCGACCGCGGTCCGGACGGCCCGTCCGTCCTCCCGGACGAGACCGCCGCGCTGGTCGACGCCGCGCGGCGGGACCGGGCGTCGGCGGACGACCGGTTCGCGGCCGCGAGCGAGATCGCGCCCCGGCTCGGCGCGCACCCCATCCGGCCCGACGGCGCCGACCCGGCGACCGATCCCCCGGAGGGCGTCGCGTTCGGATTCTGGACGCCGGATCTCGTCGCGGACGGCGTCCCGGCCGAAGACGTGCGCCTGGAGGTATTCACTCCCGTCGACGACGGCGGCGACGGGTTCGCGGTCGATCCCGGCCGCGAAGACCTCCGGGAGGTCTCGTTCCGGATCGACCGGCTCCCGACGGAGCGCGACGGCGAGTTCCACTGGGTCGCCGTCGAGGGGCTCCCGGTCGGGACCGCCGACCGGCTCGGCGCGCTCTACCAGCTCGTCGCCCCGGAGCCAGACGGCGACGGATCGTACCGGACCGTCAGGGACCCGCTGGCTCGCTCGCTCCCGTTCGGGGCGTTCGCACCCGCCGAGGCGTACGACTGGCCGCGGCTCGACGCGACGCGGCCGGACCGCGACCACTTCGCCGCGCTCGGCACGGACGAGGAGTCGGTCCCGACCGACGAGGACGACGGCTTCCCGCGGGTCGAGCCCGCGACGAGCATGCTGGAGGTCCACCCCGGCACGTCGACCGAGTTCGGGTCGCTGCGCGCGCTCGCGGCGCGGTTCCGCGAGGTCGGCGACAAGCTGGAGCGCGGCGAACCGCTCGACCCGCACGAGCGCAACTACGCCGGCTACGACGCGGTCCAGCTGATGCCGGTCGAGCCGCTCACGCAGGCGTACGGCCGGCAGTGGTACTGGCGGCCGGGCGGCGCGGAAGGGGCGGCGGACGGCCCACCGCTGAACCGGGACGCCGACGCCGAGACCGCGACGGTCGGGGTGAAGCGGCCGGACCAGCGGAACTGGGGGTACGACGTGGTCGTGAGCGGCTTCGGCGCCGCGAACCCGGCGCTGCTGGAGACGGGCCGGCCCGACGAGCTCGTCGAGTTCATCGCCGCCTGCCACGCGATGCCGGACCCGATCCGGGTCGTCTTCGACGTGGCGCTCGGCCACGCCGACGAGGCGGCCGCCGAGCTGCTCCCGGACCCGTTCTTCGAGGGGCCCGGGATGTACGGGCTCCACCTCGACTACCGGCAGCCGGTTGTGCGAGCGATCCTCTTGGAGCTCCACCGGCGGAAGGCGAACTTCGGCGCGGACGGGATCCGGGTCGACGGCGCGCAGGACTTCACCTACCACGACGAGGAGACCGGCGAGCAGGTCCACGACGACGCGTTCCTCGACGCGTTGGACGGCGTGGTCCACGAGGTCGCGGGGACGGGCTACCGCCCGTGGATGATCTTCGAGGACGGTCGGCCCTGGCCGCGGGAGGACTGGGAGCTCGCCTCGACGTACCGCACCCTGATCGACCGACACCCCCACGCGTTCCAGTGGTCGCCGGTGACGTTCGCGCACAACAAGCCGGCGCTGCTCACCTTCTGGGCGACGAAGTGGTGGCGGATGCGCGAGGTCGGCGAGTTCGGAAGCCGGTGGATCACCGGCGTCGCCAACCACGACACGCTCCGCCGCGGTTCGCAGGTCGAGGTGACGGACGACTGGAGCGGCGAGCTGATCAACCCGTACCTCGCGGCCGACCCGCGCGGGACGATCCGGGAGGCGTACGACAGCCCCGCCGCGCTCGTCTGGTTCCACGTCGCGATGCCGGGCGTACCGATGGACTTTCTCCACGCCAACTACCGCGCGCCGTGGGGGTTCGTCCGCGACACCGACCCGACGTGGAACGTGAAGGTGGTCGCGGAGGAGGCGCCGTGGATCGACTGGCACGTCCCCGAGGGAGCGCTCGCGGACGCCGACGGCACCGGTGACGCGTTCCCGCGGCTTCGGGCGCTCGGCTTCGAGACGCGCGCCGACCTGAAGTCGGTCGCGACGACGCTGTCCGACCTCGTCGACGCGACCGACTACGACGTGGACCTGATCGCCGAGCTGTTGTCGGCGATGGGGACGCCGATGGACGCGGAGGAGGCCGGCAACGGGCTCGACGCGGACGACCTCCAGCGCTTCTCGTTCGCGTGGAGCGGCGACGTGAGCGAGTACCTCACGCTCGACCGGTGGGCGGACGAGCAGGACGGGGCCCGGACCGCGTTCGACCGCGCGGTCCGAGAGTTTCGGCAGGCGCGACCGTGGCTCCGCGACGACGTGGACCCGGACCGCGGGGAGGCGTTCGGCTACCGCCACCCGACCGAGGGAACCGTGGTGTACGAGGCGTGCCGGCGCGCACCGGACGGAGACGAGACGCTGCTCGTCGCCTGTAACACGGAGGGGACGCCGGTCGAGGTCTCGCCGGCCGCCGTCCTCGCCGACCTCGGAGCGGAGCGCGCCGGCGGCCCCGGCGACGACGCGAGCGGCGAGTGGACTGTCGCGCTCGCGCCGCCCGACCTCGGCGTCGAGCCGGGTGACTCCGCCGGCTCGACGGCGTCGGTGACGCTGGAGACGGCGGACGCGGTCGTGTGGCGGCGGACGGAGTGACTGGCGGCCCGCCCGGGCTCCGAGGACCGTCCGGGCGAGCCCCGCCCGGTCACAACGCTTGAGTCGGTGGGGATCGCAGGGGGTCGTATGCGATTCGACCGCTCCGACGCCGTCTTCTGTCACGTCACCTCGCTGCCGGGGGCGTACGGGATCGGCGACCTCGGCGAGGGCGCGCGCGACTTCCTCTCGTTCCTCGGCGAGGCCGGCGTCGACCACTGGCAGATCTGTCCGTTCGGGCCGACGCTCTCCGTTGCCGGGGAGTCGCCGTACCAGTCGCCGTCGGCGTTCGCCGGCAACCCGCTGTTCGTCGACCCCGACGGGCTCGTCGCGGACGGGTGGCTCGACGAGAGTGACCTCGAACCGGTGCCCGACTTCCCGACCGGCCGCGTCGACTACGACGCGGTCCGCGAGTACAAGCTCCCGCTGTTGCGGACCGGCTTCGGTCGGTTCGAGGAGCGGGCGACCGAGGCGGACCGCGCCGCCCTCGACGAGTTCCGCGAGCGCGAGCCGTGGCTCGCCGACTACGCGCTGTTCCGCGCGCTCTCCGACGCGCGCCCGGAGGACGTCTGGACCGACTGGCCCGCCCCGCTGCGGACGCGCGACCCCGAGGCGCTGGCCGACGCGCGCGACGAGCACGCCCGGGAGATCCGGTTCCGGGAGTTCGTCCAGTGGACGTTCGACCGCCAGTGGCGCGACCTGCGGGCGGTCGCGGCCGATGAGGGGGTGTCGATCGTCGGCGACGTGCCCATCTACGTCGCGCTCGACTCCGCCGACGTGTGGGCGAGCCCGGAGGCGTTCCGGCTCGACGAGGGGAACCGCCCGACGGCGGTCGCGGGCGTCCCGCCCAACGCGGGCGACGACGGGCAGCGGTGGGGGAACCCGCTGTACGACTGGGAGCACCTCGCCGAGTCGGGGTACGACTGGTGGCTCGACCGGTTCCGTCGGCTGTTCGAGCTCGCGGACGTGGCGCGGCTCGACCACTTCCTCGGGTTCGCGAAGTACTGGGCGATCCCGGCCGACAGCGACGACCCCGCGGACGGCGAGTGGCGCGACGGGCCGGGGCGCGACCTGTTCGAGACGGTGGAGCGCGAACTGGGCGAGGCCCCCTTCATCGCGGAGGACCTCGGATTCGAGGAGCCGGCGATGGAGGAGCTGATGGCGGAGTTCGGCTTCCCGGGAATGCGCGTCCCGCAGTACGCCGACTGGTGTGCGGAGGGGAACCAGTACCAGCCGATGCACTACGGCGAGGGCGTCGTCGGCTACACCTCGACGCACGACACGGACACCTGGGTCGGCTACTTCGAGGACCTCCCGGCCGAGCAGCGCGACTGCTTCCGGTACAACGTCGGGTCCGAGCCCGGGGAGTCGCCCGAGTGGGCGATCATCGACGCTGTGTGGGGGTCGGACGCGATCCTCGCGGTGACGACGCTCCAGGACCTGCTCGGGCTCGGCAGCGACGCGCGGTTCAACGAGCCCGGCACGATGGCCGGCAACTGGGAGTGGCGCGTCACCCGCGACGCGCTCGACGACGAGACAGCGGCCCGGCTCCGGGAGCTGGGCGGGCGACACGTCCGGTAGCCCGTGACGGGGATCCTCCCCGACGCGCCGGTCGTCCACGTCCTCGTGATCGCCGCGGCGACCGGGCTGATCTGGGTCGGGAGCGGCTGGCTGGAGGAGGCCGCCGAGACCCTCGCCGGCTACTACGGGCTGCCGGCCGTCGTGCAGGGGTCGGTCGTGGTCGCGGTCGGGTCGAGCTTCCCGGAACTCGTGAGCGTGCTCGTCACCGCTTTCACCGGCGTCTTCGACATGGGCGTCGGGGCGCTCGTCGGGTCGGCCATCTTCAACGTCCTCGTGATCCCCGCGGTCGCCGGCCTCGGGACAGAGTCGGACCTGGAGGCCAACCGGGCGATCGTGTACAAGGAGGCGCAGTTCTACATGCTCGCCGTCTCGGCGCTGGTCGTGACGTTCGCGCTCGCGGTCATCTACTTCCCGGTGTCGACGGAGCCGATCGTCGGCGAGCTGCCGCGCTCGCTCGCGGCCATCCCGCTCGGGCTGTACGTGCTCTACCTGTTCATCCAGTATCAAGACGTCGACGACGCGGCGGCGGAGCGCGTGCGCGACGGGGTCGACCTCCGGCGGGAGTGGGCGAAGCTGGCGGCCGGCCTCGGGCTCATCGTCGTCACGGTCGAGCGGCTCGTCGCGTCGGTCGAGTCGCTCGGCGCCACCTTCGGCGTCCCGGAGTTCCTCGCCGGCGTCACGGTCGTCGCGGCGGCGACGAGCCTGCCGGACGCGCTGGTGAGCGTCCGGACGGCGCGCGACGACCGCGGCGCGACGAGCCTCGGCAACGTCCTCGGGTCCAACACCTTCGACCTGCTCGTCGCGATCCCGCTCGGCGTGCTGATCGTCGGCGCGGTCGAGGTGAACTTCTCGACGGCGGTGCCGATGTTCGGCGTCCTGACGGCCGCGACCGTCCTCCTGTTCGTGACGCTTCGGACGGAGCTCGCGCTCGGGGAGCGCGAGTCGTACGCGCTGCTCGCGGCCTACGCGCTGTTCGTCGCGTGGGTCGTCGCCGAGACGGTCGGTGCGACGAGCGTGCTGAAGGGCGTGTGAGGTCCGGCGCGGGCGGTCACGCGACGACCGTCGCCGGACGGCGATGCCTCAGTAGGAGTTCCGGCCGATGATGAGGTACAGCAGGAGGCCGAGGATCGGCGCGAAGAACACCACGAGCGCCCAGAGCACGGGCGGGTGATCGCTCCGCGACTGCGCGTCCGAGTACGTCCACACGATCATCGCCAGGTGGACGACGAGGAACACGAGGCTGATCAGCAGGGCGATCCCGGCGGCCGCACCCTGGAGGAGCAACGGGGACATGCCATCTTATCTACGAACGGGCCCCGACAAGTGCTTTCGGATCCGCGCCCGGCGAAACCGCTTTTCGCGTCGAGTGCGAACGGTTCGCATGGTGAACGCGGTGCGCGCGCTCGGCGCCGCGATCGAGTGCCTCGGCGTCGGCGTCCTGCTCGCGCGGTGGCGAGCGGCCGGCGACGAGGTCCGGGCCGGCCCGTTCGCGGTCGGCTTCGCGGCCGGCTACCTCTATCGGCATTCGCGGACGATCGCCGGCTGTCGGCGGCTCCGGGGCGGACCGGGGCGGACCGTCGGCGTCGCGCTGGCGTGGGCGGCGCTTGGGGTCGCCGTCGCGCGCTCGCTCGACGGCCCGGCGGCGAAGCGCTCGTTCGCCGCCGGTCTCGGAGCGGGGTCGGCGGGCTACTGGCTCGCGCGGCGGAACGAGTGACGGCGCGGCGCCGGCGACGAGCGG
This sequence comes from Halorubrum tropicale, assembly GCF_001280455.1. Taxonomy (NCBI): domain Archaea; kingdom Methanobacteriati; phylum Methanobacteriota; class Halobacteria; order Halobacteriales; family Haloferacaceae; genus Halorubrum; species Halorubrum tropicale. The sequence goes on from NZ_LIST01000002.1 coordinate 532,806, forward strand.
TCGTGCCGCCGAGCGCCCGGCCGGAGCCCGAACCGTTTTGATCCCGCGGGACCCGGTGCCGGTATGAACCTCCCAGTCGACGCGGACCGGCTCCGCGCGGACATCGAGGCGAACGCGGCGTTCGGCCGGGTCGAGACGGACGACGCCGACGCGCACGCCCGAACGAACCGAACGGGGACCGAGGCCAACCGGGAGGCCCGGGACCGGCTGGTCGCGCGCCTCCGCGACGCCGGCCTCGACGTGACCGTCGACGCCGTCGGGAACGTCCTCGGGACCTGGACTCCCGAGAACGCCGACCCGGGCGCCGCCCCGGTCGTCTCGGGGAGCCACCTCGACAGCGTCCCGGAGGGCGGCATCTTCGACGGGCCGCTCGGGGTGTACGCCGCGCTGGAGGCCGTCCGCGCGATGCGCGACGAGGGCGTCGAGCCGGACCGGCCGGTCGGGGTCGTGAGCTTCACCGAGGAGGAGGGCGGCACCTTCGGCAACGGGCTGTTGGGATCGACCGTCGCGACCGACGAGCTACCCCTCGACGAGGCGCTCGCGCTGTCGGACGGCGACGGGGAGACGCTCGGCGAGGCGCTCGACCGGATCGGCTACCGCGGCGGGGACGCGGTCGACGCCGCCACGCCGACCGACGCGGAGGGCGCGCCGACGACGGTAGACCCCGCGTCGTGGGGGGCGTTCTACGAGCTCCACGTCGAGCAGGACACGACGCTGGAGGCGGCGGGCGCGGCGGCCGGGGTCGTGACGACGATCACCGGGATCACCCACTGCGAGGCGACGATCGACGGGGAGGCGAACCACGCGGGCGCGACCCCGATGGACGAGCGGACGGACGCGCTGGCGGCTGCGAGCGAGTTCGTCTCGGACGTCGAGCGCGCCGCGAACGAGATCGTGGAGTCGTCGTCGCCCTCGGCGGTCGGTACGGTCGGGTCGCTGTCGGTCGCGCCGAACGCGACGAACGTGGTCCCCGGGCGCGTCGAGGCGGGCGTCGACGTGCGCGACGTGGAGGCCGAGTCGATGGAGTCGATCGTCGACGCCGCGCGCGGGTCGCTGGCGCGGCTGGAGCGCGAGCGCGGAGTCGAGACGGCGTTCGAGCGCCCGTTCGACGTGGCGCCGACGCCGATGAGCGACCGCCTCCGCGAGGCCGCCCACGAGGCCGCCGACGCCGCGGACCGCGAGGCGGTCGACCTCCACTCCGGCGCCGCCCACGACGCGATGCGGGTGGCGCGCGTCGCGGACGCGTCGCTGCTGTTCGCCCCGTCGCGCGACGGGATCTCGCACAACCCGCGCGAGTGGACCGACTGGGCCGACTGCGCCGCCGCGACCGAGGTGCTCGCCGGGGCGATGGCGCGCGTCGCCGCCGGCGACCCGTGACGGCCGCAGGCGAGGGCGACGCGCGCGAGCGCCCCGGCACAGCCGCTTTATTTGTCGGACACCCCGGCCCGGAGCGGTCCGAGAGTGAAGTATATATACGATCGCGCGGCCCGAACGGCGGTCCGGGCGTCGTCGCGATCGGACCGTCAAGGCCGCCCTGACGGCCGTTTTCCTCCTCCAGAGGCGAATTTCGTCTTTCGCCCGCTATCGTCAATATCGACATATTTATATGTTCTCACTACTAACTACATGTTAACAGACTGGCGATTGCGGACCTCGCTGTATTTTCGTCGGGGGATCGTCGGAGCAAGCCCATGACAGAGACATACACCTACAGCGACGGCGGCACGGAACGGGACCGACTCGCGGACCGAGGCGACGCGCCCGCGTCCGGCGAGCGCACCCGGACGAGGGACGCGGCGGGAGCGGAGTCGACGAGCGTCGACGAGCGCACGGAGAACGAGCGCGAGCGGATCACCACCTGTCCGGAGTGCGACGGCCGGCTCGCCACGGACACGGAACACGGTGAGACGGTCTGTAGCGACTGCGGGCTCGTCGTCGAGGAGGACTCGGTCGACCGCGGGCCGGAGTGGCGCGCGTTCAACTCCGGCGAGCGCGACAGCAAGTCGCGGGTGGGGGCCCCGACGACGAACATGATGCACGACAAGGGGCTCTCGACGAACATCGGCTGGCAGGACAAAGACGCCTACGGCAAGTCGCTCTCGGGCCGACAGCGGCGCCGGATGCAGCGACTGCGGACCTGGAACGAGCGCTTCCGCACCCGCGACTCCAAGGAGCGCAACCTCAAGCAGGCGCTCGGCGAGATCGACCGGATGGCGAGCGCCCTCGGGCTCCCGGACACCGTCCGCGAGACCGCCTCCGTCGTCTACCGCCGGGCGCTGAGCGAGAACCTGCTTCCGGGCCGTTCGATCGAGGGCGTCGCCACCGCCTCGCTGTACGCCGCCGCACGGCAGGTGGGGAACCCCCGGAGCCTCGACGAGTTCACCGCGGTCTCGCGGGTCGAGAAGATGGAGCTCACCCGGACGTACCGCTACGTCGTCCGCGAGCTCGGACTGCGCGTCCAACCCGCTGACCCGACGAGCTACGTCCCCCGGTTCGTCTCGCGGCTCGACCTCTCGGAGGAGACCGAGCGGCGCGCGCGCGAACTGCTCGACGACGCCGCGAACGCGGGGATCACCAGCGGCAAGTCGCCGGTCGGCCTCGCCGCGGCCGCCGTCTACGCCGCGGCACTGCTGTCGAACGAGAAGGTGACCCAGAGCCAGGTGTCCGACGTCGCCGACGTCTCGGAGGTCACCATCAGGAACCGGTACAAGGAGCTGCTCGACGCGAGCGGAACCGCGAGCGCCTGAGCGGGCGATGCGGTCGTAACCGATCGCGGGGTCGGCCCGTCGAATCGGCCGCGGGACCGACCCGCCGACCGTCGCGGATCGCCTGCCACACACGTTTTTAACGCGGCCGCCTGTACTGGATGACATGGTTGACGCGTTCGTCAGACTCGTCTGTCCGGAGTGCGGCAAGGAGTGGCAGGACAATCCCGCCGAGCTTCAGGATCTGCGGTCCAACTTCACCTGTTCGGCGTGTCACGCGACGCGCCGCCTGACGGAGTTCATGCGGACGGAACGCGACCTCGAGGCCGTCAAGCAGTTCCAGTAGCGCACGCCGGCGCGACGGCCGGCCCGCGATGCCGATCCTTCCGGTCGCCCGGTGACCGACCGCGTAGCGACGCCCGTCGCTCGCGAGCCGGCGACCGCTCCGGACGGTCGCAAACGATCCTGATAGATCTATCGAGAATCCACTTCTCCGCCCCGCTACTCGCGAAATACGCGAACAGCATGGTAACGTGACTCAAGATAATAATATAAACCTCCGGTAGCAAAGGACTGGTACTCATGAAGAAGCAGGAGCTCATCCATCTTCACGGTCTCCTCGCGGAGGTACGAAAACAGTGCGAGTTCTGGGACGACGACGTCGACCTCGAAGCCTACGAGGAACTGGGCGTCAAGCCGACATCGATTCACAAGTCGAAGACCGACCACAAAGCCGCCGTTTTCAAGCTGACCGAAGGAATCACCGAGCCGATGGAGTCGTCCGAATCGGAGCCGCTGGCCCCGACGGCCGACTGAACCGTCTACTGCGCGCCGCTCCTCGCCGACCGACCGTTCACCGATCAGCGACGCCGCCGTCCGTCGTCCCGTGTCGTTCTCGCCCGCGGACCGGCGGTGTCCGAACCGCTCTCGGGGCTCAGCGACCGTCAGCCGGCCCGTCGTCGCCGGGATCGAGTTCGCCGTCTTCCGACTCCGGCGTTCCTTCAGCCGTCGGGGAGTCCTCCGGACGGTCGCTCTCTTCGGGGGCTATCTCAGTCACCGAGAGCACTTTCAGCGGAATGTTACGGAGCCGCTTGCCGATCTCCTTGCGCGCGACGCGGCTGGCGTGTTCGTCGCGGTCGACGTTGAACACGTCCATCCGGAGTTCGAGGGCGACGAGCGCCTCGTCGGCCGCGACGAACGCCGGGTCGAGCTGCTCGCCGCTGGGCGACGTCCGCGTGCCGGTGTCGATCTCGACGTAGTTGAGGTCCGGGTTGAGCATCTCGCCGGTCTTCGAGATGGCGATCCGGACCGCCTCGTCGGGGGTCTCCACGTCGTACACCGGGACCGCGGCCTCGACGACGACTCGACAGTCCATCACGGCCGAGCGTACCACGCGAACGAGTATCAAACTTCGGCCGGGACCGCCTCTCGGCGGCCGACGCGGTCGGCGAGCGGGCGTCTCGCGGCCGCTCGTTCCCGCGGAGACGCCGGCGTCCGCGGACGCGGGCCCGTCGGTCACTCCCCGCCGGCGCGGAGGTAGTAGAACACGTACGTCTGCGCGTAGCCGGCGAACTCGCCGCCGAACCGCTCGCGGATCGCGCGGGAGGTCGCCGCGTAGCTCCCGCGGTCGCAGTCGGGGTAGTACTCCTCGATGGTCGTGCGGATCCAGGTGTCGAGCGGCACCGCTTCGAGGAAGCCTAGCGAGAACAACAGCACGCAGTCGGCGACCTTGTTCCCGACGCCGACGAACCGCGTGAGCGACTCCCGCGCCTCCTCATAGGGGAGGTCGGCCGCAGCCAGGGGATCGGCCTCGCCGCTCGCGACCATCTCCGCGGTGCGCTGGACGTACGGCGCCCGATAGCCCAGAGAGAGGTCGCGGAGCTCCTCTTCGGTGCGCGCGGCCAGCTGATCCGGCGTCGGGAACGCCCGGTACGTCTCGTCGCCGAGCGCGACCGCGTCGCCGTACGTCTCCCGGAGCCGCCGCTGCATCCCGTGGATCCGCGCGACCCGCATCTGCGCCGAGCAGATGAACGAGATCAGACAGGGGAATACCGGGTCGCGGGTCAGTCGCATCCCCTCGTAGGCGTCGTAGGCCCGTTCCAGCAGCGGGAGGTCGGGCGTCGCGTCCAAGATCGCGTCGAGGTCGTCGTCGAGCCGGAGCAGGTGCGTCAACAGCGGCTCGGCGTCTGTCGAGGCCTCCCAGCGGAGCCGCCCGTCGTGGACGCCGCCCTCCTGTCTGACCCGGACCGCGACGCGTTCCTCCGTCACGCCGGGAATCGGGTCGACGACGGTCTCGTACCACGCGTCGCCGCCGTGGGCGTGAAGCTCGTCGTAGGTCTCGCCGTCCGCGCGGTTCCAGAGGTAGCTCTGTCCGCTCTCCAGGGTCGCCTGGAGATCGAACGGTCCAGCCAGATCGCCGACGTCGATCGCCCCGCGTTCCATCGTCTCGTCTCACGCCGCGCGCGGGCATGCGGGTTTCGGTCCCAGAACCGCCGCCGAGGACGGCTTTTTGTCCGCCCGCACCATACCGCGGGTATGCCGACGTACAGGCGGACGACTCGGGTGCCGGCCCCGATCGAAGACGTGTGGGATTTTCACTCCACGGTCGACGGACTGCGAGAACTCACCCCGGACTGGATGCGTCTCGGCGTCGACAGCGTCGCGGGGGCGGACGGGTCGCCCGACCCCGAGGTCCTCGTCGCGGGCTCGGAGATCGAGATGTCGGTCCGCCCGTTCGGGGCCGGACCGCGACAGCGGTGGACCTCGCGGATCGCCGAGCGCGAGCCCGACGGCACGGCGTCCCCGGAGCGCTCCGCCCGGTTCGTCGACGTGATGGAAGGCGGTCCGTTCCGACGGTGGGAACACACCCACGCGTTCTACGCCGACGGCGACGAGACGCTCCTCGTCGACACGGTCGCCTATCGGCTGCCGCTCGGCCCGCTGGGCGACGCGGTCGGGCCGCTGGCGAAGGTTGGATTCGAGGGGATGTTCCGCGATCGGCACCGCCGAACCGTCGAACGGTTCGCCGAGGAGTGAGCCGCTCGCCGAAAACTGAGAGTCCGACGAACGTTGACCGGGTCGCGGCGACGACGACGCCGACCGAACGTTACGGCGCCGCGACCCGCGTCGCGTCCGTGTCGAAGGTGAGTTCGAAGACCGCGCCGCCGTCGTTCCGGACATCGATGTCCCACTCGTGCGCCTCGACGATCCGGTCGACGATCGCCAGGCCGATCCCGGAGCTGTCGGCCGAGGAGACGCCCGAGTCGAACACCGTATCGACGAGTCCGACCGGGATGCCGGGCCCGTCGTCAGCGACGTACATCCCGCCGACATCGCCGCCGTCGGTGAGCGGACCGATCTCTATCGAGACCTCCGGACCGCCGTGGTCGATCGCGTTCCGGAAGAGGTTCTCAAGCGCCTGCCGGAGCCGGCTCGGGTCTGCCTCGACGCGCCCGATTTCGTCGGCGATCGTGAGCGTCGCCTTCGGCGCGCGCACCGAGTCCCAGGCGTCCTCGGCGACGGCCGCGACCGGCACCGGCTCCGTGTCGCCGATCGCCTCGCCGCGACGCGCGAGCATGAGCAGGTCGTCGATCAGCGTCTCCATGCGGTCGACCGCGCCGCTCATGGCGTCGTACCGCGACGACGTGAGTTCGTCCTCGGAGAGCGACAGGTAGCCGGAGAGCACGTTCAGCGGGTTCCGGAGGTCGTGCGAGACGACCGCGCTGAACTGTTCCAGCTGTTCCGCCTGCCTGCGGAGCGCTTCTCGGCGGTCGTTGCGCGCGATCGTGTGCGCGATCAGGTCGCCGAGGGTTCGGTACAGGCTCACCTCTTCGTCCGTCCAGACGCGGCAGTCGTCAGACTCGAACGCGACGATGCCGCTGAGCTCCCAGTCGACGACGAGCGGGACGTGGACCGTCGCCGCCGGCCCGGCGAGGCCCGCGTCGTCGTTACCCTCCGAGTCGTCCTCGGCCGGAGAGGATCCGCGTGCGACGTTGCCGAAGGTCGATAGCAGGTCCGGGTCCGGGAAGTCGTCGAACGGCCTCGGCGCCGGGTCGAACCCCTCGGGACACCAGTCGTAGGCGGGGACGAACTCGCCGTCCTCCTCGCGGTAACAGACGATCCGATCGAGTTCGGCGTGTTCGCCGACGTTCTCCATCGTCCACTCGATCTTCGTGCCGACCTCGTCGGTGCGCGTGCTCATGAGCGTCGTCCCGGCGTCGAGCAACACCTCGGAGAGCCGGGCGACGCCGTCGCCTCCGAGCGTGACGCGGTCAGGGCTCATCTGCCCCCGGATCCGCTCCGCGAGCGGGTCGACCGCGTCCCCCCCGACGTGACGGCCGCGGTCGTCGGCCTCGACCACGTCGTCCACGTCGGCCGCCAGCAGTGTTCGGATCGTCGCCGTCGACGCGTCCTCGACGAGCGCGATCACCGGCACGTGGGACGGGAGCGCGACGAGTCTCTCCGTGACGACGTCGTCCGCCACGGCCGAGGCGGTGACGACGACCCCGCACGTGTCTTTCAGCGGCTCCTCGCCGCCTCGGTCCTCGCCGAAGTCAGTGGGAGCGAGCGTCCGAAGGGACGGGCCGCCCGCGCCGTTCCACGCGGCCTCGACCGAACGGGCCACGCGTTCGCTGGCGCTCTCGTCGTCGCCAACGAACGCGACGACCGTTCGCCGGTCCATACTTTACCCACCGGTTCGGCGGTCTTGAACGTTCACCCCAAAATATCGGCGCTGAAAACGCTACGACGAGTTCGTCGTCGCGGTGACGTAGATACCAACGAGGACCACGCAGCCGCCGGCGACCGTCGCCGGGGTGGGCGTCTCCGACAGCAGCGCGGCCGCGAGCAGCGTCGCGCCGACCGGCTCACCGAGCAAGGAGACGGACACGACGCTCGACTCCAAGTGCGCGAGCGCCCAGTTGAGGACCGTGTGGCCGAGGAACCCCGGTCCGACCGCGAGCCCGACGAACAGGAGCCACTCCCGGGCGGGGTACCCCGTCAGCGGGTGGCCGGCGGCGAGCACGAACGCGAGCAGGACCACCACGCAGACGCCGTACACGACGGTGACGTAGGGGACCAGCGAGATCCGCTGCCGCAGCGAGCGACCGGCCAGCACGTACCCCGCCGCGGCGACGGCACCGGCCAGCGCCAACGCGTTGCCGTACAGCGGGCGAGCCCCGACCGCCACGCCCCCCAGAAAGTCGCCGAGCGACATCGACGCCATCCCCGCCACGGCGACCGCGATGCCCGCGGCCATCTGCCGCGTGACACGCTCGCGCAACAGCAGCCACGCGCCGACCGCGACGAACACCGGCTGCGCCTGAACGAGCGTCACGCTCGCGGCGACGCTCGTCCACCGGAGACTCTCGAACCAGGCCGCGAAGTGGATCGCGAGCGCGACGCCGGACAGCACCGCGAACGCGAGGTCGCGCGACCGGATCCGGCCGAACTCCCCGCGGTACCGCCACGCCGCCACCGAGGCCAACGGGAGGGTCGTGAACAGCACTCGGTAGAACGCGGCGACCGAGCTCGGCGCGTCGCTCAGGCGGACGAGGATCGCGCCTGCGCTCACCGCGACGACCGCCGCCGCGAGCCCCGCCCTCGGCGACACCGCTGGCGTCGAACTCATCGAGTCTTCGACCATTCGAGCGGGGAGTGCTTACCGGTTTCGAGAGTCGAGCGTGCGAGTCGGCGCGGTCGCCGTCATGTCCGCCGCCGACGGTGATTTCACCCCCCGTCGCGAACGACCGTCCATGTGTGCGGACACGTTCGGCGTCGGCATTCGCGTCGCCGAGACGGAGCTCCGGGTCGTCGTCGGCGTCCCCTCCGACATCGACGCCGGGTGGACCGACCCCGAGGCGTTCCAGTCGCTCGTCGCGGAGGCCGTCTGGGACCGGCTCGACAGGCGCCGGACGCTGGCGGCGGTCGACGCCCGGTACGACACCGGTGAGACCGCCGCCCTCGGAAGCGTGACGCTGGAGCCCGACGGCACCGTCGTTGAGACCGACCTCAGACGCATCGCGGAGACCGACGAGCGGGACGAAACCGGCGGCTGACACACCGAGCCGGGAGGCGACGTCTCACTCCTCGACGTCGTCCGCTTCGAGCGCCGCGCCGATCGCCGACGTCCGATCCGGCCGGTACGCGGTGAGGTCGTACCGGGTCGGTCCCACCGTGTCTCCCCACGTTTCCAGCGCGCCGAGCGTGACCAACCCCGACAGGGTCGCCCCCAGCGTCCGCGGCGTCGTCTCCGGGTCGGTCAGCGCGGCGTGGACCTGCTTCGACTGCGGGTAGTTCCGGTCGCACGCCTCGATACCGCGCTTGGCCTCTGCCCAGTGACGACGGACGTACCCGAAGGTGGTGGGGTCGTCGCGCGAGAGCCGTTCAACCGCCGCCGTCGCGGTCGCGTCAGCGTCGACGAGGGCGTCGAGGCGTGACAGTAACTCGGCGGAGCACTCGGCGGAACAGCCGAGCAGGACGCGGTTCGCCTCGTCGGCGAAGCGCTCACGGAGACGGTCCGCGAACCCGACCGCGACGTCGACGCCCTCCCGCGCGGCGACGGGCGCGAGGTCGTCGACCAACAGGTCGACCGTCCCCTCGGGAACGCCGTCGAGGTGATCGCCAACGGCGTCGAGCACGCGCTCCCCATCGGCGTCGCGGCCGAGCACCGTGTACGCGAGCCCGTTGTTCGGTACCACCTGCGTCGACGCGGTGGCCCCGCTCCGAGCGATGTCGTTCACGTCCACCGCCGCCTCCCGTGCCGGCGGCCCCGCTACGGTCCGACTCCAGCCCCTCCGCCACGCCTCGACGTCGGTGCCGAACAACACGGAGACGACACGGTCCGAAGCGACGCCGTCGCGAAGCGACGGCTCGTCGCCGCAGCACAGTCGAACCGCGTCGTCCGACCCGCCCATGTTACATTGACTTCAGCGACAGAAGTGATAAACTTACGGACGAAAGTATTAGTACTGATACGGTTCCGCCGAGACAATCTTCGACTCAGCTCCTGGACGGCGAAGTCGCTGACGGACGGTACCCTGACTCAGCCGCCTCGATGGACGCCAACCACACCATCGAGTCAGTGTCCACCGAATCGGACGCGTCGCTGTCACTCGTTGGATATGAAGAAAGCCCACGGACGCGTTGTCCGTGGGCTGTAGTGGGAGTATTCCCGTATGAGTGGGCAGGCGGCGACTCGTGGTTCCCAGAGGATCGCTCACTCCAGTACTTCACGATACGCTGGTAGGCTTAACTTCCGTGTTCGGAATGGGTACGGGTGTTTCCCTACCGCTCTGGCCGCCTTCATGCCGACTCTCGGACTCGAACCGAGACGCTCTATGAGCGACGCCTGTGTCGGTCGTGGTTCGAAACAACCGTGTATACGTGCGATCCAGATACCGCCTGAACTCATGCGAGTTCGTGGCGCGTCAGCGCCAATGAATG